>NZ_JBXARS010000002.1:313808-648126 GCF_058808515.1 Bacillus sp. GW821-FHT11D08
ACCGAACTGGATAAGTTCACAACGTCATTCATGGGAAAAGTGGACGAGATCGCAAGCAAATTCAGCCCGGAGACGATTTTAGCAGAATTGGACAAGTTCACGAGCTCATTCATGGGAAAAGTAGACGAAATCGCGAGCAAATTCAGCCCGGCAACGATTTTGGCAGAACTGGATAAATTCACGACCTCATTCATGGGGAAAGTGAACGAAATCGCAAGCAAATTCAGCCCGGAGACGATTTTAGCAGAGCTGGATAGATTCGCTGATTCATTTATGAAAAAGGTAGACGGGGTTGTGAGTAAATTCAGTCCGGAGACCATATTGAAAGAACTGGATAAATTCACTGATTCATTTATGAAAAAGATAGATGACGTTGTCAGCAAATTCAGTCCGGAGACCATATTGAAAGAGCTGGATCATTTTACTGATTCGTTTATGAAGAAAGTCGACGACGTTGTCGGTAAATTCAGTCCTGATAAGCTAATCGACCGCGCCGAACAATTTGTAAATGACACGATTGACCGAATTTCTGAGAAATTCGATTTTCTCAATCCGGATAAGATTTTGGAAAAAGTGGAGCAGTTTACATCCTCACTGTTCGGAGGCATTGATAAAAAGTTCGGCAAATTCAGTCCTGATGCGATCATCGAAAAAGCTGAGGCATTTGTTGATAAAATTGTCAGCAAGATTGCCAAGAAATTTGAGAAATTCAGCCCGGACAAAATCATCGAAAAAGCCGGGGAATTAATAGAAAAAATATTTTCAGGAATCGCTGAAAAATTAGGCAAACTCAATATCGGCGGATTATTAGGAGGCGGCACGAAAAAAGAAAAGAGTAAGGGCGGCCTTACTGCCGGCGGCTCCAACGGCCCGAAGCGTCCTGATCTGGCAAAGGGTTCACAGCGCACGGTAACAGCGCCAAAATCTTCAGGAAAGTCAGCCAAAAAAACCGGCGGGGCTTTGGGGGGCTGCTGCTGCTGTACCGGAGTGACGAGGGGCAATAGCAGTACAGTCGAAGGGCGAAATAAATCCTCGAAAAGAGGTTCCTCCGTAAAGGAAAGCAAACAGGCATCCGTAAACACGCCGAAAACAAAAGGGGCAGGTAAAGGCATCGGCGCGCTTTTGAAAGGCTTGGGAGATTCAAAGGCGCTAAAAGGCGGTATGAAAGGGTTAAAAGGTGCCGCTAAAGGAATTCCCGGCATAGGTGAATTGTTATCACTTACTGATTTAGCCGGCATCAATAAAGATAATGCAGGAGAGAAGGTCGGCTCAGCAGGCGGCGGTCTTGCCGGAGCCGCGGCCGGAGCGGCAATCGGCAGCGTTGTTCCCGGAGTAGGCACATTAATCGGCGGCGCGGTAGGCGGCATCGCCGGCAGTTTAGGCGGTTCCAGCTTGGGAGAGGCCTTTGATTCAGGAGCTTTGAAAGACACGTGGAATGATATTTCCAAAGCGGCGCAAAGTGCTTGGACAACAATACAAGATACTTGGGGAAGCGTTTCATCCTGGTTCATGGAAAATGTATGGACGCCGGTTTCATCGGCTGTCGTCGGAGTGGCGACAAGCATCTGGTCAAATATCGTGAATGCGTGGACGACGATTCAAGGTGTCTTCAGCACCGTATCCGGCTGGTTTATGAGCACGGTGTGGGGGCCCGTAAAATCGGCTGTCGTCGGAGTGGCGACGTCCATTTGGAGTAAAATCACAGGAGCTTGGGATAAAATTAAATCTGTTTTCAGTACGGTTTCCGGCTGGTTCATGGATACTGTCTGGAATCCGGTGAAAGACATGGTGAAAAATGTCGGTAAAGGAATATCAGATGCTTTCCAGACTGCTTTAGATACGGTAAAGGATATATGGAAAGGGTTAAGCGGATGGTTTGAGAAACATATAAAAGAACCTCTTGTAAAAGTGGGAACAGCCATATCAGATGCTTTTTCTGCAGCATTCGACTGGGTGAAAAAGATTTGGGATAAAACCGGCGGCAAAATGATTTCAGGCATAATGAACTTTGTCACAGGAGGCGGCGGAGATAAAAAGAAAACGGACAAAAACGCCACGGGCGGCTACATTACAAAGCCGACCATTTCCTGGATCGGTGAAGCCGGTAAAGAATTTGTCATTCCCGTTGACAACAATCGCGGACGCGGAAAGATGCTGCTTTCACAAGCTGCGTCTAAGCTCGGCATGCGTGTTGTCGATGATATGGGCGCGGCTTCGGCCCAGTCTTCCGCTGCACCGGCGGGAGCGGGCGGTGTTTCTTCTTCTGCATCTGTATCGGCCGCAGCGTCTGTGGATTCTTCCGGATTTGCCGGGACGGCTTCATCACTCGGCAAACAGTTTACTGAAGGCTTTGACAGCGGAATCAGCAAAAAAGCGGTGGATATGGACGGCTGGAAGGAAAAAAACATCGGAGCGCCGTTCAATACCCTCATTTCGTCTTCATCCGGTTACGGAAAGCAAGTCGTTGCGGGCTATGCCAAAGGTCAGAATACTTCACCGACGGGCACCGATTCATTTTTAAAAACGAAGGTGAAAACACCTTATCAATCGGCGGTTAATCAATCGTCATCATGGGGCGCCGCAACGGTGAAAGGATATTCGGCCGGACAGAATGCAAAAGATACGGGAACGTCGCAATACGTAAGCACACATATCAATAAACCGTTTGTGCAATCAAGAGATTCCGCGAACGGCTGGGGGTCAGGCCTGATCGGACACTTCGTATCAGGGATGACTGCAAAAGGAAGCGAAGTCAAACAGGCGGCCAAAGATATGGCCAAAAAAGTCGAGGACGCATTCAGGGAAGAGCTTGATATTCACTCTCCTTCCCGTGTCATGATGAGCCTCGGGCGCTTTGCTTCAGTCGGCGTCGTCAAAGGGCTCGGCTCAGTTGACGTGAAAAAATACGCCGAAAAACAGGCAGGCTCGCTTGCAGCAGCCTTTTCCGGCATGGGTGCAGCGGGAGGAAGCGTCAAAGAGTGGCTTTTGGCCGCAATGAAAGCAACCAATACGCCGATCAGCTGGCTTCCGGGATTAATGACGATCGCACAGCATGAGTCAGGCGGCAACCCTAATTCCATTAATCTATGGGACAGCAACGCCAAAGCCGGACACCCATCACAGGGGCTTATGCAGACGATTCCGAGCACCTTTGAAGATCACAAAGCGCCGGGCATGAATGATATCAGAAATCCAATTCACAACGCCGCTGCCGCTATCGGCTATATTAAAAGCCGATACGGCTCGATCAGCAATGTCCCCGGGATTAAAAGTATGGCTCATGGAGGCCCTTACGTCGGTTATGCCAATGGGGGTCTGATTACCAAGGAGCAGATCGCCCGTGTCGGCGAAGGGAACAAACGGGAGTGGATCATCCCTGAAGAGCGGGGCATCCGCGGCCGTTATCTGCTGCAACAAGCCGCTCAAGCGCTCGGCATGGAAGTGTCCGATCCGTCCCAGACGGAACCGGCGGCGCTTTCAGCCGGCACGGTTTCCGCAGCCGTTAAAGGCGGCGGACAAACCGTTCAAAAAATGGGAACAAAAGAAATTAAAATCGAATTCAGCGGCGATCAGCATTTCCATAACGGACAGGACGCCGACAGCCTCGCCGCCAAAATCAAACAGGCGCTGATTGATGAACTGCAAAAAGACATTTATACCGGAGCAAAGGGGGCCGTTGCTTTTGACTAAATCTGTTTACGAATTTTGGCTGTCTCAGGGGAAGGACAAGCTCCGGCTTCCCGTTCTCCCTGAAGCGATTGATATCGCAAACAGCGTGCAGAATGATTCCGTGAAAGTCACCGGACTTGGAGAGGTGACGTTTATCGAAGAACTGGGAGCGAAAGAAATTTCGTTCTCTTCTTTTTTTCCGAAACGGTACAGCCCGATTGCCGAATATCAAAGCATCCCTTCGCCGGAAAAAGCCATTTCAGCCATTGAAGCATGGATGAAAGCGAAAAAACCCGTTCAGTTTTTGATTACAGGAACAAAAGTTAATGTCACATGCAGCATTGAAAGCTTCAATTACAGCGAAGGTGACAATGAAATCGGCGACCGGAATTTTGATATCGTACTAAAAGAATATAAAACCGCTTCGCCAAGAAAAATCAAACAAAAGAAAAAAACGAAAGTGAAGCGCCCGTCCAAAGTTTCACCCAAAACATATACCGTCAAAAAAGGGGATACGCTTTGGGACATCGCCGGTAAGTTTTACGGAAAACACACGGAGTGGCGGAAAATCTGGAACGCGAATAAAACCGCCATGATTAAGCGCAGCAAAAGGAATATCCGGCAGCCGGGGCATTGGATCTTCCCGGGGCAGAAGCTGAAGATACCGCAATGAAACGGGTGAAAAGATGATTGAACTATTTGTCATAAAAGAAACGGAGTGGCTCGAGCTTGTCACAGAAAGCGTAACGCTGGAAGGACACAGATATCAGGCGCCCCGCTCCATCGAAGCGACGATTGTCGTAAAGCAGGGCAGCCAGACGTATTACGGTGTATCAGAGGGGGATACGGTTTTGTTCAAATGGAACGGAAAAGAACTATTCCGCGGCATTGTCTTTGCAAGAACGCCCGATGAGCAAACCATCGCCTTCACCGCATACGATATGCTTCAATACCTTGTGAAAAACCAGGACGTTTACGTGTTTTCCAACAAGCGCGCCGATCAAATATTGAAAAGGATCGCCAGCGATTTTCAAATTCCCGTCACATCCATTGCCAACACAGGCCATACCATTAAATCACTCGTTTTTAAAAATGATACAAGCCTTTACGATATGATGCTAAAAGCGTTAAAGCAGACAAAAAGCCAGACGGGGCGCAATTATCAGCTCTATTCAGAAAAAGGCAGGCTCGGCTTGCGTGAATGGCCGGAGCCGTCTGACATATGGGTGCTGGAAACAGGAGTTAATATCACAGGGTATCAATACAGCACCTCAATTGATGACACCGCAACCCGTGTCGTCATGCGGCTGCAAAAAGACAATAAAACCGTGAAGGCTTCCGCCGCAGACAGCGCGGGCATGAAAACATTCGGCGTTTTGCAGTATACCGAAACGGTTTCTGACGACATTAATGAAGCCCAGCTGAAACAGCGCGCAAAAGTGAAGCAGGCTGAGAAAAAAGGCGTTAAGAAAGAGCTGAAAAATATACAGGCGATCGGTATTCCTGGGTTGGAAAGCGGATTGCCTGTCTATATCTCAATTCCGGAAATCGGGCTGAAGAAAACCTATTATGTAGATACGGACCGCCATGAATTCCAAGGAACAAAACATACCATGACGATTGACGTCACGGAGAAAAATTCACTTCCGGAGGGGACATCCTGATGAGATTAAGTGATGCCATTAAACATTTAGCCGTCGGAGCGGTTGACGCCGAAGCGCCGGTGGAGCTGATGCCGGCCGAAGTGACCTCCGTTTCGCCGCTCGAGCTGAAACTGAAAGATCACGACAAACTTTTGATTCCGTCTGATGCACTCATTGTACCGAAGCGGCTGAGATCCGGAGAAGATGATCAGCTCCAGGCGGGAGATCGGGTGATGACCGCCGCTTTAACAGGAGGACAGTCTTTCTTTGTACTGGACAAAATTTAACCGGCATTCGGACGGAACTGTACCAGAATATCAGCCTATTAAAGCCGCTTCATCATCCGAAGAGGGCTTTTTTACATGATCAAATCTAAAAGGAGCGGGTGCAATGGCCCTGACACCGGAAATCGAATTTGAAGATTTGGAGGATGCGAGTGAGGCCGTTGAGACTTCACAAACCTACCGAATTGATTTTGAAAACAACCGGATTACCAATGAACTGATAAACGGACTGGACGCAATCAGACAATTCGTCTATATCGCTCTTCACACAGAACGGTATTCATATTCGGTTTTCAGCCATGATATTGGAAACGAACTTCAGGAAGTGCTTTCAGATCAGAACACGACGGATGCTTATAAAAAAATGGAGATTCCAAGACTGATAGAAGAAGCCTTGCTGTATGATGACCGTATTTTGGCTGTTACCAATTTTGAGATTGAGAAAAAAGATGATGCCTTCACCGTCTCTTTTACCGTTGAAACTGATGAGGGCATGCTTGAGATAGAGGAGGTGCTGGGTGAGGATGTTTGAAGCTCAGACGTTTGACGACATTATGGACAGAATGCTGGCGCGCATTACGGCAGATATTGATACGAGAGAAGGCAGCGTCATTTACAATGCGCTCGCGCCTGCGGCCGCTGAGCTCGCAAAGTCTTATATTTGGCTTGATACCGTGCTGGAGCTCGTGTTTTCCGATACGGCTCAGGGAGAATTTCTGGACAGGCGGGCTGCTGAAGCGGGAATTGAACGAACACCTGCCACAAAAGCGGTCAGAGCCGGAGAATTCACAGCGGGCATCACCATTCCGCCAGGCTCCCGTTTCTTCGTTGATAACCTGTATTTTCAATATACGGAGGATGGAACGCTCGAGTGTGAAACGGCCGGAGAAGCGGGCAATGCCGGCATTACAGGTCAAAATCTGCTGCCGCTTGATACGATTCCCGGGCTTGAGAAAGCGGTCATGGGCGATATATTAATTCCCGGCCGTGAAGAAGAAGATGACAGCAGCTTAAGGACGCGCTATTTTACCCGTGTCCGCCGGGAGGCAGTCAGCGCAAATAAACAGCATTATAAACAATGGGCCGAAGAGGTTGACGGCGTCGGCAGGGCGAAAATCTTTCCGCTTTGGAACGGAGCCGGAACGGTGAAGGTTGTCATCACAAATGCGAATTTGGAACCGGCATCAGATATTCTGATCAAGAAAGTAAAGGATTATATTGATCCGGACGAAGGGCAGGGAGAAGGACAGGCGCCGATCGGAGCGGCAGTAACGGTGGAAAGCGCCGTATGGAAGGAAATCGAAATCTCCGCTTCCGTGCTGCCTGAGCTGAACAGCTCGATCGATGACGTGAAAGCGGAGATTGAAAAAGGCGTCCTGAATTTATTTAAGAAAATGGCCTTCGAAGAAAACACCGTCCGTTTATCACAAATAAACAACATCGTTTATAACTCGGCATCCGTCAGTGACTACGCCGATATCAAAATGAACGGTGCGGCGGAAAACCTCGTGCTCAGTGACGTGGAAATTCCTAAACTCAAAGAGGTGATAATCCTTGAGCAGACTCGATGAGATGACGGCGTACCTCCCGCCGTTTTTAACCCGATTAAAGGAGATGGCACAACTGCTTGAGGCGGAAGCTCCTGAGTTTGAGCGGCAGAATAACGATATTTTCGATTTGACAGATCAGCTCTTTATCACGACGGCGACGTGGGGGCTTGACCGCTGGGAAAAAATATTAAAAATACCGCGGGAATCAGGTGACACGGAGGATATGAGACGGCTCAGGCTGATTTCAAAGATGTCGAATATTCCGCCCATCACACATCAAGCGATCGAGCAGGCGCTAAACCGTTTTTTAAAACATCCGTCAGCTTACGTTCGGATGTTTCCGGGGCAGTATCGTTTTTATGCCGATATCGGGCTTGATGACCTGCAGCACATGAACGAGCTGATTGAAACGCTTGAAAAAATCAAACCCGCTCATTTGGCGTATACACTGAGAGCCGCATTAAACGAAACACTGGAAATCAAAGACCGGGTCATTCTCAACAATCGGAGATACCGAAAAGTCAGTGAACTGAAGGTCGGTTATTCCGTCACACTCAACAATAACGAGGTGGTCTTACCATGATATCAGCCGCTTACAGACAGCGTGCCGCAGCCGATCTGAAAAACAGGATCACAAAAGTGCTGTTAAACGGAAAAGAAACTCCAATTGCGGACATTTCCGTAAAAGATGCCGCAGTCACCGTTCTCACACGCAGGGAAGAAGACGTCAAACACATTGAAACCGTGCAGATGCTTGACGAAACAGGAAGCGTCATCACAGAACGAAAAACAAATTTAGATCTCAGTAATAACAGAACGCTTGATTTAAGATTTACCTTTGAGGTGGTGTAACGATGGCTTACGAAGAAAAAACAGACTGGCTTCCGGACGATCCGATTAACGAAGATGACGTCAACCGCTGGGAAAAAGGCATAAATGACGCACACACGGATCTGGCGGCCCATAAAAACGACATGAACAACCCGCACAAAACGACAAAGGCGCAAATCGGTCTCGGAAACGTAGACAATGTCCAGCAGGCAGCAAAGAAAGATTTTGATCAGCACAATCAAGATCTGGACCGGCATGTGACGAAGGAAGAGCGCCAGAAGTGGAATAACGGGCAATTGTCTAAAATGACAAAAGATAATGGCTCCGCTTTTATTGATATCTCTGACGGACAGGATTTTCATCAGACCGCTGCCAGCCAGAATAAGACCTTTACTTTCTCAGCGGCTGCAACTGGAGTAAATACCCCGCCTAAACCGTCAGAGGGTATATACCTTTATTCTTCAAAGAATAACGGAGAGGCGGCCGCTTTCTCAGATGACGGGGGATTTTGGAGAAAAACGCTGAAAAACGGCATCTGGACGGAATGGATGCCATTTGAAACAGCTGCCGGAGCACAAGCAAAAGTAAATGAGCATGCCGACAAAACAGATCTTCATGTAACCAAGTCTGACAAAGACAAATGGAATGCAGGGCAGTTATTCAATCTGACTGACAATGACGGGAATGCTAAAACGGTAACGGAAACAAACTTAGACAATATAAAAACGTCCGGTATCTACTATATATCAGTTCAGCATACGGAAAATAAGCCTGCGGAATACGGACAATTAATTGTAATGCAAAGAACCCGCGGAGCATCACCGACGTTTGTCCAAATGTTTATAGACACAGTGACCGCCGGAAATCCCATATACGTCCGAAGTTTCAGCACTAAAGGCGTATGGTCGGAATGGAGCCAAAGAGAAACAGATGCAGGCTCTCAAGCAAAAGTAGACGCTCACGCCAATAAAAAAGACATCCATGTCACACAGGCGGATAAAAATATCTGGAACGGCGCACAGCTTTCGAAAATAACAAACGATAACGGCGGCTATCTTCTTACAATTGGTGATGATGATAACTTTCTTGAAAAAATCGTTAAAAACGGCAGGGCGTTCGGCACCTTTTATTCAACCGGCAAAGCGGCAAACAGTCCGAGCAACGCTTCGACCCGCGGCATGTTTCATTTTACCTCTCTTGACAGTGAGGGAAAGGGAACGTTTGGGTATGTCATTGCCGTCGATTATAAAAATAATATGTTCACGAACTATTTGGATTTGAACTTGGGCTGGCAGGGCTGGCGGCGCCTCGTTACTGAACTTGATACTGAGAATGTACCTTGGATCAATGTTCCTTATAAAAATGGCGCTAAATCAGGAGACAGGCCGCTTCAATACCGCAAAGTGGGAAACACCCTTCACCTGAACGGACACGTTCTTACGGACAGAGAAGTGGTATTCGGGAGTGTGCCATCCTCTTGTGCGCCGGCCAAAGGCGTTGTGACGATGGTTGCAGCCAGCGGCACCACCGGTTACAGCAAATTTATTATTTATTCTAATGGAGATATGAAGCTGACGGGAATTATGGCCAATATAGAAAATAACGTGAACGGTTATTATATTGACCTTGTTTTGGCACTCACGTAAAGGAGCGAGAATATGAAATTAATATTTCCGTATGACAATGACAACATTTATACAGGCACTCCGGTTGAGCTTTATCCGGATTCTGAGACAGGAGATTATATGATGCCTCCTAACGCTGCGGACTTTCCGCCGGAAATAAACGGCGAAGGCATGTGGCGCCCATTTTTTGATGAAGAGAAACAAGAATGGGTGGAAACGGCTGACGAAGCATATAAAGACAGCTTAAAAAAAGATACGGCTCCCGATTCAAACCAGCTTGCAGGCCTCGGCGGACAGCTGGCGAATGAGAAATTGGCCAGAAAAGCAGCCGAACAAGCGCAGCAGTCACTCGGCAGGCAATTAGCGTCTTTAAAATTAGAATTATTAAACGTAAAAGGAGAATGAAAAAATGAAGAGACTTAACTTTTGGGTTTACGCTTTGTTTTATAAGTGGGCCTCAATAGAAATGGTAAAACAAGCTATGGGCTATGATGACTGCTCTGCCGAAGATCTGGCTGAAGGTGTGGCCGCGAAGTATATCACGCCTGAGGAATTTCAAGAAATAACGGGTGAAACATACGAAAATTATAAAAATGCTGTGTCATAAGCCAAACGGCTTTTTTTATTTGTCATTTTTAGTAAATGAGAAAAGGAGGACGGCCGATGAAAAAGCATTCATTTGAATTTCCCGCCGATCAACTTGGCAGACCCGGCGCAGTAAAAGCTTATCGCGGTAACAAAAACGATTATGTCACACCGGTTGCTGATTTGTCCGGAATGGCAGAGCTTCTTACCAATACGCCGCTAGAAGCGATTGAAGTTTACAGCCAATTCGGACAAGACCGTTTAGGAGCCGTCTTAATAAACAGAGCACAGGGGTGGGCTTATTCGGACCGCAGCGGAACTCTTTTTATCGAAGAGAGCGAGGATAACAATTCGTGGACAGCTTCACATTCTGTCGCAGTAAAAGGCGGAGTGCTGACCGCTTCGGGGTGGGTCTGCCTGACAAAACGATATTACCGGTTCCGTTTTGAAAACGGAAATCAAAAGCAGTCCGAATTTGTTTTATACCAATCTGTCGGTTCGGGCGGTGATATGGCGTTTTCATATACAGACGTGATTTTTCATGAAAATGCAGCAGAGGCGGGCGAGGGAAGCATCTTCTCGGCGGGCGCTTGGAAAAAACTTCTCGTCGAAATCACCGGCACGGCTGAGTCGGGCCATGTCGCGTTTTGGGGGAGATCCATCTCGGGAAAAAACGTGCCGATCAGAGGAATCAAGTCTGATGACGGGACATCAGCCGCCGGTACGTCAGGCACAGAAGAAGTGTGGTCATTTGATATTGCCGGCTTTAAGGAAATCGTCATGGAAATCAAAAGCATTTCCGGCGGGAGCCTTTCTATCAAAGGCACGGCATTTTCGTAAGAATGAAGCTTCCGAAGGGAGGTGAGAACAATGTAAGAGGGGGGAGCTGAAGTGCTTCTGGATGAACAAGCGGTGCAAAAAGAATTCGCAGGCATCAAAGGTGAACAAAAGGTGCTTGAACAGCGGGTGGCCGTATTAGAGCGGGTATCCGACCGGCAGGATCAGCAAATCATGACGCTGAACGAAAAACTGAACAAAATTGACGAAAACACAACATGGATTAAGCGGACCATTACAGGAGCGATCGTGACAGCAATCTGCACGGGCGTCATTGGCGGAGCCATCGCCATCATGTACAATCTGCTGCAAAAGTAAGGGGGAAACCGATATGAAATTCGCGGACAAAGGCACGGTCGTCAGGACGGTGCTTCTTTTGCTTGCTTTATTGAATCAAACTTTGCTGATGTTCGGCAAATCGCCGCTGAATATTCAGGAGGACCAGGTCAGCCAGCTTGCAGATACGCTGTATGCCGCCGGGTCGGCCGTTTTTACAATCATAACGACTGCCGCCGCCTGGTTTAAAAACAATTACGTTACAGCAAAAGGGAAAAAACAGCAGGGTTTATTAAAAATAAACAATTTATCGAAATAGGAGAGATGAGAATATGGTAAAAATCACACAGGATTTTATCCCGGCAGGAAACAATAACCGCCCAGGCTATGCAATGACACCGATTTACATTACGGTGCACAATACAGCCAATACCGCAGTCGGAGCTAATGCCAAAAGTCACGCAAGCTATGTGAAAAATCCTGATACACCGACAAGCTGGCATTTCACAGTCGATGATACGGAAATTTATCAGCATCTTCCGCTGAACGAAAACGGCTGGCATGCCGGTGACGGAAACGGGGACGGCAACCGTAAATCCATCGGTATTGAAATTTGTGAAAACGCAGACGGCAACTTTTCACAGGCCGTGGCAAACGCCCAATGGCTCATCCGCACATTAATGACCTCGCACGGCATTCCGCTTGCAAACGTCGTTGCGCACAAGCATTGGTCAGGAAAGCTTTGTCCGAGAAGACTGTTGGATACATGGGATGAGTTTAAAGCGGGAATCGGTTCTGGGGAAAGACAGACGTATTCCGTCCAAAAAGGAGATACGCTGTCAGCGATCGCGCGGAAATTCGGCGTCAGCGTGGCCGATCTGCAGAAATGGAATAACATCGCTGACCCGAACCTGATTAAAGTCGGACAAGTACTGATCGTCAGCCCGCCGGTTGAAGCACTGTATTCTCTTCCGGACGAGGTGATTCAGCTGACAGAGCCGTACACGTCCGGCGAAAAGGTATACCAGGTGCAAAACGCGCTCGCCGCGCTTTATTTCTATCCTGAAAAAGGAGCTGTCAATAACGGAATTGACGGTATCTACGGTCCGAAAACCGCAGATGCCGTGGCCCGCTTCCAATCTGTAAACGGACTGACGTCTGACGGCGTCTACGGTCCCGCTGTAAAAGCGAAAATTCTGATGCAGCTTTAACAAAAAAGCTGAGTCCCGTTCACATTGCGGGATTCAGCCTTTTTTCTTTTTTAACCGGTTCAATAGCCTGAGATTCCTCGCCCGCATCCTCAGCGAATAAGCGGAAAGCCCGAAGCGTCCGTAATCCACAAACTTTACGCGCCTGACAATTTTCTTCACATCATCACCTGTCGCATCTCTTTGTTGGTTTTATTATATGAAAGATAAGGAAAAAAAGGAATAAGGACAAGAGCCGTGTCTCCTGTCCTTAGTGTAATCAAGCTTTTTTTTGTTTATACTTGTCAATCAGCCGCTCGTTTTCTTTGAAAATTCTGGCGGTATGAGGGCTGACCTGGTAACTTGCGATACTTGTCATTGAACGTTTTTTAAACATTTTGAACGGTTTCGCTCTTTGTTCCGGCTGCCCGTTTTGAAATGCCTGCTCCATTTAACCGTCACCTTCCTCTTCTATTGGCAGCATTAAATCATAAATGCTCGTTAGCGATGTGAAAAGCAAATAATCGAATTCCGTCAACAGGTTTTCCGACGTGAGTTTGATCACGTAATGGCGGTTCTGGACTGTAAACGGAATAAGCACAAGCCTGCCTTTTTGATCATAGTAGACGTCTTTACGGTTAAGACGGGACTGAACGTCCGCCGCATCAGGCATATGCTCCGTCAAGCGGTCCTTATCCGCTTGTGCGGAATAGTCGCACAAGGAAGCCGTGACATTCATTTTTTCGGCATAAGCGGCCAGCAGTCTGCTGATGCCTTCCGCATAAGCTTCTGTACTTCCATAATATACATGGATCGGTTCATTTTTCAACAGATATTGATAGGTTTTCAGTTTTTCAAGATAGGAGTGAAGCATTTCGTTATTTTCTTCTAAAATTTCCCGCGTATCCGTCTCTAATTCATTGCCGGCGAGCTTTTTGATATACGCGCTCAAAAAGATAAACGCATCAATAAGGGCAAAGCAGACGGCAACAATCAAATATTGTCTCCATGCGGCAAAGAGCGATTCAGGATCATATGTCCAATAGACCATGGAGCCCAGTACAAATAGTAAATACCACGTTTTACGGATGGCAAACATTTTTTCTTTTACCTTTGCCTCATACCGCCAGGATGCGTACACATATAAAATGAGTGCGGCAGCCATCGTCCACACCATAATCTGAAAAAACAAAAGCATGAGCATCCCTCACAATTTGAAAAATGGTCTGCTATGTTCATTCTATGTCATGACATCATTTTCCTGTCACAAAAAAAACCGCTTCTGTAAAGAAGCGGATGTCATCAGAAAAACAGATCTAAGATGAAAAAGGCGATGGCGCCGAGTGTACCTGCAATCGGCAGGGTGATGACCCATGTAATGAGCATCCGTTTAGCCGTTCCCCAGTTTACGCCTTTTACGCGGTGGGAAGCGCCCACACCGAGAATGGAAGACGAAATGACGTGCGTCGTGCTGACAGGGAGATGAATAAACGTGGCCCCGAAAATAATGGCTGCGCCGGTTAAGTCGGCAGATACGCCGTTTACCGGACGGATTTTCATAATTTTTCCGCCGACGGTTTTAATGATTTTCCAGCCGCCGATGGATGTGCCGAGACCCATTGCCAGGGCACAAGAGAGCTGCACCCAAAAAGGAATGGCATCACTTTTATGTAAATTGGCCGTCATAAGCGCCATCGTAATGATACCCATCGCTTTTTGCGCGTCGTTCGTTCCGTGTGTATAGGACTGAATGGCAGCCGTCAAAATCTGCACTCTGCGGAAACGTTTATTTGTTTTCGCCAGATTGCTGTCTTTAAAAATCAGCTTCACGATCGAATATACGATAAAGCCGAGAACAAAGGCGATGATCGGTGATAAAATAAGTGCTTCGAGAATCTTAATGAACCCTTTATAATTAAGCGTTGCAAAACCTGACGCTGCAATGGCCGCTCCGGCGATCGCTCCGATAATCGCATGTGAAGAGCTGCTCGGAATGCCGAAATACCATGTGATCAAGTTCCAGGCGATTGCGGCGAGTAGAGCCGCCAGAATGACAACTGACCCGTTGTCTAATGTATAAGGATTCACAATGTCCTTTGTAATGGTTTTCGCCACACCGGTAAATGTCATCGCTCCGAGAAAGTTCATGATGGCGGCCATGACGATTGCGTGCCGCGGCTTCAGCGCTTTTGTCGAAACTGAGGTGGCGATTGCGTTTGCGGTATCGTGAAATCCGTTAATGAAGTCAAATACCAAAGCGCATATGACAATTAATATCGTTAAAAGTAATAGAGTATCCATTATAACCCCTCGTTACGCGTTTTTCATAATAATGGTTTCAAGGTTATTGGCAACGCTTTGACAAGAGTCGGCAATTTCCTCAAGCGTTTCGTAAATCTCGCGGTACTGAATCACTTTAATCGGATCGGTTTCTGTGCCGAACAGATTTTTTAATGATTTACGGTGCAGGTTATCACAGCTGTGCTCGTATTCCTTAATTTTAATGGCGTGAGGGTGAATGTCCTTCAATCGGTTTTCTGCAAGCAGCTCAATCGTGATTAAAATTTCCTTCGCGCACTCTCTGATGTATCCGCTGAACTTATCGATATGCTCATCGGAAGAAGTGATCGAGAAAATCTCCATCATTGCTGAAAAATGTTCGATTCCGTCAAGCACGTCATCGAGGCTGTTTGTCAGCTCAAGGATGTCTTCACGTTCAATGGGAGTGATAAAAGCTTTGTTCAGCTCTTTAATCATGACATGAACATGATTATCTCCTTTTGTTTCAAACTCTTTTAACGTATCGGCAAATTCCTTTAAAGTCGTCTGGTTCGTCACTTTAAAGTTGACAAAATATTCTGCGGTTTCGTCTATGTTTTTTGCGATTTCTGTTAAAAGGAGTGAGAACTTATCTTTTTTTCTTTTTATCATTAAAAACCCTCCATTGTTTGAATGAGACAATGCACACATCAAATTATTATATAGCCTTTTGTCGAAAAAAAACAGATAAAGTCGAAAAAAACGCCTCTTGATTTTTTCGTAAAAACGTGTCTCATCCTGTTTTTCTTATGTTACCCACTTCGCCAAAAAAACGTAACATACTTCGAATTCAGACATCTTGCTTAAAAAGTATAACAAAAGATGTGAATTTGCTGTCAACTTTTGCACGTGATTTTGCCAGAAAAAAAACGGCTCCCGTAAAAGGAACCGTTTTTGTCAGTTTTTTCTGCCGTTTTTCAGCCAAAAATAAAGCGGCAGCCCGGCGAGGCCGATCAAGAGGGACAGCACGCAGCTCAGTGTATCTGTAATGATCGTGCTGATCAGCACAAACAGTGAACCCGCGATGGCCAAAACAGGAATGATCGGATACAAAGGCACGCTGTAGGCGCGCGGTTTTCCGCCGCTTTTTTTTCTGAGGATAAACACGGCGAAAAAGGCCATGACGTAAAAAATATAAATCATGAAAATAGAGATTTCAGACAGCTTATCGGGATTGCTGGCGATCATAAAAATAATGGCCAGCGCGATCTGAAATGACACGGCAATCCACGGGGTGCGGAACGTCGGATGCACCCGCGAAATCTGCCCGGCAAACGGCAGCTGTTTCCGTTCCGCCATCGCAAACGAGACACGCGGAAAAGCGAGAATCTTTCCGTTTAAACAGCCGAAGATGCTGACGATGATTCCGACGCTGATCAATTTTCCTCCGATGTCGCCAAACAGCATTCCGGCAGCGGTGCCGGTCGCATTTTCACCGAGTTTGACGATGTCGGTCGCAGGAAGAATGTGCAGCAGCGCAAAGTTAATGAAAAGATAAATGGCGGTGACGACCAGCAGTCCGCCCGTCATCGCTCTCGGGAGCAGCTTTTCCGGATTTTTCATTTCGCCGCCGAGTGCCGCAAGCAGAATCCATCCGTCATAAGCAAACAAGGTGGCCAGTATGGCAGCGCCGAAATTCATGTCCGACATGCTGCTTGTGACGGCTGTGAAAATATGCTGATCGCCTTTCCAAAGGCCGAACACGATCATGCAGATAATCGGAATCAATTTGCCGACAGTCGTAATTCCCTGGACGATGCCGCCATATTTCGTTCCGATAATGTTAATGATGCTTAAAAACAAAACGGCTGAAATCCCGATCAATTTAGACCAGCCGGAATCCCAATTGAACAAGTGCGCCATCAAGGAGCCGAAATACAAGCCGATTGCTCCGATAATGGCGGGGCCGTAAATGATAATTTGAACCCATCCGCACAAAAAGCCCCAAAATTCGCCGTACACTTCTTCTAGATATGTATAAAGTCCGCCCGTTTTCGGAATCTGAGTGCCGATTTCCGCAACGGTCAAGCCGCCGGCAAGCGTCAAAATGCCTCCTAACAGCCACGCGATAAGCGCGGTTTTCGCATCACCGGAGTAGGCAAGCACGGCGCCTGGTTTCATAAATACGCCGGAACCGATGATGGTGCCGATAACAAGTGAGAGGGCGATGGTAAGGCCGATCTCTTTTTTAAGTCCGTTCTCTTCAATCTGCATATCCTTTCCCTCCAGATGTAAAATCGTTATGCTGAAAAAACTATTTTCCATATTGTAAACCCTAATTGCTGAAACGCGAATAAAATAAATTTTCTGATTTTGGTGTTTTGCCTAAAAGATAAAGGTTTATGCTTTTGAGAAGGAAAAAATACCGTTTTAAAAGCGAACGTTAATGGTTTTTTTAATATCAAAAGTTCGTTATTTTGAGAACGGCAGTCTGCAGACCGTCTGTGAAGCAGATGGGTTGACTTTACGATCTGGATAACATAAATTGTATATATAAAATATCTCGAAATCGAGATAATTGACTGGAGGATAACATAATGAAAGTTAATGGAATACACCATGTATCAGCATTGACGGCTGATGCGCAGAAAAATTTAGATTTTTATCGAAATATCCTGGGGCTGAAGCTTGTGAAAAAATCGGTAAACCAGGATGAACCGACGATGTATCACTTATTTTACGGTGATGAATCAGCCAATCCGGGATCGGAATTGACGTTTTTCGAGATTCCGCGGATCGCGCCGTTTCATGCGGGAACAAACAGTATTTCTTCAATCGGCCTGCGTGTCCCGGAAGCACAAGCGCTACAATATTGGAAAAAACGATTCGAAGAGCATCAGGTCGCTCATGGCGACATCATGACAATAGCGGGCAGAGAGACACTCGCTTTTTGGGATCATGAAGGACAGCGGCTTGTGCTGACAGCTGACGAAAAAGGAAAAGACATCGGTGAAGCGGTGAAGCAAAGCGGCATACCGGAAGAATATTCTTTCCGCGGTCTTGGTCCCGTTGAATTGACCGTCCCGTATGCAGAACCGACGCTGCGTGTGTTAACCGATGTGCTGGGCTTCACTGAAATCGGGAAAGAAACGCATGAAGACCGGGGCACGGTTACGGTGCTCGAATCCGGAAACGGAGGCGCGCGTACAGAAGTCCATCTCATTGAAAGAAACGATCTTCCGCGCGAGCGTCCTGGAAAAGGCAGCGTGCACCATGTGGCCTTCCGCGTTCAGAATGAAGAGGAGCTTGCTTTATGGCACCGCATCATTACGAAAGAAGGTTTCAGCAACTCAGGCATTGTAGAGCGTTATTATTTCAAAGCGCTGTACTTCCGGGAGCCGAACGGAATTCTGTTTGAATTGTCAACGGACGGTCCGGGATTTATGGTTGATGAAAAACCTGAAGAGCTAGGCAAAACGGTTGCGCTCCCGCCTTATCTCGAACACCGCCGTTCTGAAATAGAAGCACGGCTGAAACCGATACAGTAAATCAGAAATCATGACAGATGCCTCCCGGCTTGACGGGGGCATCTTTTTTTGCTTTTTTACCCGTTTTGTCATTCTTTTTACCTATTTGTAAACGGCAAAATAATTGTCTTTGTTTATTAATAAATTTTTCACATTTGGTTGTTACACTTGTTCAAAGTTAAACAAAAGGAGTGAAAACACAGGTGAAAATGAAAAAACGCGAGATAGACGCAGTCTTCATTCTCATTTTACTCGCTTCCGCATTCTTGAATATGTACAACATCTGGAATGATGATACGGTGAATCCTTATTACACTGCAGCGGTAACGAGTATGCTTCAAAGCTTTCATAATTTCTTTTACGCTTCATTTGACGCAGCCGGTTTTATCACGGTAGATAAACCGCCTGTTACATACCAGATTCAAACGATCAGCGCGCTGATATTCGGTATGCACGGGTGGAGCGTTATCCTGCCTCAGGCATTGGCGGGTGTAGGTTCAGTTCTATTCATGTACTTATTAATAAAGCCGACGTTCGGAAAAACGGCGGCGCGCATCGCCTCATTTGTCATGGCGTGTACACCGATCGCAGTAGCGGTCGCGCGGACGAACAATGTCGATGCTTTACTGGTCTTTTTCCTCTTGTTCGCCACATGGCTTCTCTTTAAAGCGATCAGAAAAGGCAGACTGATCTGGCTTTTGGCGGCATTTTTTGTCGTCGGAGCAGGCTTTAACACAAAAATGCTTCAGGCTTATATGATTTTGCCGGCCTTCTTGCTGTTCTATATGATTGCGGCAAACACCACGATTAAGAAAAAAATCATTTCATTGGTAAGCGCGTTAGCCGTTTTAGCAGCCGTTTCATTGTCATGGCCGCTCATTGTTGATAATATTCCTGCCGGCAAAAGGCCATATGTCGGAAGCAGCCAGACAAACTCCGTATTGGAATTGGCTTTCGGATATAACGGGATTCAGCGGCTGACAGGGCAAAGTTCCGGCGGCGGCCAGGGCGGACCGGACGGAAACGCATCGAAAGAGATGTCTTCTTCCGGCGGTTCTTCACAAATGCAAAAACCGCCTGGCCAGTCAGCAAGCGGAGACAAATCACAAACCGGCAGTATGACGGCACCTCCATCTAACGGCCAAATGCCAAGCGGCGGTCAAGGAGGCCCTCCAAGCGGCGGAGATGGCGGCGGAGGCGGAGGAAAAAGCGGTACAGGCACCGGCTCGAAAATGCAATCAGGTTCAGGAATGTTCGGAACGGGAACCCCTGGTCCGCTGCGCCTTTTCCAAACGGAATTATCTGATCAGATCAGCTGGCTCCTGCCGTTTGCGATTTTTGGAATGGCCGGTTTATTGATCGCCGGGGCGAGAGAAAGAAGACGATTATCAGCAGAACAGAAGGAAACGATCTTTTGGACAGCGTGGCTTGTGCCGATTGCCGGATTCTTCAGTGTGGCGGAATTTTTCCACCATTATTATCTCATTATGCTGGCGCCTCCGATCGCGGCACTTGTCGGTGCGGGATGGGTCGCCCTCGTTCATCTGTACCGCAAGCAGGCGGGATGGAAAACTTGGCTATTGCCGGCCGCTATTCTTGTGACAACCGGATTTGAGCTGTTTATCCTCAGAAACTACAATGATCAAATCGGCGCAGGCTGGAGCATCGGAGCAGGCGTTCTCGGCGCAGTGGCAGCAATCGCCCTGTTCGTATTCAAACAGCGCCAAAAACCGCTAAGTTATTATGTTTCACTTGCAGCCCTTCTCGTCTTGATGGTCATGCCGATTTATTGGGCGAGCACACCGCTTCTGTACGGAGGCAACAGCTCATTGCCTGAAACAGGCCCTCAGCTCGCTTCAACAAGCGGAAAAGGCATGGGAATGGATAACGCATCTGTCAATACAAAACTGATCAACTATTTAGAGAAACATAACGCCGGAGCGGACTATCTATTTGCTGCAACCGATTCCAACACGGCGGCGCCTTACATTATTAAAACGAAAAAAGCGGTCATGGCGATCGGCGGATTCAGCGGGTCTGACCCGGCCATTACGCTGACTCAATTTAAAAAGCTCGTAAAAGAAGGGAAAGTAAAATACTTCTTAACATCCGGAATGGGCAAAGGCGGAAATAACGATATTGTGCAGTGGGTTGAGAAAAACGGAAAGAAAGTATCTTCAGATAAATGGCAATCAAGCACAGATCAGAAAACGAAAAATAGTGATCCAGCTGATACAAAAAGCAGCAAGGCCGCGGGTAAAAACAGCCGAATGAGCGGCGGGCCGGGCGGAATGAATCAGTCAGCTTCGCTATACGAACTTCAATCTGATGAATAGGAGGAAAAAACATGAGCAGACATATTCAATATTCAATAGTCGTCCCGGTTTATAACGAGGAACTTGTCATTCAGACAACCTATCAGCGCCTGAAAGAAGTCATGGATCAAACAAAAGAGCATTATGAATTGATCTTTGTCAATGATGGAAGCAAAGACCGCAGTATTGAGATTTTAAGAGAGCACAGTCTGATTGATCCGAGAGTGAAAATTATTGATTTTTCCAGAAACTTCGGACATCAGATCGCGATCACAGCGGGTATGGATTATGCAGAGGGGAATGCAATCGCCGTCATTGACGCCGATTTGCAGGACCCTCCTGAATTAATCCTTGATATGATTGAGCAGTGGAAAGAAGGCTACGATGTGGTGTACGCCGTCAGAACGAAACGAAAGGGAGAAACCTTTTTCAAGAAACAGACGGCCTCTATGTTTTACCGGCTGCTGCGGAGCGTGACTGATATTGATATTCCGCTCGACACCGGAGATTTCCGCCTGCTGGACAGAAAAGTCTGTGATGAGATGAAAAGATTAAAAGAAAAAAATCCTTTTGTCAGAGGACTCGTCAGCTGGGTCGGCTTTAAGCAGACTGCTGTAGAATATGAACGAGATGAGCGGCTTGCGGGGGAAACGAAATACCCGCTTAAAAAAATGCTGAAGCTTTCCATGGACGGGATCACAACGTTCTCTCATAAACCGCTCAAGGCGGCAAGCTATGCGGGAATGATCATGTCCGGAGCGGGTTTTCTCTATATGTTTATCGTTTTATACATGAAGCTGTTTACGAACAGCACCATTACGGGCTGGTCCTCTCTGATTGTGATACAGCTGTTATTCAGCGGCATCGTTCTATTAATGCTCGGAATGATCGGCGAATATATCGGAAGGATTTATGACGAAGCAAAAGACCGTCCGCTCTATATCGTGCAAAAAGCGTACGGCATGAAAAACGAAAAGATTTATCGGGACCAGCATATGTCTTAACCGAAACACCCTGTCCGGCCAGACCGGGTGCTTTTATGTGAAATAAAAGCCGCGGGATGACAGAATGTCCCGCGGCTTTTTTCATTCATCTGCGGCCGGTCTGCGTGTGCAGAGAGCGCATGATCAGTCCGGTTCCCGAAAGGTTCAGTAAAATGCTTGCACCCAGCGTCATTCCCCAAGCAGCGTTTTGCTGAGGAAGCTGAATGCTCAGCTGCAGCAAGATCAGGCCGGTAACGACCAGCAAAAGTCCGGTTTGTTTCATGTGTATGTATCCTCCTTTGTACACTAAGTCATACGGCTGATCCAGGCCTGAAGTTTCAGCTGTATATAAAAAATCCAAGGCGGCTGCCTTGGATTTTTGTTAAGAAGATGTTTCTTCTTTTTGAGTCAGTTTCATTTTTTTCGTCATTTCCTTGCCGTCTCTGATAATCTTCACGTCAACGGTGCTGCCGACTTTCGTATTCTTGTAGAGAATATTGCGAAGTTCGCTGCCCGTGCCGGTTTCTTTCCCTTTTAAGCTGATAATGATGTCTTCTGCTTTTAATCCGGCTTTGGCAGCAGGTGAGCCCTGCGCCACTTCGCGAATATAAACGCCTTTATTCAGCTGTTTGCCGAAAAGCCCGAGTGTGCCTTCCTGATAGTTTTGGGGCACTTGTTCCAAGTCGATCATGCTCACGCCGATATAAGGGCGCTCCACCTGTCCTTTCGTGAGAAGCTCTTCGGCAATCGGTTTTACATCGTTGCTCGGAATCGCAAAGCCGATGCCTTCTACATCATTTTCACTGATTTTCATGCTGTTGATGCCGATGATTTTGCCGTCTGTATTCAAGAGCGGTCCGCCGCTGTTTCCGGGATTGATGGCGGCATCGGTTTGGATGACGTTGATGCTTGACTCACCGGCTGACGTAGAGATCGAGACGGTTCTGTTTAAGCCGCTCACGATGCCCTGTGTGACGGTGCGGGAAAGGTCTTTTCCGAGCGGATCACCGATGGCGATGACGGATTCACCCGTTCTGAGAGCGGATGAGCTGCCGAAGTTTGCCGTTTTTGTTACGTGTTTATCACTGATTTCTAAAACGGCCAAGTCTGTCAGAGAGTCGCTGCCGACGAGTTTAGCTGTTACATCGGTGCCGTCATATAATGACACTTTAAGGGAAGAGGCGCCTTCGACCACGTGGTTATTCGTAATGATATACGCTTTGCCGTTTGCTTTCTTAAAAATAACGCCTGAACCCGATCCCGTTTCCGCATCATCACCCGATGCATTAGAGTTTGAATCTGAGCTTGATCCGAATCCGAATAAATCGGAACTGCTTTGCTGCTTCTGCAGATTGGTGATTCCGACGATCGCCGGTGAAATGTCTTCCACCATATTCGAAATGCTGCTTGAATTTGCCGATGAGCTGTTTGCCGATTTGCCGCTGTCTGATTCAGAAGATGTCTGCTTGGCGGTTACCGATGACGTTTCCTGAGCGGGAGCCGGATTGGAAGTATCTTGAGTCTGATGGTCTCCAAGCGGCGTAAATGTATAGATGCCGAGGGCGAGCCCTCCGCCGATCACTCCGCCGAGAAGCGGTCTGAACCAGCCGAAGCTTCGTTTTTTCTTGTCCTCGTCAGGCGCGGAATATCCGGCCGGCTGCAGGTTTTCTTTTACTAAAAGGACTTCCTGTTCTTTGTGGTCTGTCCGATTTTCATCACGATAGTTATCCATCATGTTCACTCCGTTTCTCTATTTCATCATAGCATGATTTGCCTATTATTACTGACTCCATCTTAAACAAAAAGTGTGGGATAATAATGAAAAGATTGTGGGAAATTGTGAAAAAGACGAAATCGGACGGCGGCGCTTTATATTGACAATTTCCATCGGATTTGAAATAATAATGAGATATTATGTTCAATCCTTCACATGAAAAGATATGAAAAATTCTGTCAAGCTAATGGGGGAAATCTGTTAGCTTTTTCACTTTGTCAAATAGTAAGAAAGGAGCTGTCACATGAAAGAAAAACATCACTGGATCATTTCTCTGCTTGCTGTGCTGGCTGTCGGGCCGGGGCTGATGTCGAATACCGCTCTTTCGGCTGTCCAAAGCCTTGTCCGGCAGACGGTCGGCGGGGAAAACTTTGACTCTTTTCATCCGATTATTATCGGTAATATGGCATTTGCCTTATTCGTGCCGGCGGGGCCGTATTTAAGAAAAAGATTCGGCTCCCGGCCTGTCTATATGATTTCGATGGCCGCGGGTGTCATCGGAGCGCTCCTTGCTGCTGTGACAAATGATATTTATCCGCTCGCCGCGGGCCGTTTTTTACAGGGAGCTGCGGCGGGCACTATGCTGATGATTATGATTCCGATGCTGGTGCTTTCGTTTCCGATTGAGCGCCGGAATTACGCATTATTTGTGTTAATCGGCGGATTTTACGGGTCCGTCATTATGGGGACCGTTTTAGGCACGGCGGCGGCAAGCGCCGGCTATTGGCACTGGCTGTTCGGCATTTTTGGCCTGCTGTCTTTTTTCGGCCTCATTTTCAGTTATATGTGGCTGCGGGATGACGCTCATAAAAATGCTGAAAAATCTCCATTTGACGGCATGGGTTTTCTGTTAGCGGGTGTATCAGCCGTGCTGGCCGCCTATACATTTATTCATCTGCCGAAATGGGGCTTTTCATCATGGCAGATATTGGCGGGATTTGGAGGAAGCATTGTCATTCTTCTGATCTTGCTGACCATGCAGTACAGAAACGAACATGCGCTGATTTCGATTAAACTTATGCTCATTCCAAAGCCGATTCTGGGTGTTTTCATGATCGCTGCGGGCAGTATTTCCATAGCGGTCAGTCTTTCTGCATTTCACGGGGAGCTTCAGACCGCATATCATATGTCACAAACTCAACTGATATTCCTTTATGCGAGCCTTTTGGGAGGCGTGGCCATCGCCGCTGTCATCAGTGCATTAGCATATGATAAAGTCGGTCCGGGCATGCTCGGCATAACAGGCTCTGTTATACTGGTGTTCGTGAATTTCCAATGGATGACGGCGGATCATCATATACCGCTTATTCTATTTGCGGGGCTTTTCGTGATGCTGGCGGCCGGGACAGGGCTTATTGTGGCAGCCGGACTGATGGGAGCCGCGTTGGGCGGACCGCTTCCGGAACTGGTGAAACGCATGACGGCAGTTCAGTTTTTGAGGCTTTTCATTTATATGGGCGCACCTGTTTTAATAGGGTATTTTACGAAAAGAGATGCTTCCGGCACGCTTCGGGGCGCGCGCGGCACACAATCACCGCATGAGCTGCTGATGGGGACATACAGCGATTTGTTTCTTATTGCTTTCATCTTAAGCTTGCTTTTAGTGTGTTTATCATTTGTCATGAATGCGACCGGCATGGGACATAAGCTGGCGCATAAACCGCATGCCGTCCGTAAGCAGGCTGCTGAACAGCCTTCGCCGCAGGCTCCTGAACCGATCAGGCATCAGGTCATTCCCGATCATGAATACAGAAGTGCGGTCAGACAGTTTCAGCGTCATCATATAAGCAAAAACAGTATGTAACTATTTCTATCAGCAAACCCTTTTCCCGGTGAAAAGGGTTTGTTTTTTCCCATAATGGCAGAATGGTATATTGCATGTTTCATCCTTTTTTAATATAATTTGTTAGAATATTCATAATTTAATATCGAAATTTTAAGTAAAAAAGGAGGCATTACATGAAACTGTATCTATCTGTGGATATGGAAGGGATTTCCGGACTGCCTGATGAAACATTTGTCAATTCCCGCATGCACAATTATGAGCGCGGCAGGGTTCTGATGACCGAAGAAGCAAACTGGTGCATCGCAGAAGCGTTTAATAACGGATGCACGGAAGTGACCGTGAATGACAGCCACTCAAAGATGAATAATCTGCTCGCGGAAAAACTTCACCCTGAGGCAGAGCTGATTACGGGGGATGTCAAGCCGTTTTCCATGATGCAGGGGCTTGATGAATCGTATTCGGGCGTAATGTTTATCGGCTATCATGCGAGAGCGTCGATGCCGGGCGTTATGTCGCACAGCATGATATTCGGCGTCCGCCACTTTTACATAAATGATAAGCCGGTCGGTGAACTGGGGTTAAATGCCTATCTCGCCGGATTTTACGATGTCCCGGTCATCATGGCTGCCGGAGATGATTGCGCCGCAAAAGAAGCGGAGGAGCTGATCCCGAATGTGACGACTGCCGCCGTCAAACAAACCATTTCAAGAACCGCGGTCAAATGCCTGTCCCCTCAAAAAGCCGGACGGCTCCTGACGGAAAAAACAGCCTATGCGCTCAAAAATAAAGATAAGGTCAAACCGCTGACTCCGCCTGAAAGACCTGTATTAGGCATTGAATTTGCCAACTACGGACAGGCTGAATGGGCCCATTTAATGCCGGGCACAGAAATCATCCCGGGAACGACAATCGTTCAATTTCAGGCAAAAGACATGCCGGAAGCCTATCAGGCCATGCTCGTCATGACAGAACTCGCCATGAGAACAACATTCTGTTAAAGGGGTGAACGGCATTGCTGCGGTATTTTATCAAACGTTTTATCGCCATGATTATGACCGTCCTCGTCATCACCACTCTGACATTTGTCATGATGAAAGTGATACCCGGCTCGCCTTTTAACGAAGAGCGGGGCACAAACGAAGCGGTCCAGCGAAATCTCGAATCCTACTACCATCTGAACGAACCTCTTATCACTCAATACGCCATCTATCTAAAATCCATTCTTACCTTTGATTTCGGTCCTTCAATTAAAAAACCGTCAGACAGTGTAAACGCTATGCTTGAACGCGGGTTTCCGGTCTCATTTGAGCTTGGGATAACGGCGATCATCATCGCTGTTATTTCCGGACTCGCGCTCGGCATAATGGCCGCTCTCAGGCGCGGCGGCTTTCTCGACTATGCGGCCATGAGCCTTGCGGTGCTCGGGATTTCCATTCCGAATTTTATTATGGCTACGCTGCTGATTCAGCAATTTGCGGTTCATCTGAAATGGTTTCCGGCAGCTACCTGGACGAGTCCCGTCCACATGGTCCTGCCGACTGTTGCGCTTGCCGTTGGTCCCATGGCCATTATCGCGAGGCTGACAAGATCAAGCATGGCCGAAGTGCTGACTCAGGATTACATCCGCACGGCAAAAGCAAAGGGGCTTTCTCCCGTCAAAATTGTGATCAAACACGCATTGAAAAATGCTCTTATGCCTGTTGTGACAGTACTCGGGACGCTTGCTGCAAGTATTTTAACGGGCAGTTTCGTCATCGAGAAAATTTTTGCCATACCGGGAATGGGCAAATATTTCGTAGAAAGCATCAATCAGCGAGATTACCCGGTCATCATGGGAACGACCGTATTTTACAGTGTGATTCTGATCGTCCTGCTGTTTCTGGTTGATTTGGCATACGGCCTGTTAGACCCGCGCATAAAACTTCATAAGAAAGGGTGATCCTGATGAATCTCCCGCAAGAAACGGTAAAACACACAGAAGTGCCTGATGACTGGTTTCAGCCGGGCGCGGAAAGAAAGGGTGAAACCGAGTCGGTCAAGCGTCCGAGCCTGTCTTACAGTCAGGATGCGTGGCGGCGGCTTAAAAAGAACAAATTGGCGATGGCCGGCCTTGTGATATTATGCTGCCTGTTTCTATCGGCTGTGTTCGGTCCGCTGATATCACCGCACAGCGTGACAAGGCAGACGCTCGCCGAGCAGAATCTTCCGCCGTCTTTTTCACACTGGTTCGGAACCGATGAACTTGGCCGGGACGTGTTTACAAGAACGTGGTACGGAGCGAGGATCTCTTTATTTGTCGGTGTGATGGCGGCGCTGATCGACTTTTTGATCGGCGTCATCTACGGAGGCGTCGCCGGATACAAAGGGGGCCGGACAGACAGCGCCATGATGAGAATCATCGAGGTTCTCTACGGGTTGCCGTATCTGCTCGTTGTCATTTTGTTAATGGTGCTGATGGGGCCGGGGCTCAGTTCCATTATCGTCGCTCTGACCGTGACGGGATGGGTCGGCATGGCGCGGATTGTCAGAGGGCAGGTGCTGAGGATGAAGCATGATGAACACGTATTGGCTTCGAAAACGTTTGGAGCGAAAACATTTCGGATCATTAAGAAAAATCTGCTGCCGAATACGATGGGAGCCATTATTGTCCAAATGACGCTTACGGTGCCGGCGGCGATTTTTGCGGAATCATTTTTAAGTTTTCTCGGACTCGGCATTCAGGCGCCGTTTGCAAGCTGGGGAGTCATGGCAAACGACGGGCTGCCGGCGATTTTATCAGGCCATTGGTGGCGGCTGTTTTTCCCCGCTTTTTTCATTTCCTTGACGATGTACGCGTTTAACGTACTTGGAGACGGCTTGCAGGACGCGTTAGACCCGAAACTGAGGAGGTAGGAAAAATGGCGCAGCAAGTTCTTTCTGTTCAAAATCTGCATGTTACTTTTTCAACATACGGAGGCACTGTAAAAGCCGTCAGAGGCGTCAGCTTCGATTTATATAAAGGTGAAACGTTTGCGATCGTCGGTGAATCGGGCTGCGGAAAAAGCGTGACGTCACAAGCCGTGATGGGTCTTCTTCCGAAACATTCGGCAAAGATTGAATCCGGAAGCATACAATTTAAACAGAAAGACCTTTGCCAAATGTCGGATCGGGAAATGCGGGCAATCCGGGGGCGCGATATTTCTATGATCTTTCAGGACCCGATGACGGCGCTCAATCCGACTTTGACCATAGGGGATCAGCTCTCAGAAGCGCTGTTGGAACACCGCGCCATGGCAAGAAAACAAGCTGAATCCGAAGTTCTCGCCATGCTGGATCTGGTCGGTATCCCGGACTCGAAATCCCGCCTGAAGCAGTACCCCCACCAATTAAGCGGGGGCATGCGGCAGCGGATCGTGATTGCGATGGCTCTGATCTGCGAGCCGGAAATTATGATCGCCGATGAACCGACAACGGCTCTTGATGTGACGATTCAAGCACAAATCCTTGAATTATTTAAGAAGATTCAAAGAAAAACAGGCGTGTCTATTATTCTGATCACACACGATCTCGGCGTCGTCGCTCAGACCGCCGACAGAGTCGCCGTCATGTATGCGGGGAAAATCGCCGAAATCGGCACGAGGCATGATCTTTTTTACCGTCCGGCTCATCCATACACAAAGGGGCTGCTTCGTTCAGTGCCGCGGCTGGATATGGAGGATAGTGAGCTGTCGCCGATTGACGGGACGCCGCCTGATTTATTCGATCCGCCGCCGGGCTGCCCGTTTGCCGCCCGCTGCCCGGACAGGATGATCGTCTGTGAAAAGGTATACCCGGCAACAACCGTGAAATCCAAAAGCCATATCGTCAACTGCTGGCTTCAGGATCACCGTGCAGAGCGGCTGAAGCAGCAGCTGACGGCAGCAGAGGAAAAAGGGGGATTGAAATGAAAAAGAGATGGGCGATCGGTGTGATTGCTGTTGTTTCGTTTGCTCTGATGGGCTGTACAGCCAATGAACAGGCGGGGACAGAACCCGGCAAAGCAAAAGAACAGGGGGGTGAAACGGTGCTGCGGCTCAATAACGAAAATGAGCCGACCTCACTTGATCCGCCGATCGGATTTAATAATGTTTCCTGGCAGCCGCTGAATAACATCATGGAAGGATTGACGAGGCTCGGAAAAGATAATAAGCCCGAACCGGCCATGGCGGAAAGCTGGAAGGTGTCCGCTGATAAGCTGACATATACCTTCAATATCCGGGATAACGCCGAATGGACAAATGGCGATCCCGTTACGGCGGAAGACTTCGTGTACGCCTGGAAACGGATGCTCGATCCGAAAACGGGCGCATCTTCCGCTTTTCTCGGCTACATGATCAAAGGCGGGGAAGAATTTAACAGCGGAAAAGGCAAACAAGAAGACGTGAAAGTCACGGCAAAAGATAAAAAAACGCTTGTCGTCACATTGGCGGCACCGCAGGATTATTTTCTGAGCGTCGTGTCCAATCCGGCGTATTTCCCGATTAATGAGAAGGTCGCCAAGGCTGATCCGAAATGGTTCACTGAAGCAAAAACTTTTGTCGGCAACGGGCCGTTCAAACTGACGGAATGGAAGCATGACGACAGCATGACGATGGTCAAAAACGAGACATATTGGGATAAAAAGACAGTGAAACTGGATAAAGTCACATGGGCGATGGTCAGTGACCGGAATACCGACTATCAGATGTTCCAGTCGGGGGATTTGGATACCGCCTTTGTGCCGGCAGAGCTGAGCGAGCAGCTGATGGGAGGAAAAAATGTCCGCACGTGGGATCAGGCCGGACTCTATTTCTATCGTTTTAACGTAAAAATGGAGCCGTTTCAAAATGAAAAGATCAGAAAAGCGTTCGCGGCAGCGATTGATCAGAAAGAAATCACGGATTATGTGACCAAAAACAGTGAAAAGCCGGCACATGCCTTTGTATCCCCAGGATTTACTCAGCCTGACGGGAAAGATTTCCGCGAAGCGGGCGGCAGTTTATTAAATCCGGATGATTCAGAAGCCAAAAAACTGCTGGAAAAAGGCATGGCAGAAGAGCATTATGACAAGCTGCCCGCCGTTACATTGACATACAGCACAAAACCGGAGCATAAGAAAATAGCGGAAGCGATTCAGCAGAAGCTCAAAAGTGTGCTCGGTATAGACGTTAAGCTCGCCAATATGGAATGGAACGTCTTTTTAGAAGAGCAGAAAGGACTGAAGTTCCAGTTCTCTCAAAGCTCATTTTTACCGGATTACGCAGATCCGATCAGTTTTCTTGAGGCTTTCCAGACGGATAATTCCATGAACCGCACCGGCTGGGGCAGCGCGGCATACGACGGCTGCATCAAGCAGGCAAAACAGGAAGCCGATGCCAAAAAACGTTTTGCGCTCATGCATAAAGCGGAAAAACTGCTCATGAACGAGGCTCCGATCATTCCGATTTACTTTTACAATCAGGTGCATCTGCAGAACAGCGGCGTGAAGGGCATTGTCCGGCACCCCGTCGGTTACATTGATCTGAAGTGGGCGGAAAAGTCCTGATCTTACAGCGGAAACATATGCCGCTCTTTTGCCGATAAAGGAGCGGCGTGTTTCACTTTTCAATCCGGAAAGGAGATTGAAAAAGTCATGAACCATAAACCGAAAGCACTGCAAAAAGGCGACACGGTCGGTGTGATTGCGCCCGCAAGCCCGCCTGAGAGCGGGACGCTGCAAACCGCGCTGCTGTTTTTAGAGAATGAGCTTGGCCTTCAAGTGAAACTCGGCCGGGCGCTGAAGACCCGTCACGGCTATTTGGCGGGAGAAGACCGGGCGCGTCTCGATGATCTCCATGACATGTTTAGTGATCAGAATGTCAAAGCGGTGATATGCGCGTGCGGAGGATTCGGCACTGGCCGTATTGCCGCCGACATCGATTTCGGATTAATCCGCCGCAATCCGAAAATTTTCTGGGGATACAGTGATATCACGTTTTTACATACCGCCATTCATCAAAATACGGGGCTCGTCACATTTCACGGTCCGATGCTGAGCACAGATGTCGGGCTTGAAAATGCTGATCCCCTGACAAAAGCGTCGTATCATCAGCTTTTTACAGAAACGGAATTTACCTATACGGAGGACATTTCTCCCTTAGAGGTGCTGACAGGCGGAAGGGCCGAGGGAGAGCTTGCAGGCGGCAACTTGTCGCTCATTACGTCCACACTCGGCACGCCGTTTGAAATTGATACAAAAGACAAATTGCTGTTTATCGAGGATATTGATGAGGAGCCGTATCAAATCGACAGAATGCTGAATCAATTAAAGATGGCCGGAAAACTGTCAGACGCAGCCGGAATCCTGGTCTGTGATTTTCACCAATGCGAACCGAAGCATAAAGAAAAGTCGCTTACTTTAGAGCAAGTGCTGAACGATTACATTGTCAAATCAGGGAAGCCCGCGCTCAAAGGCTTTAAAATCGGCCATTGTTCACCGAGCTTCGCCGTTCCGATCGGAGCCCGCGCGGTTATGGATGCGGCGGCCAAAGCGGTAACGATTGAATCGGGGGTTTCCGGAAGGGAGTGATCAGGCGTGAGGATTACAGATATTCAAACGGGACGGATGTCCGTGCCGCTGAAAAAGCCGTTTAAGACCGCTTTACGCACGGTTTACAATGCTGAATCGGTCATTGTGAAGCTTACTTTTGACAACGGTCTGACCGGCTGGGGCGAGGCGCCGCCGACGGTTGTCATTACAGGCGACAGCGCGGCCGGTATTGAAAGCGCCGTCCGCGATGTGCTGAAGCCGGCTCTCTTGGGGCGGGGCCTTTCCGGCATGGAAGCCGTTTTGTTTGATATTAGCCGGCTGTTGGAAAGAAATCAAAGCGCAAAAGCCGCGGTGGATATGGCTGTATATGACGGATGGGCGCAAATGCACGGACAGCCGCTTTACCGGCTTCTCGGCGGCTATCGGAATACACTGGAAACAGATTTTACCGTCAGCGTCAATTCTCCTGAGGAGATGGCGGGGGATGCAGACCGTTATGTGAACAAAGGATTTCATATTTTAAAGGTAAAAGTCGGCATAGGTGACATATCGGACGATGTTGCGCGGATTCAGGCGATCAGATCACGTGTCGGCGGAAACGTCAAACTGAGATTGGACGCGAATCAAGGCTGGACGCCGAAAGAAGCCGTGACTGCGATCCGAAAGATGGAAGACGCAGGCCTCGGCATTGAGCTGGTCGAGCAGCCTGTTCACAAAGACGATATCGCCGGGCTGAAGCAGGTCACAGATGCCGTAGACACGCCGATTATGGCGGATGAGAGCGTCTTTACCCCCCGTCAGGCATTTCACGTGCTGCAGACGAGAAGCGCCGATTTAATTAATATTAAGCTGATGAAAGCGGGCGGCATAAAGCAGGCGGAAACAATCAATGCGATGGCGGAAACGTGCGGCGTGGAATGCATGGTCGGCAGCATGATTGAGACCAAGCTCGGCATCACCGCCGCGGCCCATTTTGCCGCGGGCAAACGGAATGTGACGAGGTTTGATTTTGATGCGCCGCTTATGCTGAAAGATGATTTGATTCAAGGCGGCATCACATACAGCGGCAGTCAGATTACGATTCCCGACGAACCGGGTCTCGGCATTACCGGTGTGTCGATACAAGAGGGGGCGAAAAGATGAGAGCAGCCGTTACAGCGGCGGCAGCCAACGTATGGACGCTGCCGTCATCTCCCCGTTCGTATGATGCGCCGATGCTTGAAAACCCGCCGCAGATCAGAAAATGGTTAGCGTCTATGGGATATGAAGAGCGGCTGCAATTATGCACAGACAATCTTGTCCAAACGCAAGCGCTTTTCGGGGAAGAGGTGATCATTCTCAAAGAGGAAGGGGAATGGGCTTTTGTCGCCGTTCCCGGCCAGCCTTCAAACAAGGATGTGCGCGGATATCCGGGGTGGATGAAAAAAAGCCAGCTTTCAAAAGACGGCTTTCATGCATCTTCCCCCGCCGTATGGATTACCAAACCGACAGCTTTTTTATATCACACAAACGGCAAACCGGACTTGGAAGTAAGTTTCTTAACGCGTCTTCCGGCATCAGGACGTGAGAAAGGCTTTTTCCGGGTGGTGACGCCGCTCGGAGAAAGGTTCGTAAATGAAGCTGACGCAGACGAGTGCCGGCATACGGAAGGACGGGCGGCCGATGTCATCGAAACGGGCATGATGTTTCTCGGGCTTCCGTATTTATGGGGAGGACTGAGCGGTTTCGGGTTTGACTGTTCCGGGTTTATGTATTCGATATTTAAAGCAAGCGGCTATACCCTTCCCCGTGATGCAACGGACCAAGCAAAAGCCGGATGCGGCGCGGCGGTAAACGATATCCTGCCGGCTGACCTTTTGTTTTTCGCCTATGAAGAAGGAAAAGGCGCGATCCACCATGTCGGTTTGGCGCTGGGAGACGGCCGAATGCTGCACTCCCCGAAAACGGGAAAAACAATCGAAGTGCTGTCTTTGGAAGGAACCGTCTATGAAAAAGAATTATGCACCGTACGCCGCTGTATAAGCGAAAAGGGGGAATAGAAAATGACGGCATCTCCGCTCCTTGAAGTCAGCGGGCTGAAAATGCATTTTGACGCAGGAAGAAAGAAAGCCGTAAAAGCAGTCGACGGTGTCAGCTTTCACATTAACAGAGGGGAAACATTCGGACTTGTCGGAGAATCGGGATGCGGTAAATCGACGCTCGGAAGGGTTATTCTCCGTCTGTATGACCCGACGTCCGGTTCGGTATCATATGAAGGGACGGATATACACCGTGCCGCGGCAGAACAGCGGTCGGTCTTCTTCCGCAAGCTGCAGATGATTTTCCAAGACCCTTACGCCTCGTTAAATCCGCGCCTGACCGTAAGGGAAATTATTATGGAGCCGATGGAAATACACCATCTTTACAATACAAGAAAAGCCCGTCTGATGATGGCGGATGAACTGCTTGAAGCTGTCGGGCTCCATCCGGATTTCGGCAGCCGGTATCCCCACGAATTCAGCGGCGGACAGAGGCAGAGAATCGGGATTGCCAGAGCGCTCTCTCTGCATCCCGAATTTATCGTGGCGGATGAGCCGATTTCCGCGCTGGATGTGTCGGTACAGGCTCAGGTCGTCAACCTTTTAAAAAGGCTTCAGAAAGAGAAAGGGCTGACATTTTTATTTATCGCTCACGATTTATCAATGGTCAAGCATATCAGCGACCGGATCGGCGTGATGTATTTGGGCCGCATGATGGAAATTACAGAAAGCGCTGCGCTTTACCGGGAACCGCTTCACCCTTATACGAAGGCGCTTTTATCCTCAATCCCGATTCCTGATCCGCTTCTTGAGGACAAGCGTGAACGGATTATTCTGAAAGGGGAGCTGCCGAGCCCCCTTAACCCGCCGAGCGGCTGTGTATTCAGGACGCGGTGTCCTGAAGCGATGGAGCTCTGCGGTAAGATAACGCCTGAGCTTGAAGAAGTGAAGGCGGGGCGTTTTGTCGCCTGCCATTTATACAAAAAAGAAAGCTGACAATATAAAGTCAGCTTTCTTTTTTAATTAAACCTGATGCAGAAATGACACGCAGACCGGATACGGAACCGGAATGTCAGATTGAAGCAGAGTCAATTTGCCTGTTTCCGGGTCGCGTTCAAACAAAACCAGATTTCCCGTTTCTTCGTTTGACGCGACAAGGAATGTCTCGGAAGGGTCAAACGCGAAATCACGCGGCCAGTTTCCTTCTGTCGGCACCCATTCAAGAAGAGACAATTCGCCGGAATATTGGTTGATCTTATAGATGGCGATGCTGTCATGTCCGCGGTTGGCGGCATAAAGAAATCTGCCGTCTTTAGATATGCGGATCGCGCTGCCTTGCGATTTGTCCGTAAAGCCTTCAGGCAAAGCGGAAATGACCTGCAGCTCTCTGAATTCACCTAAGGTCGGGTTGTATTCAAGCGCGATGACTTCATTACTGATTTCCGTCATGACATAGGCGTATTTTTCCGCCGGATGGAAAACGATGTGGCGCGGCCCTGAACCCGGTGCGAAAGAGTGAGTTTTCACCTCTGTGAGCGAACCGTTTTTCATTTGGTAAGTATAAAGCGTATCCGTCCCTAAATCGACGGCTGCAATGTAGTTATGCTCAGGTGTATAGCCTGCGAAATGGGTATGCGGTTTCTCTTGTCTTTCATGAGGACCTGTTCCCGTATGAGCGGCTTCGGCAGCCGGCTCCCGCAGACTTCCGTCTTCATTGACGGGAAAGGCGTGCACTTTTCCGCTGTGGTAATTAGCGGTTAACACATATTCATGTTTATCATCAGTGCTGACGTGGCATGGAGACGGGCCTTCAATCAGCTGGTGGTTCACAAAAGTTAATTCCCCGCTGTTCTGATGAATCTGATAGGCTGCGACGCCGCCTTTTCCGTCTGCCTTTTCAATGGAATACAGCATGCTGTTATCAGAATTCGGAGTGACGTATGTCGGGTTGCCGAGCTTTGCTGCCAGCTTCGGACGGTTGAGCCGTTTCGCTTCTGTATCAAGTTCAAAACAATAAATGCCTTCGCTTCCGCCTTTTGTATATGTTCCCGCGTATCCTATGTACTTAGCCATTCGGTTTCCCCCTTTAGAGTCTTGTCTTCTCTATATTAACGTATCTTGAAGGAAACTGCCTTGTAAATGTTTAAGATGTTCTGACAAGCGGCAAGGTGCAGCAGCGGAAGGAACCGCCTGATTTAATAATTTCGGAAAACTCGGTTTCAATGACTGTATAACCTCTTTTTCTGAGCTCGCGGTTCGTATGACGGTGCTGCGGCAGGCTGATAATTGTCTGATTGCCGATTGACAGGATATTAGGACCGAGCGTGAATTGCTCTTCTTCAGGCACTTCTATCATCTCAAAACGTTCGGCGAGAAGATCAATTTCTTCCTGCCGCAAGCCATTTTTGCAGTATAGCGCCTCCGTTTCCGAGATCATATTAAATACACAGTCCAAATGTAAGAAATCTTCCTTGAGAGGGATCGGCACAACCGTCATCTCCGGCAGCGCCTCCCGCAGCTCCCGGACAGCCGCTTTATCCGTGCGCTCGCTCAGCCCGGCGTAAACGGTGCCGTCTGCGATCAAGATGTCGCCGCCTTCAATGTTCGCTTTTTTCAGTCGCGTATAGGGGATTTTCTTATTGTCAAGCAGGTTTTGAAACACTTTTTCTTCTCCCTGCCGGACTGAAGCCGCCATGTTTGAAATAAACGCCGTCTCGCCTAAGACAAATCCGATATCCCGGGTGAATACCTGCTCAGGCAATGCGGGATCGGCAGGCAGCAGGACGACTTCAATCTGATGAGATCTTAAAATGTCAATAAACTCACTATGCTGTTTGAGGGCAACGGGTATGTTAATATTTTCTTGTTTGAAATGTTTCTGCGTTCCGTTAATAATATCCTTGATGGCCATGTGTTCCGGCCGGCATAAGATGACTGTCTGCAAAGCATCAAACTCACTGCGGCAAGCCGGTTTCCGCGTGGATTTGGGAATGGATACGTCCATGTGATATCCTCCTATCGGTATTCAATGTGCGTTTATTATTCCCGGATGTGATGAATAATGAAACATTTATGAGAGAATATCTAACCAACTTAATATTAAAAATTTTAGACAAAACGGTCAAAGTATTGTTTAATAGGGTACAGATGAATGAGTCAAAACGACCAGACACCAAAGGGGAGTTTAAATAATATGAAGTTGCCAGAATCAAGATTTTGCAAAGAAACAAGGGTTGTTAAAACAAGCAGGGTTTTTCCGCTTGATACGAATAATCACAATACGCTGTTTGGCGGAAAGCTGATGAGCTACATTGATGATATCGCTTCAATTTCCGCGGCCCGCCACTGCCGGTGTGAAACAGTCACGGCCTCAATGGATTCTGTAGATTTTTTGCGCCCCATCGGCCAACAGGATTCCGTATGCCTTGAATCTTACGTCACATGGGTCGGCACATCGTCTATGGAGGTGTTTGTCAAAGTCATTAAAGAACATCTGATGACGGGCGAACGCGAGCTTGCGGCAACGTCGTTTCTGACCTTTGTCGCGCTTGATTCAAACGGGAAATCGGTACCCGTTCCGCGGATCGTGCCGGAAACCGAGGAAGAAATCATGCTTCACAATACGGCCGTTCAGCGCGCCGGAGAACGAAAAAACCGCTTAAAACACAGCAAGGCCCTGGCCGAGGCGCTCGGAACAGATAAACCTTGGTAATCATCAAACCGCTTTTTTAAAAAGCGGTTTTTTTATGCTGAGAAAGGACTTTTCCTGCCGGATCCATAATCTATTACAGGGAAAGGAGACGTGGCGTGCATGATGAAACATAAGTCTTCCGGCACCATCCTGACAACCGGGCGTATCCGTCTGCGGACTATGCGGGATGACGATGAAGAAAATTTGTACGGGCTGTTTACCGACAGAGAGGTCATGAAATATTATCCTTCTCTTAAAAGCAGACGGGAAACGAAGGAATGGATTGCCTGGAACAAACGATTGGCCAAAGGATACGGCGTCAGTCTTTGGATCGCAGAGGATAAAGAGACGGGCGCATTTCTCGGTCAATGCGGAATCGTTCCGCAGACGGTAAACGGAAACACTTTGATGGAAATCGGCTATATGTTTGCCCGCCGCCGCTGGGGCTGCGGCTATGCGACAGAGGCGGCGAACGCCTGTCTGGACTACGGTTTTCATACGCAGCAATACGGACGCATAGCGGCGCTGATTGATCCGGAAAACGCTGCCTCCGTCCGTGTCGCGGAAAAAATCGGTATGGTGCCCGGTGAGACCGTTACCAAATGGGAGAGGCAGCTGACGGTTTTTGACATCACATCTGACGTTGAACGTTTCGGCGAAATGTAGTATGATACGAACAGACATGTTTTCTAGGGTTCCGCATGTTTATACATGGCCTGGTCCGAGAGAAAACACATATGCGGACATATCCCGCATATGCACACGGAGGGAAAAAAGCCCGGGAGAGTCAATCTCATGTGAGACGACTATCCGGGCTTTTTTGTATTGTCCGGATACAGAAAGGGTGAAGAACATGAAATGGGGTTTAGTGGTCATAGCGGCCGTATTTGAAGTGGTATGGGTCACCGGCCTGAAACATGCTGATTCGGCACTGGCGTGGAGCGGCACGATTGTGGGAATCATCATCAGTTTTTATCTATTAATCAAGGCGACAGACAGCCTGCCCGTAGGAACGGTATATGCGGTCTTTACCGGACTCGGGACAGCGGGCACCGTGCTCAGTGAAATCCTGCTTTTCAAAGAGCAGGCCGATCCGGTGAAAATCGTGCTGATCGGCGTTTTGCTGATCGGTGTCATCGGATTAAAGCTGGTCACACAGGATAAGCCTGAGACGAAGGAGGAGAAGGCGTAATGCATTGGATCAGCCTGATAGCCGCGGGTCTTTGTGAAATGCTCGGGGTCATTTTAATGAATCAATTTCAAAAAGAAAAGAAAGTCAAATGGATTCTTTTCATTATCGCCGGATTTGCGGCTTCTTTTTCCCTGCTTTCTTATGCGATGGAGACGATCGCGATGGGCACGGCCTATGCGATCTGGACCGGTATCGGCACGGCGGGCGGCGCATTAGCCGGCATTCTTTTCTACGGCGAGCAGAAGGATGCGAAGCGCATCTTTTTCATTGCGCTTATTTTATGCGCTGCCGTAGGGCTGAAAATTCTTTCGTAAATTGATTTTTATCAAATCTTCAGTATAATCTATTAGTAAGTTACGAATTATGAAGATACGAGGGATTAAAACAGATGAATTCATATATGACACAGCGGCTGAAAGAATACCGCCGCGGGAATGAGGAAAAAGGGCGCCTGCTTGTCAGCTGCCCCGACCAGCCGGGAATTGTATCGGCCGTGTCGGCGTTTTTGTTTGAACATGGCGCAAACATTATTGAATCAAATCAATACACGACTGACCCTGAAGGCGGACGGTTTTTTCTTAGGATCGAATTCGACTGCAAGGGCATTCGTGAGAAAAAAGAGGACTTACAGCAGGCGTTCGCCTCAATCGCCCAGACATTCGGCATGACATGGAGCCTGTCTCTGGCAAGTGAGCTGAAGCGGGTGGCGATCTTTGTATCGAAGGAGCTGCACTGCCTTCATGAACTGATTTGGGAATGGCAAAGCGGCAATATGATGGCCGAAATTGCGGTCGTTATCAGCAACCACGAAGAGGCCAAAGAAGTGGTTGAACCGCTGAATATTCCGTTCCATTACATGAAAGCTAACAAAGACATCCGCGCCGAAGTGGAGCGGCGCCAGCTTGAGCTGCTGGAGCGGTATAAGATTGATGTGATCGTTCTTGCCCGCTACATGCAGATTTTGACGTCTGATTTTGTATCTGCCCATCCGAATCGGATTATTAACATCCACCATTCATTTCTGCCGGCCTTTATCGGCGCTAATCCGTATAAACGGGCTTATGAGCGCGGAGTGAAATTAATCGGCGCGACCTCTCACTATGTGACGGACGATCTTGATGAAGGGCCTATTATTGAACAGGATATTGAACGCGTCGATCACAGAGATCACGCAGAGGATCTGAAGAATATCGGCAGAACGATTGAGCGGAGCGTGTTGGCAAGAGCCGTAAAATGGCATCTGGAAGACCGCGTCATCGTTCACGGAAACAAAACGATCGTATTTAATTAATGACGGTCCGCCGGGGAGGCGGACTGTTTTTTATGGATGAAAATGTCTTGACAAGAACCTGTTTTCTTTGCATAATATAAAAAAATCATTGAGCGTTGAAGAGGATCAGTACGCAGAACTTTCTGTGACAGAGAGCAAAATGGCCCGCTGAAACATTTTGCCGCATGAAACCTGCCGAACCTGCCTTGGAGTCCTGAGGGGAAAACTCAGGCGCGATAACCTGGCGTTACAGGAAAGCGGGACGCGTGAAAAACGCGTTCAAACAAGGTGGTACCACGGAAAGCCCATTTCGTCCTTATTTTTCAGGACGGAATGGGCTTTTTTTATTGACGAGAGCCGGTTTGGATTGATTGCCACGGAGGAGAAACGATGAAAAAACAAAGAATTGTTGTGAAAATCGGGAGCAGCTCGCTCACCAACAGTAACGGAAGTATTGATGAAGCAAAAATCAAGGAACATACGGAAGCCATTTCTTTATTAAAAGAAAACGGGCATGAAGTGATCCTCATTACCTCAGGCGCGGTGGCAGCGGGTTTTTCCGCTCTCGGCTATCCGTCGCGACCCGTTACGATAAAAGGAAAGCAGGCAGCTGCCGCAGTCGGCCAGACACTTTTAATGCAGCAATATATGGACCATTTAAAAAGATACGGTCTGACGCCGGCACAAATTTTATTAACAAGAAATGATTTCTCAAAAAGAGAGCGGTACAGAAATGCCTATGCCACTGTAATGGAACTTTTGGAGCGGGGAGTCGTGCCGATTATTAATGAAAATGATTCCACATCAGTCGAAGAGCTGACGTTCGGTGATAACGACATGCTGTCGGCGCTTGTAAGCGGTTTGATTCATGCAGACCAATTAATGATTCTCACAGACATTAACGGGCTGTACGATGCCAATCCGAATGAAAACCCGGACGCAAAGCGGTTCGACTATCTGAATGACATCACACCAGAATTGCTCGGATATGCCGGATCAGCAGGCTCAAAGGTCGGCACCGGAGGCATGAAGTCAAAACTTCTCGCCGCCCAGACCGCATTGTCGCTCGGGGTGAAGGTATTTATCGGAACCGGCTCCGGACGGGAAAAACTGATGGGAATTTTAGACGGAAAAGGCGACGGCACTTATATCGGCGATAAAGACCTGTCCTCAGTAAATAATACACGGCAATGGATCATGTTTCATTCTCCGATATCAGGGGAAATCATCATTGATGGGGGAGCGGAGCAGGCGATGATTCATAACGGGTCAAGTCTCCTCCCGGCCGGCGTCGCCGATGTCTGCGGCAGTTTTCCGAAAGGGGCCGTAGTGGAAGTCAAAGGGCCCGGCGGCATTATCGGCAAAGGGCAGACGCAGTACTCATCCGATGAAATTTTAGAAGCCAAAGGGAAGCGGAGCGACCAGCTTTCAGGAACGAAGCAGGTGGAAGTGATTCACAGAGATGATTGGGTGAATTTATTTGACGAGGGGGAACACAAATGAGTGAAGTATTGCAAAAAGCAGCCTTGGCAAAAGAAGCGGCTGCCGAAATGGTCATGAAAACGACGGCTGAAAAAAACGAAGCGCTCCAATGTATTGCAGACGGACTCAGAAACGAACGCCGGCTGATTTTAACAGAGAATCAGAAAGATATTGAAGCGGGACGGAACAGAGGACTGACACCTGACATTATTGACAGGCTGACTCTTGATGAAAAACGCCTGCTCGATATCGCGGACGCCGTGGAACTGCTGATCGGTCTTGAAGATCCCGTCGGTGAATCGCTGGAGACCATTCAAAAAGAGAATGGATTATCCATTGAAAAAATCCGCGTGCCCCTTGGAGTAGTGGGCATGATCTATGAGGCCAGACCGAACGTTACCGTAGACGCGGCCACACTCTGCCTGAAAACCGGAAACGCGGTTGTGCTCAGAGGAAGTTCTTCCGCCATCCACAGCAACATAGCGCTTGTCAGTGTGATGAAACGCGCACTGGGGCTGTCAAAGCTTCCGATTGATGCCGTTCAGCTCATAGAAGATACAAGCAAAGAAACCGCCAAACAGCTCTTTACATTAAATGACGGGCTGGATGTATTGATCCCGCGCGGCGGTAAAAATTTAATTGATCTTGTGGTCAGGGAATCAACCGTACCCGTTTTAGAAACCGGAGCGGGCAATTGCCACGTGTACATAGATGAGTCAGCAGATCCTCAAATGGCAAGCGAGGTCGTCATCAATGCCAAAACACAGCGTCCTTCGGTCTGCAACGCGATTGAATCTCTTTTGATTCATGAAAAATGGGCCGAAGAACACGGACGAAAGCTGCTGAATCAGCTGACAGAAAAAGGGGTGGAGCTCCGAGGAGACCAGGTGATTTGCAGACTGGAGCCTCAAGCGAAACAAGCAGAAGAAGCCGATTGGGGAGCGGAGTATCTGGCGCCGATTCTCAGTGTGAAAACGGTGCAGGACGTACAGGAGGCGGTCCGCCACATTCAGCAGTACGGCACAAACCATTCAGAAGCCATTCTGACGGAGAACGCCGAGCATGCGGCTTACTTCCAGACCGCCGTTGACGCCGCCGCCGTGTATCATAATGCTTCAACCCGGTTTACGGACGGTTTTGAATTCGGATACGGAGCCGAAATCGGCATCAGCACGCAAAAGCTTCACGCGAGAGGGCCGATGGGGCTTCCGGCGTTAACATCTACAAAAATCATCATCAAAGGAAACGGACAAATCCGCGTATAATCTTTTAAGCTTATCCTTCAAAAAGGGTAGGCTTTTTTTATGCGGAAAGATTGACGGTTTCTATTATATTGTGTAAAATTAAATTGTACACAATATAATAGAGGTGAATTCACATGACAAAACCATTATTTACTGCAACCGTATCAGCCGCCGGCGGACGTGAAGGGAAAGTCACGTCTTCTGACGGAGTGCTGAATCTTGATGTTGCCATGCCGGGAACGCCAAGAGCAAAAAAGCTCGAACATGCTACAAACCCTGAACAGCTGTTTGCCGCAGGATATTCAGCCTGCTTTGACAGCGCTCTTCAGCTCGTAGCGAGAAAAGAGCGTCTGAGTATTGAAACAGAGGTCACTGCGCATGTCAGTCTGCTGAAAGATGAAGCAGACCAAGGATATAAACTAGGCGTTACGCTTGAGGTCAAAGCATCCGGCATTGATAAACAGGAGCTTGAAGCCCTTATCCAAAAAGCGCACGGTGTCTGCCCGTATTCAAAAGCGACAGCGGGAAATATTGAAGTGAAGCTTCTGGCAGCAGAATAAAAATAAGGATGCCCATTCGGGGCATCCTTATTTTTTGCCGTGCAGCGTATTCAAAACCTCATAAAGCGACTGCTTTAACTGCTTTAATTCCTCTTTTGACCGTCCCGTCTGTTCCAGCATGGCAATGGGAATATCCGCCGCTGTTTTCTGCAAGGCCCGTCCTTCATCTGTGAGCCTGATCGTCACGGATCGCTCGTCTTCAGCCGACCGCTTTCTCATGATGATTCCGTGCTGCTCCATCCGTTTCAGCATCGGTGTCAGCGTTCCGGAATCCAGGTACAAAAGCTCACCCATCCGTTTCACATTCAGTTCTTCGTGCTCCCATAATAAAAGCAGCGCCAAATATTGGGGATAAGTTACATTGAGCTTATCAAGCAGCGGTTTGTACCGTTTCGTCATTTCCCTTGAGCTTGCGTACAGCAAAAAACAAAGCTGATTCTCCAGTTTCATATGTTCAAAATCTTTTTCTGCCATTACTTCTTTCACCAACTCTTTGTTTGTTAACGTTACCCCTATTGTAGCCGAAAAACAGTCCATTTCCTATTCCTCATGTTTAAAAATATGAGCAGGGGCAATATATACAGTAAGTACAATGAGGAGGCTGATAATAATGGCATTATTTACTTCAAAAGCGACCGCAGTCGGCGGACGAGCAGGACATATTAAATCCGAAGACGGGGTGCTGGATTTTGACATCATCATGCCGAATGCAAAAAAAGACGGAGAAACCGGCACAAACCCTGAACAGCTCTTTGCGGCAGGATATGCTGCCTGCTTCGGGGGAGCGCTTGAGCTCGCCGCCCAAAAACAAAAAATCGACATGACCTCTGAAATTGAAGGACAGGTCAGCCTTTTAAAAGATGAGAGTGACGGAGGTTACAAAATCGGCGTAACGCTCGTCATTGATACAAAAGATCTTGACAAAGAAACGGCGGAGAAGCTAGTGCACGCCGCTCACGAGTTCTGTCCGTATTCAAAAGCAACAAGAGGAAATGTAGACGTCAAACTTGAATTAAAATAAATCAACGAACGAATATCCCGGATTTTATATCCGGGATATTTTATTAACGAAAACATCAGTAATGATCTCTTCTCTCCCGGAATAAGAATACGATATAGCACTTTTGCATAATGACACCAAGAGAAAAGAGGGAGAAATCGATGTCTCTTCCAAACATACCGAACATCACCCCCGACATTACACTCTCCAGATGTGAGACCCTGAACCTCCTTCTTTCATCCGTGGCTATGGAAGAAATCGGACTATCCCATATTCTGCAGGCGGAAGCGGAAAGGATTCAAATGTTTCTCGGCGCTTCCGGTGATCCCTCCTTGGAGGAATTGTCATCAATCAATAGAAGCACTGAACGGCTCCTGCGCACCGTCATGAAATCACAACTCCTTTTGCAGACGAAGCTTGAGGACATTATCTTCTTACAGGATTCTGAAGTCTGTATGGACCCGGACGACCCAAGCAATCCGAGTAATCCGGGCGATCCTGATGACCCGTGGAATCCGGACGACCCGAGCAATCCGAGTGATCCGGGCGATCCTGATGACCCGTGGAATCCGGACGACCCGAGCAATCCGAGTGATCCGGGCGATCCTGATGACCCGTGGAATCCAGACGATCCCAGTGATCCGGAAGATCCGTGTGACGGCCTGTTTTACGGCCGCATTGGCTGCTGTGAGTGCGGGGATTGTGAGGACTGCGGTTGGAAGAAAAAAGGCGGGGAGCGTTCATAAAAAAGAGACGGGTGAAGCATATGCCGTATCCAAGCATCTCAAAAGCGAAACAGGCATCTTTTGAAGCCTTGCATTGTCTCACGATGGCGCTGTTACATATATTATCTGTGACCGTGGATAAAAGAAGGGGTTCAAATTACAAAGAAGAAATCAGGCTGTTCTCCGCATTGTGCCGCTGGCAGATGGAAACAGGCGGCCGTCTGTTTTTAATGATCAGCTTGGAAGAAGAGCAGAAGCAGATGTATGAGCGGCACTTTCTTGAAATGAAGACAGTTACGGAACGAACGAAAAAATTCATTTCTGAAAGCCCGCGCGAATTCCGGGCGCATCCGATTACGAAGCGGGCTGTCAGGCAGCTTCAGGAATGGAATACGGAAACTGCCGAACCTGCCGTCAGATGGGTGCGGCCTGTCATCATCACGATGAACGGCACTCCTGAACGGCCTTGGTTCAATCAACAACTCCAACATCGGGAAAGGTGAGAAAATGAGCGGAAATGCTGAATGTAAACTGACTCTTTGCATGATTGTGAAAAACGAGGAGAGATACATCTCCCGTTGTTTATCAAGTGTACAAGACATCGTTGATGAGATCGTCATCGCAGACACCGGATCACAAGATAATACAAAAGATATCTGCAAAAGCTTTCAGGCAAGAGTGTTTGATTTCGAATGGGAGAATGATTTCGCAAAGGCCAGAAATTACGCCCTGCAGCATGCCGAAGGAGATTGGATTTTAGTGCTTGACGCGGATGAAGAGCTCGATCAGGAGACGGGCCGTTTTTTAACTTCGCTGCTTCATGACGGATTACCGAGCCGGGGCCTTTTGAAAATCATCAATTATACGGGGAAGCAGCTCGATGAAAACGAAGCGTTTGAAAGCATGCAGCCGAGACTGTTCCGCAATCATAAAGGCCTTCTGTATCAAGGCAGAATTCACGAGAATATCTCGGCTTCCAATGAGGAAGAAAACAATGCTTTTTTCACGCTCCCATGTGTGATTCATCACTACGGCTACTTGGAGCAGGAAGAAAAGATCAAGCAAAAACATAAACGGAATATCAGCATTTTAAATGAAGAGCTTTCAGAGGAAAATCCTGATCCGTGGCTTGTCTATCATTTGGCAAGTGAATGCTACAGAATCAAAGACTATGAAAAAGCATTACATCTTGTCAACGGCTCAATTTTTCAATTTTTAAGCGAAAAACGAATGCCTCCGTCTCTCCTGTATTATTTGAAATATACAATATTGCTTGAGCTCAAACGGTATGAAGAAGCCGAACAAGGGATTGAAAAAGTGCTCAAGCTATATCCTGATTACAGCAATCTTCATTATTATAAAGGCCTTGTATTATATCATTTGGAAAAGTACAGAGCGGCAATCAAAGCATTTGAAAACGGAACGCAGGTTGAAGGAGAAAATGCTGATCACTTCATTTTAAAAGGTGCCGCCGATTTCAGAGCCTTTTATTATATGGCGAAATGCCATGCTGCATTAAACCATGATATGACGGCCATCGCTTACGCCAAAAAATCCGTGAAGTTCAATCCTCAATTTAAACCCGCGAAAGAACTTCTGTCTCAATTAAAAAAGGATCAGCGGACAAACGCCTGATCCTTTTTTTGCATGTTCCATTAAGATAATCGAATAATGTTTAAAGCTGCACCGACGCTTCCTCCAAGCAATGTGGCCGCACCCAATAATCCGAACAGCTGAAGCTGGATGGTGCTGCCTGCTGGCAAAGTCACAATAAAGGAGTTATTAAAGTTTGCCAAAGACGCGACCGGGGCGATAATCGAACTTGCAGGAGGAGTGCCGTTGATTAAAATACGCGAACTTACAAGCAAGCCGGCCGTTAAATTAATATGGTAGGAAATATAGTACCGTCCTGCCGGAGCAACGGTAAATATGGTATTTGCGGCATTAGCCGTAATATCTGCCGAAAGGTTTTGTTCATTCGGTAAGGAAATGGCCGTGCCGCCGACAATAACTGCGACAACACCGCCGCCCGTATTGCTCGCATAGCCGGAAGTTGCTGTCAGACTTGTTCCGGTGCTTCCGGTCGGTCCCGTGCCGCCAGTAGCGCCGGTGCTTCCAGTCGGTCCGGTGTCGCCAGTAACGCCGGTGATTCCGGTCGGTCCGGTAACTCCAGTAGCGCCGGTGATTCCCGCCGCAGCTAAAAGAGTATAGTCAGCTGAGGCTCCAGGGGTTCCCGCCGGGCTGTTTACGTTCACGACATAGGAGCTTCCGTTATACAAGACAACCTGTCCGGGTGTATAAGTAGGGGCAATCAGCGGATTAAAAGCGACAATCCCTTGAAGACCCGTACCGGTGACCCCCGTCGGTCCGGTCGGTCCGATTGCTCCCGTAGGTCCTGCGGGCCCGCCGGCTGGTCCCGTCGGCCCCGTAGCACCAGTCGGTCCCGCCAATGTAGGGATATTTGAGATACTGTCCAATTTTGAACCGAGAAGAAGCTCCTGTTTCATTAAGCTGTCAAGCGTATCCCGGACGCTCTCATTCAGGTTAAGAATATCCGCAAGACTTGACGGGGGCCCTGTTAATCCGGGAATCGTTCCGAGCGCGTATTGGATTTTTTCCCCTTCCGCATTCAGAATATGTGCCATTCCCAGCTCTTCCATAGCAATTGACGAAAGAAGAAGGTTAATGGTATCGTCTCTGGAAAGTGTAACGACAGGGGTGATATTGGGCAAATTAGGCTGTGACACAATGTCCCTCCTTATGAGTTGGCTGAAAATCATTTTATTACGAACAAAGTTCCCCGAAATGAGCGTAAGCAGTACTGTATCAGTATATTCACTGATTCTGTCCAAGTTTCTGAATGGATTCCCTTCATTAACCAATTGAGCGGGTTATACCGCTGTTTTTGATTTCATCATATATGAAGGAAATACTTTAAATATAGAGAAAATACATCGCACAGCATTCGCAAATCGGTCAAAATGACAGCGGGACATGTGATCGTCTATAAAGCGATGGCTATATATCTTGTGCGTTTCCTGCAAAAACTCTCTTTTTCATTTCAAGTTTTCTGTATAAAAGGGCGAGAAGCATGGATGGGATCGTACAAACAATCATTCCGATAAAGGCATACCGGGGTTCAATTTCATATAAAAAACCTCCGAAAATAGTAAATACCGCAGTGCTCCAGCTGAGAGCAAGCGCTGAATATATGCCTTGGGCTTTCGGGATTTGCGCGGGTGAAATATTTTTAATTAAGTATTTCATAAATGCATAGTGTCCCATCGCGAATGAACAGGCATGCAGCGTCTGCGCAATACAGAAAATGATGACATGAGGAAAGGCAAATACGAGTATCCAGCGTACGGTAGCACCAAGCGCCGCCAAGGCGAGCAAAGAGCCTGCCGTAAATTGATGAAAGTATCGGTCAGCGATTGCAAAGAAGATAATCTCCGCGATAACGGCGATGTTGATAATGATTCCGATGGCATATGCGGGGGCATCGATTTCCTGCAAAAAGAGATAACCGTAATTGTAATAAGACGCGTGTGCCGCCTGCAGTAAGATAACGATTGCGAGCACCAGACCGAAATATTTGATGCGGAATAAGGCAAACATGCCCTCTTTTCTTGCGCGGTCTGTTTCCGGCCGTTTTGAAAGAACAGCTGGCGCATGCATAAAGCTGAGGCATGCGAATATCAGGGTGCCCAAAAGCAGTGCCCATAAAATCGCTTGATCTCCGAATATACCTGTAAAGACGGACAGGATGACGCCGGCTGAAACAAAACCCGCGGACCCCCACTGTCGGCTTGTCCCATAGGCCTTTAATTCGTTATGCTGTACAAGGACGCCGCAAGCGCTGTCTAAAGCAGGCATTAAAGCAGGGTAAAACACATGCAGCACTAATGTGACAAGAAGCAGGCATTGAAAAGAATCAGCGGGAATATAACATAAAAGTGCGAGAAGCGTCCCGGTTCTGGCGCCGTTTAATAAGGCTTTGCTGCTGAATTTTCCTGATAAATAAGGGAAGAAAAATAATGTGGAAATCCCTCTTGCCGCCAAGCCCAGGCTCATAATGAAACTGGCTTCGGATACGGAAACCCCTTTTATATGCACCATCCATCCCGTCCAATAGGGCAGAAAAACACCCCATGTCATAAAAAAACTAAAAAAATGCAGACTCATCCAGCGATATGCTTTCATTCCCGTTCCTCCTTTAATTGGCATGTTATCATGTAAAGACATAAAGACAATATGAGATATCTCATATTTTTGGGGTGGACGATGGAAATTTATAAAGGCGAGAAAAAGCGGCATCAGTTAAAAAAACACTCAATCGCGCATTTATTCTCTTTCCCCGCTGAAGAGTTTATGGAAGTGCGCGAATATGAGCGGGACGAATGGATTATTCAAGAGGGCAGGAGGCCTGACTTCCTGTTTTACGTGCTTGAAGGAAAAGCGAAAATATATGTAACCCACCAAAACGGGAAAGTTTCTTTAATTAATTTTATCAACAAAGATGATTACATCGGAGAGATGGAACTATTACATGAAGTGTATTACACAAAAGGAATTCAAGCCTCAACGAAGACTGTTTGTTTTGCTCTGCCTATTTACCGCTGCCGCGCGCAATTGCTGCAGGATGCGAAATTCCTGCGTGAATTGGCTAAGTTTTTAAGTGCTAAGGCAACGCTTATGGCTTCGAAATATTCACAAAGTCTGGCGTTCCCGCTTGAAAACCGGCTGGCCGATTTTATTTTGCAGACGGCTTATAAAGGGGGTTATAAAGAGAAGCACGTAACGGTCTGTGATTATTTGGGTGTATCTTACCGTCATCTCTTGCATGTGCTGACGCAATTCTGCCAAAAAGGGTATTTGCAAAAAGAAGGGCGGGGCTATCAAATTAAGCAGCATGATTCACTAAGTGAACTTGCGAAGGCGCTGAAGAATAAGTAGCACGCCCAGAAAAAACAGCCACCCGTAAGTTACGGATGGCTGTTTTCATTATACAAGCTGAGCTTGTTTTTTTCGTGCCTGTTTCGCGGCGTCGACCATATTTTTTAATGCAGCAACGGTTTCTTCCTGCTGTCTTGTTTTCAGTCCGCAGTCCGGGTTTACCCAGAAGCGGTCAGTCGGACACACTTCAAGCGCGTCATCAATAATTTGATAGATTTCTTCAGTTGCCGGCACACGCGGGCTGTGAATGTCGTATACACCGAGTCCGAGGCCTTTCACGTAAGGATGTTCTTTCAAGTATTCTAAAAATCCTCCGTGGCTTCTGCTGTGTTCAATTGTAATGACATCCGCGTCAAGATCATTGATCGTATCTACGATATCTTCAAAGTTGCTGTAACACATATGCGTATGAATCTGCGTCTCATTTTGCACAGAAGACGTCGTTAACCGGAATGCTTCTGCGGCCCAAGTTAAATATTCATCCCAATCCTGCGTTTTTAACGGCAGTCCTTCGCGGAGCGCGGGTTCATCCACTTGGATAATCTGAATACCGGCATCTTCAAGCGCTTTTACTTCTTTTCTGAGGGCAAGCCCGATCTGGAAGGCGATTTCTTTTCTTGAAATATCCACACGCGGGAATGACCAGTTTAAGATGGTGACAGGTCCCGTCAGCATGCCTTTCATGTGTTTTTCCGTCAGCGATTGGGCGTAGACCGTATCTTTTACCGTCATCGGTTCGATAAATTCGACATCTCCGAAAATGACAGGCGGACGTACGCAGCGTGAACCGTAAGACTGCACCCATGCATATTTCGTAAAGGCGAATCCGGCCAGTTTTTCACCGAAGTATTCGACCATGTCCGTCCGCTCGAATTCTCCGTGAACGAGCACGTCTAAGCCGATTTCTTCCTGAATGTCAACCCAGCGCTTCGTTTCCGCATTAATAAAGGCTTGGTACTGTTCATCCGTCCAATCTTTTTTCCGCCATTTTTGCCGTGCGCTCCGCACCTCTGCAGATTGAGGGAAGCTTCCGATTGTCGTCGTCGGCAGAAGGGGAAGACCGAGTGATTCATTCTGCAGCGCCAATCGTTCTTCAAAGCTTGCCGGCCGGGAGAAATCTTTTTCCGTCAGCTGATTCAGCTCTTCTTTTTGAGCTGAGTTCGCTCCTGTTGCGAATGCTTTTAAAGCCTTAAGTGCCGTTTTTGATTCTTCGATCTGCTCACTGACGGCCGCTTTGCCGGACAGAAGCCCTTCTTTTAAGACGCCGAGTTCCGCCAGTTTTTCTTTAGCGTATGACAGGCCGTTCAGCAAATCCTTTTCAAGATGCTCGTCAGGGTGTTTCGCCACCGGCACGTGCAGAAGGCTGCTTGAAGGCTGAATCCATAACTCCTCAACATCAGCGTGGCTGAGGATATCCAGAGCTGCATCAAGGCGTTCTTCAACATCGATTTTCCAAATGTTGCGGCCGTCGACCACACCGGCTGCCAGCACTTTATCTTTCGGGAAGCCGTGCTTTTTCAGCTGATCAAGGTTTCTGCCTTTATCATGCACGAAGTCAAGCCCGATTCCCTGTACGGGATAAGAAACGAGTTCTTCATATGCATCAACCGAATCGAAGTATGTCTGCAGAAGGACATTCAGTCCTGAAAGCTCTTTTGTGATCGCTTCATAGAGTTCTTTTGCGGCACGGACGTCTTCAGAAGAAGCTGTCACAAGGGCCGGCTCATCGATCTGAACCCATTTTACGCCTTCAGCTTCAAGTTCTTTCAGCAGCTGAACATAAAGAGGAACAAGGCGTTTTTGAATCGCTTTCGCTTCTGATTCTTCGTATCCTTTCGCAAGTGTGACGAATGTGTACGGACCGACGATGACAGGTTTTGTTTCCGCTCCGAATTCTTCTTTGATCCGGCGGTAGTCGTCAAGCTGTTTGTTTCTCGTCAGACGGAATTCAATGCTTTCGTCATATTCAGGGACGATGTAATGGTAGTTGGTATTAAACCATTTCGTCATTTCACTGGAAACGGCGTCTTTTACACCGCGGGCAATCGCAAAGTATGTATCAACGGGATCCGTGATGCTGCGGAATCTTTCCGGAATCCAGTTAAAGCTGACGGCGGTATCAAGCACATGGTCATAATGGGTGAAATCAGAGACCGGCACGATATCGATATGTTGGTCAAGCTGTGTTTTGACAGCTGATAAGAATAAACCGTCAAGTTCTTTAAGAAACGTTTCTTTGTCAGTGTTTCCTTTCCAATAAGCCTCAAGCGCTTTTTTCCATTCTCTGTTCAAGCCGATTCTCGGAAAACCGAGGTTCGAAGTTTTGATTGTTGTCATTAAGTTTCCTCCTTTAAGTGAGATGTAACAAAAAAGCCTCTTTCTCATGAGAGAAAGAGGCTTTAACTTCAAAATGCAAGCCTCTCTTATCTCTCAGATCACGTCTGATGGAATTAGCACCGTGCCTTATGAGACAGTCGTCTCGGCGCAAAAATCACGCGCCCCATTTCACAATGGAATTACGGTCGGTTGCTGTTGGGGTCAAAAGGCCAATCCCTCGCCCAACTCTCGATAAGAGAAAATATTTCAATTTTTTTGAAAAGTTACATCATTTGTTGGTTATCTTATCAGTTTATTCAGATCACTGTCAATAGAAAATCTCACATTTTAAAAATTGGTGATGTGACAAGCTGATCAATCATTATATGAGAAAAATATCAGAAAGACAGCAGCTGTGCCTGTTCGGCTCTTTCCATCAGCACTTCAGGCGCGTCTAAATACAGGAATCCGTTCCCGGCCAATGTTTTGGCGATGTCCAAAGGAAGGGTCCGCCGCACGAGCTGGGCGTAGACTTCAGCCTCAGAAAGCGTCCGCTGAAACGCGTCCTGTTCAAGCCCTTTTATTAAGGCAAGCGCTCCGCTCACATGCGGGGCGGCCATTGAAGTGCCCGTCAGTTTCCCGTATTTATGGTTGGGAAGGGTGGAGAGAATATTTTCTCCCGGAGCCACCAGGTCAATCTCTTTATTGGCGTTTGAAAATTCAGACGATTTACGGGCGATTGAGACTGATCCGACTGCGATCACCTCGTTGTAAGCGGCTGGATACGACAGTTCCTCTGTACGTTCGTCTCCGTCGCCTTCGTTTCCTGCCGCGCAAACGACCAGAACACCGCTTTTTACCGCATTTGTGACGGCTTCTTTCAATTCAGGCACATCGCTTGGCCCGCCGAGTGACATGGAAATAATATCGGCCTTTTGTTCAACGGCGTAGTTGATGCCGTTAATGATCCATTCGTATTTGCCGCTGCCGTTTTGACCGCCGAGAACTTTAACGATTAAAAGGCTTGCTTCCGGCGCGACACCCGAAATTCCGCCGTTTGAATCATTGGCGGCAATCGTTCCGGAAACGTGTGTCCCGTGTCCGTTATAATCGGAAATCGCGTCTTCTTTGCCTCCGTCATCATCGGTGAAGTTTTTCCCGCCGACAATCCGGTCTTTCAAATCAGGATGATTGATGTCGCAGCCTGTGTCAAGCACCGCGATTTTAATATCCTTGCCTTTAAACCCTTTTGCCCACAACTCTGGCGCCTTAATCACTTTAATCCCCTCTGGAAGCTCGTTCACCTCCATGATCTGTTCATCCGTGACATAAGGAATCAAATGCATTTCACCATTCATAAAAAAGCCCTCCTTTTTTATGCTTGCGAGTGGATACAAGGGTGTTGCTACTATTTTATGGCAGAGCATGCCGGCCGGAAAGAGTCATTTGAAGCATTTTCATAAAAAAGGCGTAATCTATCGCACTAAAAAATTTCAAATAAATGGATAGTTTAACAGCTTTTATTTTCATTCATGATCCGCTGACGGTATAATTGGAAATGGGAAAGGAGAAGAGATATGAAGATAAGTGAAGCATTATACAACTATTTTTCAGAACAAGTGGATCAAATTGCGAAAGAGTGGATCGAAACGATGGAAGATTCGGATCCGAATTCGATTTATTCTTTGACAAATCCCGTCATCACAGAAGAACTGACGGAGCAGGATAAAGAATTTTACCGGCATATTAATAAAATGTATATCATGCCGAAAAAAGAATTTTTAGAAGAGTTCGAGCAGTGGGTGATTGAGCTTGCGAAAGACCAGAAGCATCTGGATACTCCCGTACAGTATGTGGTCCGTGAATTCATGAGAAACCGGAGACTATACATCAGTTATTATGATGCGTTTGCCGATAAACATGAATCTTCGTTTGCACAGGGAGAAAGGAAGAAATGGGAGAATTTAATTGTACAAGTATTTGATTTTACGATTTACACGTTTGTCGATCATGCCGAGCATAACTCAAAAATGCAGCTGAATGCGCAAAGAGAAATGATTTTGGAGTTAAGCTCGCCGGTTATCACGCTGAGCAAACGGACGGCGCTGCTGCCGCTTGTCGGCGATATTGACACGGAGCGCGCCAAATTCATTCTTGAAAATACGCTGAGCACATGTGCAAAACGGCTGATTGAACATCTGTTAATTGACCTGTCGGGTGTAGTGGTTGTCGATACGATGGTGGCGCATCAGATTTTTAAATTAGTTGAGGCGCTGAAATTGATCGGCGTCACGTCCACTTTATCCGGAATCAGGCCGGAAATCGCTCAAACCGCCGTACAGCTCGGCATTAATTTCTCAGATATTACGATCAAGTCCAATCTCGCTCAGGCTCTCAATTATCATCAATAACATACATAACAAAACAGGCTGCCGAATCACTCCGGCGGCCTGTTTTTATACAAACAACAATGAAATGAGCCAGCTTGCGCCGAATAACAGAAGCACGAGCAGGAAAAAGCACCAGTCGGCGCGGCGCACGGTAACAGTTCTGTAAAACGTGCGGTTTCGGCTCCCCGTAAAGCCTTTAGATTCCATCGCGATCGCCGTGCGTTCCGCCTTTCTGATTGCGCCTGCCAATAGCGGAATGGTGAAGCGCCTGAAGGCGGAGAGCTTTCCTTTCAGCCCGGAATCAGACCCCGCGCCCCTGATTCTGTGCGCCTGCCGGATGATCAGGATTTCATCTTTCAGAAGAGGGAGAAACCGGAACCCCGCGATAACGCCGTATGCAAGCTTGGGCGGCAGCTTACACTGCTGAATCAGACTGAGCATGAACAGAATCGGATCGGTTGTGAAAAGAAACATCATCGACAAAGCGGAAAAACATAAAATACGAAACGCGATAGAAATCCCGAGCGCCGCGTTATCAATGTTGACGGCAATCGGCCCGAGCTTAAACAGCAGGTTGCTTCCGGTTGTCGGGACGTTTCCGAATACGGCGGCTGTCCATAAAGAACCGAAGGCCAGAATGACAAACGGAATCGTGAACAGCAGCCATTTTTTCAGCGGCACACGCCCCGCCGAGAGGACGCCTCCCGCAATGATGATATAAAACAAAGCAGGGGTGTACGGATTATAAATAAACGACAGCATAATGACGCATAACAATACAGCCGCCGCCTTTATTGACGGGTTAACAGCCTCCAGCCGCAAGTTCATTTCTCCGCCTCCTGTCGTGTTTCATCCATTCATACCGCAGCGGTAAAGCCAAATGCGCCTGCTCGGCGATCCCGGTGTTATCAGAAAATAAAGCGTCGGGAGTTCCCCGGAATACCAGTTTCGTGCCGCAGAGCACAAGGATCGTGTCGGCATAATCTGAGACGAGTTCCATATCGTGTGTCACCATCAAAACAGCCGTTCCTTCCTTTTGAATCTCACGGAGCATTTGCATACACTCCCGCGCCGTTTTGGCATCCTGTCCGAAAGTCGGTTCATCAAGCATCAAAACGTTCACATTGTGCATAAGCATCGTTGCGACGCTGAGCCGGCGTTTTTGTCCTTGGCTTAAAGAAAACGGATGCTGTGAGGCATGGCGTCTCAGGCCGAATCGGGTTAACAGCTGAAGAGCTTTCTCCTTTGCGGCTCTGCTGCTTTCAAAACCGAACATCAGCTCTTGAATGGCGGAATCTGTGACAAATTGGTGTTCAGGATTTTGGAAAACATATCCGATCAGCCGCCGCAGCTCTTTTTCAGAATAGGAATCAATCGGTCTGCCGTCTATTTTGATGTCTCCGCCCAGCGGACGGATGAGCTTGGCCGCGGCAGAAAGGAGCGTGGATTTTCCTGTTCCGTTAGGGCCGGCAATCGCGGTGATTGAACCTTTTTTTACGGAAAAGCTCACATCCTGAAAAATGACGTCTGTCCCTCTTGAGAATGACAGCTCGTGAACGCTCAGCGCGTCTTCTGCCGAAAGCGCGGCGGGCCGGGGTTCGGGCAGAGACGGTACAGATTCTTGAAACAGCTTTTCTTTACACAATGTAAAAGGAATGCTGACGTGCTCCTGCAATGAGATCACACGCGGAATCGGAATGCCGAGCTGCATCAGCTCTTCAATCTTTGTTTCAAAGATAACGTCCGTCTCTCCGTCCATCACCTTCTGACCCGTTTCGTCAAGAACAATCGTCCTGTCCATCCACGGCGCCCAATGATCAAGCTGATGTTCGATAACGAGAAGGCCGAAGCCTTTTTTTGCTTGAAGATCTTTGATCAGCCGCGCCAATTCACGTGCGGAATATGGATCAAGCTGTGCCGTCGGTTCGTCCAAAATAATGAGTTCCGGTTCCATCGCAATGATACAGGCAAGCGCCACTTTTTGTTTTGAACCGCCTGACAGCGAAGCGATCGTTCGCGTTTTCAAATGAGTGATCTCTAATTTTGCCAAAACGTCATCGATGATTGCGTCCATATCTTCTTTTGTATATTGCAAATTTTCCAGGCCGAAGGCGATTTCATCTTCAACCGTCAGCATGCAAAACTGCTGGTCCGGATCTTGAAACACGACGCCGATGGATCTGGCGGCGGGTTCTGTCAGATGTGAAAGAGGTGTTCCGTATAAAGAAACGGTTCCCGATTGAACCCCATCGCATGCTTCCGGGTACAGACCGTTTAAACAGAGAGCGAGCGAGCTTTTGCCGCATCCGCTCGGCCCGAGCAATAAAGCCCGCTCTCCTTTCCGGAGCTGAAAGGACACGTTTTGAAGAATCGGCTTTTCATCCTGATCATAAGAAAAGGTAAGACGGCCGGCCGATAGAAGGGGCTCAGATGCCTGCATCTTGGTTCACCTGTTTCTTTTTCTTCTTGAATTGTTTTCCGAGCGCCATGCCGTTCAGCACCCCTGTGTAAGCCAGCGCATCACTGATTGCTTTGCCGAGAAGGCCGGCAAGAAGCGCACCTGAGATCAGACGGATGAGAAGCATGACGGCTAATAAACCCGGATTCAAAACAGAGTATCCGGAAACGAACAAGTCATAAATGAAGCTCGTCACAGAAGACCCCATACCGGATAAAAGAAGCACGGGCAGGGTATACACCCGCCAGCGTGTCGCAAAAAAGACCGCTTCCGCACCGATTCCCTGTGCGATCCCGATCAGAATCACCATCGGTCCTGACGGATTTCCGAGTAAGCACTCCACAAAAGCGGCGATGATTTCAGAAACGAGAGCCGCTCCCGGTTTTTGAATAATGTACGCGGCAATTACCGAGACGATAAACCAGATACCGTAAATCGGTTCATAGCTCATCCGGCCGAAAAACCCTGCCGCTATATTGCTTGCATGAGTTGATACTAAATAAATGACAGCAAATACAACACTGATGACGGACATGACGACAATTTCTCTCATTTTCCAATTTTTCATTGTGATCTCCTGCTTTCTTATCGGATAGTTGTTTGTATGAAAGAGTTGATTTTACGAAAGACGATTGATCGTAAGTTTCATATTGCGGTGTCCTCCCCCGTTTTTTAATGAAAAATAAAAAACTGCATATCCGAGGGAATATGCAGCAGCAGAACGAAAACGCATGGGGAAAAACCCTGCGCTCCGGTCAATCTGCACTTCCCCACGCTGGTATTATCCAGATCGGGTTATAAGGGATCAAAACATGCCTGCCGCATGTTTTATCTCAGCCGATAACAGCACCCCTAGTGCGTTTCCTATACAGTTTTTTATGATGACATCATCATAGTTGATCATGTCTGATTTGTAAACAGCCTTTCTTCAAACAGAGTTTGGAATCGGACCGGATGATCATTCATAAAGATAAGTAGAGCCCTTTTGATCAAAAGGAAACGGAGGACATCTATGTTTGTTCATACAGTGCAGTCTGGTGACTCGTTATTTTCCATCAGCAGAAAGTACGGATACCCTGTTGACAGCATCAGAAGCGTCAACGGGCTTGAGGAAACGAATATCGTTCCGGGGCAGGCGCTTTTAATCCCTCTTAATGAATATACGGTTCAGCCGAATGATACGTATGCCGTTATCGCAGGTAAGGCTTATGTGCCGCAGATGCAGCTGATGCAGGCAAACCCGGATATTCCGCCGAACCGGCTGCGGGCGGGTATGAAAGTGAAGATTCCTGATATCTCTAACTATCTTGCGGGAACCCTGCAATTTTATGTCATTCGGACGCCTGAAGCGGATAGAGAGCTAATTAATGATTTTGCGCCGTATTCTTCGGCGATTTCTTTGTTTGAATATCATTTTGGCCCGAATGGAGATATCATTAACGATTTAAACGACAGAACCGCAATAGAAACCACATGGCAGAACAGAGTGCGTCCGCTTGCCGTCATTACGAATCTGACAGAAGGGGGATTCAGTCCGGAATTAGCCCATCAAGTGCTGCAAAATCCGACGGCAAGAACGAATCTCGTCAACAATATCGTCTCCTTAACCGTAAGAAAGGGATACGGCGGTGTAAATATTGATTTTGAACGGGTCAGAGAAGCTGACAGGGACCTCTTCACAGGATTTCTCCGGCAGTTAAAAACCCGGCTTTCAGAGCATCAGCTCGCGTTAACGATATCGGTTCCGGCGAAAACAAGTGATGCAGTGCCGTGGCTGAGGGGATATGATTACGGCGGAATCGGAGCCGTGGTCGATTATATGTTCATTATGGCGTACGACTGGCACCACGCCGGCAGTGAGCCGGGACCCGTGGCGCCTTTGACAGAGGTCAGGCAAACGATCAATTTTGCCATCAGCAGGGTGCCGAGAAGAAAAGTGATTCTCGGTGTTCCGCTATACGGGTATGATTGGGTGATTCCGTACCGTCCCGGAACGATCGGATCCGCCATCTCCAATCAGCGCGCCATGGAAACGGCCATGAAGCACCAATCAGTGATCCGTTATTCCCAGCAGGAGCGTTCCCCTTACTTCCGGTATACTGATGAAAATGGAAGAACGCATGAAGTGTGGTTTGAGGATGTGCGGAGCATGAGTGAAAAAATGGTTCTCGTCCGGGAGTTCGGACTGCAGGCGATCGGCGCGTGGCAATTAACGCTCGGTTTCAAACCGGGCCCGTGGCTGCTTAGGAACTTTTTCACGATCCGAAAAATATAGCTGCATGTCCCGCTACGCAAGTAATTTTTTTTCCTATGATAACGGGTCTTCTTTTGGACAATCTAAAATTGAACAGGAGGTCTGTCATATGAAGAAAAGGGAAGAGCAGTATATCAACGAGGCTGAGTATGTACCGCATCCGACAAAAGAAGGGGAGTACGCGCTCATGCTGCATGAATCCTATCATTTCCTTTCAGAAGAGGATGAAAGCGATTTGCCGGAATAAGGGCTTTATGCCTTTATTCCGTTTATTTTATAGGTATGTGCTGAAATCACAAATTTAAGGTTGACACATTCCTTTTTTTTCTGTAATCTCAGTGTGTCAATTCAAATAAGAACTTCGTTAGGTGAGGCTCCTGTATGGAGATACGCTGCTGCCCAAAAATGTCCAAAGACGCCAATGGGTCAACAGGAATCATCGACATAAGGTGATTCTTAACGCAGCTGGATGGCTGTCCTATGCCATACAGTGCTAAAGCTCTACGATTGGAGGCCCCGCACGTTTATTTGCCGTGCTTGTTTTCGCCTTCATATCAGAAGGTTTTTTTTATGCCTCAAAACGTACACGACTGAGCATGATAAGGAGGTGCGGAGTATGGATTCTCCCCATTCGAGTATGTCAGAAGAAGTACCCATATACAGCCAGATAACCAGTGACGACATGATGAGGAGACAAACCGCCGCACTTCCCTTGACGGACGGCGCGTCTCCGTAAAGGAGGTACGAGTCCCGATGGTCCAAAACATGACCTATGACGAACTCATATTACGCATTATCATTTTATTGCGGGACGGAAAAATAAAAGAATTCCGAAACATGATAGATGAGCTTCAGCCCTATGACATGGCATTTTTGTTTAAAGAAATGCCGGAAAAGCACCGGGCCCGTTATCTGTCATATATGACGGTTGATGACATCACCGACATGATCGGAGAGCTGGAGCGGGAATTTCAGCTTGCCGTTTTGCATAAAGTCGGTAAAACGAAAGCCACTCTCGCAATGAATAAAATGGATAACGACGATCTCGCCGCATTGCTGGAAGAGATGGATGAAGAACTGAAAGAACAGCTTTTATCCAGCATGGAGGCTGAGGAATCAAAGGCCGTGCAGCTTTTGATGAACTATCCGCAAGAATCGGCGGGACGGATGATGACGAACCGCTTCGTCTGGATTCCGCAGCATTATACAGTAAAAGATGCGGTCGTGAAGCTGAAAAGCTTTGCAGAAATCGCAGAATCAATAAATTATTTGTACGTGATTAATGACAGCAAGCAGCTTGTCGGAGTGCTCTCATACAGAGATTTAATTCTCGGCGAGCCTGACGATAAAGTGCAGGATCTCATGTTTACACGTGTCATCTCGGCCGGGGTGCTCCAAGACCAGGAAGAAGTCGCCAGGCTGATCCAGCGGTATGACTTTTTAGCCATTCCGATCGTGGAAGAAAATCATGTGCTTGTCGGTATTGTCACTGTCGATGATATTATTGACGTCGTGATTAAAGAAGCCGATGAAGATTACGAAAAATTCGCAGCCTCCGGTAAGGCGATTACATTTGATACGAAAGCGTACGTTGCGGCGTACCGCCGTTTGCCGTGGCTCATTCTGCTTTTGTTTATCGGATTGATTTCCGGAAGCATTCTGAATTATTTTGAAGATACATTGCAAAAAGTAGTCGCCCTCGCGTTTTTCATGCCGATGATCGCGGGAACGACGGGTAATACAGGCACACAGTCACTCGCCGTCGTCATCAGAGGACTGGCTAAAGAAGAAATGAATAAAAAAACCATCTTTAAACTGATTTTCCGTGAATTAAGAACCGGTATCTACATCGGCATCGTCTGTGCGATCGCGATTACGATTGTCGCAACCGTCTGGCAGAAAGACTTAACGCTCGGTTTTGTCGTCGGTTCATCGCTGCTTGCAACGTTGATTATCGGTACGATGGCCGGAACGATCGTCCCTATTATTCTTCATAAACTGAACATTGACCCGGCGATTGCATCAGGACCGCTGATTACGACGCTGAACGATATTTTGTCCTTATTAATTTATTTCGGCATTGCAACTGCATTTCTTCATGCTTTATAAAAAAAGTCCGTCTCACAGGAGGCGGACTTTTTTGATCAGCGGTTTTTATACTTAAAATGAGCATTAAGCTGTCCTTCCAGCATTTTTTTGCGGAGCTGCGGGTCGTTTTTGAGAGCCTGTTCTTTTTTTCGCATGTCTTTTAAAATTTCAGCCGTCTGCACGCCGTCTTCCCGCTTGTTGGCAATATCCATCAGCCGCTCAACGTCCGCGAAGGAATACTTTCTCGTTCCCCGTGATGAACGCTGCGGATAGATTAATTTCCGTTCTTCATAGTATCTGATCTGTCTGACTGACAATCCGGTTAATTCGCTTACAATGCCGATCGAGATTACTTTTTTATCTTTGTAAGATTGTTCGTCTGTCGTCATTTTTCCACCCCTGGATGTCTTTTACTCATATTATATAAGAAAAAAAGAGAAAAAACCTGACGCTTGTCAGGTTTTCTGACGCGGAATAGAAAATTTTAGAAAAAAAGCGGCAGAAAAATTGACAAGGTTAATGCATGGTTCTGTGCCCCGTTTTATGCTTACTGTACAGACACAATGAGGAGGAAGGATAGGAATGGAGAAAGAAAAAGCGGTTTCGCTGGCAAAAGAAATCATTGAATTAGATATGAAACGCGATGAAATGCTGGAGGCGTTCATGCAGCTTGCCGGGGAACACGCTTTTCCGCTGCTCAGAGCCGTCCAGAACGGACTTTACCGAAAAACATCATAATCTACAGAAGTTTTACAATGGCTTTATACGTCTTTGATATAAAAGCGTTATTCTGATCATAGAATAACGGAAAACAAAGGAGGCCGCTATGAGTCTTTTGCTTCAAAATGCATTGGACAAAGAGAGAAACCATTATTCCAAAAAGCTTCTGCAGATCGGAGTCTATACGAAAGAAATACTCAATTCCATGACAATTACGGAGCTGAGAAAGGAATACGCGTATTTTTTTCGGAACATTCCCTATAAAGAACGGAACCCTTATACAAATTAAATGATGTATAAGGGTATTTTTTTATATAAAAAAGAAGGAATTCTGAAAAACGGCACGAATAGAATATAAACAAAGAACGACTCTTATGAATTGTAAGGGTTTACATTATTTTTTTATAAAAATCTTAAATACGGGGTAGATATGATGAGATTATCATTTAACGAAGAAGAAGTGATGCGTTCGATGAATTTGTACAAAGTTTTTGCAAGGGCTTTCAAGAGTGTGTCTGAACACAGCATCCGCGACAGTAAAGAACACGGTTTTAATCCGACTGAATTTGCCGTTTTGGAGCTGCTCTATACGAGAGGACCGCAAAAGCTTCAGCAAATCGGGTCGCGTCTTTTGCTTGTCAGCGGGAATGTCACCTATGTCATCGACAAGCTTGAAAGAAACGGGTTTTTGGTCAGAGAACAAGACCCTAAGGACAAACGGTCTGTTTACGCCCATTTAACTGATAAAGGAAACGAGTATTTGGATAAAATTTATCCGATTCATTCATTGAGAATTGCGAGAGCGTTTTCAGGACTTATGCCTGAGGAACAGGAACAGCTGATAGCCTTACTGAAAAAAGCAGGAATTCACAGCCAGCATTTGCTTTTCCGTTAAAAGAAAGCGGATACAAACACTCTTCTTCACGAAGAGTGTTTTTTTTCTGTTCCGGACAGTAGAGCCTGAAGCGGTTTTTGCATAAGCTGATACAGGTCGGCATCATTATTTACCAATCATAATGTGACACGCCCCATGCCAAAATATGAGGGTGCTTTGATTATAAAGAAGGTGAACATGTGAGAAGCTGTCTGCTGTCTATATGGTACTTACTTGATCCGCTTTATTTCTTCTTTACCCGGCTGACGCTGATTGATAAACGGCAATCGAATGTATTCCGCGTCCGTTTGACTAGATATAAAGGAAAAGATGTCATCCTGAGCGACGGAACCAGAATTAAAAAAAACGACGTGTTAGTTAAGATTCATCTTCATAATGTCAAACTCCTGAAAGAGCTGCAGCCTATTGAAAGCGCGGTCAGAAGGGGGATTATGCTATATCAGAAGGTATATCAATCCATGCCTCATTTAGCGGATTATATTAACCAGCATAAACGGAAAGACGAGATTAAGGGAGTCGTCGGCATTACAATGCTTCATAAAGGAGCTGCGAGACTCGGTTTTGATGTGATAAAACCGTCCAGCGGCTGCTACAGGCTGTTTAAGAAAGCGGCCCATATTCCGATTTTATACTTTACTGCAAAACAGCTCACCCTCAAAAACATTCCTTACTCCTGCTATTTATTTATTTCCAAAGAAAAATTGATGTGCACGTATCAGACTGAAAAGAGCTGACAAAAAGCGTCAGCTCTTTCTCTTGATTTGCTCAAGCACGATTGAAAGCGGGCCGTCCTGCGGGTTCCGGTAAAAATCATAAAACGGATCTCCCTCTGTCCTGACGCGGTTCACTACTGTATCGATCGTATAATCATCAGGTGTTAAAGAGGAGTTGACTTCGCTCCAATAAAGGGGAGCCGCAACCGTTCCCAATTCGTTGCCCCGGGTCGAATAGGGGGCGATAATGGTTTTCCCTTCGGCATGCTGCAAATAATCTAGGTAGAGTCTGCCGTTTCGGTTTTTGATAAACCGCTCTGTCGTAAAAAGATCCGGCCGCGTCCTGACGCAATAATCGGCGATGAGCATTGTGAACGCACGGGTTTCTTCATAGGTGAATGCTTCCGGTGAAAGCGGGATGTAGAGCTGAATGCCTTTATTTCCGGAGAGCTTCGGGAATGACGTAATGCTGAATGAGTCAAACAGCTGTTTCAGCACATGCGCAGCCTCCACTGCCATAGGAAAATCATTCCTTGACGGAGGATCAAGATCAATGACAATCTCTGCGGGCCTTTCAGAATGCACTGTCTGAAACGGAACGTGAAATTCAAGCGCCAGCTGATTAGCCAGCCATAAAAGTGACGGTATGCTGCTGCATACGATGTGCTCGTGGCTCCCGTCAAACACGCTTGAGACAAAGTCCGGCGTGTAGTCCGGTTTGTTTTTTTGAAAAAAAGATTCGCCAGGCGCGCCGTGCGGATAACGGATCACCGTGACGGCCCGATCTTTAAGAAAGGGCATCAGAAAATCGCTCATTTTCACCATATAACTAAGGAAATCTGCTTTCGTTTTTTCACGTTTTTTAAAAACAATCTTATCCAGACTTGTGAACTGCAGCTTCGGCGGCAGCGTTTTAGAGTGAAGGATAAGCTGTTGATACGTGCATTCCGTCCAATCCATTTCAAACTGAAAAGACACAAAAGATACTTCACGCAGCGTGTCCTGCAATATGGTTAAATACTGCACGGTCATGCAGATAGAAGGCTCAAGTGTATACTCGCCGCTTTTTTGTTTTTTTCCGTGGGTCTCCATAATGGTTCTGACGGCGTTTTTTTCTTCCGCCTGCATGCCGTGGGAAACGGACGCGATCGGGACGGCGATGCCGTCTTTTAAAACAGAGGCCGTTACATACCCGTTTTTCGGATTAAACCCGGTTAATAGCACATGTGCCGTTTTCATATGTTTATACTTTTGCCAGTCGGGAGACCGTTTATTTTCCGCCCAGCCGCTGGAAGCCCTTTTTGCTACGATACCTTCTCCGTCATGGCGGACGACCTTCTCCCAAAGCGCATCAAAGTCAGTGTGTTCCGGAATGTATTGAATCGCTTCTTCCGCTAAGTGATGAGGGCAGGCGGGAAGATTTGCTTCTTTAAACAGTTTGGAAAGGGCGCGCTTCCGTTTCACATACGGTAATGAAACGGTGCCCGCGCCTTCCAGAACGAGGAGATCAAATGCCAGAAAGCGGCACGGCCGTCTATCAGCGGTGCTTTCAATTGCTTCCGTCCGTTTTAAACGTCCGCGGATTTGAAGATGCTCAAAGTCCGCTCTGTACGGATTGATTAAATAGACAAGCTCTCCGTCAAGCGTAATGGGGAACCTGTCTTTCATGTGCTGAAAACACCGAGCCGCAAAAGCCGTGATTTCCGGAAATTGATTCGTCAGCGTCTGTCCGTTTCTGCTGGTTAATGTAACGCCGCTTTCGTCTATGCGGAGAAGACAGCGGAATCCGTCATACTTTACCTCATAGCGCCACTCACTGCCTTCAGGCGGTACAGAGGTCAAAATCGGCTGCATCGTCAGCACCATGATTAAGACGTTCCGGCTTTTTGTCTGGTCGTCTTCTGCTTTTTGCCTCCGCCGCCTGCTGACGCGGCGTCTTTTGTCCGCGCCGGTGCAGCCTGTTCGCGATCCGGCCGCTTCGTCCGGTCAATGCTTGCCTGAAGCGCGCTGACAAGATCGATGACATCTTCGCGCGGGCCGGCAGCAGCCGGTGTCACGCCCGCTTTTTCATGTTCGAGCTTATCGTTAATTTTAGCGAGAAGGGCTTTCCGGTACGTATCTTCGTATTGTTCCGGGTCAAACTCGGTTGTCAGCTCATTAATTAACGTAATCGCCGTCTGCAGCTCTTTTTCATTAACGGCTGTCTGCTCGGGAACGCCCGGCACATGTCCGGCATTTCTGACTTCATCCGGATAATGAATGGATTCCATCACGATGCAGTTGTCATACACGCGAAGAATCGCAAGCTGCTGTTTAGAGCGGATCGTAATGGAGGCAATCCCGATTTTACCCGTCGTCCTCAGCGCTTCCCGCAGAAGTGTATAGGCTTTTGTGCCGTTATCTCCCGGCCCGACATAATATGACCGGTTAAAATAAATCGGATCAATTTCCTGCAGCTGGACAAAGTCAACAATCTCAACCGCTTTTTCTTCATGTTCCTGTTTTACGTCTTTCAAGTCTTCGTCTGTCATAATGACGTATTTCCCTTTTACATACTCATAGCCTTTCACGATTTCATCAGGTTCCAGACTTTTTTCACATCCGGTGCAGATTTTCTCGTATTTAATCGGCGCATGGTCTTCTTTATGAAGACTGCGGAATTTTATATCTTTATCTTCAGTGGCCGCAAAGAGCTTGACCGGGATATTGACGAGGCCGAAACTGATCGAACCCTTCCACATCGTGTGCATGAATAAAAACTCCTTTTTGTCTTTATTGTGGATAAACGGGTCCGTTCCATGTGTAGCAACTTATGGGTGTTGCGGCGCTTCATGGAGCGGCTGTTCCATTTCCTCAGGCGGAAATGGTCGGCTGAAAAGGAAATGAATTCTTTATTTACAATCAGTGAATCGGTAAGTTCTTTAAAGCGCTGAAGTCCCTGAAAATCATCAGCGGTAATCAAAAAGATTATACAAAATCATTCCCCGGGAAATGCCCACGCATTCCCATGTGGTGACTGAGAAAATTTCCCGCTCCCATATGAACTGAATCCGCGGTCAGCCGCCGCTTACTTTTCGGGAGATCTTAAGTGATGTAAACGCCGCCAGACAAGCAATCAGGAGACAGGCGGGACGTTGTATTGCGCATGTCATTCCCTCCCGCTATACCGATCTGAAACGACTCACATTTATAACGGGCATGTCTAAAAGATATTTCAGCCTCAAGGTTTTGTGTTAAAATCATTCTTAAGTTTCGGAATATAGACGTAAGCCGGGAGTGATAGATCATCGAAGATTTCATCATATCAATAATAGAGGCGTTTAAAAGCTTATCTTATGCCGGAATTTTTTTGGCGCTCAGTATAGAATTCATCCCGGCGGAAATTGTTCTTCCGCTTGCGGGCTATTGGGTCTCAAAAGGGGATATGACGCTTGCCGGGACCGTGTTTGCCGGTTCGCTCGGCGGTGTTTCAGGTCCGCTTGTCTTATATGGAATCGGCAGGCTGGGCGGTCGGCCGTTTTTGCTGAAATATGGAAAGTATATATGGATAAAACCCGAATCCCTGCAGAAATCAGATGATTTCTTTCAGAAGCACGGAGGTTTGGTCGCGTTCAGCGGCCGTTTTATACCGGGGGTCAGGACGCTGATTTCTTTGCCGTGCGGCATTGCGAAGATGAATGTCTGGGTCTTCTCTCTATATACATATGCAGCGATGCTGCCGATTACATTTGCTTACGTATACCTCGGAATGAAACTCGGGGAAAATTGGAAAAGCGTCGGTTCCATTCTCGATCAATATATGCTGCCGCTCGGTATATTCATTGTGTTGCTTCTCATTCTTTGGATGTTTTTAAAGAGAAGAAAACAGCGGGCCAAAACAGAAAAAATTTCTCAATTTGTTAAAAAAGTTAAGCGTTGACAAATGATGAAACAGGCTTTATCATGAGCGTATAAACAAATATTTCTTGAAATCCCAAAGGGGAGTAGCGTCCGGATATTCCGGAAACAAAGTCGTCAATTCATGGATCATATCCATCGGCTTTGTTGGCATGCCAATCATTCATGTCTAGCAAGACCTTTGCCTTATATCGGCAAAGGTCTTTTTTGCGTAAAAAACCGCCGGTATAAGCTCGGATGATAGAAAAAAGAAACGGAGGGAATGGATTGGACTTTGCATTATTATTGGAGTATGGATGGGTTCTTCTCGTTTTAATCGGGCTGGAAGGGATTTTGGCGGCGGATAACGCGCTGGTGATGGCTGTGATGGTGAAGCATCTTCCTGAAAAACAAAGGAAGAAGGCTTTATTTTACGGATTGGCGGGCGCATTTATTTTGCGTTTCGGGTCGCTGTTCGCCATTTCTTTTCTGGTGAATGTTTGGCAGGTCCAGGCCGTCGGCGCTTTATATCTGTTTTACATTGCGGTCAGCCATTTGCTGAAGCGGTATGTATTTAAAGATAACGCCGGTCAGAAAACGCAGAAAGAAAGCGGGTTTTGGCAGACTGTCTTGAAAGTGGAGCTCGCGGACATCGCTTTTGCCGTTGATTCCATTTTAGCGGCGGTCGCGCTTGCCGTAACGCTCCCGGGAACTCAGCTTCCTGCCATCGGCGGCTTGGACGGCGGTCAGTTTCTCGTTATTTTAGCCGGCGGCGTAATTGGTTTAATCATTATGCGTTTTGCGGCATCAATGTTCGTATCCTTACTGAAAACCAGGCCGGGCCTTGAAACGGCGGCATTTGTGATTGTCGGATGGGTAGGCGTGAAGCTCGCTCTTTATACATTGGCCCATGAGGAACTCGGTATAATTCCGGCAGATATCATCCATTCGGCGGCCTGGAAAATCATTTTCTGGGCGGTTCTGGCTGCCATTGCGGTTTGCGGATGGTTTATGTCAGGAGCAAAACAAATAGAGTCCGGCGCGGAATCGGAAAAAAGAGAACACGCGTAAAATGATCAAAAAGGGAGTCTGGCTTTTTAAAAAGCAGGTTCCCTTTTTTGTTTGAAACGCTTACATTTAAGACATATGATAACAATTTTATAACAGCATTGTTACAAAAAACACAGAGAAAACCCCCTTAATTCTGCATGGGGGCACGAAATCATGTATAGTACGTCTTATTGGCTTGTCATAATTGAGACAAATGAAATCGATTTCTCTTTTTCTTCCTTTGCGAATCCCTACTAAATTAGCTATGATTATGAGTAGTTATAGGGAGGAACTGAGGTGAAACCAGTGCTTAGCCTTTTGTTTAAATTGGGAAAAAAGAAGCAAACGCTTGAAACATCTGTTGAAAAAATACAAAAAGGCGACAAAGATCTGCAGAACGATTTAATACAGCAATATAAGCCTTTTATCGCGAAGACGGTTTCATCCGTTTGTAAACGATATATAGATGAAAAAGACGACGAATTCAGCATCGGGCTGATCGCGTTTAACGAAGCCATTGAAAAATATTCGGCTGAAAAAGGTAATTCGCTGCTTGCATTTGCAGAGCTGATTATAAAAAGAAAAGTGATAGACTATATCAGAAAAGAAGCAAGAACCGCTCAGCATATCAATATGGATGTGCAGGAAGGCGACGACCAGGAATCTTCGCAGAGCCTTATCGAAGCGGAGCTTTCCATTGATGAATACCGCAAACAGATAGAACAGGAACAGCGCCGGGAAGAAATTCTTTTTTTTCAGAAGCAGCTGAAAGAATACGGCCTGTCTTTTAAAGAGCTGCTGGAACAATCGCCGAAGCATACAGATGCGAGGCAGAATGCGATTAAGGTTGCCTACACGCTTGTTGAAAATGAAGAGCTGGCGTCCATTTTGCACCAGAAAAAACAGCTTCCTGTCAAACAGCTGGAGCAGCTCGTGTCGGTCAGCAGAAAAACGATCGAACGGAACCGAAAATATATCATCGCCATGAGTATTATTATTACCGGTGATTATATTTATTTAAAAGATTATCTTAAAGGGGTGTTGCACTCATGAGAAGAGGGATCATAGTAGAGAAAAATAAAAAATTCGTCACGTTGCTAACCCCTGACGGACAATTTTTAAAAACAAAAAATGATCACCGCACTTGTGAAATCGGAGAGGAAATTACGTTCGAAGGCGAAACGCGTATGGGAAGAAGGGCCAGCTTTTTTGATTTTCTGAAACTGCGCCCTTTTAAATTGGGAGTGTTTACGATGACTGCTATTATTTTGTTTATTTTAATTTTGCTCCCGGTTTTTTCTGATAACAAAGCTTACGCGTATATGACGCTTGACATTAATCCCAGCATTGAAATGGCTTTAAACAGCAAATATGAAGTCATTGAACTGACACCGCTGAACCATGACGCCAAACAGGTCATCAGTGACATCGGAGATTGGAAAAGCAGCGATTTTAAGGAAGTCATCAGTAATATTATTACCGATTGCAGCAAGCATGGATATGTAAAGGAATCAAAAGAGATTTTAATTTCCACGGTTTATGAAAATACAGATGACAATACATATAAAAAAGGCGTTAAAAAACAGCTGGCTGACATGACTGAAAAATATAAGGGCACCTACCAGGTCCAATCGCTTGAATCTGATATGGAAACAAGAGAAAAAGCAAAACAGGAAGGGATGTCAACAGGCAGCTACATAAGAAGAAACGAAAAGAAAACAGAAGAAAAACAGCCTGAAAAGCAAACCGACGGCAATGAAACAGATCAAAAAGATACCGAAACAGACGCTGATCAAAGCGAGCAGCCGGACACAGACAAGCCGGCGGCTGATGAAAAGACAGCTCCTGATGAAGAAAAGGCAGCAGAGAAGCCGGGAAACAATGAAACAACGCCCGGTACGGAAGAAGCGAAGCCGGACAGTCAGGACGGCAATCAGCAAACCGAAAAAAATGCAGCTTCCGGATCAGAGGAAAACACACAGAAGGAACAAGATGGGGAAACAGAGCAGCCCCCAACACAAAATCCTCAGGAAAACGGAAATGACAAAGAGCCTAAGCAAAAGTATTACAATCATTACTGGAATCATGATCGCAATGAACATTGGGAATCCTATCGGCATCATGAAGATTCGTCAGACCGAAGGAATCCGAACGGCTACCGGCACGGAAAGGAGAATGCCGATAAATATCAAAATTCGCCGAGAAGCCCCGGCGAATAAGCTGCATTATTGATTTTTCCCGTTTAATTGTGATTGAGCCTGCTGTACAAGACGTTTTGTCATTTCCCCGCCTACAGAGCCGTTTGCGCGTGCTGCTGTATCAGAGCTAAGGTTCACGCCGAATTCTTGAGCCACTTCGTATTTAAATTGGTCAAGTGCCTGCTCAGCCCCTGGAACTAAGAGTTTATTTCTGCTCGCCATCTTTTTCATCTCCTTTTCTCTGGCAAGATGTGTTTTCGCGTTTTAGTTTCAAACGGAACGGTATTGATTATGCTGGCAATTGTTGTACAGCAAAAAAAACCCGGCGCAGACACCGGGGCGAAGAAGCATTATGAATTATAATAAATGGCTGGTCATTTTGTAGGCTGAGGCTTGAATATGGAAAGTCAAAACGGAGAGCACCGTGACGGCGATTATGGATCTGATATTGTTCCATTGTCCGCTTCCGAGTTCTTTAAAGCAGCCTTTGAGCTTGTCCGTCTGCTCTTCGACGAGCTCCTGCAGGCTCGTTTCCTTCATCGGCGGGTTTGCCTTATGATGAAGATAATCAATCACTTGGGCGCAGCTTTCATAGTAGCTGATCGGGCTGATGACGTCGTCTGATCTGTCTGTGATCGTGTTAAAAGCGATTTTTAATATGCCGCGTATATGTTCGAAGTCATAAATTGATTTTAAATCACGTACAATGAGAAGGATGACAGCTTGTTCAATTGTATATTTTTTGCCGAGTAAGGGGTGGCCGATTAAATCTTTAATATCGCGCTTCACCCAGTTTTGGACGGCGGTTGATTTTAAAGACGTCAGCTCGCACAGATTTCCCAGCTCGACAATCTCGTTAGTTGAAAGCCCGTATTCCTTTTTCTCTTTTTTTCGTTCGAATCTCGTCAGAAATTCAGGGATATGCAGACGGCTTTCCGCCTCATCCAAGGTCATATCCGCTGATTGCAATAAGATTTGGAGAGGGGTTGCGTCTCCTTGGCCTTTTAGCGCGTAAAGAAGCCGGACCATATCAGTTCGGGTCAGTTTAAACGTGTTCATGGTTCACCTCTGATTGATTACGTGTTCACTTTTTAATATCACTGAGAATTACATTAACATCATACGTCGAAATTGTTGCATTTTCAAACAGATCATTTATAATTTAAGTAAATAAGTTCTTTTGATCTTAAAAAAGACGGAGGTAATTATGGCGAAAAGAATATTTCTGTTTATTTTAACGAACCTTTTGGTCATTACGACAATCGGAATTGTGCTTACGATTATTACAAGCGTTACCGGTGTCGGCTCGTATATACAAAATGGCCGCATTGATCTGATGGCATTGCTCGTGTTCAGTCTTGTCGTCGGTTTTGTCGGTTCTTTTATTTCTCTCGGAATGTCCAGATGGATGGCCAAAACGATGATGGGCGTCCGGGTGTTAAATCCGAAGAAACAGTCGCTCAGCTATGAAGAACAACAATTGGTTGACCGTGTGCACAGATTGTCCCGTGCCGCAGGGATGACGAAAATGCCTGAAGTCGGCATTTATCATTCCCCGGAGGTCAATGCTTTTGCGACCGGACCTTCTAAGCGCCGTTCGCTTGTCGCGGTTTCTTCAGGTTTATTGCAGCAGATGGATGATGCTGCGGTGGAAGGGGTTCTTGCCCATGAAGTCGCACACATCACAAACGGTGATATGGTCACGATGACGCTGCTGCAGGGAATCGTCAATACGTTCGTTGTATTCCTTTCCCGAATCGCGGCATGGGTTGCAAGCCGCTTTGTCAAAGAAGACCTCGCGCCGGTCGTTCATTTTATCGCGATGATCGTGTTTCAGATTATCTTTTCCATTCTCGGCAGTCTTGTCGTCTTCGCCTACTCGCGCCATAGAGAGTTTCACGCTGACCGCGGCGGTGCAGACCTTGCCGGCAAGGATAAAATGATTCACGCCCTGCGTACGCTGAAGTCTTATACAGGACATGTGAATGAAGAGGACCAGACGGCGGTGCAGACGTTAAAAATTAACGGTAAAAAGCATTCGTCACTGTTCTCCACACACCCTGATCTCGATGAGCGCATCCGCAGGCTGGAAGCAAAATAATCAACAAAACCTCTGACAATCGTTTCAGAGGTTTTTTGTTTAAAGATCGGCAAATTACATAAGGTAATGAAAAATCTTTCTAAAAAGACCTTTAAAAATTCTCCCAATATCATTAGAATAATTACGTACTACATTTGAGAGGCAGAAGGAACTATCTTATGAAATTAAAACTGAAGAAATTCATACAGATCTTGTCGCCTGCACAGCTGATTGCATTATATTATTTTCTCGCTGTGACGGTGGCATTTATTTTGCTAAGTCTGCCGGCCGCCCACAAACAAGGGGCCAGCTGGTCGTTTATAGACGCGCTGTTTACGGCTGTCAGCTCAGTCAGTGTCACCGGTTTAACGGTCGTCAACACGGCTGATACATTCAGCACGGCCGGGATTGTCATTTTGGCTTTCGTGCTTCAATTCGGCGGAATCGGCATCATGACGCTCGGAACATTCGTCTGGCTCATTATGGGCAAACGGATCGGTCTGCGGGAACGGAAGCTCATCATGGTGGATCAGAATCAATCGCAGTTTTCCGGTATCGTCAACCTGATGAAGCAAGTGCTGTTTTTGATTTTATTAATCGAGTTTTTAGGCGGCATCATCTTAGGAACATATTTTTTAACGTATTATGATTCGTTTGAACAGGCGTACTTGCACGGATTCTTTGCGAGCGTCAGCGCCACGACAAACGGCGGTTTTGATATTACGGGAAATTCACTCGTCCCGTTCAGACATGACTATTTCGTGCAGTTTATTACGATGCTTCTGATTATTTTCGGTGCGATCGGTTTTCCGGTGCTCGTAGAAGTAAAGGACTTTTTGTTTTCAAAACAGCGCAGATACTCATTCACGCTGTTTACGAAAATTACGACCGTTACGTTCGGAATGCTCGTTTTGTTCGGAGCCGTGGGCATTTATGCGCTTGAAGCAAGCCATGTCATGAAGGGGAAAAGCTGGCATGATGTTTTATTTTTATGTCTCTTTCAATCAACCGCTACGCGAAGCGGCGGGCTTGCGACAATTGATATCAGCCAGCTGTCGGCGCCGACATTATTTTTCATCTGCGCCCTCATGTTCATCGGCGCATCACCGAGCTCGGTCGGCGGCGGAATCCGTACGACGACGTTTGCGCTTAACCTTCTTGCCCTGTTTCATTTTGCCCGGGGAAATAAAGCGGTCAAGGTCTTTAAACGCGAGCTTCACCAGGCTGATGTCATGAAGTCGCTGGTCGTTACGATGATGGCGATTCTGCTCGTGTTCGGATCGACGCTGATTCTGGCCGTGACCGAGAAAAATCAGACGCTCCTCGGACTGCTTTTTGAAGTGTGTTCCGCATTCGGAACGACCGGCCTGTCGCTTGGGATTACTCCGCATTTAAGCGACATCGGAAAATGCGTCATCATGATTGTCATGTTTATCGGCCGGATCGGCATTTTGACGTTCCTTTATCTGATCGGCCGAAAAGAAATCGAAGCAAATTATCACTATCCGAAGGAAAGAATGATTATCGGCTGACACCGCTTTTCAGAAAGCGGTGTTTTTTATTGCCGTAAAATGGATGAGTGGAAACAGTTTCTTTGGAGATTCTACTTGTAAAGAGGTGACGTCATTGTTTACCGTATTTTGGAAGTCGGTAGTTATGATAGCGGTCGGTACCTTTTTATTGCGGATTGCCGGACGGAAATCAATCAGCCAGCTGTCGGTGACCCAGACAGTCATCATGATTTCGATCGGCTCGATTATTATTCAGCCGTTTATTGAACATAATTTATGGGAAACTATTTTCGCGGCGGCGATTTTTATTGCGGTATTAATCCTGATGGAATATTTAGAAATCAAATCAAGCTTTTTTGAGTTTTTATTTTCAGGAAAAACCGTCGCCGTTGTCAGAAACGGAAAAGTCATCCCGGAAAACTTAAAAAAAATGCGTTTTACCGAATCTCAGCTGTCAATGAGGATCAGGCAGGAAGGCCTCGGAGACATTCAAGATTTTAAATATGTGCTGCTTGAGCCGAACGGACAGATCGGCTATGAGCTCCTTGATGAGGCCAAAAACGTGACAGTGCGCGACTTGAAAAAAATGCTTGATGAATTCAAAACAGATTTGCTGACAGAAGGAGGAAATCAAATGAAACGCAAAGCAGCAAAGAATGAAGCTTTGACGAACAACAACACACCGACTGAGAGCATGGACAAAGATGCATATAAAACACAATATGACGGTGATCCCGGACTGAGAGGCGCAAACCGCAAATCAAAACACGGCAAACAAGGAGGCGAGTAACATGACGAAAAAAAACCGCCACAGCAAAGACATGCAAAACCATAAAAAGCCGATGGACCCTAAATTGCTTGAAGAAGAGTTTGCAAGCGAGCTCGGTGATTATAACGCCGGAAAATGGATTGAAACGCTTGAACAGACGAAGCCAAAGAAAAAAGAAGACGGCAAACAATAAAAAATACCTCTTAGGCGATAACGCTTAAGAGGTATTTTGCATTATTTCGAATAAGCACTGTTTCTTGTTCCTTTCACCGCTTCAAGCCAGCCGGTGATCCGCAGCTCAATAAACGGCTGTGCGGCCGTTTTCACCGCATTGCTGGAGAGAATGGACGTAAGAGCGGCCGTTAAAATTAAGAGCATGACTAAATTCTGATAATCAGATAAGTGATCTTCAAGCCCGATCTGCCGCAGCGTTTTTATAATGAATCCATGCAGCAGATACACGTAAAACGTTCTCGTACCCCATTTCGTAAAGAAATAACGCTTTTGCGGAACGAGCGCCAAAAAGCTGAAAGTGGCGGCAAAGGCCAAAACATACCAGCCGATGCGCGACAGACCGCTCAACAGCGACACTGTGCCGAATGTAGAATAAGGCTCCGATCCGAACAGCCACGAGTAATCAAAATCAATACACCAGCATAAGAGGAAAACAATCCCCAGTACGCCCGCGGCAATCTGCCTGCCTCTTTTAGCCCGAAGCAAATCAAAGTGCCGTTTCTTTAAATAAAACCCGACGAGAAACATCGGTAGAAAAACAAACGTCCGTGAAAGACTCAGCGTGCTGCTGATAAAATCAAGATACCCGATCATGACGGCAAGCCAGCAGCTCGCCCCAAGCGCCCACATTTTCGGCAGCTTCGTAAAGGGGTAAAGCAGCAGATTCCAAAAGAATAAGCTGACTAAAAACCAGAGAGACCACTGCGGATCAATCGGATTGACGCTTGCCATGCTTTCATCCTGAATCAAATAGTAAAAAACTGAGTAAATGCCCTGAAAAATCAGGTACGGAATAATCAGCTTCACAGCCAGCTTCTTCACATAACCTTTCCGCTTAAAGTTTTTTGCGAAATAGCCGGAAACCAGGATAAAGGCCGGCATATGAAAAGTATAAATGAATTTGTAGAGGTGGAGCATAAACTCATTTCCGTTAATAAATGACCGGAGGATATGGCCGAACACCACCAGAAAAATCAAGATAAACTTGGCGTTGTCAAAGTAACTGTCTCGCGATTTTGTCATAGCATCACCTTCTCTTCAAAAATCATCCACTGCATGATTATTTCCTGTTGGTGTTCATTTTAAAATAAAAAACAAAAAATTGAAGGAGGACAAAAGGGATTGTTAGGATGATGTAATGGGGAGGTAAGGATCGTAGAAAAAGACTTTAACTTGTCATATCATTGAAATTTTCTGAAATGTATAGGGCGAATGAAGGAAGATGAGGTATTTTGTAGAAATATTGAAGGATAGGTTTTTGAAGAAGGAGTGTACTGAATGGCTGAAACTCTGGATTTGCAAACAAACGAGTCGCTGAAAGAGCAGCTGAAGCGGATGAAAGAGGAAAATGACCGCCTGAAGAGTGATTTGAACCGGTATCACGTGATTATGAATAACACGCTTGATGCCATTTTTATATGCCGTAAGGAAATGAAAATCGTCCAGGCGAACGAGGCTGCGGCCCGGATGATGCAGATTGAGGCAGAGAACCTCATTAACCGCTCCGTCCTGGATTTTTTATATTCCGTGCCTCAGGAAGAACTGAATAAGGCCGTGAAAAAGTTTTTAAAAAAAGGCCATCTGTGGAAAGAGGTGCCGATTAAGCTTGACAGCGGCGCGACGAAATACATTGAATTCCTCGCCAGAGACGGAATTGGGGAGGATTATTTTTTTGTGGTGATGAGGGACATCTCCTCTAAAAAAATATTAGAGCGCGAATTCTCCATGAACGAGCAGCTGTTTAAAGATTTGTTTGACAGGGCTGTCGACGGCATCGTGCTGTTTGATAAGGACGGCGGGTTTATTGATGCGAACCTCTCTTTTTGCAAAAGCTTTGAGATCGGCCAGAATGAATTGTCCCATCTGTCGCTCCGCCATTTTACCGACGGAGAAAACAAAAAGCATCTGAAAGAAATCTGGGAAACCCTCCGCAGAAAAGGAAACGCCAAAGGAGAACTGCCCGTCAAGCTTCGGTCGGGCGAAGAGAAGCTGTTTGAATTTACGATTACGTCCAACTTAATCAGCGGGTTCTACATGTCCATTATGAGGGACATAACAGAGAAACGGTTGATGGAATTGAAACTTTTCAAAAGCGAAGAGCGATTCCGCGAAATTTTTGAAAACGCCATGGACGCGATTGTCATTTGGTCTGATGACGGAAAGATTGCCAAAGCAAACGAATCGGCGTGCCGCATTTTCGAACTGCCGATGGATAAACTGGTGGAGACGAATTTATGTACGTTTATCGTTGATCCGCAGAAAAAATACAAACAGATTAAGAAAAAATATGAAAAATACGGGGAAATCCGTGAAGAAATGCTGTTTCAGATGGCAAACGGCCAATTTAAAGAGCTGGAATTCACATCAAAACGAACCATACTTGAAGGTCAGCATTTAACCATTTTAAGAAATGTCAGCGATCGTAAGCGGATGGAAAAGGAATTGCGGGAAAGCGAGCTGAAATTCAGAAAAGTATTCAACGGCTCAATGGACGGCAAGGTCTTATTTGACAACCAATTCCGCATTATTGACGCGAATCCTCTCGCAAGCCGTATACTCGGTATGCCGGATGAGGAGCTGAGAGCGTACACCGTTCCGGATATTCTTTCTTTATTTGATATTGAAAACGCGGGTGTTCCCGCCAGAAAGATTGATTTAGAAGGAATGGATAATGAAATCCCCTTCCTGTTAAGCAGCAGCGACAGCCGCAAACTGGAATTCTCCTTCAAAAGAAATATCATTCAAAATATGAATCTGGCCATCTTTAAAGATGTCACAGAGGCCAAAGAGCTTGAAGAGAGGCTGCGGAAATCCGACACTCTTCATGTTGTAGGGGAGCTGGCGGCGGGCATCGCCCACGAAATCAGAAACCCGATGACGGCGCTGAAAGGGTTCATTCAGCTTCTTCAAGGAAGCATTGAAGGCGAATATTCTCTGTACTTTAACGTCATTACCTCAGAATTAAAACGCATCGAGTCTATCATCACTGAATTTTTAATTTTAGCGAAACCCCAGGCGATATTATATGAAGAAAAAGACGTGACGCAGATTATGAAAGACACGGCTGATCTTTTGAATGCCCAGGCCAATCTTGTCAATGTGCAGATCCATCTGAACCTGACCGGAAACATCCCGCCGATTTACTGTGAACCGAATCAATTAAAACAGGTGTTTATCAATATTTTAAAAAACGCCATTGAAGTCATGCCGGGCGGCGGCAATATCTACGTGACCATTCAGTCTTCTGATCAAGACCACATTTTGATTTCTATTCAAGATGAAGGAACAGGCATTTCCGAAGACAAATTAAAACGTCTGGGTGAACCATTTTACACGACAAAAGACAGGGGAACGGGCCTCGGTCTCATGGTCAGCTATAAAATCATCGAAGAACATCAGGGACGCATTCATGTGGAAAGTGAAGAAGGGAAGGGCACCGTTTTTCATTTGACGCTTCCGATCCGGCAGAATACCGAAGAAAGAAGGAGCGGGGAATGATCTGTTTTACAAGTGTGAGAGCGCCGTTTGGAACCGTCATCATAACAGAGGAAGAGAGCTTTATTACCGGCCTGTTTCTCACCGGGGAAGATTTTGAGGAATGGCGGAAAGACGCGCCCGGCGTAAAGCCGTGCGAAACCGCTTTGCTGTCGGAGGCGAAACAGCAGCTGGCATCATATTTTTCAGGAGAAAGAAAGCAATTCTCTCTGCCTCTGAGACAAAAAGGCACACCCTTTCAGGAAAGGGTATGGAACGCGCTGACGATGATTCCTTACGGGGAATCCCGAAGCTACGGCGATATGGCTGAAGCGATCGGAAAACCGAAAGCGGTGCGCGCCATCGGACAAGCCAATAAACGAAACCGGCTGCCGATTTTGATCCCTTGCCATCGGGTAATCGGCAAAAACAGCGCCTTAACGGGATACGCGGGCACGAAGACGGATGTAAAAGCGGTGCTGCTGAACATCGAACAAATATCCTATAAAGAAAAATAAAGCGTATGGCACGTTCCGTTTTTTCACGTCCGACATATCATTTTATTAAGTGAAAAAAGTTGGTCTGATGAAAAAGGAGGACGAAGCCTGATGAAAATGAGCCGTCCGCAAAAGATAGCCGGTTATGCAGAGCTGTTTTTTAAAATGCATCTCATTACAGCCGTCCAAAAAGATGAAGTGATTACATTGTGCAGACAAAAAAACCGCTGACATTGCCTGAGGCAATATCATCAGCGGTTTTTCAGCTCAGCTGGCAGTCAGTGAATAATTGTTCAATTTCTTCCGTGTAAGAGCCGGTCACAATTCCTTTCTCGGTTATAATGCCGGAAATCAGGCTGCCCGGTGTGATGTCAAAGGCCGGATTGAAGACCGGCACATCTTCGGGAGCGGTGCGTATGCCGGAGATCTGTCTGACTTCATCCGGATCTCTCTCTTCAATCGGAATCTGATAGCCGTTTTCAATCTGCAAGTCAAATGTCGAAAGCGGTGCGGCCACAAAAAACGGAATTTGAAAGGCGTTTGCCAAAATAGCGAGGCCGTACGTTCCGATTTTGTTGGCCGTATCACCGTTTTTTGCAATTCTGTCAGCGCCGACAATGACTGCAGAAATATGTTTTTCCTTCATTGTATGGGCGGCCATGCTGTCGGTAATGAGCGTGACATCAATTCCGCCCTGCATCAGCTCCCACGCCGTCAGCCGTGATCCTTGGAGAACGGGTCTTGTTTCACATGCGTAGATATGAAGGCCGAGATCTTTTTGTTTCGCTAAGTAAAAGGGAGCAAGCGCCGTACCGTATCGGCTTGTGGCAATCGAGCCCGCATTGCAGATGGTCATGATCTGGTCGCCTTTTTTAAAAAGGTGCAGCGCATTCTGGCCGATCATTCGGCATGTTTCTTCATCCTCAATCTGAATTTGAATGGCTTCATGAACGAGCGTTGTCTTCGCTTCATTGATTGAGATCGCATCCCTGATGGAATCCGTCAGTCTGTCAAGCGCCCACGCGAGGTTGACGGCAGTGGGCCTCGAACTGTTTAAATACGCTTTGACATCCGCGAACTGACGTCGGAAATCCGAAAGGTCGCGGGCTTCAAACGACTTGGCGGAGAGCGCGAGTCCGAACGCCGCGGTTATACCGATGGCCGGGGCGCCCCTTACTTTCAGCGTGACAATCGCGTCGAATACATCTTCCTTTGTTTCAAGTTCCACATATTCAGTGACGTCGGGAAGCTTTTGCTGATTTAAAATGCGGATGTAGGTTTCTTTCCATTCCACAGAACGGGGGATGGCAAATTCATTGGTCATGCTGCATCATTCCTTTACACGGAGCTTAAATTGGTCCAGAACCTCGGTGATATGCTTCAGTTTTTTTCTGTTTTCGATATAACAGGCGCCGATGTCAAGCGCGAGCTTCTTCCGTTCGATTCGTTTGTCAAACGGAGTGATTTCATCTAAGTCAGCCACATGGGCGAGTCCGATCGTGCGCCGGATCAGTTCGCATCCCGCAAAACCGACCGCTTCCTCAAACGCGTTTTTCAGTGTGTCTTCCAGCAGGTGTCTGCGGGAAGGCAAGCAGTCTTTCTCCCATGCTTCACTGAATGTTTTCACAAATGTATCCCATACGGCGGCAGTATGATCATATAACGGCTGTCTGTCGTCACCGTCGCGGCTGAGGGCGTTTAACAGCAGATTGGCGATAAATTGGCCGATGTCAAACCCGATCGGTCCGAAGAAAGCAAACTCGGGATCAATCACCTTTGTTTCATGTTCATCGGCGAAAATGCTTCCCGTGTGCAGATCGCCGTGAACCAATGTTTCCGCGGAATTCAGAAAGATGGCTTTCAATTCGTCAGCACCTTCTTTCAGCCGGGAATTGTTCCAAACTTTTTCTGCGTATGGGCGCAGCTCCTCTTCAAAATCGTTTGTCTCATGGTCGAGAAACGGTTCTGTAAACACAAGCCTTTCCGTAATATTGCAAAGCTCAGGATTTGTAAACTGCTTTGCGAGCTGCTGCTTTACTTTCGCATCAAGCGCATAATCGGATGAGTAAAAAAGCGTTTTCCCTAAAAATTCACCGATATGGGCGGATAAGTTCGGATAATGCTTCCCTTCCAGCAGCCCTTTTCTTGAAATCCGCAAATGCGAGAGGTCTTCCATTACCGTGACGGCCATTTCAGTATCGGAATAGTAAACGGCCGGAACGAGGTGCGGCACGTGTTCGCCCTGGCGGATGAGGGCGCTGCTTTCGATTCTCGCCCTGTCAATTGTAAGCGGCCAGCTTTCACCGACGACTTTCGCGTAAGGAATCGCCTGTTTGATAATCAGTCCTTTTTTGTTTTCTTTATCGTAAACATGAAAGACGTAATTTAAATTGCCGTCGCCGATTTCACGGCATGTCAGAGTGCTTTTGTTTTGGAATAAGCCGAGCTTGACGGCTAACGCGGCGGCGGAGCTTTCTGTTAATTGTTCATAAAGACTTGTTTTAGTTGCTGACATGGATTTACCCTCCAATTATGTAGTGGCAGTAAGAGATCGTGACGGAGAATACGCCCGAAAAAAAAGCCTCCTTCTCTGAAAGAGAAGGAGGCTGAAACAGTGCAGTCCGCCTCTTATCTCTCAGATAACATCTGATGGAATTAGCACCGTGCCTTATGAGACAATCGTCTCGGCGCAAAATGTACGCGCCCCATTTCACAATGGAATTACGGTCGGTTGCTGTTGGGGTCAAAAGGCCAATCCCTCGCCCAACTCTCGATAAGAGAAAAATATATTGATTTGTATCACAATTCGGATTAATCAGTTGATGAAAATATTAGCAGGTGCCGGATATTCTTGTCAACGTTTTTTTGAAAATTAATATAGTTCACGCCGCAAGTCTTGAAAAACCGGAATGGTTCCCCGCACGGCCGCGCTTTCTGACACATCGATTTCCGCCCGGACTGCGCCTTCCGTCCGGTCTCCTTCGGCTAAAATCCGGCCCCACGGGTCAATAATCAGGCTGTGGCCGGCAAATTCATTATCGGGATTGGACCCCGTGCAGTTAGAGGCTGCGACAAAACATTGGTTTTCAATTGCTCTGGCGATAAGCAGGCTTCGCCAATGATCAAGGCGGGGCAGAGGCCATTCCGCAGAGATAAACAGGACATTCGCGCCCCGGGACGTATGCTTTCTGATCCATTCGGGGAAACGGATATCATAGCAGATCAGTCCGGCGCACTTGACACCGTCAAGCTCAAAGGAACCGTCGCTGTTTCCTGCTGACAAGTAAAGGTGTTCATCCATCAGCTGAAACAGATGGGCTTTCTGATACCGCTTCACGATCTGTCCGCTGTTATCGGCGATGTACATGGTGTTATAGACATTTTCGCCTTCTTTGACCGCAAAAGATCCGGCAACGAGGTGTACGTTGTATGTTTTTGCCGTTTCTTTAAGCCATTGTTCCGAAACTTTGCCGTTTTCATCCGCCAGCTGGTCTAGCCGTGTGAGATCATAGCCGGTCGTCCACAACTCAGGAAGCACGATTACATCCGCATGGCGGCTTTCTTGCTCAATCAAAGATTCTGCTTTTTTAAAGTTTTCTGAAGGATTTCCGTATGAAATATCAAATTGCAAACAGGAAACGGTCCATTTCATTTTTTAACACCTCAAGTTTCTCTTTACTTTTTTTATTTAACCATATATGATGATGGACTATCATTTCAAGACATTTTTAGAAGGTGAAAATATGAACTTTGAAATCTCAGATGTACTCAAACAGCTGCCGGAACAATTTTTCGCATCATTGGTGCAAAAAGTGAATCAAAAGCTGAAAGAAGGCAGAGACGTCATCAATTTAGGGCAGGGAAACCCTGATCAGCCGACGCCTCAGCATATCGTTGAAGAAATGAAGCGCGCCGTCGAAAGGCCGGAAAATCATAAATACTCATCATTCCGGGGCGCTTACAGCTTCAAAGAAGCAGCCGCTGCATTTTATGAAAGGGAGTACGGGGTCACGCTTGATCCGGAAACGGAAGTCGCCGTGCTGTTCGGAGGCAAGGCGGGACTTGTTGAGCTTCCGCAATGTCTTTTAAACCCGGGAGATACCATTCTGGTGCCTGATCCCGGATATCCTGATTACTGGTCAGGCGTCGCCCTTGCAAAAGCGAGAATGGAAATGATGCCGCTGACGGAAGAAAGAGGGTTTCTCCCTGATTACAGCGTAATTCCTGAAAAGGTGCGGAGCGAGGCGAAGCTGCTGTATCTCAATTATCCGAATAATCCGACCGGCGCTGTGGCGACAGAGGCGTTTTTCGAGGAGACGGTCGGTTTTGCGGAGCAAAACGGCATTTGTGTCGTTCATGATTTCGCGTACGGAGCCGTCGGCTTTGACGGGCATAAACCGCTGAGCTTTTTGCAGACCGAAGGCGCAAAAGAGACGGGAATCGAAATCTATACCTTGTCCAAAACGTATAATATGGCGGGCTGGCGGGTCGGATTTGCCGTCGGAAACGCTTCTGTCATCGAAGCGATCAACCTTTATCAGGATCATATGTTTGTCAGCCTGTTTCCCGCGGCGCAGCAGGCGGCGGCAGCCGCACTTTTAGCGGATCAGGCATGCGTCGCGGCGCAAAATGACAGATATGAATCAAGACGCAATGCATGGATTAAAGCCTGCCGCAATATCGGCTGGGATGTGACGGCTCCGGCGGGCTCCTTTTTTGCATGGCTCCCTGTGCCTGACGGTTATACGTCACAGTCGTTTTCAGATCTGCTGCTCGAGAAAGCGGATGTCGCGGTCGCTGCCGGAAACGGGTTCGGAAAATGGGGGGAAGGCTATATAAGAGTCGGTCTTCTGACAAGTGAAGAAAGACTTAAAGAAGCTGCGGAACGGATCGGGAAACTGAATCTTTTCACCCGAAAAAGCATTGACATATCAGAATAACAATGCGATAATTCAAAATACTTTATAAAATCATTATTCTTATCAAGAGCAGGCAGAGGGACGAGCCCGATGAAGCCCGGCAACCGACTGATAAAGCACGGTGCTAATTCTTGCAGCAGGAGCTGAGAGATAAGATTCGGACATAACACGAAGCCTCTTTCTGCTCAAACGGAAGAGGTTTTTTTATGTTTTGCGAAAGAAAGAGAGGCGTTCACGCATGAGCGAAGTATTGGCAACATATCTTCTGACAGACACAACGGACAGTGAAAAGCGGGCGGAACAGATTGCGGCGGGGCTGACGGTAGGCTCCTGGACTGACCTGCCCCTGGTGAAGCAGGAACAGCTCAGAAAACATAAAGGGCGGGTCGTAAAAGTTGAGGAGAAAGAAGGAACCTCAGAAAACGAAACACAATCCGTCATCACCATCGCCTATCCCGAGGCGAATTTTTCAAGAGATATTCCGGCCGTCCTGACGACGGTATTCGGAAAGCTGTCACTGGACGGAAAAATAAAATTGACTGATCTTGAATTTTCCGAAGGGTTTAAACGCTCCCTTCCCGGGCCGAAATTCGGTATATACGGCATCCGCAAACTGCTGGGCGAATTTGAAAGACCGCTTCTGATGAGCATATTTAAAGGCGTGATCGGACGGGATCTCGCCGACATTAAAGAACAGCTCAGACAGCAGGCGCTCGGCGGCGTGGATCTTATTAAAGATGACGAAATTTTCTTTGAAAATGAACTGGCTCCGTTTGAAACCCGCATTATCGAAGGAAAACAAGTCCTGAAGGAAACCCGGGAGGAAACGGGGCATAAAACGCTGTATGCCGTAAACCTTACGGGAAGGACCGCTGAATTGCGGGATAAAGCGAGGCGCGCGGCAGAACTCGGGGCGGACGCGCTTTTATTGAATGTGTTTGCTTACGGTTTAGATGTGATGCAGAGCCTTGCTGAGGACAGGGAAATCCCGCTTCCGATCATGGCGCATCCGGCAGTCAGCGGCGCGTTCACATCATCTCCCGTTTACGGCTTGTCGCATGCGCTTTTGCTCGGCAAGCTGAACCGCTATTGCGGCGCTGATTTCAGTTTATTTCCGTCACCTTACGGATCCGTTGCTCTTCCGAAGGAGTCCGCGCTTGCAATCCATGATGAATGTGTAAAAGACGATGTCTTTCATCCGTCGTTTGCCGTCCCGTCAGCAGGCATTCACCCCGGTATGGTGCCATTATTGATGCGCGATTTCGGCATCGATCACATCATCAATGCCGGCGGAGGCATTCACGGCCATCCGAAAGGAGCCGAGGGCGGGGGAAAAGCGTTCCGCGCCATCATTGATGCGGTGCTTGAAGCGCAGCCGATTGAAGAAAAAGCCGCGTCGTGCAAAGATCTTCAGCTCGCATTAGACAAATGGGGAAGGGTGGAAGCCGTATGACCCGCACACCGCTGATTATTTGTGATTTCGACGGAACGGTCACCATGAACGACAACATTGTCAGCATGATGAAAGAATTCGCGCCTCCTGAGTGGCTTGAATTAAAAGACGGTGTTCTGTCTAAAAGCATATCAATCCAAGAAGGAGTCGGCCGGATGTTCGGACTGCTGCCGAGCAGCTTAAAAGAAGAACTGACCGGCTTTATTCTGAAGGATGCGAAAATACGGGACGGCTTTTTGGATTTTGTCTCGTTTGTCCGGTCAAACGGCCTCCCGTTTTATATCGTAAGCGGGGGAATGGACTTTTTTGTGCATCCGCTTTTGGAAGGGATCGTAGAAAAGGAGCGGATTTTCTGCAATCATGCATCCTTTGACAATGAGCATATTCATATAGACTGGCCGCACGCCTGTGACGGAGACTGTACCAATCAATGCGGCTGCTGCAAACCGTCAGTCATCCGTAAGCTATCCGATCAGCAGAAATTTCTCATTATGATCGGTGATTCGGTCACGGATGTCGAGGCTGCAAAGTTGTCCGATATGTGCTTTGCGAGAGATTATCTTTTGACTGAATGCAAAGAACTCGGCCTCCGGCATCTGCCTTTTCAAGATTTTCATGAGGTGAAAACAGGCATTGAAAACATCGGGGAGGTGCAGGCATGGCTGCAAAAGAAGAACGCTGGCGCGAACTTGCCGAGGTAAAACGCGAGCTGGCTGAAAGAGACTGGTTCCCGGCAACGAGCGGGAATCTTTCCATCAAAGTATCCGACGGGCCGCTGACTTTTCTCGTTACGGCGAGCGGAAAAGACAAACGAAAAGAAACAGACGAAGATTTTCTCTTAATCGATGAGTACGGGAAGCCCGCTGAGACCGGCCATTCTTTAAAACCTTCAGCGGAAACGCTTCTCCATACTTACTTATACCAAAAGACAGACGCCGGCTGCTGTCTGCATGTCCATACCGTCAATAATAATGTCATCTCAGAGCTTTACGGGGATGAAAAACAAATCACTTTTCAGGGGCAGGAGATGATTAAGGCGCTCGGATTATGGGAGGAAAACGCGTCCGTGACCGTTCCGATCATTGACAATCCGGCGCACATCCCGGCATTGGCCGAAAACTTCGCGCACCATGCGGCCGCCGGCTCAGGCGCGGTGTTAATCCGCAATCACGGCATTACGGCATGGGGGCGGACCGCATTTGAAGCGAAAAGGGTGCTGGAAGCCTATGAATTTTTATTCAGCTGTCACCTCAAGCTTCTGTCACTTCGGCCGCAGCTGGTAAAATAAAAGGAGGAATAGAAAATGGCGACCATCAGAATTCATGACGAAAAAAATACGCTCATTGAACATCAGGAAGAAGTAGCGCGCTTCTTAGACGAACAAGAGGTGATCTATGAGCAGTGGAACATTGAAAAACTTCCGTCTGAGCTTTCGGAAAAATACGATCTAACCGAAGATGAAAAAGAACGGATTCTCGCGGCGTTTGACACGGAGATTCAGGACATTTCAGCCCGGCGCGGATATCAGTCTCAGGATGTCATTTCTTTATCAGACACCACGCCGAATCTTGATGAATTATTAAAAAATTTCCAAAGAGAACATCACCACACGGATGATGAAGTCCGCTTTATCGTCAGCGGACACGGCATCTTCGTCATTCAAGGCAAAGACGGCACATTTTTCGACGTCCGTTTAAATCCGGGAGATTTGATTTCAGTTCCGGAGAACATCCGCCACTACTTTACGCTTCAGGAAGACCGCCGGGTCGTCGCAATCCGAATCTTCGTGACGACTGAGGGCTGGGTGCCGATTTACGAAAATGAAAGTGTGCAAAACTGATAGACGCCCGAACCTCTCATGCACCCACCGGCATGAGAGGTTTTTTATTGTAATATAAAGTCAGCTTTGGCTGTTTTTTAATTCTTGAATATGCCGCATTCTGTTTATATCATTACCCGAATGGGTATTATTCTCTTATTCATGCTAAAGATTCCAATATGAAATGAAAAAATAAGTTATTTAGTAAAAAAATGTTTACAAATAAAGTATAATCTGTAATAATGCTCAATAACCCAATCAAACTTGTTTCCTATTCTTTTAGCGGTGAGGGGTGAAGTGAATGGGCAGTTATTCTGAACAAGAAAAATTGCTTCTATCTATTGATAAAAAAAGAAAAATGATGATAGATGCGGCTAACAGGCAAGGGTTTACAGGATATGACACGATCAGGCACAGCCAGGAACTGGACTGTCTGATGAACGCGTATCAGCAGCTGGTAAACCGTGATCGTACACATCACCAAGGAATACAGGGCCTTGTGAAGAAAATAGGCTTGTTCTCCCGCGGTGACGTCATGCCTGCATATGAAGCAAACAAATGATGGATGATAAAACAGATAACGAAGACTGAATGCGCTTCCTGATCAAGCGCCGCATCCGAAAGATGACCGCGTACAGTCAGCACATTTTTCCGCTGGCACGGCTCACGAAGCGCCTCGTACTATCTGCCGGCTATGATGCCGTTCCTCTGGTATATCCTCTTACAAATACTCTTCTTTAAATAAAAAACACCCCGATCAGGGTGTTTTTTTCATCGAGAAGCGGCAGGGAGGGTAATGGTGACCTCTGTGCCCTTATCGACTTCGCTTTGAATGTCAATCGAACCGCCGTACATCAGCATGATTCGTTTACATACGACAAGGCCGAGGCCGGTGCCTTTTTCCTTTGACGTTACAAACGGAAGAAAAATGTGCTCAAGCATATCTTCAGAAATGCCCATTCCGTTGTCAGCCACCTTAATGACTGCTTTATGATCGCGGGCTTCTAAATAGATGGACAGCCGGCCGCCTTCCTGCATGGATTCCAGCGCGTTTTTCGCGACATTTAAAATCACCTGTTTAATATGGTCTTTCGTGCAGTTGACCTTGAGCGGCCGATTGACGAGAATCTCCACATTCACTTCCACATTGTATAGATTCCCTTCAGAATAAATAATCGGCATAATCTCATCAAGAATATCCTGCAGCGAGTTCACTTCCAACCGTTCAGCAGTGGGTTTTCCAAGCACTAAAAACTCACTGACAATCTGATTGATCCGTTTAATCTCCTGCTCAATAATTGAGAAATACAGCTGATCTTCCTCCGATTTGTATTTTTTCTGCAAAAGCTGAATAAAGCCGCTGATCCCTGTAAGCGGGTTGCGGATTTCATGGGCGGTGCTGGCGGCAAGCGTTCCGATCAGCTCCAATTTCTGCGCTTCATTTTGAGCGCGCTCCAGCTGGGTCTTGCGCTTAAGCAAATAATATTGAACGAGGATGAACAGAATATTCAGCAGCACGGCAATACTGGACATCGGCAGCAGCACGCTTTTGGTCAGCTCATTCAGCTCAACCGGTTTCGGATAAACATTGATATTCCAATTAATATCATCCAGATAGCCGCTGACCGGTTTCACACCTTCTGATTGATCAGCCCGTCCGCTGGCAAATATCACTTTATTCTGATTGGTTGCCTTGACATAAACGTCAGGGCTCAGCATATTGATCATATTTCTCAAATAATCGACTTGTATGGCGGCTACTAAATAATCCGTGACTTCCCGTTTTGCGTCTAACACCGGCACGCAGATCGTGAAGATGCGCTGGCCTGTAATTCTGCTGGAGTAGTCATTTGTGATGACCGTTTTTTTCGTCTTTTTCGCCTTCGTAAAATACGGTCTGTCTGCCAAATTCACCTTTGATTTCAGATCAGTCGTGCTTGCGATGACATCACCTTTGGAATTCAGCATATACAGTCCGCTGAATCTGGGTTCATCTTCAAAAGCCTGATCGAGAATGTCAATGATCTTTTCTTCATTGACAGGCTTATCGACAGCGATCGCAAGTGTTGTCATCCGGGCTTTTGTTTCACCGATTAAATAATTGAGCTTATTGCGGTGAAGGTTGAGCATCATACTGGCTTCCTGTATGTGTTTATCGGCTATTTTCTGCTTTTCTTTTTCATAAATGAAAAAGCTGATAATAAGTGCCGGGATGATCACCAATATGAGATAAAGCTTGATCTTTCCCCGGGCACCTTTAAATGTATTCACTCTGCATCGCTCCAACATTACACTTGAATAGAGGTATTATATCATTTTTATACTTCTTTAATAAGAAAAAATAACCAAAATGATAGAAAAACAAATTATTTTATTAAGGTCTGACAAAAAGAAGAGAAATTTTGGAAACATTTTTGTTGACATTTTTCATTTTGTTTATTAATGTTTCTCTGTAACGGTTTCTTTTGTAAAAGGATGATTGAATGTATGACGGATAAAACAGAAAACTCATTGAAATTATTTATTGTACTGTCACGTGCGTACCGATCTATTAACGACCATATGAATAAACATATTCATAAGCACGGCCTGAACCCGACGGAATTTGCGGTGCTTGAGCTGCTGTACCACAAAGGCAACCAGCCGCTTCAGCAGATCGGCGACAAAATTTTATTAGCGAGCGGAAGTATTACATACGTTGTTGACAAATTAGAGAAAAAAGAACTTCTCATCAGAAAAGCCTCGCCGACTGACAGAAGAGTGACTTTCGCACAGATTTCCGAAAAGGGAATCCGTCTTTTGGACGATATTTTCCCTGATCATGCTGACGAAATTAAAGAAATGATCAGTGTGTTGAGTGATGAAGAGATAGAAATGTGTACGGAAATGCTGAAAAGAGTGGGGTTAAACGCTAAACATTTTCATCAGAAATAAAAAAGGAAGCCATTTGAAAGGCTTCCTTTTTTATATTACTGATTTTGGTCAGTCGCGGCGTTTCTAGGCTGTATCAATACCTCGACGCGCCTGTTTTTGCTGCGCCCTTCGGCGGTTTTGTTCGACACGGCCGGTTTATACTCTCCGAAACCTTTGGCGCTGAATACTTTTGCGTCAAGTTTCGGGTTTTCCGTGAGAATAGCCATGAAGTTGACGGCCCGCATGACGCTTAAATGCCAGTTAGATTGATATTGTGAGTTTTTAATCGGTACATTGTCCGTATGTCCGCTGATAATAATGTTCCTTGGCGGATTCAGCACAAGGAGATTCGAGATTTCCTTGGCAAGCGGAATATCTTCCTGACGGATATCCGCCCGTCCGGAATCAAAAAAGATACTGTCTTTAATGGTAATTAAGAGTCCTTCTTTAGTCAGCTTTGTTTCCAGCTGAGTTTTAAGCTTTTTATTTTTTATAAATTGATTGACTTGCTTTTGCACGCCTTCAAGTTCTTCGCGGTCGGCTGCTTCTCTTTCTTTCTTTTTCTGTTCTTTATCTTTTTCCTTGTCTTTTTTTAACTGATCAACGCCGTCTTTTTCGTTTTCAGGAGGGGTGACGCTTGAATATTCAAGAACACCCGTGCCTCCGGTAAACACGGCGTTAAATGATTTAGACAGCATTTGGAATTTCGCCGCATCGACCGAGCTCATGGCGAACAATACAATGAACAGAGCCAAAAGAAGGGTGAGCAAATCCGCGTACGGGATCAGCCAAGACTCATCCACATGCTCGTCATCATGCTTCTTCTTCTTTTTTCTCGCCATTGTTTGCCTCTCCTTCTTGTTCAGCGACTTTTGCGCGTTCATTCGCAGGAAGATACATGAGAAGTTTTTGTTCGATCACTTTCGGGGCCTGTCCTTCAAGCACTGACAGAACGCCTTCGATCATGATTTCACGCAGTTTGACTTCCTGCTTTGATTTGCGTTTCAGTTTGTTGGCGAAGGGATGCCATAGTACATATCCTGTGAAAATCCCGAGAAGGGTGGCGACAAAAGCCGCACTGATGGCATGTCCGAGCGCCTCGGTATTGTTCATGTTGGAAAGAGCCGCGATAAGGCCGATGACCGCACCCAAAACGCCGAGTGTCGGCGCATATGTGCCGGCTTGTGTAAAGATGGCTGCGCCGGCCTGGTGTCTGTCTTCCATCGCTTCAACTTCCTCAGTCATAATATCTCTGATAAATTCTGCGCTTTGTCCGTCAACCGCCATACTCAGGCCGTTTTTCAAAAATGCGTCATCCACGTCTTCAATGCTTGCTTCCAATGCGAGCAGACCTTCACGTCTGGCGATTTGCGCCCATTGAGAGAACATAGGAATTAATTGCGCAATTGTCAGCTGTTTGTTTTCTTTAAACAGCACTTTAAAAAGGGCAGGCACTTTTTTGATTTCTTTTCCGGGGAATGCGATGATCACCGCAGAAATCGTACCGAACAAAATAATCAGAATAGCTGCCGGGTTAGCGAGTGCGCTTAAGCTGACCCCTTTCAGCACCATGCCCACGCTTAAAGCAATCAAGGCGAGGATGATACCGATAATCGATGTTTTATCCATAGTTTTCACCAAATCCTTTATACTAGCTTTCTATGGTTAATATCGGTGGCAGTGCATGGAACTTTAGGGTGATTGAGAAATTGTTCCCGAATTCTTCACAGTTTCTCCCTTTCGGCATGGAGAAAGAAACAAAAAAGCGGCTCCCCGCGAGGAGGGAACCGCTTTTTTCTTATTGTGCCCGGACTTTGATGCCGTCCTCTTCCATTACGACATGGAAGGCTTTTATTTCGTTGTCATCCAATAAGAGATCTGTCATTTCGTCCTCGATCAATTCTTGGATGGTTCTTCTGAGCGGGCGTGCTCCGAAAGCTGGGTGGTAGCCGATTTCAGCGATTTTTTCTTTCGCTTCGTCCGTTACGCTCAGGCTGATGCCGCGCTCTTTTAATGTGTCTTCAAGCTCTGTGAGAAGCAGGCTGACGATTTTCACGAGATGTTCTTTTTTCAGGGATTGGAATTCAATGATGCTGTCAAACCGGTTTAAAAACTCCGGTTTGAAGAACGCGCTCAGTGAATCAATCAGCGTTTGTTCTTCCAGGACGCTCTCTTCAGATTGGAATCCGACTTTCACCTGTTTTTCGCCGGTTCCAGCGTTGCTTGTCATAATCAAAACGGTATCTTTGAAGCTGACCGTTCTGCCCTGGCTGTCTGTCAGACGGCCGTCCTCCATAATCTGCAGAAACATATGCTGGACATCAGGGTGGGCTTTTTCAATCTCATCGAGCAGCACGATGCTGTACGGATTGCGGCGCACTTTTTCCGTTAATTGACCGGCTTCATCGTGTCCGACATATCCCGGCGGTGAACCGATAATTTTTGATACGGCGTGTTTTTCCATGTATTCACTCATATCGAGACGGATAATGGAATCTTTTGTACCGAACAGTTCATCTGCGAGTGTCTTTGATAACTCGGTTTTTCCGACTCCGGTCGGTCCGACAAAGAGGAAGGAGCCGACAGGTCTGTTTTTGGATTTTAAGCCGGCGCGGCTTCGTCTGACCGCTTTCGCCACTTTTTTCACGGCTTTTTCCTGACCGATGACGCGCTGATGAAGATGCTCTTCAAGTTCCTTCATTTTGACTTGTTCATCAGCCTGGAGTTTTCCGACCGGAATGCCTGTTTTCTGTTCAATGATGGCTTGAATATGCTCCGCCCCGATTTCAGGTGAAGAGGCCGGTGTTTCATGCGCCAGCTGCTTTTCCAACGCCGCTTCTTCATCACGCAGTTTCGCGGCAAGCTCATAATTTTCTTCATGAAGCGCTTTTGTTTTCTCCGCGTCAATTGCTTTGAGTCTCTCAGCCGCATCTTCTTCATTTACGGTATCAAGCTCCAGGTTCGCCTTAGAGCCGGCTTCATCTAATAAGTCGATCGCTTTATCCGGCAGGTGGCGGTCCTGAATGTAACGGGATGAAAGCGTAACACAGGCGTTTATCGCTTCATTGCTGAATGTGACGCCGTGGTATTTCTCATATTTATCTTTAATGCCTTCCAGAATGCTGATGGCTTGTTCTATTGTAGGCTCGTGAACCATGACAGGCTGGAAGCGTCTTTCAAGCGCCGCATCTTTTTCAATCTGGCGGTACTCTTTCAGCGTTGTCGCCCCGATGACCTGCAGCTCGCCTCTGGCAAGCGCCGGTTTCAGGATGTTCCCGGCATCCATTGATCCCTCGGCAGAGCCGGCGCCTACAAGAAGGTGAATCTCGTCAATGAACAAGATGACGTTTTTCCGTTCTTTTAATTCGTTCATTAATTGTTTCATTCTTTCTTCAAACTGGCCTCTGATCCCTGTATTGGCGACGAGAGAAGCGACGTCAAGCAGGTAAAGCTCTTTGTTTTTCAATTTGTTCGGCACATCGCCTTCAGCGATTTTAAGCGCGAGGCCTTCTGCAATAGCCGTTTTACCGACGCCCGGCTCACCGATCAGCACCGGATTGTTTTTATTCCGGCGGTTCAAAATTTCAATTACGCGCGCCACTTCATGATCGCGGCCGATCACAGGGTCAATCAGACCTGCTTTTGCGCCGTTTGTGACGTTTTGAGCGAGCTCGTCGAGCAGGCCTTTTTCAGGGCCGGCCTGCTGTTTATTTTGATTGGGAGCGAAACCTTGCTCAAACGGGAATCCGAATGATTGCGGCCCCATGCTCATAGACGGTTTTCGGGTTAATTCTGTATAACATGTTTCACATAAAACGAATTGTTTTTGAATGGAATTGACTTGCATGTTCAGGCGAATCGTCGCCTCGTTTTTCTGACAATGTTGACAACGCATTTGCCAAAACCTCCTCGAAAAATGTTTGATCATCTTTGACCAAATGGATTAGAAAATAAGGTCTTAACTTTGACCTTCTTTGATTAATAGTATACTCTGACCTTCTTTGACTTTCAAGTGTTTTGTTTCAAACCCTGAAAAATAAATGTTTACAGCATGATAAGTGATATTTGTGAGGTTTGATTGTTTTTGACCAATATAGTCAGAAAGGAAATGAAATGTTTTGACCTTTCTTGATGAGGAGTATACGCCGGCCCTTTTTTTCTTTCAATATTTTTGCTTAGAGGAGAGAGCTGAATCTGTTTTCTCCGGGGAAGAACGATTTGTTCGTCTTTTCGGGCGACTTGTCTCATAAGCATATATAAAGGCCTGGACAAATCTGCGCTTAGCCGGAGGGTGAAATGGGACAAACAAAAGGTTCTGCAAGTCAGCTTGCATTTGTATACGTAGGCACGGTTGTAGGAGCCGGTTTTGCCACGGGACGGGAAATCGTTGAGTTTTTTCTGAAGTTTGGCTGGATCGGTCTGTTCGGTATCGTGGTAAGCGGTCTGATGTTTACATATTTAGGCGCCAAAATCATGATCATTTCCAAACGGATTCATGCAGCATCTTATCAGGAATTGAACACATATTTATTCGGCCAGTCCATCGGCCGCGCCGTGAACATGTTTATGATGTTTATATTGCTGGGAGTGACCTCTGTCATGCTGTCCGGAGCGGGAGCGCTGTTTCATGAACAGCTTGGCTGGTCCGCACAAGCGGGGATCCTTCTGACGATCGTACTGAGCTTTGCCGTCATGACAAGCGGCGTTAAAGGTGTGTTCGGCGTCAATATATTGGTTGTGCCGCTTTTAATTTCCTTCTCTTTTATCGTGACAGCAGATTCATTTGTATTTACAAGCACGAGAAACGCGGACGAATGGGTATGGCCTGACAAGTGGAATTGGCTTTTGTCCGCCGTCTCTTACGGCGCGTTAAATTTATCGCTCGCCCAAGCCGTGCTTGTGCCGCTTGCGAATGAAATGTCTTCAGAGAAGGTGATCAGAAGGGGGGCTTATTTTGGCGGCGTTCTGTTGACACTGGTGCTTGCCGCGAGCTTTTTATCATTATCGGTGCTGCCGGATGTGCTGGAGTTTGACATTCCGATGGCTCAAGTCGTCTATTCGTATTCGCGTTCGCTTCATATCATTTATTTGTTTATTATTTTCGGAGAAGTGTTTACGTCGGTCATCGGTAATTTATACGGATTGGAAAAACAATTAAACAGTTTTCTTCATATAAAAAGTACATATATTTACGGCGGCATTTTGGCGTTTGCTTTCATTATCAGCCAAATCGGCTACGGACAGCTGATTTCCACCGTTTATCCGGTATTTGGGTATGTGAGCCTCGCTTTCATCGGCGCATTGATTTGCAAAAAAATCCCGAAAGAAAAATAAGGATATAAGGAAAATGTCTGTATTTTTTGGGAATTCCCCTTCTTTTTTCCTGACATTTCTGTATAATGAATTGGGAAATGATGGGGAGGAGTAAGAGATGAAAGCTCGACGTGTATTATTGGGATTTATTTTTATTTGTATCGGCATTGCGTTTTTTTTACAGAGGGCGGGAGTTATTCATATATCCGCAGGTTCGGCGTGGCCGTTTCTTTTCATTATAATGTCCGCAGGGTTTCACGCCGGATTTATTTTTGCGAAAAAAACGCCTGACCAGGCGGGACTGCTCGTTCCGGGCGGTATGTTTTTTGTGCTGGGCTGCCTGTTTTGTTTTGAAACGGCAACGGGATGGACGTATTCAGGCGTGACGTGGCCTGTTTATATATGGGCGCCTGCTCTCGGTCTGTTTGAGCTGTGGTATTTCGGCGGGAGGAAGTTAGGTGTATTGATTCCTGCTTTCATCCTGACAGCCGTGGGAGCACTATGCTTTGCCGGTATGCTGATGACGGGGCTGTGGCCGTTTTTGATCATCGCAGCCGCGCTTTTGTTTCACGCCGCTGCCTTTATGCAGCCGAAAAAAAGATCGGGCCTTCTTATTCCGGGCGGCATTTTGCTTGTGACGGGTTGCTTGTTATGGTTTGAAACGCTGACGGATTGGACTTACGCAAATGTGACATCGCCTGTCTACCTCTTTGCCGTTGCGTTCGGTCTGTTTGAAGCCTGGCTGTTCGGCAGAAAGCAGAGAGGGCTTTTGACTGCTGCGGCGGTTCTGTGCGCCGCGGGCATTTTCGGCATATTCACCAATGCAAATGAAGCCATCAGCGAACGCGGCTGGCCCGCTCTCATTCTTTTGCTGGGCGCCGCTTTTCACATTCCGATTTTCGGCCCGAAACCTGTCAAAAACGCGGGACTTCTCGTACCGGGCGGCATATTATTGATTACGGGGATCTTGTTTGTCTTTGAAACGGCAACCAATTGGTCCTACTCCGGTGTGACATGGCCTGTTTACCTGTTGGCAACGGCATTCGGTTTATTTGAGCTGTGGCTGTTCGGCGGGAAACAGAAGGCGCTGCTCATCCTGGTTGCGGTGCTGACCTTGACAGCACTTTGCTTTATGATGACGAATCAGCCGATCATTCCGGTTTCTGTTTTCTGGCCTGCTTTATTTGTTCTGATCGGGATTGCGCTGATGGTATTTCCGGGGAAAAAACGCAGGGCTTAAACCCGCTTTTGCAGCCTGACACAGGGTTCAGGCTGTTTTTTTATTGTCACGGGAAACAACATTATGGTATGATAGCAAAAGTGAAAAAAGAAGAAAATCCGTATTGATGCGGGAGAGGTTCTAGCTACACCCTCTATAAAAAACTAAGGACGAGCTGTATCCTTGGATACGGTTTTTTTTATGTTTTTTAGGGCGCCTTCTCCGAAAAAGGCGCTTTTTTTATGGAATGATAGATAAGGGAGAGAAAGACATGAAAAAAGAAAAAGCAGTTGTGGTGTTCAGCGGAGGCCAAGACAGCACGACTTGTTTATTATGGGCTTTGCAAAACTTTGAAGAAGTGGAAACCGTTACATTCCATTATAATCAGCGTCACCAAGAAGAAATCGATGTGGCAAAATCGATTGCCGAAAAGCTCGGTGTCAAAAATCACTTGCTTGATATGTCTCTTTTAAATCAGCTTGCGCCGAATGCGCTGACAAGAGATGATATCGAAATTGAAGCGAAGGACGGGGAACTGCCGACAACCTTCGTGCCGGGACGCAACCTTGTATTTTTATCCTTTGCATCGATTCTTGCATATCAAATCGGCGCGCGCCACATTATCACCGGTGTTTGCGAGACTGATTTCAGCGGCTACCCGGACTGCCGTGACGAGTTTGTCAAATCCTGCAATGTCACCGTCAACTTGGCGATGGAAAAGCCGTTCGTCATTCATACGCCGCTTATGTGGCTGAACAAAGCGGAAACGTGGAAACTTGCGGATGAGCTCGGCGCGCTTGATTTTGTAAAGAATAACACACTGACTTGCTATAACGGCATCATTGCGGACGGATGCGGCGAATGCCCGGCATGCCTGCTCCGCAATAAAGGATATGATGAATATATGAAAATGAAAGGAGAGCGGAACTAATTGCTTTCTCAAATATACCCGCAGGTTCAGCATCCTTATTCGTTTGAGTTGAATAAGGACATGCACATCTCAGCCGCGCACTTTATTCCCCGCGAAAGCGCCGGAGCGTGCAGCAGAGTCCACGGGCACACGTATACAGTAAATATTACAGTTGCGGGGGATGAACTGGACGATTCAGGCTTTCTCGTGAATTTCAGCGTGCTGAAGAAATTGGTGCACGGCGCTTATGACCATACATTGCTGAATGACCATGACGAATTTTCTGAAGATGACAGATATTCACTGCCGACGACCGAGGTCGTGGCCAAAACGATTTACGATAAGGTGCAGTCCTACCTCGAAACACTGGAGAATCAGCCGGTCTGCGTGCAGATTTTTGTCAGGGAAACCCCGACAAGCTATTGCGTATACCGCCCGAAAAAAGGTGATAGGAATGGCTAAAGGAATTCCGGTATTAGAAATTTTCGGACCGACGATACAAGGGGAGGGCATGGTTATCGGCCAGAAAACCATGTTCGTCCGCACGGCGGGCTGCGACTACTCCTGCAGCTGGTGCGACTCCGCTTTTACATGGGACGGCTCTGCCAAAAAAGATATCCGCTGGATGACGGCGGAAGACATTTACCGCGAGCTGAGAGAAATCGGCGGAGACGCCTTTTCCCATGTCACCATCTCAGGAGGAAACCCGGCGCTGTTAAAGCAGCTTGACGCGCTGATTCTGCTGCTGAAAGAGAACGGGGTGCGCGCCGCTTTAGAAACGCAGGGAACGGTCTATCAGGATTGGTTCACAATGATTAACGACCTGACGATTTCACCGAAGCCGCCAAGTTCGGGGATGACAACCGATTTTGCAAAGCTCGATCACATTGTGTCTTCGCTTGATGCGGCAGAAAGGCTTAACGCGGTCAGCTTAAAGGTCGTCATTTTTAATGATGAAGATCTGCAATTCGCGAAAACCGTGCACAAGCGGTATCCGAATATCCCGTTTTATCTTCAGGTCGGAAACGATAACGTCCATACGACGGACGACCGGGCATTGATCGCACATCTGCTCGGAAAATACGAAACACTCGTTGATAAGGTTTCAGCCGATTCGGATCTGAATCTCGTCAGAGTCCTGCCTCAGCTGCATACATTGCTTTGGGGCAATAAACGGGGAGTTTAATAGAAAGGGAGATTTATATGACAAGAAAAGAATCAGAATTAGAAGGAGTTACGCTCCTGGGGAATCAAGGGACAAACTATTTATTTGAATATGCGCCGGAGGTTTTGGAATCATTTCCGAATAAACACGTGAACCGTGATTATTTCGTTAAATTCAACTGCCCGGAATTTACGTCGCTTTGCCCCAAAACGGGACAGCCGGATTTTGCAACCATCTACATCAGCTATATTCCGGACGAAAAAATGGTGGAAAGCAAATCGCTGAAGCTGTATCTTTTCAGCTTCCGTAACCACGGAGATTTCCACGAGGACTGCATGAACATCATCATGAATGATTTGATCGAATTAATGGACCCCCGCTACATCGAAGTATGGGGCAAATTCACGCCTAGAGGCGGAATCTCGATTGACCCGTATACAAACTACGGCAGACCGGGAACAAAATATGAAAAAATGGCCGAACATCGGATGATGAATCATGATATGTACCCGGAGACGATTGATAATCGGTAATTATTCCGTTGTGTGATACGGAGTGTGACCCGCACTAAGCTCAATAAAAGTGTGACCTGAGGTGCAACCTGAACTGTGACTTTTATGCAGTGGAAAATTGATAGTACAGAAGCAGATTAAGGCGTACAATTTGTACGTCTTTTCTTTTTTATCCGAAAGAAAAAATGCCTATCTAGAGATCATAGGCATTAAATATTATTATCAATATCTTCATTTATTTTTTGGCTAAGTTTCTGAACCTTCTCTTTAACATTTGAAACAGCTCTTTTTTGAATTTCATCAAAGTTTTCCTGAATATAGTCCGTGACACTTCTTATTAGAACTTCACTTTCAAAATTGAATATCTCATTTATTTCTGACTGTTCTTCATCTGTTAGGTGAGGGTATTGAAGTTGTTTAGCATTTACTTCAGCAGCTACATCAATCCTCACTTTAGTTGTTCTGGTTGTACAATTTCATATTCACCTTCTGCATACTCTTGCTCCGCATAATGGCTTCCCCATTGACAGAGCTCCTGCAAGATAGGTTTAAGAGATTCTCCAAGTTCAGTGGATGAATATTCAACCTTCGGCGGTACTTGATTATACATCTTTCTGCTCACAAGTCCACTGGCTTCAAGCTCTCTAAGTGTTTGAATCAGCATTTTCTGAGTTATATTTGGGATCATGCGCTTTAATTCACTCGTTCTCTTTGGTCCATTCATTAAAAAGTATAATACAAGGCCTTTCCATTTTCCGCCAATCACTTCCTTTGTCACTTCAAACCCACAGCTAAATTTTTTCATGTCTAAAGCTCTCCATTCCGCATTTATTACTTTTTAGTTACTATATCACAAAAAAGTGGGTACTTCCGATAATGTGCTTACTGAAGGATACTATATCTTGTAAGTTGTTCTTCAAGTACTTAAAGGTACTAGACATAAAATAAAATCAATTCTAAAGGAGTGTTAAGTATGGGTAAATTTGAAGGTAAAATAGCGCTTGTAACGGGTGGAACAAGTGGGATTGGTCTTGCTGCAGCACAAAAATTTGTAAACGAAGGTGCATATGTTTATATCACGGGACGCAGACAAAACGAACTTGATAAAGCTGTTAACCAAATTGGCAAGAACGTAACCGGTGTTCAAGGTGATATTTCTAAGCTAGAAGACTTAGACAAACTATATGACATGATAAAGCAGGAAAAAGGTAAGTTGGACATTCTTTTTGCTAATGCAGGCACCGGCAACTTCCTTCCATTAGGTGAAATTACTGAAGAGCAGGTTGATAGAACGTTCGACATTAACGTTAAAGGAACCATCTTTACTGTTCAAAAAGCGTTATCACTATTCCCGGACAAAGTAGGTTCTATTATTGTAACGGGCTCTACTGCTGGATCAATTGGCAACCCAGCGTTTAGTGTATATGGAGCATCTAAAGCAGCGTTAAGAGCACTGGTTCGCAACTGGATTCTTGACCTAAAAGGTACTGAAATCCGTGTAAATGTGGTGAGTCCAGGAGCTATTCTTACACCTGCATACGATGAGCTTTTTGGTGATGCACTTGAAGGAGCAATGGAAAATGCCAGAAATACTGTTCCAGCTGGAAAAGTTGGGACACCTGAAGAGGTAGCAAACGCTGTATCTTTCCTTGCTTCAGACGAAAGCAGTTACTTGACGGGTGTTGAATTGTTCGTAGATGGCGGGCTAGCACAGGTATAATTTCACTGCGCAGAGATTACAAATAGTCCCCTTGGTAAGGTGTGAAATTGGTGTGACTTCATGATTAATGCTAGAGCAAGTACTTATGGGACAAGACTTTGACCTGCCTTTTCTTCCACGAGGACTGCATGAACATCATCATGAATGATTTGATCGAATTAATGGACCCCCGCTACATTGAAGTATGGGGCAAATTCACGCCTAGAGGCGGAATCTCCATTGACCCGTATACAAACTACGGCAAACCGGGAACAAAATATGAAAAAATGGCCGAGTACCGCATGATGAATCATGATTTGTATCCGGAGACGATTGATAATCGTTAATCACTATAAAAGCGTGCCTATTATGACTTTTTATGCAAATAAATTGCTATTGCAGAGGTAATGTAAGACGTACAAATGTGTACGTCTTTTTCTTTTAAGCACAAAAACAATTTATTAACGAAAGTATTTTGGCAGAAAGGCTAACAAAATCAAAGGAAAATATGTTGTAGATTGCTTTCTTTTTTTGTGGGGCATCCATATCCAATCACGTTATCTTGCACTTGAACATTTTTTATAGACTGGTACCGCGACAAATTATTTCTCTTCTACATACCAATAAAGTAGACATTAAAAAGTGAAAGAGAGGGCGAAAATGTGTGAAAATTCTTTTCCTCGAGAGTCATCCCATGTGGCTCTATGGTTTACCAAATGGGTTTAGGGAAGCAGGACATACCGTAATGATTTCCGGTCCTGTAAGTCGGGAAAATATCACTGAAATGATAGACGAATTTAAACCAGATCTAATAGTATCTATGGGATGGACACCAGAGCATTCAAGGGAAAAGCAGGCCTGGATTCGCAACGCTACTAAAAAGGTGAATATCCCTCTCGTTTATTGGGCAACTGAAGACCCGCTGCACACTCAAAACTTTACTATCCCGTTAATTAAAAAGGTGAAACCAGATTTTGTTTTCACGGTTACGCCTTCTCTGTGTAAAACTTATGAAAGCATGGGGATTAAAGCAGCTCACTTAGACTTTGCATTTCACGAAAGTATACATCACCAGATTAAACCATTAGCAAAATACAGTTGTGATATAGCAGTGGTGGCTAATGCTTACCCTAATTTTCTTGAAGAACATCCGGAAGTGTTCCGTTCGTCCTCTTTAAAAACGCTTATTCGTCCTCTTATACGGAAGGGTATTCGCATTGATTTTTGGGGGAGAAACTGGGAAAAAATGAGTAAATATATAGGAAGAGAAATTCCCCGCAATTGGATCCATGGATACCTTGATTATACTGAAGCATATAAAGTCTACAGTTCAGCAAAAGTCGTTATCGGTTTGCAAAACTGTGAAAGCCAACTTACGCAACGCACCTATGAGATTCTTGGTTCCGGGGGGGTTTTATTGACATCGGATACACCAGCAGTTCGAGGTAAATTCAAACCTGGCCGCGATCTCATCGTTTCTTCCTCCCCAAAAGAAACATTGGAAAAGGTTAAATACTATTTGAATCATGATAGCGAGAGAAAAAAGATTCAGATAAACGGTAAAAAGGCTGTAAAGAATGATTCCTATCTGCATAGAGCCGAGAGAATGCTTGAGGTGCTAAAAAGCAGAGGAATTATAAGAAACTTAGGGGAAACCATTCATTATGTAGATGTTCTCAAAGAAAAATACGTGATCCATCATGTTACTCCCGGTGAAACATTATCAATAATTGCCAGGAAGTATAATGTTTCCCTGCAGCAACTCATGGAGCTTAATCATTTCAAATCAGATCAAATATATGCTGGACAAATCATTAAGATTAGAGAGAAACTGTTTAGAAATATTGATAACAAATTTTTCTAAAGGAGAGTAATATGAATGAAGGGGAAAATACCTAAAATAAGAAATCAAGCGAATAAAGTAAAAAGAACGCCTCGTTATATGGAATTTCCCGTGACATACGAAGTATATCATGTGGAATCCGGCGATACATTATGGACGCTTTCTAAATCCTTCAATATCCCGGTACAACAACTTATGAATCTTAATAAGCTTTCTTCAGATAGAATTTATCCTGGACAAATTATAAAGATAAGAGAAAGATAATCTTTGAGGTTTCGGAAACGAATCAAATTGAAATGACAATCCTCATTTTTTTATTTGTGGGGAACTTGATATTTTTGGGGATGAAGGGGTTATGAGATGTTTCAAATGAGCTATTTCTATTCTGGATTAGGATGGGATTTTATTCAACACGTTGATCAAACGAACGGAGTATTAAATGTTGTGTCTCCTGATTTTTTCTATATCAGAAAAGATGGATCATTACTTCTCCGTTCAGCTAATCCCGATGTGATTAAAGCTCTTCATAGAAGAAAATTAAAAGTAGTTCCTTTTCTAAGCAATCATTGGGATCAGGATTTGGGACGATTTTCATTAATGAACCGAGTTCTTTTAGCTAAACAAATTTCTCATGCAATAGAAGAACTGGATTTGGACGGAGTTAATATCGATATAGAAAACCTTACAGAAAAAGATCGGAATTTATTTACAGATTTTGTTAGATTGGTAAGAGAAAGTATTCCTAGACATAAAGAAGTATCAGTTGCAGTGGCGGCAAATCCTTTTGGCTGGACGAAGGGCTGGCACGGATCATATGATTACGAGTATTTAGCTAAATATGCAGATTACCTTATGATTATGGCCTACGATGAAAGCCACCTTGCTGGACCTACTGCAAGTGTAGGATGGGTGGAAAAGTCCATTCAATATGCTCTGACCCAAAAAATCTCTCCTAAAAAACTAGTTTTAGGATTGCCATTCTATGGCCGCTGTTGGATGAAAGGCCAATCTGCCTCTCAAGCCATTCCCCTTTACCTTGTTGACTCATTAGTAAAAAGGCATAACGGGACAATTATTTTTGACACAAAGAGTCAATCTCCAAAAGCTATTTTTACTGTCAATCACGATAACAAGGGGCTGTTGCCTTCGGGAACATATACATTATGGTTTGAAAATGAACAGTCACTCAGAGCAAAAATAAAACTCGCTCAAAAATATAATCTGAAAGGTCTTGGCAGCTGGAGTCTTGGACAAGAGGATGCGTCAGTCTGGAATACAGTGTTTAAAAATATATAATGATTTATAGTTCAAAGCAAAATTCGAAGATAATTGCAATGAATCTCTATCCTGAATGGATGCTGGTTTATCTAAAAAACATGATGAGAATTGATTGACCACTCTCATTAAAGGATGGGGAAATTCAAGGCGCCAAGGTACGTGGAGAACCATGACTTGTTGATAATCGACCATATAGTTTCTCCTCAGAAATGAGGGGGTTTTACATAAAAAAGACGAGCGAATCCGGGGGGAATTCCACTCGCCGCTTTCTAATGAAAAGACGGGATGCTGGATGGCAGCTCGTCTGTTTCATTATAAAATAGGGAACGTATGTTTGTAAAGGCCTGCGCTGTTTTTTCTCATTCGGAGCGGATCAATTGTAAAGGAATGGTCAGCATGATAGCATGTCCTGTAAAAAGAAGGAGTGTTCGTAATGGAGCCGTTAGAGTTAAACGGTGTAAGACTGAAAATGTATGATTGTAAAGAAAGTGCGGGTGAAAACGGCCGCATGATTTCATTTATATTGAAGGTGACCTCTGAAACGTATCATGATATTGCCGTCCTTTTGTATGAAAAAACATTTGACATCAAGGCGCCCGAGCGCGGGCTTGAATTCCGCGGTAAAATAACCAACTACTATACATCCGTCACTAATCTTTACAATAAAGATGAGACAGGTGATTTTTTTGTAGAAATGACCGAGATCTGAATTCATTTGAAAAAGCTGCCGGGCGGCAGCTTTTGTGCGGGATATGTAAATGGTTCGGATTGTTCGGGGGGTTTAATAGGAGTCTCTGATGATTTTATAATTCTTATGGTTGACGACAGTGAGGGAATCTAATTCAAGGTCACGATAATTATCCATGATGGTTACATCAACGATGACGGAGTTTTCATTTACTTTTTCAACAATACCGGTTAATCCGTTTTTAAATTCAATGACGTTTCCAACCTTAGCAATTTTCACGAGCTTCCTCTCCTTTATCATAAATCCTGTTTGAAAATATTTTGCAGTATTTTCTTTAAGAAGTAAAGCGATATGGGTATCAGCCCGCTCAATCATTGTCCCGGCGGGGGAAAGATGGTATATTGTTTTTCGGGAAAAAGCCGAGAAAAGGAGGCTGTGTTCGTTGCTGCCTGAGGAAATTTCAGAATGTATCAACCAAATGCGCACCGGGGAAATCAAAGAATTCAGGGTGCAGAAAGAACATTTTCTTGCATTTCGAGCAGTTTTATCGAAGCAGGAAGATTTTAAGCATTTCCGCGGTATTGCACAGCAGGGCGGAGATGTTGTATTTCAGTATTTAGAACAGCCAAGAAGCTGACGGCTCCTCGCACTTGAGGAGTCTTTTTTTTGTTTTTTGGTTTCTCATTTCATCTTGCTGTAACAGATGTAAACAAAATGTAAAATCCCTCCGATGGATACTTTTACTGCTATTTGGTTAATGTTGTGAAAATGACGGCTGTTTTCCTGCCAATAACAAGGCTGTTAACGAACTTCTTCCATCATAAAAGCTGATTGGGAGCACTGGAAAATCTTTAACCGTGAATTTGCGCACAGCTCTTGTTAAGGTAGTGAAGTATTTAAGGAGGAAATCGTATGACGACAAAATTTGCTGCCTTGGCTGTCTTTTTTCTATGTTTTATGCCTGCATCAAAAATTGAACATACAGAAGCTCTGTTTACTTTTGCGAAGAAGCCAAAGCAAGAACCCAGCACACTGGTTGCTGATTTAAATAAAAAAAGCTCGGTTCCGAAGCTTTCAAAAACGGATCATAAGCATTCTATCCAACCGATAAAGCTGTCATCTCACCAAGAGAAGAAGGCAAAACCGGAAGAGACGGCTTATCAGCCGCCGAAAAAAACGTATTCCCGCGCTGACAGACAACTTCTGTCACGTCTCGTTCACGCAGAAGCGAAAGGTGAATCTTATAAAGGGAAGGTTGCGGTAGCCAGCGTAGTGCTGAACCGCACTGAAAAAAACGGCTTCCCGGATACCATTCGGGGCGTGATCTATCAAAGGAATGCATTTGAACCGGTAGCAAACGGAAGCATTAATCAAAAGCCGGATAAGGATTCCATCGCCGCCGCAAATGAGGCGCTTGACCATCCGGGAAGAGAAACGAACGCGTTGTTTTTCTACAATCCGAAAACGGCATCTGACCACTGGATCCGTTCCCGAAAAATTATCGAACGGATCGGCAGACACGTATTTGCGATGTAAGCATAGCGGGATCAAAAATATCCCGGCTATGCTTTTTTCAATTTTGAGAAATCGAAAATATTTTCAGAACTTGTCTCATATGATGATGGAAGAACGAGAGACAAGGAGAGACACCATGAATCGATTTGTGAAAGGGATCATTCTTTTATCCATCGCCGCCTTTTTCGCGGAATGTCTGGAATTTGTCGTGAATATGATACTGGCGCGGGAGCTTGGCGAGCATGGGATGGGACTTTACATGAGCATTCTGCCCACCATTTTTTTAATTATCGTCATCGCCAGTCTGGAGCTTCCGATCTCCATTTCAAAATTCATCGCGGAATCCAATCAGAAGCTGCATGAAAGCATGCTCCGGCATGCCTTCAGAATGACCGCCGTTTTTACCGCGTTTTCAACCGCGGCCGCAAGCATCGCGCTGCCGTTCATTCCTGTATTCGATACGTATCACCCGTTTATTAAAGGGATTGTCATCGGGCTGATTCCAGTCGTCGCTTTTACATCCATCGCCAGAGGTTATTTTATGGGTGTGCAGCAAATGGGAAAAATCGCGGTTGCGAATGTCATGAAAAAAATCATTCAAGTGCTTTGTCTGTTTATCTTTTTTCAATGGTACTCTTTTGAAATTGATATGGCCGTGCTCATTTCATTATTTGTGCTGGTCGCAAGCGATGTCGTGGTGTTCGTTTACTTGTATACGCAGTTTATTTTGGCGAGGAGGGCGCTTTCCGGCCATCAGCACATTCATCTTCGCGGGAAAGACGTGCGGAAACGCCTCCTGGCCGTATCGATCCCGACAACGGGACTTCGTATATTTCATGCGGTGACGAACGCCATTGAACCCTTTTTAGTGAAAGGAGCGCTGCTGGCGTCCGGGGCAGCCGGGACAGCCGCGATTGATCAATACGGCATGCTTGCCGGTGTTGCGATGACAATCGGTTCGTTTCCCGCATTTATCGCCCATTCGCTGATGGTCGTCATGATTCCCAGCATTTCAGAAGCGTATGCGCTGTCCCAATATGATATTGTGCTGAAACGGCTGAGACAAGCGATTTTTATTACATTCGGCTACGGCATTCCGGCAGTCTGGGTCATGTTTCAGTTCGCGGGCCCGCTGACCCATTTGTTTTTTCAGTCTCCGGAAGCGCAGTATTATTTGCAGCTTTTGTGGCCGTTTTTTCTTTTTCATCTGTTTGTGATGCCGCTTCAGGCCTGTCTGATCGGTATCGGCCACGTGAAAACGGCGTTTTATCATAACGTATGGAGCAGCATTGTGGGGCTTTCGATGATGTATGTGCTCGGTTCTATGCCGGAATTGCAAATGCTCGGCATTATACTCGGCATGAATACCGGCATGATTCTTCTGACAAGTTTACATTACGCGACGATCTGCAAAGACCTCGGTGTCTCCGTGTTTTTGACGGGCGGCGGAAGAACAGCGCCCCGGATCGAAAGCTGAAAAGGCTGATACATTTCAATAAGGAAGGGCAAGCTATCCGAAACGCGTGAAAGGAAGATCATATGCATAAAAACCGCCTAATTGTATGTGCAGTCCTTTTGATAGCTGCCGCCGTCTGGATGCCTGAAGCAAAAGCCTCATCAGAAAAACAGGCAGTTCCCGCCGTGTTTCTGATGAAGACGATTGAAGGAGACGAGATATCGATTCCGAATAAAGGGCAGAAAACGATTTTGCATTTTTGGACATCGTGGTGTCCGCCGTGCAAAAAAGAACTGCCTCAGTTCCAAACGTATTATGAACAGCATCAGTCCGATGATGTAAGCCTTGTAACGGTAAATTTGATGAATGCCGAGCGAAACAAAAATACCGTTCAAAACTTTGTCAGTCAGCACCATCTCACTTTCCCGATTGTTCTTGACACGAAAGGCGAGCTTATGAAGGAATACGATGTCATGACGATTCCCACGTCATTTCTGCTGAATGAAAAAGGAGAAATCGAAAAAAAGATCGTCGGTCCGATGACCGCCTCACAATTAAAAGAATGGTCAGAGAAATAAAAAGGTGCGGGAGGAATTCCTCCCGCACCTTTTTTGCATATAATGAACAGCTGAAGAAACGCTAATGATAATTATTATCAAAAAGAAATTAAAACAATTATAATTGAAATCTTCCGCCGGCATGCTATAATAAAGAAAACACTGCGATAACACTGTGAAAATGCTGCCTGTCAGGCGGCTGTTTTGCTTTTATCGGGGAATTGAAGATGATTTGCGTTCTCAATTAGAGAGGAGAATTCATAATGAATGAACAAGTGATGACACAAACCCATTCACAACAGCACATACAAGAAGAGCGGGCCGGAAAAAAGTGGCTCCAGCATGCAGAACTCATTGCGGCGCTCGTATCCGGCGTCCTTATTCTTGCGGCCTGGTTTTTTACCGAAACAAAAGGCCTGTCCGTCACTTTGTATATCCTTGCCTTCCTGATCGGGGGATTTGCAAAAGCGAAAGAGGGAATTGAGGATACCATTGAGACGAAGGCGTTAAATGTGGAACTGCTGATGATTTTTGCGGCTGTCGGCTCCGCCCTGATCGGTTATTGGGCTGAAGGCGCTGTTCTTATCTTTATTTTTTCGTTAAGCGGCGCGCTCGAAACATATACGATGAATAAAAGCAGCCGTGATTTAACATCTTTAATGAAACTGGAACCGGAGGAAGCGACACTGCTTGCGGACGGACGGGAAAAGCGGGTGCCGGCTGCTGAACTTAAGATCGGTGACATGATCGTCATTAAGCCGGGCGAACGCGTAGCAGCAGACGGGATCATTGAGTCTGGCGTGACGAGCCTCGATGAATCGGCGCTTACGGGTGAAGCGATGCCGGCGGAAAAAACAGCCGGAGATTCTGTGTTTACAGGAACGGTAAACGGAAACGGCTCCTTAACGGTCCGTGTGACGAAAACAAATGAACAGTCTTTATTCAGAAAAATCATCCGGCTGGTGGAATCAGCCCAAAACAGCGTGTCACCGGCTCAGGCATTTATTGAGCGGTTCGAAAGTGTCTATGTCAAAGGCGTGCTGTTAGCCGTGGCTTTGCTTTTATTCATTCCTCATTTCGCTTTAGGCTGGAGCTGGAGTGAAACCTTTTACAGGGCGATGGTGTTTATGGTGGTCGCCTCCCCGTGCGCACTTGTCGCTTCTATTATGCCCGCTGCGCTTTCCCTTATCTCAAATGGGGCCCGCAACGGATTATTGGTTAAAGGAAGTGTGTTTTTAGAGCAGCTGGGAAGCGTACGGATGATCGCATTTGACAAAACCGGCACGGTCACTAAGGGACAGCCGGCAGTCGCGGCATTTCAAGCTGCGGAACATGTGAGTGAAGATGAGATCATGCAGGCGGTGTATGCCATGGAAAAGCAATCAAGCCACCCGCTTGCAAAAGCGATAGCTGAATTTGCCGAAAGCCGGGGCGCCGCGCCCGCAGGACATCTATCGATTGACGAGACGTCCGGATTCGGTGTTCAGGCTGAAATAGAAGGCGTCAAATGGATGGTCGGAAAAGCGGGGTTTGCAGGTGAAGATGCGGCAGATGCTTTTTTGCAAACATCGGGAAAAGAATTAAAGGATAAAGGTTTTACACTGGTCTTTGTTAAAAAAGATGACCGGATTGCGGGCTGCTTTGCCTTAAAGGATCAAATCCGACCTGAAGCCAAAGCCGTGATGGCTGAGCTTGAATCACTGGGCATTAAAACAGCCATGCTCACCGGCGATCAGTCTGAAACTGCGGCTGCCATTGCAAAAGAGGCGGGCATGACGACGGTTGTTGCCGATTGTCTGCCGGACCAAAAGGCAAAAGAAGTGAAGAAGCTGAAAGAAACGTACGGCACAATCGCCATGGTGGGGGACGGCATTAATGACGCGCCCGCTCTGAAAACCGCTGACGTCGGTATTGCGATGGGCGGGGGGACGGACGTGGCCCTTGAAACGGCTGACTTAGTCCTTATGAAAAATGATCTTCACAAGCTTGTGAAAATGTGCAGACTCTCAAGGAAAATGAACCGGATTATTAAGCAGAATATTGTTTTCTCGCTCTCGGTCATCTGCCTTTTGATCTGCGCCAACTTTCTGCAGGTGATGGAACTGCCGTTTGGCGTGATCGGGCATGAGGGGAGCACGATTCTGGTCATTCTGAACGGACTGAGATTATTAAAATAAACATGACAGCCGCACATCGGGCGGCTGTTTTTTAAATGTTCGTTCACAGCATAAACGCCGGAAAACTGATAGAATGAATAAAGAGTCACTTTGGTAAGGAGGAAAAGCAAAAAATGAACAGATTAGAACGTGTTTCATCTTGGCTGAAAAAAGAAGGGCATGATGCGGCGTTTATACATACAAAGGAAAACGTATTTTATTTAACTGATTTTTACACGGATCCGCATGAGCGGTTAATGGGATTGTTCCTGTTTCAGGAACAGGAGCCGTTTTTCGTTTGTCCGGGAATGGAAGCCGGACAAGCCCGCAGCGCCGGGTGGAAGCATGGTATTATCGGCTACGGCGATCACGAAGACCCGTGGGAGCTGATCAAAGCCGAGCTCACAAAACGAAATGTGCCGCTTGATTCCATCGCGGTTGAAAAGGATTCGATCTCTCTTTCCCGCTCAGAACAGCTCAAACAAGCTTCAGGGGGCGCGGCATTTGTTTCGGCAGAAGAAACGCTCAACCAATTCCGTCTCGTGAAAGATGAGAAGGAAATCAGCATTCTCAGGGAAGCGGCAAAACTTGCGGATTACGGAGTTCAAGTCGGTGTCGCGGCGCTCAAAGAGGGTGTGAGTGAAACCGAAGTACTCGCGCAGATTGAGTTTGAGCTGAAGAAAAAAGGCGTGCAGGGCATGTCATTTTCAACGATGGTGCTGTTCGGGGAAAAATCAGGCCAGCCCCATGGGAATCCGGGTGCAGACCGGTTGAAAAAAGGCGATTTCGTTCTGTTTGATCTGGGCGTTATTCTTGACGGCTACTGTTCAGACATCACGAGAACATTCGCATACCAATCAATCAGCCCGAAACAGGAAGAGATTTACGAAACGGTGCTTAAAGCTGAACAGGCGGCGCTTCAATTAAGCAAACCCGGCGTCAGAATCAGCGATCTTGATTTAAAAGCCCGCGGCATTATTGAAAAAGCCGGATACGGAGACTATTTCCCGCACCGCCTCGGCCACGGACTCGGGATTTCGGTTCACGAATATCCATCAATGAGCAGCGCGAACGACACACTCCTCAAAGAAGGCATGGTGTACACGATAGAACCGGGGATTTACGTGCCGGATGTCGGCGGCGTGCGCATTGAAGACGATGTGTTCGTCACAAAAGACGGCGCCGAAGCATTAACGCAGTATCCGAAAGAATTAACGATTCTGAAATAAAAAGCTTTGTGATAAAAAAGGACGGTTCTGAAACGCAGCGTCCTTTTTTATCACCTTTTAAATGAAAAAATCATCAAAATGCTGAAATGGTTTGATGTCATGCTTTTCATTCAGGGGCCGCATGGCAAGGTAACTGCCGCCGAGTATGGCGAGACACAAACCGATTAAGCAAAGAATCCCCATCGCTGTTCTTCTCCTTTCAAACGAATAGGCTGTTTCTGTTTCTAGCTTACTGTATGAAACGCATTCCAGATCAAGGGAAAAAAAGAAAGGGGGACGCCATGGCTACGATCAGAGACATTGCCGGCGCTGCCGGGGTTTCCGTTACAACGGTATCAAGAGTATTAAACGATCATCCTTATGTAAGTAAGGACAAAAGAGAAAGAGTGAAAAAAGCGATGCAATCGCTCGGATATACGCGCAACATTCATGCTGTGCATTTATCAAAAGGTTTTTCCGATATGATCGGCGTTGTGCTTCCGTCGGTGAATCTTCCGTATTTTGCAGACCTTGTTGCAGGTATTGCCGAGGCTGCCGAAGCGTCAGGCGTGCATCTTTCTTTATACCAGACAGATTATCAGCAGCAAAAAGAACGTTTTGCCTTATCACAGTTACAGGAGCGCCAAGTGGACGGCCTGATTATCTGCTCCAAAGCAATTCCTGATGAACATCTGCTTACCGTGAAAGAACCGCTCATCCTCTGCCAGTACACTGATGCGGCAGGGCTTTCCTCCATCAGTAATCCGCATCGGGAAGCATTTCGGCACGGTCTGGATTATCTGATAGAAAAGGGACACCGGAAAATAGCGATCAGTCTGGCCAGAAAAAAGGGAAAAAACAGTCAAGTACGCATTGCCGCATACAAAGAGGCGCTCAAGAAGATCGGGCAGCCTTACAGGGAAGAGCTGGTTGTGGAAAAGGCGCTGACGCTGCTTGACGGGAAAGCCCTTTTTCATAGATGGAAGAGCTGGGATGACAAACCGACTGCGCTGTTTGCGGCGAATGATCAAGTATCCGCAGGTCTTTACCTTGAAGCCAAGGCAAACGGGACGCGCATCCCGGAAGAGCTTGCGATTTTGAGCATCGACAATCATGATATCAGCAAGATGTTAGGTATTTCCACAATAGATATACAAACAAAAGAAATGGGAAAGCAGGCTTTTCACATGCTTGAGAACAGGATCAGCGGCGGGCCTCCGGCAAGGAAAGTTCTTGATTACCGCCTTATTGAACGATCAACCGTCTAAAAAAAGAATTGACGCGCTTTCCGTTCGTTTTGTACGATATGAGGTATTGAATGACAAAGGAGCTGAGGATCATGAAGGGGTCCTTTACAGTTGAAAAGGTATTAAATAACAATGTGCTCATCGCAACACATGATAGATACAGTGAGGTCGTCTTAATCGGAAAAGGGATCGGCTTTGGAAAAAAACAAGCGGATGTCATTGAAGATAAAGGGTATGACAAGATGTTCATCTTAAAGGATGAAAAAGAACAAAAACAATTTAAAAAGCTCCTCGGTTATGTGGACGAGACACTTGTCGACATCTCCAATGACGTCATTTATCATATCAAGAAGCGGACAAGCCAACCGTTAAATGAGCATATCCATATTGCGCTGACTGACCATATCGCCTTTGCGGTAAAGCGGCTGCAGCAGGGTTTTGACATTAAAAACCCGTTTCTCATGGAAACCGAAACGCTTTATCCGGAAGAATTCCAAATTGCCCGTGAAGTCGTCGGCATGATTAATGAAAAGACGGGAATCTGCCTTCCGGAAGGGGAGATCGGCTTTATCGCTCTGCATATCCACTCCGCCCTGACGAATCGGCCCCTTTCAGAGGTCAATCAGCATTCACAGCTGATGTCCCGGCTCGTTCAGGTGATTGAGGAATCTTTCCAGATGAAAGTGAATAAAGAAAGCGTCCACTATTTGCGGCTGATCCGGCATATCAGATTTACCATAGACAGGATTAATCGGGAAGAGCAGACAAAAGAACCAGAAAAGTTAATGTTATTATTGAAAAATGAATACCCGCTATGCTACAATACTGCTTGGAAACTGATAAAAATCTTGCAGCAAATACTGAAAAAACCAGTTCATGAGGCGGAAGCGGTTTATCTCACGCTTCATTTGTACCGATTAACCAATAAAATTTCATAATTTCAGTTGAAACCTTAAAAACGTGTCACTGATTCGATCAGGCATGAGTGATTGAGGGTAAAAAACGGGAAGAACGGTCCCGTTATTTTGCACACCCTTTTTACTCATGCCTTTTTTGTTGTGTAAAAGGGCAAATGTAAACGGTTAAACTGAAGACTTGCGCCAGTGAATTCGTTGTCATGAATTTTCGCTGTAAGGTCACACTAGCTAACAGAGGAGGTACATCTTTTATGTTTAAAGCATTATTCGGCGTTCTCCAGAAAATCGGCCGTGCTCTTATGCTTCCGGTTGCGATTTTACCGGCTGCGGGGATCTTGCTTGCGTTAGGGAATGCCATGCAGAACAAAGATATGATTCAAGTCATGCACTTCTTAAGCAATGATAACGTTCAGCTTGTGGCGAATGTCATGGAAAGCGCCGGCCAAATCGTATTTGACAACCTGCCGCTTCTTTTTGCAGTAGGGGTTGCGATCGGTCTTGCCAACGGAGACGGTGTTGCCGGAATCGCGGCTATTATCGGATACTTGGTCATGAACGTATCCATGAGCGCCGTGCTTATGGCAAACGGCAGTATTCCGTCTGACAAAATTGAACGGGCAAAGTTTTTTGCGGAAAACCATCCGGCCTATATTAACATGCTGGGGATACCCACTTTGGCGACGGGCGTGTTCGGCGGTATTATCGTCGGGGTTCTGGCCGCGTTATTGTTTAACAAGTTTTATAAAATTGAACTTCCGCAGTACCTCGGATTCTTTGCGGGTAAGCGGTTCGTCCCAATTATCACATCAATTTCCGCATTAATTCTCGGTCTTATTATGTTAGTGATCTGGCCTCCGATCCAGCACGGTCTGAATTCCTTCTCCACGGGTCTTGTGGAAGCGAATCCAACCTTGGCGGCCTTTATTTTCGGGATGATTGAGCGGTCATTGATTCCGTTCGGTCTTCATCACATTTTCTACTCGCCGTTCTGGTATGAATTTTTCAGCTATAAAGATGCGGCCGGAGACATCATCCGCGGAGATCAGCGGATTTTCATGGCTCAGATCAAAGACGGCGTACAGCTGACGGCGGGAACGTTTATGACGGGGAAATATCCCTTTATGATGTTCGGTCTTCCGGCGGCAGCGCTTGCAATCTATCATGAAGCGAAGCCTGAAAAGAAAAAACTTGTAGCCGGAATCATGGGTTCTGCCGCTCTGACAAGTTTCTTAACGGGAATTACCGAGCCGCTTGAATTCTCATTCTTGTTTGTGGCTCCTATCCTGTTTGCGATTCACTGCGTATTCGCGGGACTTTCCTTTATGGTTATGCAGCTGCTGCATGTAAAAATCGGTATGACCTTCTCAGGCGGTCTGATTGACTACTTCCTGTTCGGAATTCTGCCTAACCGGACGGCTTGGTGGCTTGTCATTCCAGTCGGCTTAGGATTAGCCGTCATTTACTACTTCGGTTTCCGGTTTGCGATCAGAAAGTTCAATCTGAAAACGCCGGGCCGTGAAGAAGAGGCTGCGGATGAAGGTGCGGGCGCCTCAGGCGAAGCCGGCGACCTTCCTTATGAAATCCTGCAGGCAATGGGTGATCAGGAAAACATTAAGCACCTTGACGCTTGTATCACGAGACTTCGCGTTACGGTCAACGACCAGAAGAAAGTGGATAAGGCCCGTCTGAAACAGCTTGGCGCCTCAGGCGTTCTTGAAGTCGGAAACAACATTCAGGCCATTTTCGGCCCGCGTTCTGACGGTTTAAAAACACAGATGCAGGATATTATCGCCGGACGCACGCCGCGCCCTGAACCGAAAGTATCCGCGCAAGAAGAAGTCAGCCAGCAGGTTGAAGAGGTTATCGCAGATCCGCTCCGAAACGAGCAGGGTGAAGAAGTGTTCGCTTCTCCGATCACCGGCGAAATCCATCCGATTACCGATGTGCCTGACCAGGTGTTCTCAGGAAAAATGATGGGTGACGGTTTTGCGATTCTTCCTGAAGAAGGAATCGTCGTATCTCCTGTCCGCGGAAAAGTGCTGAATGTTTTCCCGACAAAACATGCGATCGGCCTTCAGTCTGACGGCGGAAGAGAGATCCTGATTCATTTCGGAATCGACACAGTCAGTCTGAAAGGCGAAGGATTCACTTCTTTTGTTTCTGAGGGTGACCGGGTTGAACCGGGGCAAAAGCTGCTTGAAGTTGATCTTGAAGCGGTTAAACCTCATGTTCCTTCATTAATGACACCGATTGTCTTTACAAATCTTGCCGAGGGTGAAGCGATTTCCCTTTCGGCCGAAGGTACCGTAAAACGGGAACAAAAAGATATTGTGAAAATCGGAAAATAAGCATATAAATACGCCGTGCTTGTCAGATGACAAGTACGGCTGTATGATATAATATTGTGTAGTAAAATAGCTTTAATTTAAAGGAGAATGATAATCATGGCACAAAAAACATTTAAAGTAACAGCAGATTCCGGAATCCACGCTCGTCCTGCGACAGTTCTTGTACAGACTGCAAGCAAATACGATGCTGACGTAAACTTAGAATATAACGGCAAAACAGTAAACCTTAAGTCAATCATGGGCGTTATGTCTCTAGGTATCGCTAAAGGCGCTGAAATCACAATTTCCGCTTCAGGCGCTGACGAAAACGATGCTCTTAACGCTTTAGAAGAAACAATGAAAAGCGAAGGACTCGGCGAGTAATGCAAGAATTAAAAGGAATAGGCGCTTCAGCCGGAATTGCGATTGCGAAAGCATACCGGCTTGAAGAGCCGGACTTAACGGTTGAAAAGAAAAACATTGCTGATGCTGCGGCTGAAGTAAGCCGTTTTGATGAAGCGATTGTACGTTCTAAAGAAGAGCTTGAAAAAATTAAAGAGCATGCTTTAAAAGAACTGGGACAAGACAAAGCTGACATTTTCTCCGCGCACCTTTTAGTTCTGAGTGATCCTGAGCTGTTGAACCCGGTAAAGGAGAAAATCAGCACAGATTCAGTCAATGCTGAATTCGCTTTGAAAGAAACAGCTTCCATGTTCGTTACTATGTTTGAATCAATGGATAACGAATACATGAAAGAGCGTGCGGCGGATATCCGTGACGTAACAAAACGTGTGACGGGGCACCTGCTGGGCGTGGAAATTCCGAACCCGAGCATGATCTCAGAAGAGGTTGTTATCGTGGCTGAAGATTTGACACCGTCTGATACGGCGCAATTAAACCGCCAGTTTGTAAAAGGTTTTACAACTGATATCGGCGGACGTACTTCACACTCCGCGATCATGGCCCGTTCGCTTGAAATTCCGGCTGTCGTCGGCACAAAAGCGGCTACAGGGACAATTGAAAACGGTGTTACGGTAATCGTAGACGGCATCGATGGTGATGTGATCATCGATCCTTCCAGTGAAACGTTAAAGAAATATGAAGAAAAGCACAGTGCTTACCTGGCGCAAAAAGCTGAGTGGGCGAAGCTCGTCAATGAACCGACTGTTTCTAAAGACGGCCATCATGTAGAGCTTGCCGCAAATATCGGCACACCTGACGATGTAAAAGGCGTTCTTGAAAACGGAGGAGAAGCTGTAGGGCTTTACCGTACGGAATTCCTTTACATGGGACGCGACCAGCTTCCGACGGAAGACGAGCAGTTTGACGCTTATAAAACGGTTCTTGAGCGTATGGAAGGAAAATCAGTTGTCGTGCGGACATTGGATATCGGCGGCGACAAAGAGCTTCCTTACCTGCAGCTCCCTAAAGAAATGAACCCGTTCTTAGGCTACAGAGCCATCCGCCTTTGCCTTGAAGAGCAAGAAATCTTCAGAACTCAGCTTCGTGCGCTGCTTCGTGCAAGTACATACGGAAACTTAAAAATCATGTTCCCGATGATTGCGACAGTAAACGAGTTTAAACAGGCGAAAGCGATTCTTCTCGAAGAAAAAGAAAAACTCGTCGAAGCCGGCGTAGCGGTTTCTGACGATATTGAAGTCGGTATGATGGTAGAGATTCCGTCTACAGCCGTTATCGCAGATCAGTTTGCCGCAGAAGTTGACTTCTTCAGTATCGGAACAAATGACTTGATCCAATACACGATGGCTGCTGACCGCATGAACGAGCGCGTAGCTTATCTGTATCAGCCATACAATCCGGCGATTCTCCGTCTGATCACCCTTGTTATTGAAGCCGCTCACAAAGAGGGCAAATGGGTCGGCATGTGCGGAGAAATGGCGGGAGACGAAATTGCGATTCCGATTCTTCTCGGCTTAGGCTTAGATGAGTTCTCGATGAGCGCTACATCCATCCTTCCGGCAAGAACGCAGATCAGCAAGCTTTCTAAAAAAGAAGCTGAATCATTCAAAGAAACAATCTTGTCTATGAGCACGACAGAAGAGGTTGTCGCATTCGTTAAAGAAACATTCAATAAGTAATACAAAAGCCAGACGGTGTAAGCCGTCTGGTTTTTTTCATATTCGGAAAAAAGGGGGGAACAATAACTTTCAACAGGAGGGATTATCATGACAAAATCATTTGCAGCGGGGGATACGGTCTATGTGATTTACCGCAATCCGCATGCCGCCAATGTTGCCCATATTAAAGAGGCGGAGATCGTCCATCACCCGTATCATGAGGGAGAACTGTCTCTGTTTTTATACGAAACCTATCATCCGCTGGCCGAAGATGACGCGGTCTTTTCGACATATGAGGAAGCGGAAGCGCTTTACAGCGAGCTTTTTGAAGAAGACCGGTATCATTGATCAAAGGAAATGTTTACAACGCATATTCACTCTCTTTTAAACGGAAAGTAACAACATGAGAATATGTAAAGGGAGTGTCTGTCTATGCTGAAGCCGTTTGTGCCCCAGCTTGTTTATATTGAACCGAGAGCGCTCGAATACCCGTTAGGAAAAGAGCTGAAGAATAAGTTTGAAAACATGGGGCTTGAGATCAGAGAAACGACATCGCATAATCAAGTCCGGAATATTCCGGGAAAAAATCACTTGCAGCAATACCGGAACGCGAAATCAACATTGGTAATCGGCGTCCGGAAAACACTGAAATTCGATTCTTCAAAGCCGTCCGCCGAATATGCCATTCCGTTTGCGACGGGCTGTATGGGGCATTGCCACTATTGCTACCTGCAGACGACGATGGGGTCAAAGCCTTACATCCGGACATATGTCAATGTGGAAGAGATTCTGGATCAGGCTGATGAGTATATGAAAGAACGGGCGCCGGAATTTACAAGATTTGAAGCCTCTTGTACGTCTGATATCGTAGGAATCGATCATCTGACACATACATTAAAAAGAGCCATTGAACATTTCGGACAAAGCGAATTGGGACAGCTCAGATTCGTGACTAAATTTCACCACGTCGATCATTTGCTTGATGCAAAACATAACGGAAAGACTAGGTTCAGATTCAGCATCAATGCGGATTATGTCATTAAAAACTTTGAACCGGGAACTTCTCCGCTCGACAAACGGATAGAAGCCGCCGTCAAAGTCGCTAAAGCGGGCTATCCGCTCGGTTTCATCGTGGCGCCGATTTATATTCACGATGGCTGGGAGGAAGGCTATAAGGAACTGTTTGAGAAACTGGATGCGGCGCTTGATGAAGACGTTCGGCATGACATCACATTTGAACTGATCCAGCACCGTTTTACAAAACCGGCCAAACGGGTGATTGAGAAGAACTATCCGAAAACAAAGCTTGAGCTTGATGAAGAAAAGCGCAGATACAAATGGGGACGCTACGGAATCGGCAAGTATATATACCAAAAAGACGAAGAGCATGCTTTAAGGGAAACACTGGAATCTTATATCGAAACCTATTTCCCGAAAGCGAAAATCGAATATTTTACGTAAGGCGGAGCTGTCGGTACGACAGCTCTTTTTTTGCTGCGCCAAATGGCGGAAATTTTTGATATTTATTTCAAGGTTTATTCATTTTCTTGGCCGAAAGACCGATATAACTCTCAGGAGGGGATGGTTATGTTTAAAAAAATGCACATCAAAATTGTTGTGTTTGTATCGGCAATGCTTATCGTAACGGTTGTTTTTTTAACGGTTTCTTCATATTTGACATTAAAGCCGATGATGACGGAGGAAGCAAAACGTACGACAGAGAATGTCACCAATTCACTCGGTCAGAACATTGAGCTTCAGCTGAAAAATGATGAGACCGTATTATTGAGATTGGCAGGCGGTGAATTGTCCCGGTCTTTTCTATCAGATGGGAAGAAAGAAACCGCGCGGCTTTTTAATGATGAGTTAAAACAGATCGGACAGAATGACAAATATGTCGCGCTTGCGTATGTCGGAACCGCAAACAAACAAATGTTTACATATCCAAAGGCCGACTTTGCCAAAGACTATGATCCGACAAATCGAACGTGGTATAAGATGGCGGCCGAAAAACCCGATAAGGTTGTCTGGACTGACCCTTACAAAGATGCAGTGACGGGAGACATGATCGTGACGGCGTCAAAAGCCATTCAAAACAGCGGAACCGTCGTCGGAGTGGCGAGCTTAGATCTGAAGCTGTCCTCCATTCAGAGCATGGTCAACGAGCAAAAGGTACCGTATAAAGGATTTGCGTTTTTGGCGGATGAAAACGGCTCTCTTCTGGCGCATCCGGAAAAACAGGGAAAAAATATTTCGGAAGATCAGACGTTAAAAGACCTCACTGCGGATAAAGAAGGCATCAAAGAGCTGCAGGGGAACATGGTCGTCTACCAAACGGTAAAAGAAACAGGGTGGAAAGTCGGAACGCAGTTTGAAAAAGATCAGCTGATGGGAGTAGCCGATAAAATGAACACGGTGAGCATTTTTATGTCACTGATTGCTCTTGTGATTACGATCGGCCTCAGTTATTTCCTTGCAAAAACGATAACCGGGCCGATTCAGCAGCTGATCGCGAAAACAAATTCGGTCTCAGCGGGAGATTTAACCGTCCGCGCCCGGACGAAATCAAAAGATGAAGTAGGCGAGTTAACAAAAGACTTTAACCAAATGGTTGAAAATATGAAAGAGATGGTCGAACAGGTTAAGGCCTCCTCAGAAAATGTGTCTGATACATCTGACCAGCTAACCGTCATTTCACAAGAAACAAATGAAACGAGCGGACAAATCGCAAAAGCGATAGAGGAAGTCGCCGCCGGAGCGACAGAGCAAGCATCAGAGGTTGAGACGATCAATGAAAAATCAGAAAATCTCTCGGTCAAAATAAAAGGAATCGCAGATCGCGCAGGCAGCATAAAACAACTCTCAAAATCTTCAGAGGATGCCAGCTACAAAGGACTGGACGCGCTCGGGCAGCTTCTGATGAAGTCAAACGAAGCCAATTCAGAAACGAAAAAAGTAGAGGCAATGCTGAATGACCTGGAAGAACAAACGAAAAACATAGAAGAAGTCGTGACGGCAATATCCGCCATTTCGGACCAGACGAACCTCTTGGCGCTGAATGCGAGCATTGAAGCCGCGAGAGCGGGAGAAAGCGGCCGGGGCTTTGCCGTCGTCGCGGAAGAAGTCCGCAAGCTTGCTGAGCAATCAGCTCTTTCTTCCGGCCATATCAGTGAGACGGTCCGGCTGATTCAATCAGAGACAAAAGAAGCGTCACACGCGATGATTGAGGCAAGCAGAATGAATGATGAACAAAACAGCGCCATTCATGAAACGGGTGAGGTCCTCAATCTGATTACGACGGAAATGCAGTCTCTCGTTCAAGGTATAGATCATATTTACAATGACATTCAAAAAATGAGTGAAGAACAAGCCGCGATTCAAGAAGCGATTCAAAGCATCTCTGCCATTTCTCAAGAATCTGCGGCAGCGGCGGAAGAAGTGAATGCTTCTACTGATGAACAGCTCGTTACGCTTGAAAAAGTAAAGCAATCGACTGATATGTTAAAGAGCGCGAGCGAAGATCTGATCAGCGCCATTTCTAAATTCACCTTGTAACGCGGATTCTATCAGCCTATTATATGGTAATATAGACATGAAAGAGTGATATATGAATCGCATCAGGGGAGGAAAGCGCAGTGAACAAAACGGTCGGATTTATCGGTTTGGGCGTCATGGGAAACAGTATGGCATCGCACATTTTAGAAGCGGGCTATCCTGTTTTAGTCTACACGCGTACGAAACAAAAAGCGGAAGAAATTCTGAATAAGGGAGCGGTCTGGCAGGAGACGGTCAAAGACCTTTCAGAGAAAGCTGACATTATTATTACTATGGTCGGCTATCCGAGTGATGTCGAGGACATCTATCTCGGCGAAAACGGCATTCTCCGGCACGCAAAAGAAGGGGCGTTTGTCATTGATATGACGACATCAAAACCGTCTCTGGCGAAAAAGATTGCGGAGCAGGCCAAAGAAAAATCCATTCACGCTCTGGATGCACCCGTTTCCGGCGGAGACATCGGCGCGCGGAACGGAACGCTTGCCATTATGGCCGGAGGAGAAAAAGAAGCGTTTGAAGCATGCCTGCCGCTTTTCTCCGTTATGGGGGAAAACATTCAGTATCAAGGTCCGGCCGGCAGCGGCCAGCATACGAAAATGTGCAATCAGATCGCGATTGCAGCGGGAATGGTCGGAGTGGCTGAAGCGATGGCTTACGCTGAAAAATCCGGTCTGAACCCGGAACAAGTGCTGAAAAGCATTACAACCGGAGCTGCCGGAAGCTGGTCATTGTCCAACCTCGCTCCCCGTATGCTGAAAGGCGATTTTGCACCAGGATTCTACGTGAAACACTTTATTAAAGACATGGGAATCGCCCTTGAAGAAGCGGAGCTGATGGGAGAAGAAATGCCCGGATTGGCACTTGCCAAATCATTATACGACAAGCTTTCCGCGCAAGGTGAAGAAAACAGCGGAACTCAAAGTATTTATAAGCTTTGGGTGAAATAAAAAAGATTGCCCGCAGGGGCAATCTTTTTTATTATTTATTTTCCGATAAATTGCTGTGTCCAGATGTTTCCTGATTCTACGTAACCGACACCGATTTGAGTGAACTCAGGATTCATGATGTTCTTTCTGTGGCCTTCACTGTTCATCCAAGCTTTAACGACAGCTTCAGGAGTCGGCTGTCCTTTGGCGATATTTTCACCGGCGGTTTTATAAGTGATTCCGAAAGATTTCATCATATCGAAAGGTGAGCCGTAAGTAGGGCTTTGGTGATCGAAATAGTTTTTGTCTTTCATATCTTGTGATTTTGCGTGAGCGGATTTGCTTAGTTTATCATCAATCTGCAGAGGTTTTAAACCTTGCTTTTGTCTCTCTGCGTTTGTCAATTCAACGACTTTCTTTTCGTACGCACTGACAGAAGAAGGAGTTTTCTCGCTGCTGTTGTTTGTGTTATCTGTCTGCTTTGCATTGTCAGCAGCCTGGTTTTGCTGGTTTTGCTCGGCTTTCGGTTTTTCGGCAGCTGCCGGAGCCGTTTTTGCCGGTGTTTCTTTTTGAACATTTTTAACTGTCATGTCAGAATGCTTTGCGTGTTTTTGCAGCTGCTGTTTCAGTTCTTTCTCATTTTTAACGTTCAGCTTTTTCACGCTCGTTTTCATATGTAGTTTTTCAATAGCCTCTTGAAGAGTCAGATGCTGTACGGTGTTTCCTTTTTTCACGGTAACGACGTGCTGGCATGACAGCTCTTTGGCAGATGCCTGCTGAATGCCTCCGAATGTAATCAAACTGACTGCCGCGGCGGCAGATAAGAGAAATGCTTTTTTCATAAGTTTATAGCCTCCCAGAGAAGTTGTTTTTTTCTACATGAAAAATCTTATCACAGCTTTTTTGTCATAATGCAGGCAGCCATTTCCTTTGACAACAAACGTTTGTCATAATTGTAATTGAGCACAGAAAAATGGCTTTATATCAGGAAAAACGATCTGTATTTATTTTTTAAAATCCGTTACATCTCTTCAAATTATTTGAAGTGTTAGATATATTTTAAGATAATTTGATCTTGACAGTTTTTTTTACCCGTTTTCGCTGTAACAACTTTTACAAAAATGTTACAATTAAAATCTGTTTATGTAAATATATTCAATGATTTGAGAGGTGTAACAGAAAGTGGCTGAAGTCGCGCGCGAACCAAAGAAAAAAACGAAACGTTACAGAGCGCTGAGAATGAATCTCTATTTTTTGATTGTTTTTCTTCTCTTTACGGCACTGATTTTTAAACTCGGCATCGTCCAGATTGTCGAAGGGGATAAACACCGCCAGGATGCGGAGAAGGCAAATGCAAAAACCGCCTATTATCCGACACCGCGGGGAAAGATGTATGACAAGCGGAACAGAGTGGCGGTTGATAACCAGGCTGTGCCTGAAATTGTATATGTTTCTACCTCAAAAACCTCGGCTAAGGACAAATTGAAAACGGCAAAAAATCTCGCCGCACTGATTCATATTGATACTGAATTTATGAAGGATCGAAATATCATTGATTACTGGCTTGCGGCACATCCGAAGAAGGCGGAAAAGCTTATGAAGGATTCAGAAAACAGCCTGAAATCCCAAGAAGTGTACAAACGCCAGATTGAACGCGTCCCGAAGCAGGAGATTGACGCGATCAAAAAAAATAAAAAAGAGCTGCAAATCGCGGCGATTTATACGCGTTTTTCAAGCGGCAACGCCTATCAGCCGCAAGTCGTCAAATCAATGGACCCGAATAAGCTGAACGGAAACGGAAACAGCGGTTCACTGCTTGACGAGCATGAAAACAACAAGCAAAAACCAAAAAGCGACCTGACATATGAAGAAGTTTCCGTCGTATCCGAGCACCTGAAAGAGCTCCCCGGCATTGACGTAATCAATGACTGGACGCGGAAATATCCGTACGACAAAACACTGTACTCTCTGTTCGGCGGTGTGACGACACCGGAACAGGGATTGTTGGGCGAACGGAAAGATTACTATGTCACAAGAGGCTATTCACTGAATGACCGAGTGGGAAAAAGCTACATTGAATATCAGTATGAAGACTATTTAAACGCGCATAAAGAAAAAGTTGAGTATGTGGAAAACAGCAAAGGTGAAGTCGTCAGCCAAAAGCCCGTCGATGAAGGCAGCAGAGGCTACGATCTGCAGCTCTCGCTCGATATGGAATTACAGTCGAAAGTCGAAAAAGTCATTGAAAAAGAGCTGAGAAGAAGCCGCGCCGCAGGCAACTTTATGGTTGACAGAGGATTTGCCGTCATGATGGATCCGAACAACGGGGATATTCTCTCAATGGCGGGGAAACGCATCGATCTCGAAACAAATAAAACACAGGATTTTGCGATCGGAGCATTTACGACCCAATATGAGATGGGCTCTTCTGTTAAAGGAGCGACTGTTCTCGCGGGTTACCAAAGCGGCCTCCCGCATTATAAAACGTTTGTCGATGCACCGCTTGTATTTAAAGGCGACACGAAAAAACAATCGTGGACACAAATGGGAGCCATTACTGAGCTGACTGCGCTGCAAAGAAGTTCAAACGTGTATATGTTTCATGTGGCCATGCATATCGCCGGCATTACTTACGTCCCGCACGGTACGCTGCCTGCCGGATTAGACGATATTAAAAAAATGCGCAACTACTACGCCCAATTCGGTTTGGGTGTGAAGACCGGGATTGATCTTCCGCAGGAATCAGCGGGCATGCAGTCAAATCCGCAATTGGTCGGGGGATTGCTGCTGGATTTTGCGATCGGACAGTTTGATACGTATACGCCGCTTCAAATGGCTCAATATATTTCAGCCATCGCAAACGGCGGGTATCGCGTCCAGCCGCGGATCGTCACAAGCATTCATGAACCGGACAGCAAAAACAAGATTGGAAAAGCGATTGAACAGCGAGATATTAAAATTTTGAACAAAGTAAATAACAGTCCGAGCGATTTTGACCAAGTTCATAAAGGAATGAAGTTGGTTACAAGCTCACCTCAAGGAACGGCTTATTCAACATTCCAGGGTTCCGGCGCTGATGTTTCCGGAAAAACGGGAACCGCGCAGACGCACTATTACGGCACGAACAAAAACTGGTGGGGGAAAGAGACGTATAACCTGACCTTTGTCGGTTACTATCCGTCAGAACATCCAAGAGTGGCATTCAGCGTCGTCGTACCGACTGTTCAGGATGATCACGATCCCGTCAGTAAAAACATTGCCAAGGGAGCAGTTGACGCTTACAAAGAGCTTGAAAAGAAATACAATAAAAAATAACAAATGAAAGGGCGGCCGAACATCTCGTGCGCCCTTTCTTTCATTCAGGAAAATTGACGTTCACAATAAGAATAGAAGGAGAATGCTCATTTTTTAGCGAATCAATCTAGTGGAATTTCTTTTTATATCAGTCCGTGTCCAGCCTGCAGTGCGAGTATAATGCAAAGGAGGGATTCTGTGGAACAGGATACTCAGCATGTCAAACAGTTTCAATCGAAAACCGATCTTCATGCCGTTTTGACGTCTAACGGGCGTATTATGTATATTTCTGCAAACTGCAAATCGTACTTCAGTTATTCTCAGGAAGAGATGATCGGCTCATTTCTCAAAACGTTCCTGCATGAAGAAGATCAATTTTTGGTTGAAAGTTACTTCTATAATGAGCATCATTTGATGCCTTGCACCTTTCGTCTTATTAAAAAAGATCATACCATCGTATGGCTTGAAGCGGGTGTGGAAATTGTCACACCGCAAATGGAGGGGACGGATCGGGAAATCATCCTCAAAATCAAGGTGCTTGAGGAGAAGACGCCCCGCCGGCCTTATATGTATGAACAAAAGAAGCAAAAGGCAGAACAACAGTCGGAAGATGCGGCTGGAAACGGCGAATTCGAGCGTCTTGTCGAAATGCTGCCGAATCCTTTATATGTCAGCATCAACGGCACAATCGCCTACGCCAACAACGCGATGCTTGCCATGCTGGGAGCCGAAAGCAAAGACGAGGTAATCGGCAGGCGCTCTTATGAGTTTATTGAAGAAGAGTATCACGACATTGTGAAAAACCGAATTGTGCGGATGCAAAAAGGAATGGAAGTCGGAATGATCGAACAGACGTGGAGAAGGCTCGACGGCACGCCCGTTCATTTAGAAGTAAAGGCGGCACCGACGACATATAAAAATCAGCGGGCGGAATTGCTGCTTCTGATTGATATTTCTTCACGGAAAAAATTCCAAACGATTCTGCAAAAAAGCAGAGAGCGTTATCAGCTCCTCATTCAGAATTCAATTGATACGATCGCCGTGATTCACAATGATAAATGGGTATTCATGAATGAGTCGGGCATTTCGCTGTTTGAGGCTGAAACATATGAAGATTTAATTGGGAAAAACGTCTATGATCAGCTTCATCCCTGCGATCATGACGGCGTGAAACAGCGGATCCAAAATATTATCGACCGAAAGACCGAGTCAGAAATCATTAAGCAGTCGTGGTTTACCTTTAAAAACCGGCTGATCTACACGGAAATGGTCTGCATTCCGACGACGTTTTTCGGAGAAACGGCCGTGCAGGTCATTCTGCGTGACATTTCTGAGCGGAAGCAGACGGAGGAATTAATGCTGAAGTCGGAGAAGCTGTCTATCGCAGGGCAGCTGGCGGCGGGAATCGCTCACGAAATCCGCAATCCGCTGACGGCGATCAAAGGATTTTTACAGCTCATGAAGCCGACGATGGAGGAAAACGAACATTACTTTGAAATTGTGTTTTCTGAACTGAGCAGAATCGAATTGATTTTAAGTGAGCTTTTAATGCTTGCCAAACCTCAGCAAAACGCCGTGAAAGAGCGTGTAAACTTAAAGAAAATTATAAGTGAAGTGACCGCTCTTTTAGAGACGCAGGCAAATCTTAAAGGGATTTTTATCAAAACGGATTACGAACATGACAGCATGTATATTAACGGTGATCAAAATCAGCTGAAACAGGTGTTTATCAATCTGATTAAAAATGCCGTTGAGTCGATGCCGGATGGGGGAACGGTTCACATCATCATGACAGAAGATGAGTATTCCGTTAATGTGACGGTGAAAGACGAGGGTGACGGGATACCGGAAAACGTGCTGAAACGAATAGGCGAACCGTTTTTGACAACGAAAGAAAAAGGAACCGGCCTGGGGCTGATGGTCACATTCAACCTTATTAAAAACCACCAGGGAGCCATCCAAGTAGACAGCAAACCGGATAGAGGCACGGCCTTTCATATTACATTCCCGAAACAATAAAAAACAACGGCGTTATGCCGTTGTTTAAATAGTCTGCATGGATTCTCTCGTTTTTAAAATAAATGCTTCCAGCCGGTCCAAGCCTTCTCTCAATGTATCCAGTGAATATGCGAATGACAGCCTCACATACCCTTCACCCAACTTTGAAAACGAGCTGCCGGGCACAAGAGCCACACCTGCATCCTCTAAAAGAGCCATACTAAAATCAAACGATGACATTCCGAATGACTTAATGGAAGGGAAGATATAAAATGCGCCTGACGGCTTTACGACGTCAAGCCCCATTGAAACAAGACGGTCATATACATAGTCAAGCCGCTTTTTATACTGTTCTCTCATAATAAGCGCATCATCAACACCGTTTGTCACCGCTTCAAGAGCCGCTTTCTGAGAGATTGAAGACGCGCATGTCACACTGTATTGGTGAACTTTTAAGATGTGCTTGGCAATTTCTTTCGGTGCGAAAATGAAACCGATTCTCCAGCCCGTCATGCTGTGTGATTTTGACAGGCCGTTGATGACGATCGTCTGGTCTCTCAAATAAGACGCGATCGAATAATGCGGTCTGTCATAGGTTAATTCGCTGTAAATCTCATCAGACAGGACAAAAACATTTCTGCCCTTCAGGACGGCTGCGATGTTTTGCAGCTCTTCCTCAGACAATGTCACTCCGGTCGGATTTGACGGATAAGGAAGAATGACGCATTTTGTTTTTGGTGTCAGCGATTCTTCAATGAGCCGCGCCGTCAGCTTAAATCCGTGTGTCGTCGTATCCACATGGACCGGAACGGCGCCCGACATGCGGATGATCGGTTCGTAGCCCGGATATATCGGTCCGGGGAGAATAACTTCATCGCCCGGAGATAAAATCGTCCGCAAAGACGCGTCAATCGCTTGGCTTGCCCCGGTTGTGACGATGATTTCAGTTTCAGCTTCATAATTCAAATCAGCTTTTTTCTTCATATAAAGCTGTACGGCCTGTCTCAGCTCAAGGCCGCCCGCATTCGGAGTATATGCCGTTGCGTTCTCGTCGATTGCCTTTTTGGCAGCCGCTTTGACATGGTGCGGCGTGAAGAAATCCGGCTGACCGATCGTAAGCGAAATGACATTGTCGTGCTGAGCTACAAGATTTGAGAATTTGCGAATTCCTGAAATTTCAATTTCTTTTACATTCGGATTAAGCAAATGTTCCATAATTCATCACCTTATACTATATATTGAGTTTATCCTATTTTACCACTAGCTGAGCATTTGTCATCTTTTTATTGAACTATCCCGAGTATATGTCCGATATGTGAAAACATACCTTCTTTCAGAAAAAAATAAGACAACCAGCTGAAATGATTGTCTTCATTGTATCATGATCTATCTATTGTGATATGTGGCGAATGTCATTAATACCCGTATTCAAAGCTGACGTCTTCCCGCCATAAGATGTATGGAGCGGGCTTGTCGGGACGCTCTTTCGCCTCTTTTTTCATTTGCAGGTAAGCCGTTTTGCTGATATCTTCTAACACCGTCATTTGATCTTGGTCGAATATGACTACTGTACCCATTTATTACACCCTTCTTCCTGAAAAATCCTTGACTATTTTACCACTCGATGTCAAAAAGTCAATGGGATATCAGAAAAAAGCATCTTTTTATAAAGAGTTCATGGCCAGTTGGATCGAATACATTCACTTTTTCCGTTTCCAGCCGATATATACAGTACAATACTGAATGCGGATAGCGAGGGATTGAATTGTCTTTACAACAATACGATATTTTATTGGATTCAGGCACAAACGAATTAGAAATCGTCAAATTTGAAGTAGGTGTCAATACATTTGGCATAAATGTGATGAAAGTCCGGGAAATCATTCAGCCGGTAGATGTCACATCTGTGCCTCAGTCTCATAAAGACGTAGAAGGGATGATTAAGCTGAGAGGCGAAATTCTTCCCGTCATCAGTCTGTATACCTTTTTCGGCGTTGATGCCGAAGGAGCAAAAGACGATAAATATATCGTAACGGAATTCAACAAGCGGAAAATCGTCTTTCACGTCGGTTCCGTTTCACAAATCCACAGGGTGTCCTGGGAGGCGATTGAAAAGCCGACTTCCTTGAACCAGGGGATGGAGCGGCATTTAACGGGAATCATCAAACTGGAAGACACGATGATCTTTCTGCCTGATTATGAAAAGATCATTTATGATATTGAATCGGCATCCGGAGTTGAGACTTATCATGTCCATCAGGAAGGATTTGATGAAAGACGGGCGGGTAAAAAACTGATCATCGTTGAAGATTCGCCGCTTCTGATGCGTCTTTTGACGGATGAGCTGACTGAGGCGGGGTACAGTGAAATCGTTACGTTTGAAAACGGAAAAGAAGCGTATGATTACGTCGTGGAACTGACGGATAACGGAGCAAACCTGTCAGACCATATTGACATGATTATCAGTGACATTGAGATGCCGAAAATGGACGGGCATCGTTTGACGAAGCTCCTTAAGGATAACCCGCAAAGCTCTGATGTGCCGATTATGATTTTCTCGTCCCTGATTACAGACGACCTGCGCCACCGGGGCGAAGTCGTCGGAGCGGATGAACAGATCAGCAAGCCTGAAATCAGCGAGCTCATTAAAAAAGTGGATACGTACGTGATTGAATAGAAAAAAGCCGATGCATGACGCATCGGCTTTTTTGCGGCGGAATTAAAAATAACTCTCACCAAGTTTTTTAAATACGGGTTTATGATAAGCGGGCTGCTGCCTGTTGGCGGCAAGCGGTTTTTCCTTTAAGCCCACATATTTTTGCAATACGTTTTTCGCTTTTGTCAAAGACATTTGTGCTTTAGGATTACGGTACGATTGATTTAACGTACCTAAATGCGGAAGATGCTGGAAGTCTTCTTTTGTTGGAGGCATGTGAAAATAGTAGTCTCCGATAGAGATAAGTACGTCTGACTGCTGTTGGCTAAACCTGGGATTATTTGAAAAGTGAAGCCCTATTTTTTTCCCTTTGCCTTCTTTCACAAGCTTTTGTAATGCCCGTTTTTTCAGCAGATAAAGGTATTTAGGGTTGGGGGCGGTTTTTGCATGGCGGTTCACAGTATAAACAGCTTTTGAAAGATTCTCGATGGTTGGCTGCAGCTCTTTCGAATAAGCGTGGTCGTCCATTATTTCTCTCCTTTGCATTGATCAAGTTCATATATAGATTATACTTTTTTAGCGTTGAAATGCAAATATTGATTATAAAAATACGCCTTTTTCTGATGAAAAGGGCGCATTTTTTTCCTTTATTAGACAGGTTTTGCATGTTTTTCAGAATCAGCCTTTAATGATTGTTGCACATCGATCTCTGCTGCCTCGGCGCTGTATTTCGGAAGAGCGATAAAATAGAACACAAATACCGCTAAAATCACGATTCCCATGCCGTAATAAAGGTAATCAATATTGGTAACGAATTTCGGAAATAACAGGGCGACCAGTCCGAGTGTAATCGATTGGGCAAACATCATAAAAGGGTCCTGCCAGCCGCTGACCCGGCCCATTATTTTCGGATGAACGATTTTCGGCATCCAGCCGCCGATGGCGATATTGACAGGGCCGATGCACATGCCGAGGACGAAAGCCGCCATATAATAAATCCACAGCTTATCCGTATAGCCGAGGACAAAAATGAGCAGTCCGGCTGCCAAAATAGGAATCGACATCAAATGATGCGGTTTGACTTTTTTTGCGATCATCGTTCCGATCACACTTCCTGCAAGCAGGCCGAAGCCGAGTGCGACGGTGAAGATGGAAGTATGTGATTCGTAATGATCAGGCGCAAGTCCGTATTTCATCGTAAACATCGGCAGTACGGCAAAGCCGCCGTTGACAAAACCAAAGATAAAAAAGCCGAAAATAAGGGAAGCAAGCAATTTGTTTTTAACAATATATACGATCCCTTCCTTAAAATCAGCGACCGAGTCTTTCAGAAACGAATCTCCCCATTTAAAAGGGCCGTTCGGCTGACGGGCTTCTTTCGGAATGCGGCACGCGCGGATCAGAAAGCCTGATACAATAAAGCTGACAAAATCAAGGATAATGGCTCCGTGAATACCGATCGTTTTATACATAAACGCGCCTATACCGACACCGAATACCATGAAGATGCTGAACAGGATCTGGTTAAGTCCCGCCGCTTTCGCGTAATGCTCCTTAGGCAGAATAGCTTGTACAAGGCTGGCTTCCGCCGGGAAAAAGAACTTGGTCACGGCGCTTCTGATGAACAAAATACAGAACACGAGAGGGATGCTCCCGGTGTATAATGCGGCAAACAATACGATCGTCAGTCCGGCTCTGATCCAGTCACAATTCTCTGCGACCTTTTTCCTATCAAGCCGGTCAGCTGCGACACCGACAATCAGAAATACGAAAACTGTCGGCAGTGAATACATCAGCTCAGCCAAAGTCGTGTATGCCGGCTGGTTTGAAAAATGGTCCAGCAAGTAAAAAGCGAAAGCCATATTACCTACAGTCGTTCCCATTTGAGAAGCGAGTGCTGCGAAAAAGAGACGGACAAAATTGCGATTTTTAAATATATCCATAAACACGCTCCTTACCCTAAAGGTCCCACTGTAATATATTATCATCAGCTCGTTCCATTAACAAATAAGATCTTTCTATCTTATAATAGTCACCCTTGTTCCATTAGGAACGGCAGCGGCAAGTTCAGTGACGTCCTGATTATACATCCGGATGCATCCTTTTGATACCGCTTTGCCGATGGAGGAAGGATTATTTGTTCCGTGAATGCCGTAATGAATTTTAGAGAGGCTGAGCCAATAAGCGCCGAACGGGCCGCCGGGCTTAGGCTGGCGGTTCACGATGTAAAATTCTCCGGTCGGCGTGGTCGTCAATATTTTTCCGACTGCGATGGGATACGTACGGATGAGCCTGCCAAGGCGGTATAACTCCAGTTTCTTCGCTCCGATATACACGATGATGGAGTAGGGAATGGTGGATGGGTCGGGAAGATTCGGTATGATAATATGCTGTCCCGCGTATATGACCGATTGGATTGAGGGATTTGCCTGAAGGAGAGCAGCAGTGCTTATTCTGAAGTCTTGCGCAATGCTTGAGATGGTTTCTCCTTGTTTCACTTGATATGTCAGCAGTTTCATCACCCTCCTTTTTGCTCTTTTCCATATACATATTACGGAGGGGGTGTCTGTGCATCAGGATAAAAGTCTTATTTTTGCTCGGTTTTCAATGTGAACAGCGTGATTTCCGGTCTGGCTAAAAATCGATACGGCAGTCTTGTCGTACCGAGCCCGCGATTGACGTAAACGCCTGTGTCATGCAGCGTATACATGCCGTCGGTATACGTTTTTCCGTAAGGAGGCGTAATAAGAGGGCCGAAAAACGGGAGCTGGACCTGGCCGCCGTGAGTGTGTCCCGACAGCTGGAGGTTTACGGGATATCCGCCTATCTTGAGAGCGGCATCAGGCTCGTGGACGATTAAAATGGAAAACGCATCTTCGGAAAGGCGTGACAGGGTGCCTTCATAATCGGGTTTTCCGAGCATTACATCATCCAAAAACGCGAATTCAATCCGGCTTCCATCTGTCAGCTGCACCTGACGGTAGCCGTTTCGAAGCACTTGAAAATCAGCCGCTTCCATCAGAGCCTTGTACGTGTTCGTACCGTAGCCTCCGTGGTCATGGTTTCCGTAAACACAAAGTTTGCCGAAGGGAGCTTCAAGATTTTGCAGCACGGCGAGTGCATGCTGGTGATCATTAAATAAATGCGGCTTATCAATTAAATCTCCCGTAAAGATGAGCAGATCGGGTTTCAGCTGATTGATCTTTTCCGCTGCTTTATTCAAGTCACCGGATGTAAACACATCACTGAGATGCGTATCGCTGAATTGAACGATTTTAAAATTGTCAAAACCGCGGGGGATCAGGCGGCTGGTGATTGTATGCCGGGTGATCTCAATCATGCGCGGTTCAATATACCGGGCATAGCCGTAACCTCCGCAAGCCATTGCGAGAGCTGTACCCAAAATGCCGAATCCTCTTTTTAAAAATGTTCTTCTGGTCATTTTCTCCATATGTAAAACCAACCTTTGTCAGAGTTGTTCTATTATATCATCAGCTTGGCTGAAAAATCCCTTCTCAGCATGTAATGACGCGGAAAGACATCTGTGATAAAATTATGAATGATTATTCATTCAATAAAAAGGGGTGGGTTTGTTATGGATAAGAAAGCGGTAATCATTACAGGCGGTTCAAGCGGCATGGGAAAAGCAATGGCGAAAAAACAGGCTGAATTAGGATGGCACGTCATGGTGACAGGGAGGAACCATGAAGCACTTGAGGAAACAAAAAAAGAAATTGAGACCTTTGAGGGGCAGGTCGCCTGTTTTCAAATGGATGTCCGTTCTGATTCCGCCGCTTCAGACATGATTACAGAAGCGAAAAAAGTCTTTGGCCGGCTCGATGCGCTGATTAACAATGCGGCCGGCAACTTTATTTGCCCGGCAGAGAAGCTGACACCCAATGGATGGAAAGCTGTTATTGAGATTGTTTTAAACGGCACATTTTTCTGCAGCCAAGCAGCGGCAAGGCATTGGATCGAGCAGGAGCAGAAGGGCGTCATCTTAAATATGGCCGCTACATACGCATGGGGAGCGGGAGCGGGTGTCGTTCATTCCGCTGCAGCCAAAGCGGGGGTATTGTCACTGACAAGAACGCTGGCCGTTGAATGGGGGAGCAAATACGGCATCCGCACAAACGCGATAGCCCCAGGCCCGATTGAACGGACAGGCGGTGCGGAGAAGCTGTTTGAATCGGAAAAAGCGGTGTCCCGCACTATGAACAGTGTGCCGCTCGGCCGGCTGGGCACACCGGAAGAAATCGCCGCGTTGGCAGCGTTTTTGCTATCTGATGAAGCGTCCTACATAAACGGGGATTGTATCACAATGGACGGGGGGCAATGGCTGAATCCTTATCCGTTTTAATTTTTCATATATTGATTATTTTGCAAAACAAGCGAACGTTAAAGCCGCCGTTCGCTTGTTTTATTTTCTATTCAAAATTATGATATAATTTTGAAAGATTAAGGGGCGATTAATTGAAGAAATTATTAAAATGGTTCGTTGTACTATTTGTAAGCAGTTTCGTTATCATCTTTAATATTTGGTACTTTATTATTTGTGCTTTTACTCCGGAGTATTATCAAAATACCAATCTTACATCTGATGAAATAATCAGATTTGAAAAGCTATATCACATCGATTTTCCTGATGAAACGAAATTTATTAAAGCCAGGGAGTATTTGAGTGGGCTCGGAGGCGATACATCGGCTGTATTATATGTGTCTCTGCCAGCCAAGCTGGCGGAAACAATTTTATCTGATTACACGTATATGCCAATAAATCATACTGATACTGCCGGTTCAATGTATGGAGTTGACGTTTCCGAGAGTGTTGGCGGGTTAACAACTCTTACATTTGGCACTTTAGATAAAAAAGGAACTTTCTTTCAGTTGAAACATGATGATGATTGGATATTTAACAGCACTGATTGGAGCCATTATTTTTGGACAGCTGCCGGTTATAATGCTCTTATATTTATCCTTTTATTTGTGATTGTGAAACAAATGAATAACGTCCTTAATTAACCGGTCTGAAGAGTGATCTTAAAAATGTCCCCCTTTTATTTTAAGCTGCGGCCATACTGCCTCCTTTTCCCCTAATCTAAACATTTGTGGTGCTGATATAATTGTGTATAATCAGACAAAGATAGAGAAGCAGGTGATAACATGTTGGACCCACTTGATATACTGACGAATATTGATGATGTCATTCCGTATTACCAAGCGATTTTTAACGCTGAGGAACAAAGAGTCGTAGGCTACGAAGTGCTTGGGCGGATTTTGGCAGATGCGGAGATTGAGAGCCTCGGGCCGTTTTTCTTAGATTCCGGCATTCCGGAAGAATATAAGCTTGAGGTCGATGACAGAGTCATCAGGCAGGCGCTGGAGCGGTTTAAAGAAGCTGACCGTGATCTGTTGATTTTTATCAATCAGGATGCGAATGTATTGATGCTTGACCACGGCGAAAGCTTTCTTGAGCTTTTGAAAGAATACGAAGAGCAGGGCATTGAATTGAACCGTATTGTGCTTGAGATCACCGAGCACAATTTCGAAGGCGACATTGAACAGCTGTACCATATGCTTGCCTACTATCGTACATACGGCATTAAAATAGCGGTGGACAATATAGGTAAGGAGAGCAGCAACCTGGACAGAATCGCGCTCCTTTCACCGGACCTTCTGAAAATAGATTTGCAGGCGCTGAAGGTATCTCAGCCGTCACCATCATATGAGCATGTGCTGTACAGCATTTCATTGCTGGCGAGAAAAATCGGCGCCGCGCTGCTGTATGAAGATATAGAAGCTGATTTCCAGCTCCAGTACGCATGGAGAAACGGAGGCCGATTTTTTCAAGGCTATTATCTGCAGGCGCCGAGCGGGGATTTTATAGACCGGAGCCTGTTAAAAGCACGCTTGAAAACGGAGTTTCAGCGATTTATTACGAGAGAAAAAAAGAAGCTGGAAACGGTATATGAACACTCTGAGAATTTTTATAAGCGGGTCAATCAGGCAGTTTCCGAGCTGAAGAAAACCCATCAGGCGGACGATGAGTTTATTAAAAAACTGGCGGAAAACCTGACGGACTGCTGTTTCAGAATTTATATGTGTGATGAAGAAGGCTATCAGCTGACGGGAAATGTGTTCAAGCAGTCCGGCGAATGGCTTTATCAGCCTGAATACATGGAGAAAAACTGGAGCTGGCGTCCGTACTTTTTAGAAAATATCATGAAGATGCGGAATTCAAGAAAAGGCTTTTTCAGTGACCTGTACAGTGATATTGAGACAGGTGAGATGATCAGAACCTTTTCATACCCGATGGATGACAATATGTATTTATTTATCGATCTGCCTTACTCTTATTTATATGAACAGGACGGGTTACTTTAAAGCGGCTGCTGTATGCCGCTTTTTTTGTTCATTTGAAAAAAGTTTTAAAAAACGATTGACAATGATACTGATAATCATTATCATTTAGTTATAGAGAGAAGTTACTCTCTGTTCCCCAACCCCTCTATCAGATCAAGATCCGAAAAAACTTGGCGCTACCCCCGCCAAGTTTTTTTATGCTGTCTCCTCATAAAAGGGCTTCTCCTTACATACATCTGATAATGGCGGCTCAAAAAGCGAAAAATTATTTTTGAAAGGTGTATGACATTCCGAAAAAAGCTTCAAACTATTCGAAAACACGGTTTTCCCGTTTATTTCTTTTTGAAAATCCAGCGGGAAAATGCCATCCCGGTCTACTTTATGGTATGATGCTCTGTAGAACTTGTATTATAATAAATACTTGTTGATTTGAAGTTGTTTTTTGAAAGGAGTCTTTTTTTAGAATGTCACAATTAATGGGTATCATCACGCGGCTGCAAAGTCTGCAAGAAACAGCGGAAGCGGCTAACGAGCCGATGCAGCGTTATTTTGAAGTTAACGGCGAAAAAATTTGCAGTGTTAAATATTTCGAAAAAAATCAAACGTTTGAACTGACGGTTTTCCAAAAAGGTGAAAAACCTAACACATATCCGTTTGATAACATTGACATGATTTCTATTGAAATTTTTGAGCTCCTTCAGTAATTTGATTTGATTTTTCAGGCTGACCAAGCTTCCGGTCTTCCGCAAGCGGAGCTTTATTAAATTATGCAAAGGAACGTGCTTGTTCGTTTGGTTGTAGACTCTGGAAAGAGGAGTGTCCGTACATGGCTGATTCTTTTCTGTTTTATAATCTTTCTGAGGCACAGATGACCTTTCAAGACGTGACGGAGCGGCTGAAACGCTTTGTCAATAAAGACCCCCGTTCAGCATACGTGCTGTCTGTAGGGACTGATTCACAAGTTTACCGCGACTTCACAAAGTTTATTACGGCTATACACTTGCACCGTACAGGCAAGGGAGCTTGGGGCTGTTTGAAAAATCATGATCTTGCAAGACCGATACATAGCCTTCACGAAAAAATTTCGCTGGAAACCGCGTTCAGCCAGGAGATGGCTGCGCATATCCTCGACGGCCGTCTTATGGAACTGACAGATTTGCTCTTGCCTTTTGCGGACGAAGGGGCGGATCTTTCATTTGAAGTGCATCTGGATATCGGTCAAAAAGGGCTGACAAAAGAATTGATACAAGAAATGACCGGCCGCATTACCTCGATGGGCATTGAAGCGAAAATCAAGCCCGATTCCTGCACAGCATTCAGTTATGCCAATCGTTACACAAAATAATATTTCATACAGAATCCGCAAAATGTCGAATTATGCGGTTGACGATTTTTTTCTGTTTACTTATTCTAGCGGTAGAGCTGAAAGCAAATTTCACATTGCTTTCGGAGGTATTCAGTTAAAAATAGGGGGCCTGATTACGTATGAGTCTTATCGGTGAACGATTTACGGAAGAAGAACAGAAACTTCTGCTGAATATCCTGATCAATCAAGAATATGCCATTGAGCTTTTGACCAGCGAAATCAACGATATAGAAGCAGGGTCAAAAAGCGTCGATGGAACCACTTATAAAAAACTCGTAACGCTCTATGACCGTTTTCGGAACGAAAATTAATCAGCGGCCTATAAATTGATACTCGATTGCAAAGAGTATCTTTTTTATTGACGGAAACTTTTCGACAAAAAATGATAATGTTTATATTATTGCAATATAGGGAATACATGCTTTGATGAAAAATGTAAAGGGGTCGAAGTGACATGATTAGCTTACAATCAGATCAGCTTCTTGATGCAACAGTCGGACAATTTATGATCGAGGCGGATAAAGTGGCGCACGTTCAAGTCGGAAACAACCTTGAACATGCTCTATTAGTGCTGACGAAAACCGGCTATACCGCCATTCCCGTCCTCGACGCTTCGTACCGTCTGCACGGTTTGATCGGGACAAATATGATTATGAACAGCATTTTCGGACTTGAACGGATCGAGTTTGAGAAGCTGGACCAAATTACGGTTGAGGAAGTCATGCTGAAAGACATTCCCCGTCTCCACATCAATGATCCGATTATCAAAGGGTTCAGCATGGTCATTAACAACGGCTTTGTCTGCGTTGAAAATGATGAAGGCGTCTTTGAAGGCATTTTCACGAGAAGAGTCGTGTTAAAACAGTTGAGCAGTCATATCAGATCATTGAATAAGTAGGCTCGCACGATCAGCCTATTTGTTCTTTTGCATGCCGGAAAAAGAAAACGCATACATATGAGTGGCGCTTGCCTCGGCAGCCTTTATTTTATTAGAATGGTAGATAAGAAATACGAAAGGCATTGAAAAGGAGGACGACATGCAGCTTCAAGAGCTTCATATGCTCGTAGTTTTAGCTGAGGAATTAAACATGAGGAAGGCTGCCGAACGGTTATTCGTGTCACAGCCGGCTCTGTCCCAGCGATTGCAGACCATTGAAAAAGCCTGGGGAACAAAGATCTTTCTAAGATCTCAAAAAGGACTTACGGTAACGCCGGCAGGAGAAAAAATCATACAATTTGCAAATGACGTCACGGATCGGCAAGAAAGAATCAGAGAAAACATTGATGAACTTGAGGGTGAGATTCACGGCACATTAAAGCTTGCCGTCGCCTCCATTATCGGGCAGCACTGGCTTCCGAAAGTGTTAAAAACATATGTGGAGCGTTATCCGAATGCAAAGGTCTCTCTCATTACAGGGTGGAGCAGCGAAATGCTGAAAAGTCTGTATGAAGATCAGGTACATATCGGCATTATCCGGGGAAATCCTGAATGGAAAGGCCGGAAAGATTATTTAATGACCGATCATTTATATTTGGTTGATACGGAAATTTCCTGTATTGATGATATAGCCCATACCGATCGGCCGTTTATCCAATTCAAAAGTGACAGTACATATTTTCAGGAAATTCAGCATTGGTGGCATCAAAAATTCAAAACCTCGCCGAAACAGACCATCCTTGTCGATCAGATTGAAACGTGCAAGCAGATGGCGCTGCACGGGATCGGTTATGCCATTCTGCCGTCAGTCACCTTGGAAGAGGAAGACAAAGTAAATAAAATGCCCCTGCTTGATACAAAGGACCATCCGATCGGCCGTGACACATGGCTGCTCGGATATGAGCCGGCATTTGAATTAAAACAAGTGCAGGCTTTTGTTTCTGTCATTAAAGATATGCTGAAGCAGGAACGCCCATTTTAGAAAGACAGCAATCATGCTGTCTTTTTTTTATTTTTTATTGACAATGAAAATCATTATCATTTAAAGTGTTATATATGTTAATGAAAATCATTATCAATTACGAGGTGATCATATGCAGAAAGCATTAATGATATACGCAAGCATGTCGGGGAATACAGAGGATATTGCCGGCATTATAAAAGAAACACTGAGCGGGCATCAGATAGCAGTTGACTGTCTCGACATGGACGAAGCAGATGCGGATTCTCTCGAAGCGTATGATTATGTTTTTGTCGGCACGTACACATGGGGGGACGGTGATCTTCCTTACGAAGCGGAAGATTTTTACGAAGATATTCTGCACAGCCAGCTCAACGGACTGAAAACGGCCTGTTTCGGTTCAGGCGATCACGCCTACCCGAAGTTTTGCGAAGCGGTCACGCTGTTTTGCGATGCGTTTGAACAGGCCGGAGCCAATTTATATCCGGAAACGCTGAAAATTGAGCTGGCGCCCGAGACGGCTGAAGATCAAGAATGCTGCAAAGAATTTGTCCGCGGTTTTCTTGCATGGGCCGCTCACCACGGAGACCGGTGCCATGTTTCATAAAGGCGCGACGGCTGTCATGGCATCAGTATCTTCGGGATTTTTTGTCGCAGTGAAAGGCGAAGGTATTTTTCATTTTTCGGCGGAAGAAGGCTGGAAAAGACTGTTCCAAGTGAAAAGCAGAATTCATGTGCTGACTTACATAGGGCCCTACATATTCGCGGCTGGAGAAAAAGGCGCCGTCCTCAGATCAGCCGATCAGGGAAAGACTTGGACGGCGTCCCGGTTTCCGACCAGCGCCTCCGTATGGGCCGTTGCCGGGCGGAATAACGGGTTTGTCTGTGCCCACGGCACATACTGCCTCTACTTATCTGATGATTTCGGCGTCACTTGGCATGTGGCTAAGCCCTTTTCACAATTAAAGGAGCCGCCTGTCATCCGTTCGCTTTGTTTACACGGTCAGACGATTTATATCGGCACCCGGATTCATATGAATCATGGCGGCATTTGGGCGTATGATCTGAAGGAAGAACGCATCCGGCGTATAAGCCGCGAAAGGCAGCGCATGACGGCTTCAATGATGATGTATCAGAATGACTGGCTCATTGCAGTAAAGGGCGCGGCAAAGGGAGAACGGGGCGAGGTTGCCGTCCGAAACGTGCGGACGCAAGAGGAGTTTGCCATTACAGCCGGGCCCGCCGTACGGGAAAAATCATTTCTCGACGTTTCTGAGGATAACGGGATTATTTATGTCACATCGTCACAGGACGAAAACGGATTTTCGCGTATTTATCAAGCTGATCTCGCCGCCGGTGAATTAAAGTGGTTTGATACGATCCGCGGTCACGGATGGCGGGTGGCCAACCGGGAAGAAAACTTTTTTTGCGCGGGCCTTTACGAAAGTAAGTTTGTCAGACCGTATGAGGCGGTACGGCTCGCACATTAGTTTTTATGCATAAAGGAGAGACGAAGATGGGGAATGTATTGCTTGTTTACGCTACAATGTCAGGAAACACCGAGGCGATGGCGGATTTAATTGAAAAAGGGCTGATCGAAGCACAAGCATCCGTAGACAGATATGAAGCGATGGATCTTCATGCCGAACTTTTTAATGATTACGAGTATATTTTATTAGGCACATATACGTGGGGAGACGGGGATCTTCCTGATGAAATGCTCGATATTGCTGAAGATATGGAAAACCTGGAGTTTACGGGAAAAACATTTGCTTTGTTCGGTTCCGGAGATACGTCCTATGAGTTTTTTTGCGGGGCGGTTGACGAATTGGAAAAAGTAATCAAAACCCGCGGCGGGCGGGTGGTGCTGCCGTCGGTCAAAATTGAAAACAACCCTGAGGGCAGTGAGGAAGAAGAGCTCCGGGAATTCGGAAGACAGTTTGCCGCGCTGTGCAGCCAGCCGGCAGAATAAAGGCTTGTTCCTTTTTTTCTTGTCTTTGTATCCTTCCTTTGTTACAGTAATGAGGTAGAAAATCAGAGGAGGACAATACATATGAAAATGATGGATGCAAATGAAATTATTTCATTTATTCAAAATAGTACAAAATCAACGCCTGTAAAAGTGTATGTAAAAGGCGATCTTGAAGGAATCAGCTTTGGCGATTCCGCTAAAACATTCCTGAACGGCCAATCCGGCGTCGTTTTTGGCGAGTGGGCTGAAATTAAAAGCGCAATCGAAGAAAACAAAGACAAAATTGAGGATTACGTCATTGAAAATGACCGCCGCAACTCTGCGATCCCGATGCTTGATTTAAAAGATGTTAAAGCGAGAATCGAGCCCGGCGCTATTATCCGCGACCAAGTCGAAATCGGCGACAATGCCGTTATCATGATGGGTGCGTCTATTAATATCGGTTCAGTCATCGGCGAAGGTACGATGATTGATATGAACGTTGTTCTCGGCGGACGTGCGACTGTCGGCAAAAACTGCCACATCGGAGCGGGTTCTGTATTAGCGGGCGTTATTGAGCCGCCTAGCGCTAAGCCTGTAGTCGTGGAAGACGACGTTGTGATTGGCGCAAATGCGGTTGTGCTTGAAGGCGTAACAATCGGTAAAGGCGCGGTTGTCGCTGCCGGAGCCATCGTTGTAAATGACGTCGAGCCATATACCGTTGTAGCGGGAACACCTGCGAAAAAAATCAAAGATATTGATGAAAAAACAAAAGGCAAAACAGAAATCAAACAGGAATTACGCCAGCTGTAAGGAATGGTTTGATAGAATGGGCGTGGATGATAAAATCCACGCCTTATTCTTATCTCAAGGAGGAATACATATGGAAAAAGAGCGGCTCATTGCCATCCGAAGAGATCTGCACCGCATTCCGGAGATCGGCTTTCAGGAATATAAAACCCAACAGTACCTGCTGAATCTATTGAACCAATATCCGGAGGAAAGAATTGAAATCGAAACTTGGAGAACCGGCATCTTTGTCAAAGTCAACGGCACGGCTCCGGAAAAAATGCTCGCCTACAGAGCGGATATAGACGCTCTGTCGATTGAAGAGCAGACGGGGCTTCCGTTTGCATCTGAACACCCCGGTTTTATGCACGCATGCGGCCACGATATGCACATGACCATCGCGCTCGGCATTATTGATCATTTTGTCCATCATCCCGTCAAACATGATCTGCTCTTTTTATTCCAGCCGGCTGAAGAAGGACCGGGCGGAGCGGAACCGATGCTTGAAAGCGATGTGCTGAAAAAATGGACGCCGGATTTGATTACCGCTCTCCATATAGCACCTGAGCTTCCTGTAGGCACAATTTCCACCAAAAGCGGATTGCTGTTTGCCAATACGAGCGAACTCGTCATCGATCTTGAGGGGAAAGGCGGGCATGCGGCATATCCGCATACAGCAGACGACATGGTCGTCGCCGCGAGCACGCTTGTCACGCAGCTGCAAACGGTCATATCCAGAAATACGGATCCGCTTGACAGCGCTGTGATAACTGTCGGAACGATTACGGGGGGCACGGCGCAAAATATCATCGCAGAGCATGCTCATCTGGAGGGAACTATCCGGACGCTTTCCGAGGAATCAATGCGTATGGTGAAAAAGCGGATTGAAGAGCTTGTCAAAGGAATTGAAATCGGCTTCCGATGCAAAGGAAAAGTCACGTATCCGTCCATTTATCATCAAGTTTATAATACAAGCGGCCTGACCGAAGAATTTATGCAATTTGTCAGCGATCATCAGCTTGCTGAAGTGAGAACGGCGAAAGAAGCGATGACCGGAGAAGATTTCGGATATATGCTGAAAAAATATCCCGGCTTTATGTTCTGGCTGGGGGCCGATTCATCCCACGGGCTTCATCACGCCAAGCTGAACCCGGATGAAGATGCGATGGAAACCGCGGTAAATGTCATGGTCGGATATTTTTCGAAGTATGCCAATTAAATCCGAAAAGAAGAATAATCTAACAAAAATTGAGCATTCTACATAACGGAGGTGTTCAATATGACGAAAAAAATTGGAATTGAACAATCTTTATCGGATGTAGAACAGGCGTTAAAACAAAAGGGATATGACGTAGTGATGATGAAGACTCCTGAGGATGCGAAGAATTGTGACTGCTGTGTCGTAACCGGACTTGACAGCAATGTCCAAGGAATTGCCGATACGTCAACTCAGGCTCCCGTCATTACGGCTTCCGGAATGACCGCCGACGAAATCTGCAGCGAAGTGGAAAAAAAATTTCATTAAAAAGAAAAAACCGAAGCTTACGCTTCGGTTTTTCTATTCGGCGGAAGCGGCGTTTTTAAAACGGTCGAGCGCGATTTTCATTTCTCTCCGCAGTACGCGTTCAACCCGCCATTGCTCCATATTTTCTGTTTTGGCAATGATTCTGATCACCATTTCTGACGAGCTTAAATCCTGAACCCCGATGACGTCTGGCCCTTCCTTAATCTGCGGGAGCTCAGCGGCTGCTTTGTCACACGCGGTTTGCAGGATTTGAATGGTTTCATCAAGATTTTTTTCAAGCGGCACTTTAATATCGACAAGCGCCTGCATCGTTCCGCGGGAATGGTTGCTCACATTCGTAATGCCCCGGTTGGGAAGATAGTGAAGCGTGCCGTCAAAGCTCCGGATTTGCGTCGTACGGAGACCGACCTGCTCGACAATGCCGCTGTAGCCGGCAACCGTAATATAATCGCCGACGTCGATCTGTTTTTCCAAAAGGATAAAAAATCCGGTGACGATGTCACTGACAAGCCCCTGAGCCCCGAAGCCGACTGCGAGACCGACCACGCCGGCGCCGGCAATGAGAGCGCTCGGATTGTAGTGAAATAAATCCAAAATCATTACGATAAAAACGAAAATCAGGATGTATCCATATACATTAAGCGCGAGGCTTCGCAAAGTATAAGCGCGGCCTGTGGAGAGGTTGTTTTGTTGCTCGAATTTCTGAAACAGATGCTTGATCAGCTTTTTTCCTGCCGTCCGGAAAATAAAGTACGCTAAAATAATGAGAGCCAGCTTTATGATGAAAATCCCGGCAGATGTGAGAAGCCCGGCCCAGTCAAAGTGTTTTAAATCAATCATAGTGTGTCTTCCTTTCAAGTCTATTGCAGAAAAAGCTAAAAGTGATATACCCGTTTTTAAAATAAGATAAACCTTTTAATAGAAACCAGTTATTTCATTTATGATTTGTTCATATTGCCCGGTTTCAATATCATCATTTTTGTGAAGATATGAACTAAGGAATCGCCACACTCATTTTAACATGGTGATTCAGCCAAATCATATCCTTTGGAGGGAAAACAGGAGAACGTTGCCCGGCGGAACTGAAAGCCCCGGCAAAAAACCTTTTTCATAAGGAGGGAAATAAGATGAAATTACGTCAGCAAATGCCTGAATTGACAGGCGCTAAAGCATGGATTAACAGAGAAGTCACGAAGGAACAGCTGGTCGGCGGAAAGCCGGCACTGATTCACTTCTGGTCCGCCAGCTGCCGCATGTGTAAAGAAGCGATGCCTGAGATGAACGAATTTCGTGATAAATATAAAGATCAGCTGAATGTGGTGGCCGTTCACATGCCCCGTTCCGAAGACGATCTTGACCTTGAGAAAATCAAGAAAACAGCGGCTGAACACGATATCTCTCAGCCGATTTACGTCGACAGCGATTATACGCTGACTGAAGCATGTGAAAATGAATATGTGCCGGCTTATTACCTTTTCGATAAAACCGGACAGCTCCGCCATTTTCAAGCGGGAGGAGGCGGGATGAAAATGCTTGAAAAACGTGTCAGCCGAGTACTTTCAGAAACGGAGCAGGCTTCTGAGTAATCGGGACAATCTCCGTCGGACTATTGTCTCGGTTCTGCAAACCCTTTGCCGTTTAGGTAACAGGGTTTTTTTGTGCCTATTGGATAAAAAATTCCAATATGGCATGTGCGGCTTTAAAATAAGAGAAACAGCCGTAAACACGCTGTACCGCTTGTTTTATCGATATCATTATCTTTTACATATTATAGTCGAAAATTGTAGATATCACGCTAATTTTCATTAAACAAGTAATTTCAAGTTATATTTTGAAATGGTTGAATAAATTGGAACTTTGTCCAGAATCCCCTATATGATAAGGGATTTTTGTATATAAAGTACCATTTTCAGAAAATAAGCAATTTTTCATAGAGTAAATAAAATAGTAAAATGATAAAATAATAGTTGATAAAATTACTTTTGTAATCTAATATCTTAATAAAAGCGTTTAAATTTTTGACAGGGGGTTTTACACATGTTTAATGAAAGAGAAGCGCTGCGCTTACGTTTAGAACAATTGAACGAAGCAGAGGTAAAAGTCATTCGTGAATATCAAATAGAACGTGATAAAATATATGCAAAACTGAGAGAATTAGACAATACAGGCAGCCTGTCCGATACAAAAAAAGAGTTTCGTCCGGAGAAAAAAAGTGACTCTCTCCCGGTGCTTGCAGAGCTTGCAGCACAGGAAATGAGAAGCTATCAAAAGCCGCAGGCACAGCCTCAATCCTCCCAGCCGCAGATGCAGTCTATTACGTCTCTTCCTGCCGGCATTCCAGACGGTTCTACAAGAAGAAGAAGAGGGACGGCGAGACCGGGATCAAAAGCGGCAAAACTGCGCGAAGCAGCGATTAAAACATTGAAACGCCACAATGCAGCGATTAAAAGTTCCGAACTGCAAAAGGAAATTGAAAAGGAAAGCGGCCTTGAAATTCCTAATATGACAACATTTATGCAAAGCTTAATTAAAATGTATCCGGAAGTGAAAAAACCATACCGCGGCCAATATATTCTTGAGGGAGAAATTTCTCAGGAAACAGCAGAAACGGCAAATGATACGGCTGCTGAATAAAACAGTAAAAACTGCTTGCGTTACTCAAGCAGTTTTTTTGCGCTTTCCCGCTTATTCTGCGGAAGTGACGCCTCTTTTCCAGGCTTTTTTTCAAGCTTGACGACATATTTTTGGAAAGGCTTTTCGCCGTCAGCACGTTCTTTCAACGCATCCAGTTTTTCATCAAACGACTGATCGCGGGACTCTGATTGTACAAATTGTTTTTGCAGGGAGATGACTTGTTCGGTAACGGCTTTAAGCAAGTCTTCTGCCTGAACAGTCTCTTTGGAAACAGAAGGGATTTCCAGAGCTTGTTCCGCCGGTTCCGCCGTGCGGCTGTCAATATCAGCAAAATGGCCGGCAATCCAAGCATCACTTTCGTCCAGCTGCCGTTTATACGAAAGAATGGTTTCTTGAAATAACTTTTCTTTCGTTTTTTCTATTTCTACAAGCCGTTCTTTTGTTTCTAGTATTCGATCTCTCATATGATTAATTTCTATTTTAATATGTTTAAGCTGGTATTCTTTTTCTATCATTTGTGTTTGGAGCCGGGTATTTTCGTCTGCAGCGGCATGATAACGCTGTTTCATATCTTCGTGAGAAGTCCGTTCAGTTTGAATGGCGGTCTCAAGTGAGCGGATGCGGGTATGTAAGTTTTTATTTTCTTCTTCAAATTTTACATTTGTAAGATGCAGACGGTGCTTTTCTTCCATCTCATTTTTCCGCCGAAACGTTTCCTGCTGAAGCAGTTCTTGCAGAATGACGATTTTATCGAGCAGCCCGGCTCTGATTTCATGCAAAGAACGTTCCGTGTCACTTGTCTGTTTGTGTTTTTGAGCCATGGCTTCCAATTCGTCAGAAAGCTTGTGAAGCCGCTCTTTAATATTGGCGTTTTCTTCCTGAAGCTTATTATTTTTTTGATGGAAGTAGCTTGCTTCAAATTCTGAAATTAATTTTCTGCATCTGGAAAGTTCGGATTTCAAGTAAAGGTTCTCTTGAGAAGTGTCGTGGAAAAACGGACCGGATATTTTCATAAGAACCATCTCCCTCATGATGTTAACACTACAATATGGGAAAGGATCAACGGCTATTCCTCTTAATTAAACAGACAAGCACCGTAATATTGTATTTCGGCTGAGGCGTTTGCTATGCTTTTATATAGAATGGGAGAGAGATGACATGAAACGGGTGAATGTAATATTAGCAGGGGGAGCTTCCCGAAGATTCGGAGAACCGAAAGCTTTTGCAAAGTGGAAGGGCGGCATGTTTTATGAACAGGCGAAAAAAGCCTTCGGCGGCGGAGAAACGGTAATTATCAGCCGCCCTGAGCATATAAAAAAGTTCTTATCAAACAGAGAGCGGCATGTTTTGGCCGATGAGCCGCGGTTTCGGGAAATGGGCCCGCTTGCCGGCATATATACGGCAATGAAACAAACGGAAGGCGAAACATATACGGTCATATCCTGTGACACGCCGCTCGTGACAAGAAAAACGATGGCTGCGCTTGAAATGAAGCTGACGGGAAATCTGGACGCTGTCATACCGGTTTGTAAAAACAGAGAGCAGCCCCTCTTGGCGGTTTACCATAAACGGGTGCAGGATGTGCTTTTTGATCAGCTGACACAAAACAAACTGAAAATGACAGACACGCTGAAACGGCTGTCTGTCTGTTATGTGCAGGCTGAAGACATCGGCGCCGGTCCGGAGGAGTTCGCTAATATCAACACACAGGACGATTACACCAGACTTTTGGCGCATGTCGAGTCTTCAAATCAGGACTGATCGGGAAGAAACATGGTATGATGGAAATAAAAATGCAAGGGGACAACACAGATGGAAGAGCGCTATTCGCGGCAGACAAGATTTAAGCCGATAGGGGAAAAAGGGCAGCAGGCGCTGGCTGACAGCAGTGTCCTGATTGTCGGAGCCGGAGCTCTCGGAACAGCCGCGGCAGAGGGCCTGGCAAGAGCCGGAGCGGGCCGTATGGCGATTATTGACCGGGATTATGTGGAATGGAGCAATTTACAAAGACAGCAGCTGTATACAGAAGAAGACGCGAGACAGCGCCTGCCGAAAGCAATGGCGGCCAAGGCGCGTCTTTTGGCGGTAAACAGTGATATACATATCGATGCTTACGCGGCGGAAGGTACGGCGGAAACGCTCGAACCGCTGATCGAACAAGCGGATTGCATCGTGGATGCGACAGATAATTTTGAAACGAGAATGGTCATCAATGATCTGGCGCTGAAAACGAAAACACCTTGGATTTACGGGGCCTGTGTCAGCAGTCAGGGAATGTGCATGACGATTATTCCGGGGGTTACGCCGTGTTTATCCTGCCTGTTTGAGCAAATGCCCGTGGGCGGAGCGACATGTGATACAGCAGGTATCATACCTCCGGCGGTTCATATCGTCTCTGCTTATCAGCAGGCTGAGGCGCTGAAATTGCTGACAGGAAATCATGCGGCGGTAAATCGGCGCTTTTTCACGTTTGACGTGTGGAATAACACCAATATGAGCATAAATGTGGATCAGATCAAACGGGATCATTGCCCTTCCTGCGGCGCGGAGCCCGTATATCCGTATCTGCAGCCTGAAAACAGGCCGAAAGCAAGCGTGCTGTGCGGGAGAGACACCGTTCAAATCAGATCGGAAGCCTTAAAGAGGCTGGATAAAGAAGAGCTTGTCAAACGTCTGAAGCAGATCGGTAAAGTGGAAGTAAATGAATTTCTGCTGCACATGGCGTATGAGCGCTTCAGAATCGTTATTTTTCAGGACGGACGGGCTTTGATTCACGGTACAAACGATATAAAAGAAGCAAATTCAGTTCTGGCCAGGGTGATCGGACTGTAGGAAGGGGAGATATTGCTATGCTTGAAAAAAGAACGCCGATTCAGGTGGACGAAGCAGTCCGCCGGGTGAGCCGGTATAAAAAACAGGGGGATACCGAATGGGTGGCGCTTGAGGACAGTCTCCACCGCTATTTGGCGGAGGATGTTAAGGCGGATCATGATGTGCCGGCCTTTAACCGTTCCCCGTATGACGGGTTTGCCATCAGGGCGAGCGATTCAAAAACGGCTTCCCGTGACAATGCCGTCACCTTTGAAGTCATTGACCATATCGGAGCCGGCGCCGTATCGGAAAAAAAACTCGGCCCTTATGAAGCGGTCCGCATTATGACGGGGGCGCAGATTCCAAAAGGCGCGGATGCCGTAGTGATGCTTGAGCTGACAAAAACGTTTTCTGAAAACGGGACGAATTACATGTCAGTGAAACGCCCTTTCCATGCGGGCGATAATATTTCATATCAAGGAGAAGATACGAAAAAGGGCAGCTCGCTATTAAAAAAAGGGACGAAAATCACGCCGGGCGTAACCGCTCTTTTAGCAACCTTCGGCTATGCTTCCGTTCCCGTGGTCAGAAAGCCGGTTGTCGGCATTATCGCAACGGGGACCGAGCTTCTTCATGTCAGCGATCCGCTTGAGCCGGGGAAAATCCGCAACAGCAACGCTGCGATGGTGTATGCCCAGGTCATTGAAGCGGGCGCGGTGCCGCTGAACTTAGGGAAAATCTCCGATGATTTTGATGACAGCTATGATGCGGTGAAGGAAGCTATGAAAAAAGTTGATTTTCTGATCACGACCGGCGGCGTGTCAGTCGGCGATTTTGATTTTCTTCCAGACATTTATAATAAGCTCGGAGCGGAAGTTCTTTTTAACAAAGTGGCAATGCGCCCGGGAAGCGTGACAACTGTCGCCCGGGCCGATGACATGCTGCTGTTCGGCCTTTCAGGCAATCCGTCCGCATGTTATGTCGGATTCACCCTGTTTGTCAAACCGATGATTCAGACGTGGCTTCTGAATGAAAAACCTCATTCCGGATGGGCGGAAGCCGTGTTAACAAACGACTTTCCGAAACCGAATCCGTTTACGAGATTTGTGAGGGCATTTGTTTATCATAAGGACGGAAAGATGATGGCGTCACCGGTCGGTCTCGACAAATCAAGCTCAGTCACATCTCTAGCCGAAGCAAACGCGTTTATCCTTCTGCCGGGAGGAACGAGGGGATATGAAGCGGGCCGGACGGTTCACGTGCTCCTCATCCGTGATGAGAATGGAAGTGAATGGCCGTGGTCAATTCTTTCCCGATCGTCCAGATCGTAGGTTTTCAAAACAGCGGTAAAACAACGTTTATTGAACGTGTGCTGAAAGCGGCGCCGAAAGAGTGCGATATTGGATGTTTAAAACATCACGGACACGGCGGAGAACCGGAACCTTTTTCTGACGGAAAAGACTCGGAGCGTTTTTCAAAAGCCGGAGCCGCGGTTACGGCAGTAGAAGGGGACGGCGTCCTGCAGCTTACGGCGCGAAAAAAATGGGATCTGGCGGGTTTGATCAGTCTGTATGAATGTCTGGGAATTGACGGTCTTCTCATAGAGGGATTTAAACATGCGCCGCATCCGAAAATCATTATGATCAAAGACAGCGAAGATTGGCAAAAGCTGAAGCATTTGGAGCGCGTGATCGCGGTTGTCAGCAGAAATACGGAGCATATGCCGGCAGATGCAGGCATGCCCGTATTCCATGCGGACGATCCGGCTGCCATGATGTTTGTGCTTTCGCAGCTGAAAGGGGAATCTGCATAAATGGAACGTTTTCAAATTACAAGGGAACCTATCATTGCGGAAAATATCGTAAAAAAAGTTGAAAAGCGTGAAGCCGGCGCCATCACAACGTTTATCGGCACGGTCAGAGAGTGGACTGCCGGACGGCGGACGGTGCGTCTCGAATATGAAGCGTATGAACCGATGGCTGTTCAAATGCTTTCTCAAATCGGCGATGAAATCAGCGCGAAATGGGAAGGAGCCGAAGCTGCAATCACTCACCGTGTCGGCGTCCTTGATATCGGAGAAGCAGCGGTCGTAATCGCCGTGTCTTCACCGCACAGAAAGGCGGCATATGAGGCGAATGAATATGCAATTGAACGGATAAAACAGATTGTGCCGATATGGAAAAAAGAAATCTGGGAAGACGGCGAAGAATGGATAGGCGATCAGCTGGAAACAACGCCCTATCCGAACGGAAAACCGGATTTGCATAAAGGGGAATCGCGATGATTAAAGTATTATTGTTTGCCGGGCTTGCGGAGCAGGCGGGAACACCGGTCATTGAACTTGACGAAAAAGAGACGGCGGCGTCTGCTGTAAAAACACTGTTAAAGGAACGGTACGGACTTCAGACGATTGACAATGCCATGATCGCAATCAATGAAACATATGTAAAAGACAACAGCATCGTAACAGAAGGTGATACCATTGCCTTTATCCCTCCTGTAAGCGGAGGGTGAAAAAAGAGCCGGATGTGCATCATTGCCATCCGGCTTTTTTGTATATAGGCGCTGAATTCCAGAGAATATTTAAATGGGATTTAAAGGGATTTGCGATTGAGCTGGTTTTGACTGCATGAATAGGCTGAAGACAGTGCCTTCACAAGGCTTTGAGCATCCCGTCGCACGGATCTGACAATGCTTTTTTTTACATAATTATGGAACGTAAAGCTGAGAATTTGTGTTACAATTTAGCATAAATACGCAAACGGCAAAAAAATTGAAACTTCTCTCAGCCTAAAGCGTACGTATAAACAGAATAATACATAGGAGGCATCAGCAATATGGAACCAAACCTGGAAAAAAGCAATACGGCAGTAACGGAAAAGCCGTCAATTTTCGGCGTCATTACAAGTCCTGTTGTGCAGTTTAAAAGATTAAAAGAAAAGCCGGTCATCGGCATTCCTCTCCTGATTGTCATCATTCTTATCGCGGCCGGCAGTATTTTGCGCGGGCTTGGGATGAATTATGAAGAAGTGCTGAACAGCTCATCTCTTGACGGTTTGACGGATGATCAGATTGAAATGACCAAAACCTTCGCTAAATTCGGCTCGATGTTCGGAGGAATCTTCGGGGGCATTATCGCTCTGTTTATCGTTCCGCTCATTTACTGGCTGTGCGTTAAAATTTCAGGCGGCGTGACAACTTACAAAAAAATGCTCTCACTCAGTCTGTTTACGGCATTTATTACCAATATCGGCTTAGTTATTAACGGTCTTGTTACTTATTTTACCGGTGCGGGCTCATTGTATGCCGTAACATCTTTGGCGAGTGTCATACCGGCCGGAGACGGCGTCGCGGTCTTTTTAAGCGCGTTCGACATTTTCAGCATCTGGAGCTATATTCTGCTCGCTTTGGGACTTCGCTATACAGGCGGCATTTCGAAAAAAGCGGCCTGGACTTCCGCGATTGTCCTGTTTGTTATTATGCTTTTAGTTTCGGCAGTCGGAGGACTGTTAAGTTCAGTGACAGCAGGTGTATAACATGAAAAAAATTTGGATCGGAATCGGCATCGCCGTAATTGTTGCAGTATTCATCGGTATCAATATTTATAAGTCTGCCGCTCCCGCGGGCGGCAGCGCCGGGAAAAAAATCGAAACCGGAACCATGGAAAACAGAGAAATCTCCTCTACGGTTATGGTTCCGGGAACACTTAAATTCTCTAAAGAACAGTATGTTTTTTATGAAGCGGATAAAGGAACTCTTGATAAAGTGAAAGTAAAAGAAGGCGACAAAGTAAAAAAAGGGTCGTCGTTAGTCACGTATACAAATGAGCAGCTCAATCTTGATAAAGAACAAAATGAGTTGACAGAACAATCAAAACGGATGCAAATCGAACAAGTTGAAGAAAAACTCAGAGCATTAAACAGCAAGGAACAAGATCTGGCAAAACAAGTGGGAGAAGCGGAAGCCAAAAAACAAATTGAATCCGAACGGACTGATCTGCAGCTTCAGCAAAAAACGGCGGAAATCGAATTAAAGCAATCTGATTTGCAAAAGCAGTCTCTTGAAAATCAGGTGGCGAATCTCAATGTTAAGAGTGAGATGGACGGGACGGTAATCTCGGTAAATCAAGAAGCGGCTTCTAAAAAATCGGATATTCAAGAACCGGTTATACATATAGGAGACCCGGAACACCTGATCGTTGCCGGCAATTTGTCCGAATACGACACGCTGAAAGTGAAAAAGGGCCAAAGCGTTACAATTACCTCAGACGCCATTCCAGGTAAAACGTGGAAAGGGAGAGTGGCGGCTGTCGGCCTCGTTCCTGATCAAAAGTCAAGCGCTGCTTCGGGGGAAAGCACGGAACAAGCCGTCCAGTATCCGTTTCAGGTTAAGCTGATCGGAAACCTTCCGGAAGGCAAACCGGGATTTAAATTAATTATGAACATTGAAACCGACAAACGGAAAGCCGATACGCTGCCGTCCTCCGCAGTCAAAAAAGACGGAGATGAGCACTGGGTCTTTACGGTAAAAGACGGGAAGGCCAAACGCGTGAAAGTTAAAGTCGGCGATACCGCAAATCAGCTTACGGAGATAAAAGAGGGGCTTTCAAAGGATGATAAAGTCATTCTGAATCCGGCTGACGGTTTGACTGACGGAACGGATGTGAAAGCATAGATGATTCAGCTTTCAAAGGTGAAAAAAAGCTATCAGATCGGCAAGGAGACGTTTGATGTTCTTCGTTCAATTGACTTGACGATTGAAGAAGGAGAATATGTGTCAATTATGGGACCGTCGGGATCGGGAAAATCTACGATCATGAATATCATCGGCTGTCTGGACAGACCGACGTCCGGCAGTTACAGGCTTGCGGGCGAAGATGTTTCTTCATGCACTGAAAAAGAGCTTGCGGCGGTCCGGAACAAATCAATCGGATTTGTCTTTCAGCAGTTTCAGCTGCTGCCGCGATTGAATGCAAGAAAAAATGTCGAACTCCCCATGATCTACGCCGGTATCGGCAAAAAAGAGCGTGAGGAACGGGCTGAGCACGCGCTGGAAAAAGTCGGTTTGGCGGATCGGATGCGTCACATGCCGAATGAGCTGTCAGGCGGCCAGAAGCAGCGTGTCGCGATTGCAAGAGCCATTGTGAACGAACCGAAGCTCATTTTAGCTGATGAACCGACCGGCGCACTGGATACGAAAACAAGCATTTCCATTATGGAGCAGTTCACAGAGCTTAATGCAGAGGGCGTGACCGTGGTGCTCGTCACTCATGAGCCTGAAGTGGCGGACTGTACAAACAGAGTGATTTTCGTCCGTGACGGCATGATCGTTTCCCGCGATGCTGAGCAGAGGAGAGTGGGGGAATGAGCCTGTTAGAAAATCTCCGGATGGCCCTCAGTTCCGTAAGAGCTCACAAGCTGAGATCGATTCTGACAATGCTCGGAATCATTATCGGCGTCGGTTCAGTAATTGTTGTTGTGGCTGTCGGCCAGGGCGGAGAGCAAATGCTGAAGCAATCCATCAGCGGGCCGGGCAATACGATTGAATTGTTTTACATGCCCAGTGATGAAGAATTAACAGCCAATCCGAACGCCTTACAGGAAGCGAGTTTTACAGAAGAAGATATTAATGGATTAAAAGGAGTGGACGGCGTAAAGCAGGTTGTCGCTTCCGCGGTAAAATCCATGACGGCCCGTTACCATGAAGAAGACACGGATATTACGCTGAACGGCATTAACAGCGGCTACATGGACGTAAAAAAGCTGGACGTTCAAGATGGACGGACATTTACGGATAATGATTTTCTTTCCGGGAAAAGAGCAGGAATCATCTCGAAAAAAATGGCTGAAAAGCTGTTCGGGAAAACGTCTCCGCTCGGAAAAATCGTCTGGGCCGGCGGACAGCCCGTTGAAGTAATCGGCGTACTGAAAGAAGAGAGCGGCTTTTTATCGTTAGGACTCAGTGAAATGTATGTGCCGTTCAACATGCTGAAAACGTCTTTCGGTACTAACGACTACAGCAACGTTTCCGTTCAGACGGAGTCAGCTGATCAAATCAAATCAACAGGAAAAGAAGCGGCCCGTCTCTTAAATGACAATCACGGTACAAAAGAGGCCTATCAAGTCATGAATATGGAAGAAATCGCGGCGGGAATCGGCCAGGTCACGACCGTCATGACGACGATCATCGGTTCGATCGCCGGTATTTCTCTCGTTGTCGGCGGGATCGGGGTCATGAATATTATGCTCGTATCAGTGACGGAACGGACAAGAGAAATCGGCATCCGCAAATCGCTCGGTGCCACGAGAGGACAGATTCTGACACAATTCTTAATTGAATCTGTTGTGCTTACATTAATCGGCGGCTTAATCGGAATCTGTCTCGGCTACGGGGGAGCATCACTCGTTTCCCTTATCGCAGGCTGGCCGTCGCTCGTTTCCTGGCAGGTGGTTTGTATCGGTGTGCTGTTCAGTATGCTGATCGGTGTCATTTTCGGCATGCTGCCCGCCAACAAAGCATCACGCTTAGATCCGATTGAAGCATTAAGGTATGAATAACCGGCGCCCCATGCAGTCTGCATGGGGTTTTTTTGTGTTTTAATGATTGAATGAATATAATAGACTTTTTTCATTTATGATAAAAAGAAAATGTCATACAATTGTCCCCCTTTTTGTCGAATTTACAGTTTACAAACCCTATGTACATACGTTAATATGAACAAATGTGAAAGATTTTGATAGTTATTGAATGAATTTGAGTGATTTTAGTTGCTAGAAGTAAAAAAAGCGTTTACAATTATCTTGCAGCCGAAATGAATACGTTTCCAAAGGAGGCGGAATATGCTCACTCCTGAAAGGTATCAGCTTATTATTGATCAGATTGAAAAGCGTGATGTGGTGAAGATTCAAGAGCTGATAAGCATGACAAATGCTTCTGAATCAACGATCAGAAGAGATTTATCAACACTCGAAGAGCGCGGATTTTTAAAGCGCGTTCACGGCGGGGCGTCTAAACTTTCCAACAGCAGGCAAGAACCCGATATGCTTGAAAAATCCTCCAAAAACCTTCAGGGTAAACTGAAGATCGCAGAAGAAGCGGCATCTTTATTAGAAGAAGGTGACTGTATTTATCTTGATGCGGGAACAACTACATTGCACATGATTGATTTTATAGATCCATCTAAGGACATTGTGGTTGTCACAAACGGAGTTATGCATATCGACGCTTTAATAAGGAAAGGGATTCCCTTTTATCTTCTCGGAGGATATGTGAAGCATAGAACAGGTGCGATGATCGGCGGCGCCTCATTAACGGCGGTCAGCCAGTACCGTTTTGACAAAAGCTTCCTCGGGGTGAACGGCGTGCACATTGAAGCCGGCTTTACAACACCCGATCCGGATGAGGCTCTTCTGAAGACAAAGGCTGTGAGACAGGCGAAAAATGCGTATGTTTTAGCCGATCCTTCTAAATTCGGCGAGATTTCTTTCGCAGCGTTCGCGGCCTTGGGCGATGCCGCTATCATTACCACTGAAGCTGAAGAACTTGCATTCGATAATTACCAAGAAAAAACTGTCGTAAAGGTAGTGAAACCATGATTTACACTGTAACCCTCAATCCGTCTGTTGACTATATCGTTCACGTTGAAGATTTTGCAGTAGGCGGTTTAAACCGTTCCAGCTATGACACGAAGTATCCCGGCGGAAAAGGCATCAACGTTTCGAGATTACTGAAAAGACACCATGTGCCGTCAAAAGCATTGGGGTTTGTCGGCGGATTTACCGGAAATTATATCACGTCATTTTTGCAGCAGGAAGGTCTGGAAACGGCTTTTTCTGAGGTGGATGAAGACACGCGTATAAATGTAAAACTGAAAACGGGCGATGAAACGGAAATTAACGGACAGGGCCCGACGATTTCAGACGAAGTGTTCAATGCCTTTTTAGAACAGTTCTCCGCTCTGGAAGAGGGAGACATCGTCGTTTTAGCGGGAAGCATTCCTTCTTCCCTGCCGCATAACACGTATGAAAAAATTGCTGAGGCATGCAGAAAGCAGAATGCCCGGGTAGTGGTGGACATCTCCGGTGAAGCGCTGATGAAAGCGACAGAAATGAAACCGTTTTTGATGAAGCCGAATCATCATGAGCTTGGGGAAATGTTCAATACGGTCATTGATTCAGCCGAAGCTGCCGTTCCTTACGGTAAAAAATTGATTGAACAAGGCGCTGAACACGCGATTGTTTCGATGGCTGGCGACGGTGCGCTTTTATTTACGAAAGAGGCGGTTTTCCTCGCCAATGTTCCTAAAGGAAAGCTTGTCAATTCGGTAGGCGCGGGTGATTCCGTCGTCGCGGGATTCCTTGCGGGAATTTCAAAACAGCTGCCTTTGGAAGATGCGTTCCGTTTAGGAGTTGCTTCCGGAAGCGCGACGGCATTTTCTGAAGAACTCGGAACTGAAGAGTTTGTACAGCAGCTTCTTCCTGAAGTTAAAGTCACACGTCTATAGAGGAGGAAAGAAAAGTGAAGATAACTGAGCTGTTAACAAGAGATACAATTCATCTCAATATAGAAAGCAAAGAGAAAGAAAACGTTATCGATGAAATGGTGACAGTGCTTGACAAAGCCGGCAGATTAAATGACAGAGAGGCTTACAAAGCAGCCATTTTAAATCGTGAAAGCCAAAGCTCGACGGGAATCGGCGAAGGCATTGCCATTCCTCATGCGAAGACGGCGAGCGTCATTAACCCGGCCATCGCATTCGGCCGTTCAAAAGATGGTGTGGATTATGAATCATTAGACGGTCAGCCGGCACACCTGGTCTTTATGATTGCGGCAACCGAAGGAGCGAATAATACGCACCTTGAGGCATTATCAAGACTTTCAACGCTTCTCATGCGTGAGGAAATCCGCAAACAGCTTCTTGAAGCTGAATCAGAAGATGCGATCATTGACATCATCAATCAGCATGACAAAGATGACGATGAGGAAGAAGAAGAGCAGGAAGAACAGGCAGCGCCGTCAGGAAAAGGCAAAATCCTTGCCGTTACGGCATGTCCGACAGGTATCGCCCATACGTTTATGGCAGCTGACGCACTGAAGGAAAAAGCGAAAGAGCTCGGCGTTGACATTAAAGTCGAGACAAACGGCTCAAGCGGTATCAAACATAAGCTGACGGCTCAAGAAATTGAAGACGCGCCTGCGATTATCGTGGCGGCTGATAAACAGGTTGAAATGGAACGCTTTAAAGGCAAACATGTTCTTCAAGTGCCTGTAACGGCCGGTATCAGACGTCCTCAGGAACTGATTGAAAAAGCCGTTAACCAAGATGCGCCGATTTACGAGGGCAGCGGCGGAGGATCTTCCGCTTCAAATGAAGACGGCCCGAAACAGAAATCAGGCACAAGCATCGGAAGTACTTTCTATAAACACTTAATGAGCGGTGTCAGCAACATGCTGCCATTTGTCGTCGGCGGCGGAATTCTCGTTGCGATTTCATTCTTCTGGGGAATTCATTCAGCTGATCCGAAAGACCCGACATACAACACGTTTGCCGCAGCGCTGAACTTTATCGGCGGCGATAATGCGTTAAAACTGATCGTTGCCGTTCTTGCCGGATTCATTGCAATGAGTATTGCGGACCGTCCGGGATTTGCGCCGGGTATGGTCGGCGGATTTATGGCTACGCAGGCGAATGCCGGATTCTTGGGCGGACTGATTGCCGGATTCTTAGCCGGTTATGTCGTAGTCCTTTTGAAAAAGCTGTTTGTCTTTATTCCTCAGACTCTTGACGGATTAAAACCTGTATTGATTTATCCGCTGCTCGGTATTTTTATCACAGGAGTTCTGATGCAATTTGTCATAAACACACCTGTCGCAGCGTTCATGAATTTCTTAACAAATTGGCTTGAAAGCCTTGGAACCGGAAACCTTGTTTTAATGGGTATTATTTTAGGCGGTATGATGGCTATCGACATGGGCGGCCCGCTTAATAAAGCGGCGTTCACTTTCGGAATTGCGATGATCGATGCCGGAAACTATGCACCGCATGCGGCCATCATGGCGGGCGGAATGGCTCCGCCGCTTGGAATCGCACTGGCGACTACATTCTTTAAACACAAATTCTCTAAACGTGACCGTGAAGCCGGTATTACGTGCTACTTCATGGGAGCAGCTTTCGTTACAGAAGGCGCCATCCCGTTTGCAGCGGCTGATCCGCTTCGCGTCATCCCTGCAGCCGTTGTCGGTTCTGCGGTAGCGGGCGGGTTGACAGAGTTTTTCCGGGTAACGCTTCCTGCACCGCACGGAGGAATATTCGTTGCATTCATTACGAACCATCCGCTGCTGTACTTAATGAGCATCGTGATCGGAGCGATTGTAACGGCGGTTATCTTGGGAATCGTCAAAAAACCGGTTGCAGAGAAATAAGCAAAAAGCGTCCTTTACGGGCGCTTTTTTCAATCATGTACGCATAGAAGCGTTATGTATTTTATGATGAGTTATGATAAAGTAAAGATGGTACATGAACTGAAACAGTGATCGTCTAGGAGGAACCACGTTGACTGAAGAACAAAAACCTACTTCTGAAAAATCGGTAAAAAGAAAATCCAACACATATTGGGAATGGGGAAAGGCCATCATCATAGCAGTCGCACTTGCGCTGTTAATCCGCCATTTCCTGTTTGAACCGTACTTAGTGGAAGGATCATCAATGTACCCGACATTACATGACGGTGAAAGGCTGTTTGTCAACAAAAGCGTCAATTATATCGGAGAAATCGAGCGGGGGGACATCGTCATTATTAACGGCGATACATCGAAAGTCCATTATGTAAAGCGGCTCATCGGAAAACCTGGAGAAACGGTGGAAATGAAAAATGACACGCTTTATATAAACGGCAAAAAAATCGCAGAACCGTACCTCGCGAGCAATAAAAAAGAAGCGAAAAAACTGGGAGTCAACCTGACGGGAGATTTCGGCCCCGTAAAGGTTCCGAAAGGCAAATACTTCGTCATGGGCGACAATCGGCTGAACTCAATGGACAGCCGGAACGGACTCGGTTTAATTGCCGAAAACCGGATCGTCGGCACCTCGAAGTTTGTGTTCTTCCCGTTTCATGATATGCGTCAGACAAAATAAAAACGCCGCGCTGCCCGATTTGGACAGCAGGCGTTTTTTATTTGGCAAACGAGGCGGCGATGGCGATGAACATTACCGTGGCCAGCACTGATCCGACAATGGCCAGAACGCTGAAAAAAAGATTCACCTGCTGCTTCTCTTTGCCGCGTTTTTCAAGCATCCGTTCTGAAAAGAGATGCGAAAACGTATAAATGAGGGCGATTCCGACGTACAAGCCGATGTCACGTGCGGTAAAGCCTGTGACGGCCAGAAAAACCCCGGTAAAGAAAATCATAAGACAATATTCTGTGAGTGTTAAAAGCTTCAACTTGTTCCTCCGTGATGAATATGTATATATATCTATTGTATCACAGGGCTCCGGGTTTGACGCCTGCATCTTTTCAAACCCGTATATTCGCAGGGAAACATTTCTCTTCCCCTTTATTCATGGTATACTTTTAATGATGATAGACACGATGGAGGATTCTAAATGATTGCTGTAAATAATGTGAGCTTGCGTTTTGCGGATCGCAAGTTATTTGAAGATGTCAATATTAAATTTACGCCGGGCAACTGCTACGGATTAATAGGCGCAAACGGTGCCGGAAAATCAACATTTTTGAAAATTTTATCCGGTGAGCTGGAGCCGCAGACCGGCGATGTCCATATGAGCCCGGGCGAACGTCTTGCCATTCTGAAGCAGAACCACTTTGAATATGAAGACTTCGAAGTGCTGAAAGTCGTCATTATGGGACATAAACGTTTATACGAAGTCATGCAGGAAAAAGACGCGATTTATATGAAGCCTGATTTTTCAGATGAAGACGGCATCCGCGCCGCTGAGCTTGAAGGAGAGTTTGCAGAATTAAACGGATGGGAAGCTGAAAGTGAAGCCGCTATTTTGTTAAAGGGCCTGGGCATCTCTGAAGACCTGCATACGAAGAAAATGGCTGACTTAGGCGGTTCAGAAAAGGTGAAAGTGCTTTTGGCACAGGCGCTGTTCGGCAAGCCGGACGTTCTGCTGCTTGATGAACCGACCAACCACTTGGATCTGAAAGCGATTCAGTGGCTGGAAGAGTTTTTAATCAACTTTGAGAACACAGTCATCGTCGTATCCCATGACCGTCACTTTTTAAATAAAGTGTGCACGCACATCGCCGATCTTGATTTTAATAAAATTCAAGTGTACGTCGGCAACTATGATTTCTGGTATGAATCCAGCCAGCTTGCTTTAAAGCTTTCTCAGGAAGCCAACAAGAAAAAAGAAGAGCAGATTAAACAGCTTCAGGAGTTCGTGGCCAGATTCAGCGCCAACGCCTCTAAATCAAAGCAGGCGACATCAAGAAAGAAACTCCTTGATAAAATCACGCTTGATGATATCAAACCGTCATCACGCCGTTATCCTTATGTCAATTTCACGCCGGAACGTGAGATCGGAAATGACGTGCTGCGGGTTGAAGGCTTAACAAAAACGATTGACGGGGTTAAGGTGCTTGATAACGTCAGCTTTATTATGAACAGAGAAGATAAAATCGCTTTTACGGGCCGCAACGAACTTGCCGTTACGACATTGTTTAAAATCATTTCCGGGGAAATGGAAGCAGACAGCGGCACATTTAAATGGGGCGTGACCACTTCTCAGGCGTACTTCCCTAAAGACAACAGCGAATATTTTGACGGCAGCGATGCGAACCTTGTTGACTGGCTCCGCCAGTACTCGCCGCATGACCAAAGCGAAAGCTTTCTGCGCGGTTTCTTAGGACGCATGCTGTTCTCAGGAGAAGAAGTCAACAAAAAATCAAACGTTCTTTCCGGAGGAGAAAAAGTGCGCTGCATGCTTTCAAAAGCGATGCTTTCCGGCGCGAATATTTTAATTCTGGATGAACCGACAAACCACTTAGATTTGGAATCCATTACGGCGCTTAACAACGGCTTAATCAGCTTTAAAGGCGCTATGCTGTTTTCATCTCATGACCATCAGTTTGTACAGACAATTGCCAACCGCATCATTGAATTAACGCCTAAAGGCATTGTTGACAAACAAATGTCTTATGACGAATTTCTTGAAAACGCAGATGTGCAGAAAAAGCTTGAAGAGCTATACGCGTAATAAAGAAGCAGGGGAGACTCTGCTTTTTTATTTATGAAAAAAGTTTTCAATCTTCTGACTTCCCGTTACAATAAATGAATACATAACTTGAAAAGAGACGGAGGAATGCATCATGAAGTTTTTAGTTGTCGGAGCTGGAGGAGTGGGCGGATATATCGGCGCGCGTCTTGCAGAAAAGGGAAATGACGTGACGTTTCTCGTCCGCAAGAAACGGGCGGAACAATTACAAGAGACGGGATTGACCGTCAAAAGTGAAAAAGGTGATGTTTCAATCAAGCCGAAATTAATCATGGCGGGCGAAGAAGGAGCATTTGACGCGGTTATCATCGCTTCAAAAGCGTATTCTTTGCAGGACGTCATTCGGGATGTCAAACCGTTTGTCAAACCTTCGTCGGTCATTATTCCTTTTTTAAACGGATACAGGCACTATAACCAGCTGTTTGAAGCTTTTTCAAAACGGCAGGTGCTGGGCGGCCTCTGCTTTATTGAGAGCGCCCTTAACGACAAAGGGGGCATTCTTCATACGAGCGCTGCCCACCGCTTTGTTTTCGGTGAATGGAACGGGGAACGCACAGAACGTATGAACGAGCTGGAAAACGCATTTGGAGGTGTGAAAGCGGATGTCATCATCAGCCGGGATATTGAAAAGGACATTTGGAAAAAATATATGTTTATTGCCGCGCAGGCAGGAGTGACCACTCTGTTTCAACAGCCGGTCGGACCGATTTTAGAAACAGAAGGCGGCCGCAACACCGCAAAGCGCCTCTTTGCTGAAATCGGAGCCATTTTCAAGGCTGCCGGCATCCCGAAAGATCCTGGTCTGGAAGAAGAGAGTTATCGCACATTGACAAGCATGTCTTACTATATGAAATCGTCGATGCTGAGAGATATGGAAAAGGGCAGGGTGACGGAAGGTGATCATTTACACGGATTTTTGCTTGAGAAAGCGAAAGGCTTGTCAGTTGATACACCTGTTTTGGAAACCGTCTGCGCCAACTTGCAAATGTATGAAGCGAAATAAAAAAAGGAGGCCTGATCGCCTCCTTTTTTTATTAAAATGCCCAGTTTCCGTTTCTGAAGATCGGTTCTCTTTTGCCGTCCGCAGTAATGCCGTCGATATTCATATCTTCGGAACCGACCATAAAATCTACGTGTGTAATGCTTTCATTTAAGCCCTCTTTGACAAGCTCTTCCCGTGTCATTTGTTTACCGCCCTCAATATTAAAGGCATACGCACTGCCGATCGCCAAGTGGTTAGAGGCGTTTTCATCGTACAGTGTGTTGTAAAATAAAATATTTGATTGTGAAATCGGTGAATCGTACGGCACTAAGGCCACTTCACCGAGATAGTGTGAGCCTTCATCGGTTTCGACGATGCCTTTTAAAATCTCCTCGCCTTTTTCAGCTTTCACATCGACAATGCGGCCGTTTTCAAAGGTAAGAGTGAAGTTATCAATAATGTTGCCGCCGTAGCTCAGCGGTTTCGTGCTGGAAACCGTGCCGTTCACCCCGTCACGCTGCGGAAGGGTAAAAACCTCTTCTGTCGGCATGTTGGCCATGAATTCGTGCCCGCTTTCATTCACGCTTCCTGCGCCTGCCCATACATGTTTTTTCGGCAGTTCAATGGTTAAGTCTGTTCCTTCAGCCTGATAATGCAGGGCGCTGTAATGTTTTTTGTTTAAGTGTTCCACTTTTTCATGAAGGTTTTGATCATGTTTTTTCCATGCTTCCACAGGGTTTTCTTCATTTACGCGGGTCGTTTTGAAAATTTCTTCCCATAAAAGCTGAACGGCTGTTTCTTCCGGCTGATCCGGGAACACTTTTTTCGCCCAGCCTGTTGAAGCCGCTCCGATCACCGTCCAGCTGACCTTATCTGATTGAATATATTGTCTGTATGTATGCAATGCTTTTCCGGCGGCTTTTTGGAACGCTGCAATCCGTTTGCCGTCAGTGCCTTTTAACAGGTCGGGGTCGGATGAGACGACAGAAATAAACGCAGCCCCTTTTTTCGCGAGCTCTTCTTTTCCTTTTGCTTCCCATTCAGGATACTCTTCAAACGCTTCAAAAGGTGCCATCTCGTATTTTAATCTGGACAGTTCATCGTCCTGCCAATTTACGGTGACGTTTTTAGCGCCTTTTTCATAAGAATGTTTGGCAAGCAGTCTGACAAGTTCCCGGACATCAGTTGAGGCATTGATTACGACATGCTGTCCTTTTTGGACATTGACGCCGACTTCTACCGCCAACTGAGCATATGTATGTAACTTTTCAGTAAACGAACTCATCGTTCATTCCTCCTCATCGGTTTTTCTCATCATATCAAATATCGCCTCATAAAGGAAAGAAAGGAGCACAAACGAAAAAGACACAGCTTTTGCTGCGTCTTTACGGGTGATTCAGTTTTACGGCGCCGCCGGCCGGAGAATGGGGCATATTGGCCAGTGAAATGCTCATACCCCCCAAAATAATTCCGCTTAAAATGACGGCTACTGCTACGCGTCTTCCCACATCTCTAAGCATATGCTTCCTCCTTAATGTTTCTCCAGTTCTCACAATATGAGCCGGCCGGAGAAAAAAGAAGCACAATCTTATTATTTAATCGCTTTTTGCAGTTTGTCGATGACGTCTAATGAACGCCCCGTGCCGATAGCCACTGATTCAAGCGGATTCGCCGCCAAATGAACGGGAACGACGATTTCATCTGTCAGCCATTCTTTCATCCCGTTTAAAAGGGAGCCTCCGCCGGTTAACACGACGCCGCGGTCAACGATATCACCGCTGAGCTCCGGCGGACAATCTTCAAGTGTCGCTCTGATCGCTTCAAGAATATGCAGGAGCGACTCACGCATCGCGTGCTGAATTTCATTAGACTGCAGTCTGATTGTCTTCGGCAGACCGGTTACAAGGTCACGCCCGCGGATTTCCATCGTTTCCGGCACATGTTCGATCAATGCAAATCCGATTTCCATTTTCACTTGTTCTGCCGTACGTTCCCCGATCAGCAGGTTGTATTTTTTTCTGACGAACGAGGCGATATCTTCATCAAGCTGGTCGCCGCCGATTCTGATCGAATGGCAGGATACGACGCCCCCGAATGAGATGATGGCGACTTCAGTCGTACCGCCGCCGATATCTACGACGACGTTTGCGACCGGCTCGTCAACAGGGAGGTCGGCCCCGATTGCAGCGGCTACGGGTTCTTCAATCAAGTGAACGTTTTTCGCTCCGCAGTTTTTGACAGCGTCACTGATGGCGCGTCGTTCAACGGCTGTTGAGCCTGAAGGCGTGCAGACGACGACATTCGGTTTGCGGAAAGTCATTCCGATTTTTTTTCCGGCTTTTTTCATAATGTGTTTTAATAAGTCAGTTGTCATATCATAATCAGCAATGACACCGTCTTTCATCGGCCGAACGGCGACGATTTTCCCCGGCGTCTTTCCGATCATGCTTTTGGCATCCGTTCCGATGGCAAGCACCGCTTTCGTTGTTGTATCTACAGCGACAACGGAAGGCTCGTTTAAAATAATTCCTTTATTTTTACTGTAAACAAGTATATTAGCGGTTCCTAAGTCGATTCCGATCTCAGTTGATTGAAACATGTTTTCACCCAATCCCTATCCTGATTTAATTGATTCTACATTTAAAGTTTCTGAGAAAAACCACGATTTTTGGGGGTTTCCGCCGGGAATGAAATGTTTTTGTAAAAAAGGAGGGAAAGTCTGTATCCCATATTTCAAAAGGATTTTCTTCTGTAAAAAAACATTCAGTTCCGGATGCTGAGAAACTTTTGCTCCGTTCCTTTCGTCTACGTTTATGAAGGATTTTCCTTGGACATAAAGAAGAGACATTAAAGGAAGTAGGGGATTTCTATGAAATCAATTGGTGTAGTAAGAAAAGTAGACGAACTCGGGCGTATTGTCATGCCGATTGAATTGAGAAGAGCATTGGATATCGCTATTAAAGATAGTATTGAATTTTTCGTTGACGGAGACAAAATTGTCTTGAAAAAATACAAGCCGCACGGCATTTGCTTAATGACGGGGGAAATTACTCCCGAAAATCAGGAGTACGGCAACGGCAAAATTATTTTAAGTCCTGAAGGAGCGAAAATGCTGCTTGAGGAAATCGAGGAAGCGTTAAAAGATAGATCATAATCAGCAAAAAGGGCGGAGCATCATTCCGTCCTTTTATTATGAACTTGTGCAAAAACTCACGGGAAAAGTAAGCGAACCTGCTCAATTAATTGGGAATAGTTATCATTTTTTAGTCAATAATGCAGTCAACAATGTTACAATATATGTAGAAATGCTAGCGGCAGGTGGGACTATGGGAAAATATCAAGCGCGTATCATTTCCTTAATCTTGGCAATGATTTTTATTATGTTTTGGGATTATTTATTTTATATGATTGAACGGAATCCGATTAACTGGCCAGTTGACATCACCTTTACCGCCGTCACATTAATCAGCGTCTGGCTGCTGGCTTATTATGTGGATAATAAAAAGCAGCTGCTGACGGAGCTGAAGGACAGCGAGCAGAAAGCAAAGGCGCTTTCAGATGAGAAAAACCGGATCATGGACAATTTGCAGGAAATCGTTTTTCAGACGGATGCTCAAGGGAATATTACATATTTGAATCAGGCCTGGACGGCGATTACGGGCCACTCCATCAGCGAATGTATGGGCACGATGTATAATGATTATTTTATAAAAGAAAAACATATTATTGATTATATTATCTCCCAAATCAAGCAGCAGTCCCCGTCAGGAATGTTTACGGCCAAATATATTAAAAGAGACGGCTCGATCTTTTGGGGAGAAGTCCATTATAAGCTGTATTATGACCGCAGACAGAAATTTGTCGGAAGCCTGGGGACGATGTCTGATATCAGTGAACGGAAAAAAGCGGTCGACGAGCTTCTGGAAACGAACGAACGCCTTGCCATGCAATCTCAAAAGCTGGCCATTGCCGGGGAGCTTGCGGCAGGAATCGCCCATGAAGTAAGAAATCCTTTAACATCAGTCAGCGGCTTTCTCCAGCTGATGAAAGCCCAGTATCCGGAAAGAACGGATTATTTTGATATTATTTTTTCGGAGATTAAAAGGATTGACCTTGTGCTGGGGGAGCTCCTTCTGCTCGCCAAGCCGCAGACCGTGACGTTTACCGCTCATCATCTCAACCATATTTTACGGCAGGTGGCAACGCTTCTTGACACGAACGCGGTGCTGTCGAACACTGTGATTGAGAAGGATTTCAGGCAGACTGAGTCCTGTATGGTCAACGGTGACGAAAACCAGCTGAAACAGGTATTTATCAATATTATTAAAAATGCGATTGAAGCGATGCCTGACGGCGGGAATATTCATATTTATACAAAACGGGATGAAGAATACGCGGTGATCAGCATACAGGATGAAGGAAACGGCATGTCGAAAGAAAAGCTTGAAAACATCGGGAAACCGTTTTTCTCAACAAAAGATCAGGGAACGGGTCTCGGTCTTCCGATTTGTTTACGAATTCTGAAGGAGCATAATGGTAAACTTAACATTAAGAGCAAAAATGGAGAAGGCAGTACGTTTCAGGTGATTCTGCCGTTAGAAGCGGCTGCTGTCCAAAAGGAGGAAAAATAACTTGCTTCTTTTTGTATACGGTTTGTTACGGAAGCGTGAAGAAAATCATGAACTGCTGAAAGGCGCTCCGTGTGTGTGCGAGCAGGCTGCGATAAACGGCGTGCTGTACGAAACGGATAAAGGTCAGCCTGCGGCGTCTTTAGCAGAAACAGCTTTTGTGTACGGGGAATTGTATGAAACAGATCATCAGATGATCCGTAAGCTGGATGCGTATTATGCTGATTTTGATCGAAAAGAGGTTGCCGTGACGACGGATGCCGGGAATAAAACCGCCTTCGCATATGTCGTAAAGCCCGACCAGTGTGCCTCATTCAGCCGTATCAAGAGCGGAGACTGGAAAGAATACCGTTTTATGAAACGGGAGGATGACAGTCCGGTTTATTATTTCGCATACGGCTCCTGTATGGACAATGCCCGGTTTAAACAGGCGGGGGTCGACCACTTTTTTGCCGAGCCGGTCGGAGGGGCGGTTGTTGAAGGGTATTCGACGAGATTCACATTAAGGCGTCCTGACGGTTCCAGAGCCGATCTTGTTGAAGACGGGGGACGAACTGAAGGCGTGCTGTACAAGCTCCCGTTTGAAGCGGCAACCTATCTGTACAAAAGAGAAGGTGTTGATAACCACACATACCGTCCCGCGTTCATAGAAGTGTGTGCCGGCGGCCGTGTATACAGAGGCGTCCTGACATTTCTCGTTCTTGATAAAGCTGAGGAAATTGCGCCTCCGGGTCACTATCAGGAAGAAATCGAACGCGGAGCGGATTTGTATTTATCGCCGGCCTTTTCAGAAAAGCTTAAACGCTATATGAACTCATTGCCGAAAATGTGATACTATTCCTATTAGAGATATTGTTTAAAGGAGTACTGTTATGAGAAAAGAGTTTGCCGTTATCGGTCTCGGACGCTTCGGCGGAAGTATTTGCAAAGCATTAAGTGAAGAAGGCCTTGAGGTCATGGCGATGGATATTGATGAAGATAAAGTAAATGAATACGCCAAAATCGCATCACACGCGGTCATCGGCGATTCAACCGATGAATCAGTGCTGAAAAACTTAGGGCTGCGCAACTTTGACCACGTCATTGTGGCAATCGGCGAAAATATACAGGCGAGCATTTTAACGACGCTGATCTTAAAGGAACTCGGCGTGAACACGATCACGGTTAAAGCGCAGAACGATTATCATGAGAAAGTGCTTGCGAAAATCGGGGCCGACCACATCGTCCACCCTGAACGTGACATGGCAAAACGCATCGCCCACAACATCGTATCAAATAATGTGCTTGATTATTTGGAGCTGTCCGACGAACACAGCATTGTGGAGATCGTGGCCAACAGCAGGCTTGCGGGCAACACACTGCTTGATCTGGACATCCGGGCGAAGTACGGCATTAATATCGTGGCCATCAAGAGAGAAAAAGAAGTGATCGTATCTCCGCTGGCGACTGAAATGATCCAAAAAGAAGATATTCTCATCGTTATCGGCTCTCTTACGGACATTTCCCGATTTGAAAAAAGAGTGCTTCACACAAAGTGAAAAGCCGTCCGTAAAAGGACGGTCTTTTATTATGTCAGAATAGAAAGACATTTATCATGTAAGCGGTATATTCTGCAATTTTTATTGACTATGATCAGGCGATCCGATAGCATATTGTACCATATAAAGAAAAAGAGGAGGCCTCATTTTGAACAAAGAAACACTGGCTGAACGGCTGAATGTATCAGCCGGCAGACAAAAAGCCGATACCGTCATTAAAAACGGAAAAATCATGGATGTATTTAACCAGGAATGGATTTCTGCAGATATCGCCATTACGGGCGGAGTGATCGTCGGGCTGGGCGAATATGAAGGGGAAGAAGTCATTGATGCAGAAGGTCAAATGATCGTTCCGGGGTTTATTGACGGACATGTTCATATCGAGTCCTCTATGGTTACTCCGATTGAATTTGCTAAAGCCGTCCTCCCACACGGAGTGACTACTGTCATTACTGATCCTCACGAAATTGCGAACGTTTCCGGAGCAAAAGGCATTTCTTTTATGATAGAGCAGGCGAAAAAGGCGCCGCTGAACATCCGTTTCATGCTTCCTTCCTGTGTTCCCGCCGCTAGCTTTGAACGCTCAGGAGCCGTATTAAAAGCCGAGGATTTAAAGCCTTTTTATCAGGAGAAAGAGGTGCTCGGGCTTGCGGAAGTAATGGATTATGTATCTGTTGCGGAAGGTGAAGAGGATATGCTTCAGAAACTGCTTGATGCCAAGCGTCACGGAAAACGGATCGACGGGCATTTAGCCGGACTGTCTTCAGATATCATCAATATATACAGAACCGCAATGGTGTCAAATGATCATGAAGTGACGACAAAAGAAGAAGCGCTGGACAGAATCAGACGGGGAATGTACGTCATGCTGCGCGAAGGATCGGTGGCAAAAAATACGCTCAATGTGCTGCCGGCGGTGAATGAAAAAAACGCGCGGCGCTTTTTCTTTTGCACGGATGATAAGCATGTAGATGATCTGCTTTCAGAAGGAAGTGTGAACCACCAAGTCAAAATGGCGATAAAGGCGGGACTTGATCCATTCCTTGCGTATCAACTCGCCAGTTTAAATGCGGCTGAGTGCTACGGTCTTGAAACAAAAGGGGCGGTAGCGCCGGGTTTTGACGCAGATCTGCTGTTCATTTCAGATGTACGGGAGGCTGCCGTCACGAAGACCATGGTCGCCGGCCGGACCGTTGCCGAGAACGGACGCACGGTTTATGAACAGTCTGCCGGTTCCTATTCGCCGGACCAGGCGCTGTTGGATACAGTGCGGCTGAAAGCGCCGCTGACTGAATCGGATTTTCATATACCGATTCAAGAGGGCAAGAAAATGAATGTAATCGAAATGATACCGAATCATTTGGAGACGAGAAAAAAAGAAGTGCCTGCACCGTCTGCTGACGCGTTTTGTCCTGATACAGAAAATGATTTATTAAAAATCGCCGTCACAGAGCGGCACAGCGGCGAAAAAATGATAGGACTCGGGATTGTACAAGGGTTCGGGTTAAAAGAAGGCGCCATCGCCACAACCATTTCTCACGATTCCCATAATATCATCGCCGTCGGTACAAACGATGCCGATTTGGCAAAAGCAATCAACAAGCTCCGTGACACCGGAGGAGGATTAACAGCCGTGAAAAACGGAGAATTGCTTCACTCCGTTCCGCTTCCGATCGCCGGGCTTTTGTCTGATAAGTCGGCGGAATGGGTCAATGACAGCTTGGGCGTGCTTCATGAAAAGCTTCCTCTGCTCGGATTCACCGGTGATTTCAATCCGTTTCTCACATTATCGTTTTTAGCGCTTCCGGTGATTCCGGATATTAAAATGACAGCAGCCGGTCTGTTTGATGTCAAAGCCTTTCAGCATATTCCGCTGCAATAAAAAAACTGCACTCATTACGAGTGCAGTTTTTTTTAGACCTCCATAATGATCGGAAGGATCATCGGGCGGCGTTTTGTTTTTTCGTATAGGAACGGAGCAAGTGTATCGGTAATTTCGTTTTTAATTTCGGACCACTGCGTTGTTTTCCGATCCATAACTTTCTCCAAATGGTTCGAAATCAGCTGCTGCGCGTCATTGATCAAATCACCGGATTCTCTCATGTATACAAAACCTCTTGAGATTAAATCAGGCCCCGCCGAAACCTTAAAGTCATCCATATTGATGCTGACAACAACGATAACAAGGCCTTCTTCTGAAAGAATGCGGCGGTCGCGGAGCACGATATTGCCGATATCACCGATTCCGCTTCCGTCAATGTAAACGGAGCCGGACGGAATTTTGCCTGCCACAGCGGCTTCTTCGCCTTTGAGGGCCAGCACTTCGCCATTATCCATGATAAAGCAGTTTTCTTCAGGTATGCCGCAATCAGTCGCGAGTTTGACGTGCATTTTCTGCATTCTGTACTCACCGTGAATCGGCATAAAGAACTTCGGTTTGATCAGGCGGAGCATTAATTTCTGCTCTTCCTGTCCGCCGTGTCCGGATGTATGAATGTCATTCAATGAACCGTGAATGACTTCTGCGCCCGCACGGTACAGCTGGTTGATGGTGCGGCTTACGCTGATTGTGTTTCCGGGAATCGGAGAGGAAGAAAAGACGACCGTATCTCCGGGATTAATGGAAATCTGCCGGTGCGTCCCGTTAGCGATGCGTGATAACGCCGCCATCGGTTCACCTTGGCTTCCCGTACATAAAATCGTTACCTTATTGGCAGGCATACGATTGATTTCGTTATGCTCAATAAACGTATTTTTAGGACAGGTAATGTAACCGAGATTTTGTCCGATTTCAATAGCCGATTCCATACTGCGTCCGAATACAGCAACTTTTCTGCCGTTTAAAACGGCTGCTTCAATCACCTGCTGAAGACGGTGTATATTCGAAGCGAATGTCGCAAATATAATTCTGCCGTCCACTTTTCGGAAAATATCGTGAATGCTTTCGCCTACGCGGCGTTCTGACATGGTGAAATCAGGAACCTCACTGTTTGTACTGTCAGAAAGCAGGCACAGAACGCCTTCTTTCCCGATTTCAGCCATCTTTGTCAAGTTTGCCGGTTCGCCTACCGGTGTGAAATCGAACTTAAAGTCCCCGGTATGTACGATATTGCCCGGCGGTGTTTTGACGACGATTCCGTATGAATCCGGAATGCTGTGTGTCGTTCTGAAGAAGGATACTGACGTCTTGCGGAACTTCACGATGTCGTCTTCACCGATGATGTTTAATTTGGTCTGTCTTAACAGCCCGTGCTCTTCAAGTTTATTCCGAAGTAAGCCGATCGCGAGTTTACCGCCGTAAACGGGAATATTTACTTGTCTGAGCAGGTACGGAATACCGCCGATATGGTCTTCGTGACCGTGGGTGATAAACAGACCTTTAATTTTATCTTCATTTTTTACTAAATACGTGTAATCGGGGATTACGTAATCAATGCCGAGAAGTTCATCTTCCGGGAACTTGATTCCCGCATCAATCAGTACAATTTCATCCTGAAACTGCACCCCGTACGTATTTTTCCCGATCTCGCCCAATCCGCCGAGGGCGAAAACGGCAGTCTGGTCATTTTTTACAAATTTCATTCCGCTCATAACTCCAATACTTTAAAATTTTCGCTCTGCTTCTCATATTCTAAAAAAGCACCGTCCACAGGCTGAACAAATTCAATGTTGTATTTCTGATCTTTCAGTTTCGTTCTGACGTCCCGTTCTGAAACGCCCTCAATGTAAAGTGAATCTGTTTTTTCCCGAACAGGTACTTCGTCAGCCTTCTCTTGATAAAATACCTTATAAATCATCCAAATCTCTCCTTAAATGCCGTATGTTAGACTCGCTTATTCTATTATATTCGAAAACGGATTATAAGGAAAGTCTCGAGCAAAAAAGGGACTTTCAAAAAACGAAAGATCCCTTCTACGCGATGACTTTTTTCCGGAGCATTCCGCCCCACTGTCTTCTGAGTTTCTTCCGTAATCGGCGCAGCATCGTATACCTCCTTTAAAGCCCTTTATAGCAGTAGTATGCGGAAAAAATGAATTTGTTTTCGTGGGTAAAACTGGAATTTCATCAAGGCGGTTTTCCGGAAGAAAAACTTTCTGTATGATGATATTGAAAAAGACACGACTGATAAACGGGAAAAAGGAGAAATTGACATGAATCCAAAACTGATCTTTTTTGATATTGACGGCACGATCTATGACCATGATAAACATATTCCCGATAGCGCAAGAAACGCCGTGAAGGCGCTTAAAGAGGCTGGCCATCACGTTTTTATCGCCAGCGGAAGGTCCCCGTTTATGGTAAAACCGATTCTGGAAGAGCTTGAGATTGAATCATTTATTTCATACAACGGCCAGTATGTCGTATTTGAAGGTGAGGTCATTTATAAAAATCCGCTTCCTGAAGATGCGGTTGCGCGTTTATTAAAGCAGGCGGCAGAAGGGGAGCACCCCGTCGTATTTATGGCGGAAGACACGATGAAAACGACCGTCCCCGGACATCCGCACGTCTCGGAAGGAATCGGCAGTCTGAAAGCGCCTTATCCCGAAGTTGATGAAACATTTTATAAAGGAAAAGAAATTTATCAGCTGCTTTTATTCTGCCGCGGACATGAAGAAAAAGCATATGCCGCTTTTCCGGAGTTTGATTACGTCCGCTGGCATGAATTGTCAACGGATGTGCTTCCGAAAGGCGGTTCAAAAGCGGAAGGCATTAAAAGAGTGCTTGAGCGGCTTCCGTACGGCGTAAGTGACACTTATGCATTCGGCGACGGACTAAATGATCTTGAGATGATCCGTTTTGTCGGCACCGGGGTGGCGATGGGAAATGCGGTTCCGGAATTAAAAGCTGCCGCCGATTTCGTCACAAAGCCGGTGGATGAGGAAGGAATCAGCTGGGCCGTCAAAGAACTGGGCCTTTTGAAATAAAGAAAACCGGCACTTTGGGAAGTGCCGGTTATTTTTAACGGTCAATGGCAATGGCGTTTTCAGGTTCTTTGAACGGATTTTCTTTATCAATATGGTCGTAAAACATCACGCCGTTCAGATGATCGATTTCGTGCTGAAACACGATGGCCGGAAAACCTTTGAGGCGGATGTCAATCTGTTCTCCTTCAAGCGTCACCGCCTTTACGCGGATGCGGGCGTAGCGCGGCACATAGCCGGGAATGGGTTCGTCTACCGACAGGCAGCCTTCTCCGCTCGTCAAGTAGCTTTTTTCCACTGAGTGGCTGACGATCTTAGGGTTAAAAAGAGCATAGCTGTATAAAGTGCCTTTCGCATCTTCTGCATGGACGGCGATCATCCGTTTTTTTACGTCTGTTTGGGGAGCGGCAAGACCGACGCCCGGACGAAGCTTGTATTTCTCGGCTAATTCAGGATTTTGGCTGTTTTTCACAAACTCAATCATATCAGCAAGATGCTGTTTTTCTTCGTCAGAAGCGGGAAGCTGTACCTCTTCAGCGATCTCTCTGAGCACGGGATGTCCGTCTCGTACAATATTTTCCATAGTAATCAAGAAACTTCACTCCTAAAGCTTAATATGTAAATTATAGCGAATTTCTTTATCGCGGCGCAATGAAACAATTGGCCGGCCATAGCAGGCCGGCCGATGTCATGGTGTATAATGTCAGCAGCCGCAGCCTAAATAAGCGGCACCGACGATGATTAATAAGATAAACAATACGACGATTAATGCGAATGTGCGGCCGTATCCGCCGCCGCAGCCGTAACCGTAACCGCCGCCATAACCATATCCGCCGCCGCAACAACCGCCGCCAAATCCGCCGCCAAATCCATATCCGTACATAAAAAAACCTCCTCTTTTAATTACGCTGACCCTCTGTCAGCAGGGCCGGCGTCTACTATAAACTATGTAAAAGCCAAAAAGATGTATGGTCATCCGCCCTGTTTTCTCAATTTTTTACGCAAGTATTCTTTGAAAGCACCGTAAGCGTCTTTACACGGTCATGCCAATTACAGCTCAGCTATTGTCAAAAAGCGTTCGGGCTTCTATAGTGGAAATTGTCAAGATTGGGGGATTTTAAGTGAATATGATTCAAAAAAAGGTATTAGCAGGAATCGGAGCGCTCGGCGCCGCAAGTATGCTTCTTGCCGGCTGCGGGGGAAAAGATCCGGTTGAATCGCTTCATGACTCGATGGAAAAAGCCGTTCAAGCGGAAAAACCGTTTCAAAAAGAGCAGAAAACATTAGAAAAATTGGAGAAAAAAGAGCATAAGCTATACGACAGCGCGGTTAAACTGAATATGGATGATTACCAGAAAATTGTCACACTGTCTGATCAGGCTCTGAGCAATGCAAATCAGCGAAAAAAACATCTGAAAGCAGAAAAAGACAGTATTGATGATTCAAAAAAAGCGTTTGAATCCGCAAAAAAAACTTCTCAAGAAATAAAGGATAAGAAAGTAAAAGAAAAAGCCGGGCATGCTGTCGCTTTAATGGAGAAAAGGTATGCATCTTATGATCTTTTGTACAAAAAGTACGAAAAAGCCATTTCACTTGATAAGGACCTTTATAAACTGATTAAAGATAAAAAGCTCACATTAGCGCAGCTGGAAGAGCAAATCAGCAAAGTAAACTCAGTTTACGAAAAGGTGCATAAACAAGCAGATGAGTTCAATCAATTTACTAAAGACTACAACAAAGAGAAAGAACTATTATTCCGCAAATAGTATAGTGAAGGCATATCGGCATGGGCTGATGAACTGATAACAACCGAGTTCAGCCGCCTGTAAAAAGGCGGCTGAAGAATTGGTATATACGTGTGTTTCCCATTGACAACAAGTAAATCATGGTATAGTATTTATTTAGGGAAATATTCACATAAAACCAATCGTTGTTTCGGCACGTTGGAATGTTTTTATTATATTGATATATATAAAACAGAATGAAAATGCGATTTTAATTATCAGAAAATTCTATCTATTTATATTTACGGCGATATGATATTTGTACATGCTTTTTGCTTTTAAACCTTTATCCGGCATAAAGGTTTTTTTATTTTTCTTAGTAATGCTTATTAAGTAAGGGTGCTGAGAGTAAACGACAATTTTAAAATTGAAGTGAAAAACGTTAATCAAAATCGGAACGAAAAGAAACGGCAGAAATACGGAACAGGAGGAAAACAAATGCTTGCTTACGTCTTTCCCGGACAGGGAGCGCAGTTTAAAGGAATGGGCAGAGACTTATTCGATGAATTCAGTGAGCTCATTAAAAAGGCAGATCATATTTTAGGATACTCCATAAAGGATTTATGCCTTTCAGATGAAAAAGAAAGGCTGACTGATACGAAGTATACACAGCCTGCAATTTATACAGTGAGCGCACTGCAATATTTAAAGGGTTTAAAAGAAGGTCATACACGCCCTGATGCTGTTGCAGGACATAGTCTGGGTGAATATACTGCGCTTTTTGCGGCCGGCGTTTTTAATTTTGAAACAGGTCTCCGGCTGGTTGCTAAAAGAGGCGAGTTAATGAGTGAGGCTTCCGAGGGCGGAATGGCTGCCGTGATCGGACTGGATGAGCATCACATAAAAAAAATACTTCAAAAGTATGAACTCGGCCAGATAGATATCGCCAATTACAATACATCTTCACAAATTGTGATAGCAGGGGCTGCAGAAGAGATAAAGCGGGCAGCCTCTTTTTTTGAAAAAGAAGGGGCGAAAGCTTATATCGTATTGCAAGTCGGCGGAGCTTTTCATTCTCGTTTCATGGAAAGTGCACAGCGTGAATTTGCGGAATTTATCGAGGAGTTTCATTTTTCTGAATTGAATTTCCCGGTCATTTCTAACTATACGGCAAGACCTTATAAACAAGAAGATATCAAACGGAATTTAATTGAACAAATAACAAACTCGGTAAAATGGACTGAAAGCATTAGGTATCTAATGGGACAAGGCGTCACTCTGTTTGAAGAGATCGGTCCTGGAAACATTCTGACTAAATTAATTCAAACCATACAAAGAGATGAGGAACCGCTTACTATCAGTGCGCCGGAAGACAGTCTCTTTTTTTCTGAAGGGAACAAGGACAATTCGGAAAGCGGGAAAGAGCATAGCCTCTTGGCCGAAAATATAGAGAGCGGTGCAGCTTCACCGGTGTCCCGATTGGGTGATCAATCTTTCAAAGAAGATTACGGTTTGACATACGCGTATTTGGCAGGTGCGATGCATAGGGGGATTTCTTCCGCTGAAATGCTGATCCGCCTCGGGAAGAAAGGAATGCTGGGGTTCTTTGGGACAGCGGGTTTACCTATAAGGGAAATTGAACAGGCCCTTATTTCTATTAAGAAGACACTCAAAAATGGCCAGCCCTACGGAATGAATCTGCGATTTGAGCCGGATCATCAAGATAGAGAAAAGGAATTGATAGATTTATATATCAAGCATGACGTACGAGTAATAGAAGCGTCTTCGTATTTTTCCGTCAGCGCACCATTAATTTATTACAAAGCGCATCAGTTGAAGATAGACAAAAGCGGCAGGGTCATACCTCATAATCGGATCATTGCCAAAGTTTCACGGCCGGAAGTTGCGGCCGCATTTCTGAGTCCGCCTCCTCCAAGTATCGTAAAGAGAATGTGTCAGCACGGTATGCTGACGGAAGAGCAGGCGGAGTGGCTCAGCCGTATTCCGGCAGCAGACGATATCATTATTGAAGCAGATTGCGGAAGTAATACTGAACAGGGCTCATTGACAGCGATGCTGCCGTTTTTTGTTAACCTGCGGGATGAAATGATGGAAACACACAAATACGCAAGGAAGATAAGGATCGGGGCTGCGGGAGGAATCGGGACTCCCGAGTCTGCCGCGTCTGCTTTTTTAATGGGCGCTGATTTTATTATGACGGGATCCATTAATCAATGTACAGTTGAAGCCGAAACAAGCGGTTTTGTTAAAGAAATGCTGAGTGAGACAGGAATATGCGATACTGCTTATGCGCCTTCGGAGACTCTGTTTGAGTTCGGAACAAAGGTGCAGGTGCTGAAAAAGGGCACGCTGTTTCCGGTCAGGGCAAATAAATTATTTCAAATCTACCTACAATATGAGTCTTTGAGTGAGATAGATGAAAAGACAAAGATTCAGCTCGAAAACGATTATTTTAACAAGACTGTTGATGAAATCTACGAAAGCTTAATAGAAAAACAGCCGAACCTGGCCCAAAAAGCTGAGCGCAATCAAAAATATAAGATGCTGTTACTATTTAAGTGGTATTTGCAGAGAGGATGTCTGCTTGCTTTGGAAGGGCAGGAAGAACAAAAGGTGAATTTCCAAGTTCATTGCGGCCCGTCTTTAGGCGCTTTTAATCATTGGGTAAAGGGCACGGATTTGGAATCATGGAGAAACAGACATGTCGATGACATTGGTGAAAAATTGATGAATGAGACCGAAAGTCTGCTAAGGCGCAGATTGAATACGTTATTTCTACACTAAAGAAGGAGCGGGTGGAGGCCAATGGTTCATTTGAATAAACAGAGTGCGGATATCGCGATAATCGGGGTTGCTTGCAGATTCCCCGATGCAGATCATTATCATGAATTCTGGGAAAACATAAATAGCGGCAAAGATTCCATCCGGGAAGTGCCGATTGAACGGTGGGATCCCGAACTTTATTATTCAGCTGATATCAGTATACCGAACAAAACAATCAGCAAGTGGGGAGGTTTTATTCATAAAGCTGACCATTTCGACCATAAGTTTTTTAATATCTCTCCCCGGGAAGCGAAAAACATGGATCCTGAGCAAAGAATCCTTTTAGAAGAAACTTGGCGGTGCATCGAAGATTCCGGGGTTTCTTTGCAGGATCTCCAGCGTAAAACCACTTCTGTTTTTGCGGGTATTATGAATTCTGACTACCGGCAGACAGGTCATGCTGAATCGGAAATCGACAGTTATGCCTGTTTAGGAAGTTTCGAAGCTATGCTTTCCAACCGGCTTTCATACACATTCGGTTTGACCGGAAAAAGCATGTCTGTAAATGCCGCTTGTGCATCATCGCTTGTTGCTTTACATGAAGCGGTTAAGTCATTGCGGACAAAAGAAAGCGATTATGCAATCGCATCGGGAGTAAACTTGAATTTCCAACCCGGAAAATATATTTCTTTTTCCAAAGCCAGAATGCTGAGTCCTGACGGCAAATGTAAAACCTTTGACGCAGCAGCGAACGGGTACGTTCCCGGAGAAGGGGCAGGCGTTGTATTGCTGCAGCGCCTTGGTGATGCAGTAAAAGCCGGTCACCATATATACGGGATCATAAAAGGGACAGCTGTTAATCATGGCGGTAAAACCCGTTCCATAACCGCTCCCAGAGCAGAAGCGCAGTGCCGGGTCATCTCAGAAGCTTTACACAACGCTGCTGTCGATGCTGCGACGGTTTCTTACGTAGAAGCACATGGCACAGGAACATCTCTGGGCGATCCGATAGAAATAGAAGCATTGACAAAAGCGTATCGGCAATATACTGAGGATACTCAATATTGCAGGATCGGAAGTGTGAAAACAAATATCGGTCATACAGAAGCAGCAGCGGGAATGGCCGGATTGATAAAAGTTCTAATGATGATGAAACACCGGAGGGTGCCGAAAAGCCTGAATGTACATACGGTAAACCCAATTATACAGTTTGAAAAAACACCGTTTAGGCCGGCGCTTGATTCAAGTGATTGGAAGGCGGCAGACGGGGCTCCGCTCAGGGCGGGAATCAGCTCCTTCGGTTTTGGGGGTGTCAACTCTCACGTCATCATCGAAGAATTTATACATACAAAAGACGAATCTGACAGAAAAGGAAGGATACCCTTCCTTTTTTCCGCTAAAAGTGAAGAAAGCATGAAACAAATGATACATCATTGGAGAACCTTTGCTGACGATTCAGAGGAATTTTGCAAAATATCAAATGAAGTGATCAGCAGCACCCTTTTAACAAGGACATCGTTTGATTACAGGGCTGGTTTATTGGCAGGCAGCAAGGAGGAATTTAAAAATCAGCTTAAAGAGGGATTGAGTTTTCGGAGAAAACAAGATTCTGAATGGGCGCTTGCCATCGGTGACTTCAAATGGGAAAGTTATAAACAATTTGCCGTTTTGAAACGGGTGTTCCCTGATTTAGAAAAGAAAGTAAGGCCGGTGCTGAAGGGTATACCAACATTGCACAGTTCATTTAAAAGAAAATGGACGCCTGAGAAAATCCGCTTGTATTCTTTAGTTATCAATACGGAAATCATAAAAAGTATCCTGGCATCCGGTTTTAAGCCAAGCCTCATTACAGGCGCCGGAGACGGATATTACGTCGCTCTTGCAGCAGCGGATATCATCAAAATTGAAAAGGCCATTTCTGTCATCACAGGCGCTGAAAAACTTTCGCACATATCCTGTGAGCCGCCGTCCATTCCATTTGTCAATCCGTACACTTCAAAAACGTACCCGCCGGTTCGATTAAATGAAGAATATGTAAGGGTGCTGCTGAACGGTCTGAGCTTCCCGGCTGATTTTGCAGACCGCCTGTACGGGAAAACACGGCTGCTTCTTGAGCACCAATATACGTTTAAAGGGTTTTTAGAAGAGTGGGATAAAGCGGGAAAGACTCAGGAAATCGAGATTTTATCTTATATTGTGAATCGCACGGCGGATAAAAGAAATGCATTGCCGGCTGATGAGGAAGCGGCGATCATGGCTATCCTTGCCTCTATGAGAAGACTGTATAAGAGATGGGATTTAACAGATTATGATGGATTCTTTAATGATGATTATGTTCTGGAAATATTAAATTTACTGGATGAAGGAATCTTGTCTAAAGAACTTTTTCTGAGCATGTTATTGAAAAAGCAAGACGGAATTAAACAGGCTGTTGCTTGTATTAATGAGCAGCCGGCAGGTTTTTATGATAAAACTCGTTTTCCGTTGATGACAGAATACAATCAAATGGATGCCGTGTCTCAGGAGATAGCGGACCATATGCCGCTTCACACGGAAGAAAAGGGAACGGAGCCGGATGTGAATATTTCTGATTTTTCAGTTTTTCAATTCGGATCGCTACCTCCATCAGCAAAACTAAACAAAGCGGCTGCTTTTGAAGCGGACAAACCAGCCGATGAGGCTCTATATCATTCATTTATGCAAATGTGGCTTTCAGGAGAAGAGATTGAATGGGCGAAACTAGGTGATGATCATAAAAGAAAAGCCCCGCTTCCGCCTTATCCGTTTGAGCGCTCTCAATTTTCTTTAAACCCTCAGCCGGTAAAATCAGACGCGGCTTTTTCAGAAAAGAAGAATCAGGCACTTTATACGCCGGTATGGAAAGAAACCGCAATTGAGAATGAAGCGGGCAGCCGACAAGCTTGTACTATTTTGTTGTTCTCCGGGAATAAAGACTATTTTGAAGAGCTGAAAAAAAGAGAGAATACGTCCGCATATCTTATTATGCCCGGTGAGCGTTTAGAGCAGATAAGCGACAGTGTTTTCACGATCAACAGGCAGCGTCCCGAAGATTATCAAGGTGTCATTCGTCTGTTAAAGGAAAAAGGCGCAGCGCCCGATGCAATTTTGCATACGTGGTCTGAAAAACAGCCTGAACTGGAAGAAACACTCGAATCAGGAATTTATTCCGTGTTTTATCTGACTAAGGCTTTAATCAGCGAGAACCTTATAAATAAAGTAACGTTCATTTATACATTCAGCGCGAATCAAAAAGAAAAATTGCCGTATTTTGAAGGTGTGAACGGTTTTTTAAAATCGGTAAAACAAGAATACCCGCAGCTTCATTGTAAGACGGTTTGCTTTGAACATGATTCTGCATCCGTTTCATTTTCAGAGAAGGCTGACATTCTTTATAAAGAAATAAATACAGCGCCTGATCGGCATCTTTATATCAAGTACAGGGGCTGCGTAAGATATGCACGGATGTTAGAGAAGCAGAGAGAAACAAACAGAAAGACCGTTCAATACCCTGAAAAAGATAAAGTGTATTTAATTACAGGGGGATTTGGGGGGATTGGCAGTAAAGTCGCTGAATATTGCGCGAAAACTGAAAGATCCACCATTATCCTATCGGGGCGATCTGTTTTAAACGGAGATAAGCAGAAACATTTAGAATACCTGAACAGCTTTAAAGCCAAGGTTTATTATATACAGGCGAATATATCCGATAAAGAAGCGGTAAAAAAAATGATTGACGGTATTACCGATCAGCATGCAGGTCTTCATGGCGTCATTCATTGTGCAGGAGTTATCAGAGACTCGCTGCTTTTTCGAAAAACAAAGCAGGAACTTTCAGAGGTGATTGCTCCGAAAGTTCATGGTGCATTGAATCTTGATCATGCAACGAAGTCGCTCGAATTGGATTTTTTCACCGTTTTTTCTTCAGTCGTCTCTATTGCAGGGAACGAAGGCCAATGTGATTATGCATATGCAAACGGCTTTTTAGATCATTTTGCCGAATATCGGGAACAGAAACGGCAAAATTCTCTGCGCAGCGGCCGCACGCTGACAATCAATTGGCCTTTATGGCAAGACATCGGAATGGGGGCGAACCTGTCAGGTCAAGGGCGGACGTCTCTTTTTCATGGTTCCGGGCTCGAAGAGCTTCCTGCTGAAGACGGAACGCAATGGTTTTCGCGGATTGTAACTTCGGGTCAGCTGCATAATATTGCAGTATGCGGTGATCATGAGCGCTTTGAACAATTTATGCGGCAGAGATTTTTGACGGATGAAACAGAGACAGGCAGTGCCATTCCTTTGGCTCAAGGCGATATTTTGGATCAGACAGTTTTGTTTTTAACCAATATCATCTCCTCTGAGATCGGTGCAGAACGGGAAGAGATCGATCAAGATGTGCATCTGGCTGAATATGGAATGGATTCGGTTATGATTCATCAATGCAACACAAAGCTGGAGCAGTCACTGGGAGCAATTTCGAAAACGCTTTTATTTGAATTTCATACAATCAGAGATTTAGCAGATCATCTTGTAAAGGAATATCCGGATCGGCTGGGGCGTTTATTTTCACGGGAGGAAAAAGGAAAACAGATTCAGAGCATTACCCCCGCCAGGCCGGAACAAAACATCACTGCACCTGCGGCGGAGGAAAAAGAACATCTTGACGGGATAGCGGTAATCGGTATCAGCGGCCGTTATCCCGGGGCTGAAAATATCGAAGAATTGTGGGAGCTTCTATCAAAAGAGAGAACCGCAATCACAGAAATTCCGAAAGAACGATGGAATTATGAGACCTACTATGATCCAGACCCCGCTAAAGCGCATGAGGGGAAAATTTATTGCAAATGGGGCGGATTTTTAAAGAATGCTGAATCATTTGATTCTTTGTTTTTCCAAATATCGCCGAGAGAAGCAGAAGCGATGGATCCTCAGGAACGAATATTTCTCGAAACCGTATGGAAAGCATTTGAAGATTCGGGATATACCATTGAAGGGTTGAGAAAGCAGACCGAAAAACATGTCGGTGTATTTGCGGGAGTGACGACCAATTCTTACAAGCTGCTCGGCGAAAGAATACCGACGGACAAAAACGATGTACTTCCAAATTCGTTCCCATGGTCTCTCGCGAACAGAGTGTCTTACACATTTGACTTTACAGGTCCCAGTGTCCCTGTAGATACGGCTTGTTCTTCATCCTTAACGGCAATTCACATGGCTTGCCAAAGTTTAACAAAGGGTGAGTGCTCGGTTGCGGTTGCGGGAGGAGTAAATTTGTATCTTCATCCTTCTGACTATTTATACCGATGTCAGATGGGGATGCTTTCAAAATCGGGAAAATGCAGAAGTTTTGGAGAAGGCGGCGACGGTTTCGTGCCCGGGGAAGGTGTCGGGGCCGTTATTCTTAAACCGCTTAAAGATGCCATACGTGATAATGATACTGTGTACGCCGTCATTAAAGGAACGGCAATTAATCATGGCGGAAAGACAAATGGCTATACGGTGCCTAATCCTGCCGCACAGGCGGATTTAATTCAAGGAGCTCTTAAAGCGGCCGGTTGGAGCGCCAGAAGTGTCAGCTTTATTGAAGCCCACGGCACGGGAACGCCGCTGGGTGACCCGATTGAAGTCCGAGGCCTGACCAAGGCGTTTAGAGCTTATACCAAAGATGTTTCATATTGCTCTCTCGGATCGATTAAATCTAACATCGGCCACCTGGAAGCGGCCGCGGGTATTGCCGGCCTGACAAAGATTATCTTACAAATGAAGTATAAAAAAATAGCCGCAACACTGCATGCTGAACGGGTGCATCCGGATCTTTATCTGGAAGAGACACCTTTTTGCCTCCAGCAGGAAACCGCCGACTGGATAAAACCCGCGAATGAAAAACATTCTGACAGCAAATATCCGCGGCGTGCGGGATTAAGTTCTTTCGGAGCGGGCGGGGCAAATGCTCATATCCTTGTGGAAGAGTATGAGTCTGCTGCTGACTGTCATACGAGGCGTGAGGAAAGTGAGGAACTTATCGTACTCTCAGCCAAGCATTCACTGAGTTTACGGGAATCAGCAAAACAGCTGGAGGAATATCTTCAAAAGGCCCGTCATAAGCAGGGCGAGTTTTTACAGCAAGCGGGAACAAACAAGCCGCTTCACCTTTCTGATATTGCGTATACCCTTCTTGAAGGGCGTGAAGCCATGCCGGAAAGGCTTGCTGTCATTTCAAATAATATCGATGATCTGATGTTGAAATTAAATCACTTTTATAATGGAATTGACGATCACGAAATATTTAGAGGGAAAAAACCGAATCATAAACGCAGACAGCAGCAATCGGATCTTCCGCTCAAATCCGGCGGCACCACATTAACCGAAATGGCTGAATTTTGGGTATCAGGAGGCAATTTAAGCTGGGAAGATTTCCGCACCGGCAGAAAACCGAGAAAAATTGCCCTGCCGACTTACCCTTTCTTAAAAAACAGACTGTGGGTGTCAAATAAGGCGCAAACAACATCAGCAGCCGGTACAGCTCCTTTATTTGATTTTTCAGCAGGTGAGTGCCGATTTTATAAAACGCTTTCTGATTCTGAATATTATGTAAAAGACCATGTTGTGCATGGGAAAACGGTTCTGCCCGGAGCGGCAATCATCGAAGCGGCCAGAGAAGCGGGAGAGAGGCTGTACGGAAAATCAGTCATAAAACTGAGTCAGGTTGTATGGGCGGTTCCGATAACCGTTGAAAAAGAAAAGACGATAATGATAGATCTGCTGCCGAATCAAAAAGACGGCAGATTTGTGGTGAAAACCGATATGCAACCTGAAGCGGCAGTTCACTGCCAAGGAAACATTACCACATGCGGAGATCAAGATGCCTCTCATACAGAGCGTTTTCAATTGGACAGCTGGTTAACCGGACAGAAAAGATTAATCAGCGGCGCTGAATGTTACAGGGATTTCCGGCAGAGCGGTTTGGACTATGGAACCAGTTTTCAGGTAATAAAACAGCTGTTTATCCATGAAAATGCTGTTCTTGCACGAATATCACTTCCTGAGAGCATTCATAAAAAATCCGGCACGCTGCTGGAACCGTGTTTATTGGATGGCATTTTTCAATCCACAACAGGGTTTACGTCCAGTCAGCAAGACGATCACACCGCATATTTGCCTTTTGAATTAGGTGAGCTGGAGATTCTTCACGCACCTTCGGCAAACGGCTTTGCTTACATTACAGCTGCCGATGAAAGACAACATGATGATGTCAAAAGGTTTCATATACTATTTATGGATGAAAACGGATCTGTAAGTCTTAAAATAAAAAACTTAGCGTTGAAGGCATTAAGGGCTGCACCGCAGACTCAGGATGAGCGGCATTCAGTTAAGTATTACACTGATATGTGGAAGCGGGCCCCTCTGCTTCATCAGCCTGAAGCCAGCGGTTTAAACAGCTGCCTTGTGATTTCACTCCGTCGGGATATATCAGAACCGCTGATCCGCCAGGCATATAAAGATATCGGCCTGAACATGATCTTTGTCCGCCATGGCGGCAGTTTTCAAGAAAAAGAAGCTGATTCCTTTGAATTGAACAGCGTCAAACTTGACGGCTATAAGAAATTGCTGGCGATTCTTAAAGAAAGACAAGTGACAATTGACCGCGTCATTTTAATCGGGATGAGCCCTGAAACGGGAATTGAGCAGAACATTCGTGAAAAGCTGGAAGAGGCTGTTTTGCCGGTTTTCAATGTAACGAAAGCTCTGTTAGCAACAATCCCAAGACATAAAATCCTGATATCACATGTATTTTTCACAAGGGAAAATCAAATCTTACCTTATCAAATGGCAATCAGCGGCTTTTTTAGGTCGCTTCATTTAGAACATCCTATGTTGTCCGGTAAAAATATTGAAATACACAGCGACGAAATTCAGTTACAGCTGAACACCGGTCTGCCTGAATTAAAAAACCTTGTGAAAGAAACAATCATCAGCGATGATACTTCAGAAATCAGATACAGAGATGGAATCAGGCAGGTGAAACACTCTGCAGAAATTGAAAGTGCCGAGCCCCCCGAAAAGATGGAAGTAAAAGAAGGGGGAGTTTACCTCATTACAGGAGGAACAGGCGGTCTGGGACTGATTTTCGCCAGACATCTTGTGCGAAAAGGGAGAATAAAACTTGTCCTTATCGGCAGGTCAGAGCTTTCTGAGGAAGCCGTAAGCAATGTAAAAGAGCTCGAAAAAAACGGATCAGAGGTTTTTTATGTAAGAACCGATATTTCTGATAAGGAAAATGTCAATAACCTGATAAAACTCGTCAAAAACAAATTAGGTCCTGTTAAAGGAATTATTCACAGCGCCGGTGTGATAAAAGATTCATTACTCATCAATAAGCGTGAAGAGGATCTCGATTCAGTCTTGGCCAGCAAGGTTTACGGAACGATATGGCTTGACTGGTATACAGACAGAGAACCTCTGGACTTTTTTGTTATGTTTTCATCTATCAGCGCAATAATCGGGAATGCCGGACAAACTGATTATGCTTATGCAAACCGGTTTATGGATTATTTTGCGGAAATGAGAGCGGCGGAAAATAAACCTGGAAAAACAGTCTCGATTAATTGGCCTTTATGGAAAGAAGGCGGTATGCAAATTGATATTCATTCAGAGAAGTTCCTTTATGACCGTTTCGGAATGCTGCCTCTGGGAAAACGGGAAGGCCTTGCAGCATTTGATCAAGCAATGACAGGGTGTGAACATCAAATAATGGTATTTAGCGGTAATGAATTAAAGCTGGAACGAATGATAACGATTGACAGCGGCAAAAGTGACCCGGCAATCGCCGACGAAAATTACGAACCGAAAGAGCTGTCAATAACTGAATCTTTAAAAAGCACTTTGACGCGCATCATCACCGGCGTATTAAAAATTGAAGAACGGGAATTTGATTTTGAACTGCCGATAAGTGAATACGGATTTGATTCAATTATGTTTACAATGCTGGGCAACGAATTAAACGAAACATTAGGAATATCAATGATGCCGTCAGATTTTTTCGGTCTTACTGATTTTAATGAACTTCTTGAGTTTTTAAAGAGTGAGTATTCCGAGGAGCTTCATCTCTGCGGTTCTTTTTCTTCAGATGAATCTGCGGCGAAAGACCGGAGAGAAAATCTGATTGAGGGCATCGCAAAGATGATGTCAAGTATTTTGAAGATTGACAGAAAGGAAATAGAAGAAGAGACTTCATTCGGCGAGTACGGATTTGATTCTATTACGTTTACCAGACTCGGAAATGAAATCAATCAACAATATGGTACGGAATTATTGCCGTCCATTTTCTTTGAATGCAATTCACTGGCTGAAATGACTGATTATGTAATCGAGCAATACGGAGAAATCCTTTTTGCTGAGACAGAATCTTTTTCTGCAGCTGACGAAAAAACATTGTACAGCACGCCTCCGCCGGAATCCTATGAACATTCCCCTGAGCCTGAAAACAAAACCAGGCAAGAGGAAAGACATATGAATGAGCCGGTTGCAATAGTGGGAATAAGCGGCCGTTTCCCCCAAACAGATACGCTGGAAGACTTTTGGAAAGGAATTGAAAAAGGGCGGGATATGATTACAGACATTCCTGAAGACCGTTGGAACTGGAAAGAGTTTGACGGCGATCCGATCAGGGACGTCAATAGAACAAAAATAAAAAAAGGCGGATTTATCAAAGGCGCGGACAGTTTTGATCCGTTGTTTTTCGGGATTTCTCCCGCCGAAGCAGAATTAATGGATCCCCAGCAAAGAATTTTTATGGAGACTGTATGGAAAACAATAGAAGATGCGGGCTATAAGCCGTCTGATTTGGCAGGGACGAAAACCGCGGTGTTTGCAGGGGTCGCCACAACGGATTATGCTGAACGTCTGAATGAAAATGGTGTCTCTGTTCAGGCGCAGACCGCAACCGGTTTAAATCATTGTATATTGGCAAATCGTATTTCTTACCAGCTGAACCTGACGGGTCCGAGCGAACCGATTGACACTGCCTGTTCAAGTTCGTTAGTTGCACTCCATCGTGCGGCTGAGGGGATTCAAAGAGGCGATTTTGAAATGGCGATTGCAGGCGGAGTGCATATTATGACAAGCCCTACTCTGTTTATAGCTTTTGATAAAGCAGGTATGCTTTCCAAAGACGGAAAGTGCAAAACGTTCGATAAAAGCGCTGACGGCTATGTAAGGAGTGAAGGGGCGGCTGCAGTATTGCTTAAGCCGCTCAGCAAAGCACAGGCAGACGGTGATCATATATATGGTTTGATTAAAGGGTCAGCTGTAAATCACGGCGGCCGCGCCAATTCTTTGACAGCTCCGAATCCGAACGCACAGGCGGACTTATTAACCGAAGCTTGGCGGAAGGCGGGAGTCAGCCCTGCCACTGCGGGATATATAGAAGCGCATGGCACAGGGACAAGTCTTGGCGATCCGATTGAAGTAAACAGCATCATAAAGGCATTTAAAACGTTATATCAAGAATGGGACATTCCTTTTGCGAAACAGAAATGCTGCGGAATCGGGTCTGTGAAAACAAACATCGGCCATCTCGAAACCGCTGCCGGAATAGCCGGAGTGATGAAAGTGTTACTGGCTTTTAAATATCGCAAACTTCCGGGACTCGCCCATTTTTCAGAACTCAATCCATACATCAAACTGGAAAATACGCCATTTTATATCACAGAAACCGCTCAAAAGTGGAATCCGATAAAAGATAAAGAGAACAACGATCTGCCGAGGAGAGCGGGTGTCAGCTCATTCGGATTCGGCGGTGTGAACGCGCATATTGTTTTAGAGGAATATAGGGAACCTCAAAAAGAAATGCCGGAAAACAACGGTAACACACATATTTTTGTTTTATCTGCGAAAACCAAAGATCAATTACTTGAGTATATCCGGCTTATGCTTCAGTACTTGGATCGCGTGATTGCCGGTGACATGACCGTTAATGCCAGTGACATGGAATTTACATTGCAAAACGGCCGGGAAGCAATGAACGAAAGAATTGCCGTATGTGCAGCGAGTCTGACTGAGCTGAGAGATAAATACGTCAGCTTTCTTGATGACAGCAAGGTGCAAAAAGGCGTATTTTTAAGCGAAAACACTGAAGAGCCCACAGCTGTTTCTGAATATATGATTGAGGAGGCTCTTCAAAGCGGAAAAGAGGAGCTGCTCGCACAATGGTGGGCCAATGGAGCCGAGTTTGAATGGAAGACAATCGGCAATAAGAAATTGAATAGAGTGCCGCTGCCAACTTATCCGTTTGCAAAAGAGAGTTATTGGTTCACCCCGAAAAAGAACAAAAGCGAGGTTAATAGCAAAAGTCTTCACCCATTAATCAGCGAGAATGTCTCAACATTAAAGAAACAAGCATTTAAAACTGTTATTTCCGGAACTGAATTTTTCGTCACTGATCATCTTGTTTCAGGAGACTATGTGCTGCCAGGAGCCGCTTCGCTTGAAATGGCTCTTGCTTGTGCGGAAATAAGCGGAGAAAGTAAAGTATCTAAAATAAAAGACGTGATGTGGAACAGACCTATATTATATAAAGGAAAAACGCTGCACATTTATACCGACTTGGAAATGAAACAAGATAAGTTGAACGTAACGATATGTAAAGAGGGGCCGGATGGCGTGCAGCAAATCTGCACACAAAGTGAAACAGTATTCGGAGACATAAACAGCAATGCTGAGTATGTCGATATTGATAAGTTCAAACGCAGCAGTAAGGCGGTCATAAACCGGGAAGAGTGTTATCACCGCTTCAGTCGTATGGGCCTGACATATCATAGCGGTTTTCAAACGTTGAAAGCCGTATATCGCGGTGATATGGAGTTAATGGCAGAATTGGAGCTTCCGGCTCATTTAGCGAACGGGTTTTCACATTTTACACTTCATCCTTCATTAATTGACGGCGGTTTTCAAGCGGCGGCATTTTTGTTAAGAGATAATGAGAAAGACGGCTTATTTGTTCCATATTCACTTAGAGAGCTTCACATTAAGAGGACGCTTACTGCCCGATGCCATGTCTCGGTGAGAGAAACCGGTTTTTATACGTATAACATTGATTTTATTAACGAGAGCGGCGAAATAGCCGTGAGCATGAAAGACTTTTCTGTCAGAAAAGTGACCGGGGGAGAATTAACCGCAGGACGTAAAAATGAAGATCAGGAAATTCTCTTCTTATTAGAACAATTGAAAAACGGTGAACTTTCTGCTGGTCAAGTTTATCAGCTGCTGGAGGGAAAATAGTGCAGATCAAACAAATACTTTCCTTAATTGAAGAACAGCAAATGTCTCCTGATGCAGGACTGGAGCTAATTCGCACTTACAGAAAAGAACAAATGGAAAAAAAGGCGGAGCCGGAATCACAAGCTCCGTCCCCAACCATTTTTTTTAAGAACGATTGGGTAAGAACAAATAACATTGATATGCCGAATCAGCAGGCACCGGGGAATATGCTGATTTTTGATCAGGATAACCGTCTTTTTCAGCATGCCGAGATGATGAATGGAGATCATAACCGTGTCATTCTCGTAACACCCGATTCTGATTATAGAATTGAACGGAATAGATGCACAATCAATCCTTCTGATGAAAATCATGTCGAAATGCTGCTGTCTGATTTGGCTGAAAACGGATTTACACCTGATGTCGTGCTTTATTTATGGAACGGAGAAATCAGAGAATTCACTGAAGAATCCGTTAATGAAACTCTTCGCAGAGGGATCAACTCGCTCTTTTTATTATCAAAAGCTTTAATGCGGAGAAACGAACCTGTTACGTTATTGCATATTTATTGGACAAGCGGTCTGAATCAGCCGTTTCATGAAGCTGTCGGAGGGTTCATGAAAACGGTAAACATGGAAAGCTCCAAGCTTAAAGCGAAAACCATACAGATACGCCATGAGGATTCTGACAAAAATCCTCCGGTTTCCGAGACGTGGGATGCTGCAATCAGTGAAATACAGCGCTTTCAAACGTATGAATGTGAGATTTTAATAGACTCACATACCCGTTATGTGAAAGGGCTGCAGCATATTGATAATCCGGAACACGATAACGGATCTGTAACGTATCAAAAAGGCGGCATATATATCATTACCGGAGGAGCCGGAAAACTCGGGCTGCTGTTTGCGGAACACATCGCTAAAGAAAACCAAGCCGTGATTATACTTACAGGCCGTTCTTTTTTAACCGCTGATCAAAAAGAACGGATCAGTAAGCTTAATGAGAGCGGCTCTATTGTTGAATATCAGCGGACGGACATAACAGATCGAACAGAGGCAGAGCGATTCATTTTCGGCGTTAAACAGCGGTACGGCTGCATAAACGGGATCATCCATGCTGCCGGCATCCTTCGTGACTCATTTCTTGTAAACAAAAGTCTCAGTGATTTTACGGACGTACTGAAACCGAAAGTTTACGGGACAATCTGGCTGGATGAGCTGACAAAAGACGAAGATCTTGATTTTTTTGTTCTCTTTTCTTCTTTTTCCGCTAACGGAAATGCCGGCCAAAGTGACTATGCGTACGCAAATCATTTTATGGACAGTTTTGCAGTGCTTCGATCTCAGCTCTCCCGAAACGGAAAAACCCTTTCAATCAATTGGCCGTTATTGAAAGATGGCGGGATGAGTCTCGACAGCAATGGAATCAACCAAATAAAAGAAAAATACGGAATGACTCCGATGCGAACTTCCTCTGTTTTGGAAGCGTTTCTGAAAATGCTGCGGTCTTCATTTACCAGCTTAATGCCTGCAGAAGGAAAGCGGGATAAAATGATAAAAGCGCTTTCGATTCAAAGAAATACAGCTGCAGCAGATCAAGATACATTCACGGCGGAACACGATGAAGAAGAGGAATATGCTGCGAAAGAAAAAGTCATTGACTATTTAATCAAGATCATCAGCGGTGTCTTGAAAATCCAAGCTCATAAAATAAATGCGAAGGACTCTTTTGAGAAATTCGGAATCAACTCACTTATGATCATGTCACTTATTTCAAAGCTTGAAGATACTTTCGGGGATCTTCCAAAAACAATCTTTTTTGAATATCAGAACATTGAAGAGCTCTCAAACTTCTTCCTAACATCTTTTAAAGAAAAAGTGCTTAAGGCCGCAGGGGCAGCTCCGGTAACAAGAGTGCAAAAGAAAAGAGAAAATCTGAGTAAAAAACAGCACCGGCAGCAGAGGGTTGCAGCTGCACCGAGCATGGTTCAGCCGGGTGAGGATATTGCCATTATCGGTGTGAGCGGAAGATATCCGAATTCCGATACTCTTGAGGAGTTCTGGGAAAACATTGCCGGAGGGAAAAACTGTATTATTGAAATCCCCGAGGAACGTTGGGATTTCAGATCGAATTACAGTCCTGACAGAATGGAGAAGGGAAAAATCAACAGTAAGTGGGGCGGTTTTATCAGCGGTGTTGATCAATTCGATCCGCTGTTTTTCCACATTTCTCATAAAGAAGCTGAGCTGATGGACCCTCAGGAGCGAATTTTTCTCGAAACCTCCTGGCATACGTTTGAAGATTCAGGATATACAAAAGAGAAGCTTGACGGTATGAAAGCCGGTGTGTTTGTCGGAGCCATGTACGGACAATATCAATTATTCGGCGCAGAAGAAACTGCGCGGGGCAATCCGATTGCGCTCAGTTCCTTCTTTTCATCTATTGCGAACAGGGTTTCATACTTTTTTAATCTCTCCGGCCCGAGCATTGCACTGGATACGATGTGTTCATCATCGCTGACGGCCATTCACTTGGCATGTGAGAGCATTAAAAGAGGGGAAAGTGAAATTGCGCTTGCGGGCGGCGTTAATGTGTCCATACACCCCAGCAAATACCTTTGGCTGAGTCAAGGTAATTTTGTTTCCACCGAAGGATTGTGCAGAAGTTTCGGAGAGGGCGGAGACGGCTATGTCCCGGGAGAAGGTTCAGGAGCCGTCCTTTTGAAACCTCTGGAAAAAGCAATTGCTGATCAGGATCATATATACGGAGTGATTAAAGGAACATCTGTAAATCATGGCGGAAAAACCAATGGATTTACGGTTCCGAATCCGAATGCACAAGCTGAGCTGATTGCTGAAAATTTCAAGAAATCGGGCATCAGTCCGCGATCCGTCAGCTACTTGGAAGCACACGGAACGGGTACCTCGCTCGGAGATCCGATTGAGATCGCAGGATTGACAAAAGCGTTTGAGAAATTTACGGACGATAAACAATTTTGTGCCATAGGTTCAGTGAAGTCTAATATTGGACATCTGGAGTCTGCCGCAGGTATAGCAGCCCTTACAAAAGTTCTTTTACAATTTAAGCATCAGAAATTGGCGCCATCCATTCACTCGGAACAGCTGAACCAAAATATCCGATTTGAAAAGACGCCTTTTTACGTTCAGCAGAAAGAAGAAGAGTGGCGGAAAGAATCAGGCGCCTCCCGCAGGAGAGCAGCAATCAGTTCGTTCGGAGCGGGCGGAGCAAATGCCCATGTCATTGTGGAAGAATATCAAAACCATGCGGACACACAAACAATAAGCGGTCCGTTTGCCGCAGTTCTCTCTGCCAAAAATGAAGACAGGCTGAAAGAATACGCCCGGCGCCTTCTGCAATTCACAGAGCGGGAGACAAAGGTCTCGGCAGCTGATATCGCTTTTACATTGCAGACATGCAGGGAACCGATGGAAGACAGACTTGCTGTTGTAGCTTCCGATTTGCCGGAACTTAAGGAGAAGCTGAGAACTTTCTGTACTGAAGGAACAATTGGAGAGGGCGTATACAAAGGGAATGTTACGAAAGATTTTGATAAAGTCTTTATCTTTCATGATCAAAAGAGGAAAGATAAATTCCTCGAGGTGATGATGGAGACAAAGGACTTGAATCTTCTTGCAAAATTATGGTCTTTCGGGGCTGATATTCATTGGAGAGAGTTATATGAAGAATATACCCCGCAAAAGGTCAAGCTTCCTTTATATCCATTTGCTGAGGAGTCTTACTGGGTGCCTCGAAACCAAAGTGCAGAATTTCCGGAAATATTGCCGCGGCAGTCTTCACTGCACCCGCTTCTGGATTCGAATGAATCTACTCTGGAACAGCAGTTTTTTAAAACGACATTAAGAGAAAAAGAGATTTGGTTAAAAGACCACATCGTAAAAAACAAGAGCATTCTCCCGGCAGCTGCTTTTCTTGAAATGGCATGCGCAGCGGGAACGCGGTCATATCGAAAGAAAAAGGTCACTCGTTTAAAAAACGTGATATTTGCCAGACCGGCCATGCTTTTGAAAGAGAGCCTGACCATTTACACTCACATTTCCGTAAAAGACGGCAGCATATTATTTAACATGTCACCTGACGAGGATGCTGCTGTAAGGACTGGATTTGTGACGGGGGAATTAGATTATGATCATCATTACAGTGATGATGATATAGAGAACATCGACAGACAAGAGATGATAAACAGAAGTGCTTTTGTCCGTGAACAAGATGAATGTTACGAGTATTTTCGGGAAAACGGGTTCCTGTATGGGCGCGCTTTTCAGCCGATTCAGCGTTTATGGGGCGGAAAAACGGAAGCGGTTGCACACTTATTGCTGCCAAAAGAAGCCGCATATGCTCTTGAACATTATACATTGCATCCGTCTTTAATTGATGGGGCTCTGCAATCTTTGTTCGGCATTACGGACGGAAGAGAAGAGGCATCTGTTTATGTTCCTTTTTCAATAGGAGAGGTTACGGTTCGGAAAAAGGTTTCAGCAGAATGCTGGGTTTATGCGCGTAAAACAGGCCAAAAAGGTCAATCCGAGCTTATTTACGATATTCAGCTGCTTAATGAACAAGGAGAAAGACTTGCAGGTTTGAAGGATGTAACCATTCGTAAAAAAGAAACGTTTTCCGCGGAGGCACAGACTCGTGCAACAGCGGATTCCAATGGAAAGAACGAGAGAGTAAAAGAGCTCCTCAGACAATTAAAAGCGGGCGAACTGACTGCGGAGGAAGCAGATTATGCGCTGGAGCGTATGCAGGATTAGTTTATCATTTTGCGGCAGTGCCATTTGTAAAGGGGATGAAGATTTTTATGAAAGAAGCCCGTCATATTAGAAAAAAAGTACTTTCTGACATAGAAAGCGGCATCATTTCTTTGGAAGAAGGAGTAAAGCGGATACAGCAGCTTGGTTCTCATTCCGCAGGGGGTAACGGACAGGCGATATATTATCAGACGGTCTGGCAGCGGACAGATCTCAGCATTCATGTAAAAGGCGGCCGACGTGAGGGCAGCCTTTTATTATTTGATAAAAATGAAGATGTGAGTAAAGAACTTGCTGCATTGCATGATACAAGGGTTATCTTGGTTAAGCCGGGGAAAGAGTTTCGAAAAATCGGGGACGGTGTATTTGAAATCGACCCCCGCTCTGAAAGAGATTACATAAACCTGTTAGGATGGCTTATAGAAGAAGAGAAGTCAGATATACGGGAAGCGGTGCATTTGTGGTCAGACATGCCGTTTGAAAAAACAGAGAGAGCGATTCGTGAACAATGCGACAGCGGAGTCTATTCTTTGTTTTTATTACAACAGGCGCTCTTCAAAAATAACTGCCGCAAACCGATCAAACTGTTATATGGATATTTTTCACATCTTTCTGGAGAACAGCCTCTTTACGCGGCGGCAAGCGGATTTTTGCGGACATTGCAGCTGGAAAATCCGTTAATCTCAGCAAAAAGCATTGAGATGGAGCAGTCAATAGCAGCCGTTCACGCAGCTGATATCATACGCAATGAGCTGAGTGATTTCCAGCCTTCAGATGTAGAGATTCGTTATAAAGACATGCAGCGTTATGTCAAACAGCTCAAAACGTATGAACCCGAAAAAAATTCCCGAAGCGGAGATGTGCCGCTGAGAGAAAATGGAGTATATATTATCGCAGGAGGCGCGGGCGGATTAGGATTTACCTTTGCAGAATATTTGGCTTTTCAAACAAAATGCTGCCTTGTTTTAACGGGGAGATCTCCGCTTTCAGATCATATAAGAAAACAGCTGAGACGATTAGAGGATGCCGGTTCGTCAGCTGTTTATGTTCAGGCTGATATTACCAATAAGGAAGAAGCCGAATATGTAGTCAAAACAGCCAAAACTTCTTATGGAAAAGTAAACGGGGTCATTCAGGGCGCGGGAATCATCCGTGACTCTTTCCTTCTTAACAAGTCACGAGAGGAATTCGATCAGGTAATCAGACCGAAAGTATTGGGTACGATGTGGCTGAATGATGCTGTTGAGAAAGAAAATCCTGACTTTTTCATTTGCTTCTCCTCTACTTCCGCAGTGTTGGGAAATGTCGGGCAATCTGATTACGCGTTCGGAAACAGTTATATGGATCATTTCATGAATATGCGTTCTGCCCGGAATTCTGATACGATTTCTCTCTCTCTGAACTGGCCGCTGTGGAAAGAAGTCGGCATGCAAGTGGATGAGCGCACGGTAGAGACAATGAAAAAGGCGGGTTTTTATCCTTTAGAAAAAGAGGAAGGTAAAGAAGCGTTTGCAGTCGCATTGTCCTCCGGTTTTTCGCAATTTACTGTATTTTACGGAGATGAGCAAATTGACAATCATGTTCAGCAATTATATGAACGAAAAGACAATATTCAGGCAGATGAAGGAACAGGGAGAAATATCGAATCATTTGATTCAGAGAAACTGAAAGCTGAAACATCTGATTTCATCATCAAAGTGATTGCTGCAGAATTCAGGATGCCTGCGGACAAAATAGATGCAGAAGAGGCATTGGAAAAATACGGACTTGATTCCGTTATGATTATCAATATGACGAATGAGCTTGAAAAACATTTCGGCGCGCTCTCAAAAACGCTGTTATTCGAATATCAGACTGCAGAAGAATTGTCACAGTATTTCGTTGAGGAGCACAGGGATACTCTTCTTCATAAACTCCGGTTAGGAGAAAACGGGAGCAGCACCCCATCTCAGAAGAAAAAAGATCATGAACAGACAGCCGAAGTTAACGGGAAACAGAAAATCCAGATGAAAAATCAGGTGCAGCAGGAGAAGTATCATGACAATGATATCGCGATTATCGGTATCAGCGGACGTTACCCGATGGCAAATGATCTTGATACTCTGTGGGAAAACTTATTGAACGGTAAAGACTGTATAACTGAGATACCTGAGGATCGGTGGGATTCGGGGCTGCACTATCAGCCCGCAGCGGGCGATGAAGTAAAAAACCAAAGCAAATGGGGGGGATTTATTGACGATGTGTATCATTTTGATCCGTTGTTCTTTAATATTTCTCCTGCCGAAGCTGAATTAATTGATCCGCAGGAGAGACTGTTTTTAGAGACGGTTTGGCACACCATAGAAGATGCGGGGTACGCAAAGAAAACGCTTGAACGAAAAAACGTCGGTGTTTTTGCAGGGGTTATGTACGGCCACTATCAGCTGTACAGCGTTGGTCACGAAGCGGCCGTTTCTTCCTCATATGCATCAATCGCCAACCGGGTATCGTACTTCTTTAATTTCAGCGGACCAAGTATTGCTTTGGACACGATGTGTTCCTCATCATTAACGGCTGTTCATTTTGCCTGTGAAAGTTTAATCAGGAATGAATGTGAAATTGCAATTGCAGGAGGCGTCAATTTATCCATTCATCCTCATAAATATGAACTCCTGACTCAAGGCGGATTTTTATCCAGTGATGGCCGGTGCAGAAGCTTCGGTTCCGGAGGAGACGGCTATGTGCCGGGAGAAGGGACAGGTGCCGTGCTGCTGAAACCTGTAAAAAAGGCTATTGCGGACGGTGATCAGATTTATTCAGTTATTAAGGCAACAGCCATCAACCACGGTGCTAAGACGAATGGATATACCGTGCCGAATCCCAAAGCTCAAAGTGAGGTCATTACGAGAGCCTTAAAAAAAGGATTTATTGATCCAAAAAGCATCAGCTATATAGAAGCTCACGGAACAGGCACCGCCTTAGGAGATCCGATTGAAATCACCGGGCTGACCAGAGCATTTTCAGATGCCGAACGCGATAAGAAAACATGCGCGATCGGATCGATTAAATCAAATATCGGACATCTTGAGGCTGCTGCAGGCATAGCGGGCATTACGAAAGTTATTCTTCAAATGAAACATAAAACGATTGTTCCGTCACTGACTCATTCTGCTGAATTGAATGAAAATATACCGTTTCAAAAAACACCTTTTTATGTACCGGACAGTGCCGAAAAATGGGAGTCATCCGTTCCCAGGCGTGCCGGAATCAGTTCTTTCGGGGCAGGAGGAGCTAATGCCCATGTTATTTTAGAAGAATTTGCGGATGAAGCTATCTCTCCTCTCGCGGCTGAAGAACCTGAACAGCTTTTATTTGTTTTTTCTGCAAAAAATGCCGACAGGCTGGCAGAATATGCAAAACGCGCAAAAGAACATATAGCAGCCAGAGATTATCCATTAGAAACACTTAGAAATACAGCATTTACTTTACAAACCGGCAGAGAAGAAATGCCGCACAGATTGGCTGTTATCGCCTCCACAAGAGATGAATTGCTTAAAAGACTGACAGACTATATTCTCGGAAACGCGACGGATCATATTTTTACAAGCGGCAAAGACACAACAGAAGCTCAAAGGATGAATAAAGTTGAAATTGAAGAAGCAGCCGCAAACAGGGATCTTGTGAAGATTGCTGAATACTGGGTTGGCGGTAACGGGATAGAGTGGCCGTCACTTTATAAAGATGCCACTCTGAGACGGGTATCAGCACCCGGATATCCATTTGCCAAAGAGCTGTGCAGAATAGATACGCAAAATATGGGAAGCCGCCGGATGAACGTAAATAACGATCTGCATCCTTACATTTCATGCAATATATCTGATTTTAAAGCACAGAAGTTTCTTATCAATGTAAGCGATACCGGTTTGTATATAAAAACAAAGTATCAAGACAAGGAAATGTTTCCGTTTCTCAGCCAGATTGAAATGGCGAGAGCTGCCGGAGCGATGGCTTCAGGGAATCCGATTATTAAATTAACAGAGCTCTCCTTTAGAGAACCGATGTTACAAAGCGGAAGCAATGAGCAGATCCGGATTGTATTAACCCCGGATAATCAGGGTGCATCGTATTCTATAGAAAAACAGAGCGACTCATCCATTTATTCCTCAGGGCGGCTCGAATTAGAAGGCGGGGCGTACGAGAACGGAAATATTCATCTTGAGCCGTTTCTGTCTCAGCGCGCAGACCGCATACCGCACGAAGCGTTTTATCAGCGGCTTGCCGAATTCGGATACAGCTGCAGTGACAGTCTGAAAGCGGCAGAGCAATGCGTCAGCAGGAACGGACAGGTACTTTTAAAGATAAAAGCAAAGGCCGGGCCGAAAGGGTGCATAATCAAACCGGAAGTTATTGAGAGCGTATATCAAGCCGTCATATACCTTGCGGGGGAAAATGCCGGAGAGCTTCCGGAAAACATTAAAGAATGTACGATTTTTGATCATGAGACTGAACCCGTTTATGTATATGCAAAACAAACTGGAGAAAGCGATTCGGCTTATGATGTGTATGTATTAGACAATGCCGGCGGGATTTTGATGGAACTGAGCGGGCTGGTTTTTGGCGAAAAGCCTAATAAAAATGTGCGTTTTTATGAGCATAAGTGGGATCAAAAAAACCCTCTGATTGAAATCAAAGATAGGGAGCCAAAAACAATTCTGGTCTTTGCAAAAGATGAAGCATTGGCTGGAGCTCTGAAAAATCAATCAGACAGCCGTGTCATTCTCGTCACGCCGGATCAGCGGCAGACCGATCAAAATCTGCTGACATTCTGTGTAAACCCGGAAGTGACGTCAGATTACATTCGTTTATTCGAAGAATTAGAGAAAAAGGGGTTTTCTCCTGATGTCATCTTGCACACGGGAGAAACATTTTACGCGGGTGACCGCCTTCTCAGCGGCCTGGAATCAATTTTTTATTTATTAAAAGCCCTGAGCGCCCGCAGTGACGCCTCTCTTTATCTTCATTCTCTGCTTCTTGTTCACTCTTTTAAAGAAGGCGTGAATGATCCGTATACGGGCGCTCTTGCAGGCTGTTTAAAAACGGCGAATATGTTGGTGCCATCCGCAGAGAATGTGAAGTCAATCGGTTTTTCAGAACGTATATCAATTGAAAAAATGGCTGAATTTTGTCTTAACGAAATGGTTTCAGGCATGGAACGGCAGGCGGAAGAAGTTAAATATATAAATGACAAGAGGTTTGTTAAGACATTAAAGGAGTATGTATTCAATCATACAGAGCACTCTCATCAGCTGAAACAGGAAGGGATTTACCTCATAACGGGCGGTTTGGGCGGTCTGGGCCTGATTTTCGCAAAATATTTGGCCTCTCAATATCAAGCAAAATTAGTATTGACGGGAAGGTCACCGTTAACTGCTGATAAACGCCATAACATTGACCGGCTGCAGGCGCTTGGAGGAGATGCGGTATATTATCAAGCTGATGCCGCAGATCAAAAGACGATGGGACGGGTCATAGAAGAAACGAAACGGACTTGGGGCTCCATTCAAGGCGTTATTCATTCAGCTGGTCATGCCGATGATCGGTTATTTACAGAGATGAATCTGGCTGATTTTTCAGATGGCATGACTGCTAAAATTGAAGGCACGGTATGTTTAGATGAATTAACGAAAGATGAGCCGCTTGATTTCTTTATCGTATTTTCTTCTATTTCTTCGGTCTTCGGAGATTTTGGACAGGTTAACTATGCGTTGGGCAATTATTTTCAAGATCAATATATAAATTGGAGATCCGAACAGAGCCGCCGGCAAGAGAGACAAGGCAAGAGCATTTCGATTAACTGGCCGTTGTGGCGTAAAGGCGGAATGCATTTAAACAAAGAAGCGGAAGAAGCATATCTTTCCGCATCCGGGTTTGATTATTTGGAAACGGAAGAAGGGATAGCGGCTTTTGAGACGATTTTGGCAAGTGACTGTCCGCAAATTTCGGTTGTTACCGGGGATGCCGAAACGACACCAGCAAGAAAAGATCTGCCGCATCAAAAAGTAAATACGCTTCCGGTTCGTCAAGAGGAAATTTCTTATACAGCACCGGCTTATACAGACAATGTCCTGGAAGAACTGAAGCAAATGGTATCGGAATTATTGAAAATTAACATTGAACAGCTGGATACGGCAGAGAATTTCGGCAATCTCGGCTTTGATTCTATCAGTTTGAAAACATTAGCTGTCCGACTGAATAAAAAATACAAACTTAAGCTGACACCTGCCGTTTTCTTTACTTACAGCCATATTAAGTCTCTTTCAGAATTTCTAAACAGTGAACTGCGTACTGTTGCAAAAGGGAATACAGATGCAGAAAAAAACATTTCTGAAAAAAGGAAAGTAGTGCACGCTGGGAAAACCACCGGGAAAACCGTGAAGCCGCCGCGAAGTTTTCCGTTTGAAAAAAAGACAGCAAGACAGGCTGACCATCATCCGGAGAAGCAGCCAGTTGCCATTATCGGGATGAGTTGTGTTTTTCCGGGAGCAAAAAATGCAGATGAGTTTTGGATCAATTTAATCAATGAAAAAGATTTGATTCAGGAAATTCCCCCGGATCGCTGGGATTGGAAAAAATACGCCGAAGGCAAAGGAAGCAGCGAAGTACATTCGAAATGGGGCGGCTTTATCACAGATGCCGATAAATTCGATGAGGCGTTTTTCAATATTAATCCGCGGGAAGCAGAACTCATGGATCCTCAGCACAGAATTTATTTGCAGGAGACCTGGAAAGCGATAGAAGATGCGGGTTACAAAGCTTCAAAGCTGTCTGGCAAAAATATCGGGGTGTTTACGGGCATTCAATTTAATGATTACCGCCAGCTGCTGATGAGGCATTCGGACGGGGCGCATGCGTTTGCGGGAACTGGAAACAGCCAGGCGCTCATCAGCAATCGTGTATCCCACTATTTTAATTTCAGAGGTCCGAGTGAGTCCATTGATACAGCCTGCTCAAGCAGTCTTGTAGCAATCCACAGAGCTGTGCGTTCGATTCAAAATGGTGAAAGTGAGCTGGCGGTAGCAGGCGGGGTTTCGCTGCTTTTAGATCCAGTCACGCATATGTATACTGATAAACTCGGTATTTTGTCTAGAGACGGCCGGTGTAAGACGTTTGATAAACTTGCCGACGGTTATGTCCGCGGTGAAGGTGCAGCTGTTCTGTTATTGAAACCATTGCAAGCGGCAATGAATGACAGAGACAATATTTACGGAGTTCTGAGAGGAACCGGAGAAAATCACGGAGGAAGATCTGCTTCATTGACCGCTCCGAACCCGGAAGCTCAGGCAGAACTGTTAACGTCTGTTTACAAAAATGCCGATATTCCTGTTGAAACGATATCTTACATTGAAGCACACGGAACCGGGACAGAACTGGGAGATCCGATTGAGATTGAAGGCTTGAAAAAAGCGTTTGGATCTTTTGAGCCGCATTCAGGAAAGAATCATGATCAATATTGCGGCATCGGTTCAGTAAAAACGAATATCGGTCATTTAGAGCCCGCCTCTGGAATGCCGGGGCTGATTAAAGTATTACTATCCATGAAGTATAAAACACTGCCTGCCACACTTCATGTCAAGGAACTGAACCCTTACATTCAATTAAGCGGAACACCGTTTCATATTGTCAATAAAACTATGAAGTGGGCCAGATTAATAGATCGAAAAGGAAATGAAATTCCGCGCCGTGCCGGAGTCAGTTCCTTTGGATTCGGCGGGGCAAATGCTCATGTCATCGTGGAAGAATTTGAATACGGCCAAGATAAAGCAGTAACTGGCGAGCGGGAACAAATCATTGTTCTATCGGCCAAAACAAAGGAAAGACTGATGGTTAAAGCCAAAGAGTTAACAACGTTTTTACATGAAGAACTATCAGTTCAATTCAGTCAGCAAGAGGTGCAGGAACGTGATTTGCAAGAGGCGGTTCGGGAAGCGGCAGCGGGTATCCTGCGTTTAGATACCGCAGATATAGATGCAAAGACACCTCTTTCGGAATTCGGATTTGATCCGTTGGCTTATTCCGAATTAATCTCTTTTATAAACCAAATGTACGGGACAGAAATATCACTTGACATATTTCAGGAATTAGAGACACTGAGCGAGCTGTGCCGCTATATCAGCAGCATCCGGAATCGATCAGCTGATAAACCGCATAACGGCAATTTTAGAGAAAAGTCCGGAATCGGTCTTGAAGAAATAGCATATACGCTGCAAACCGGAAGGGAACCATTTGAATGCCGCCTTGCGATCACTTGCTCGAATACCGGAGATCTTCTTGAAAAATTAAACGGTTACATCCAGGGGAGCAGGCTGCAAGGTGTTTATGAAGGAAATGTAACGGATTTTGATAGTCTGTACGCTCCTTTATTCGGCGGCCCCGAAGGTCATGCATATGTTCAATCACTGATTCAGCAAAACAAGCCGGCCAAACTGGCTCAGTTGTGGACGATCGGTTGTGAAATCAGCTGGGAAGACTTGTATGAGGAGGAACTCAAACCGGTTAAACTGTCTCTTCCTCTTTATCCTTTCAGCAAGAACAGACATTGGATTCATTTAAATAAAGATGAAGCGCAGAAGGCTGAGGCTTTATCGAACACTGAGCTTCACAACTCAAATAAAGATACAGCAGATGGAGAAATCATGTCGCTTCTTGAAAAAGCACAAACAGGTGAGATGAATACGAAAGAGACGTCAGAGCTGATAGAGGAGTTGCTTTTCCATGAATGAAAAAACGATGCAAATTGAGCAAATCGTGAAAAAGGTGAAAGAATGCAGCCTGACGCCTGAAGAAGGGCTGGAATTAATTAAGAGCTTGGGGAAAACCCATCTATATGAAATGGTATGGGATAGATATGAATTTAAAGGCAGTAAAAAATTCCCGCATACGAAAGAGCCAATTTTATTTTTTTGCGAAGACGACAGCATGTATACCGTAATGAAGAGACAGCTTGAAGGTTATGAGGCGCCTTTCATTTACGTGACTTCCGGCGAGCGTTTCGAAGATTGCCGGAACGGTCGTTTTACAATGAACTTTGCAAAAGATGAGGATTATGATGCGTTATGCGGGGTTCTGCGTTCTCAAAATATAAGACCCCGCCATATTATTCATTTTTTAGCTGCCGGGCTCTTCAAAAATACGGAAGATGCAATGAGAAAGCAGCTCAATAAAAGTCTGTATTCCTTGTTTCAAATGTTTCAGGCCTTCATGGCGAACAAACTTTGTCCGAAAGCAGAAATTTTGTATCTGTATGAAAATGCCGAGGGTGAGGTTCAGCCGATTTATAACGCGGTTGAAAGTTTTCTTAAGACCGTACAGGCCGAAAATCCGAATTTCACATGTAAGGCTGCAGAGCTGAAATCAATGTTTGACGAGCCGTTTACAAAGCAGCATATTGCAGATGTCATCTCTTTTGAATGGAACAATCAATGTAAGACGGACCACTTTACCTGCTATGAGCCGAGGCATTATTATAAAAGGCAGCTTCAAAAAGTAAAAAAAGAAGATGGGGAGAAACATAGTTTCAGTGTAAAAAAGAACGGTGTGTATTTAATTACGGGAGGAGCCGGCGGTCTCGGGTATCTGTTTGCTGAATATCTGGCGAAACAGGCAGAAGTCAAGCTGATATTAACCGGGCGTTCCCCGGCCTCCCGTGAAACGGCGCAAAAATTAAGCGCTCTTGAAAATCTCGGCGCTGAAGCCTTATATGTCCCGGCAGATATTTCAAAGGAAAAAGAGACGGACGCTTTGATTAAGCACATTAAGCAGACATTCGGAGAATTAAACGGAATTTTGCACAGTGCCGGACTTGTTAAGGATGCATTTATCATAAAAAAAACGAAAGAAAGCATAGAAGAAGTTATAGCGCCTAAAGTATTCGGAACCGTTTGGCTGGATAAAGCAGCTGAAGAAGAGCCTCTAGATTTCTTCGTTATGTTTTCATCCCTTTCGGCCGTTCTGCCTAATGCGGGTCAAAGCGACTACGCCTTCGCTAACGGATGTATGGACGGATTCACCCAGTATCGAAGCATTAAGGGACGTCCCGGGAAAACACTTTCTATTAATTGGCCGTTATGGGATGCGGGCAATATGACAGTCGGGCCGGGAGAGCTGCAGGCTTTAAGACATGCAGGGCTGGAACTTTTATCCGCCCAAGCAGGGCTTGCCGCTTTTCAGGACAGTATGAGCCGCTCTGCTTCTCAGCTGGCTGTTATCAGCGGAGACAAAGATAGAATAAGTGAATTACTCTCAACTGACCATAAAAAGATAGAGACTGTGCCTGAAAACAACAGTAATCTGCCGCAATTACATGAAAAAGATCTGAAAAAGCAAACGGTCCGTCTTTTGACAGAGATCGTCGGAGCGGAAACGGGAAGACCGGCGGACAGTATTTTACCCGAGGATACGTTTGACCGTTACGGAATTGATTCTCTAACGATTTTAGGTCTTAACTCCCGTCTGGAAAAATATTTTGGAAGAGTGTCTAAGACTCTTTTCTTTGAATACAGCAGTGTTGAAGAGCTGTCAGAGTATTTTCTTGAACACTATCAGCATGAGTTGCAGAAGGCATTTTTACCGGCAGCCGAACAGCGAATTGATCATTCGGCGCCGGCGAAACGGGAGAAGCTTTCCGTTTCCCGCACACCATCCGCACCTTCCGAGGAAGATATTGCGATTATCGGTATAGCCGGCCGCTACCCGATGGCGAAGGATGTGGAAGAGTTTTGGGAAAATATTTCTTCCGGAAAAGATTGTATAACGGAAATACCGAAAGAGCGCTGGGATTTTCGGAAATATTATCACACAGGTGACAATGCCCGTCATGACAGCAAATGGGGAGGTTTTATAAAAGACGCTGATAAATTCGATCCGCTGTTCTTCTCAATTTCGCCCCGTGATGCCGAGTTAATTGATCCTCAGGAACGGTTATTTTTAGAGACAGCATGGCACACGTTTGAAGATGCGGGTTACACAAAGAAAAAGTTGAAACGGCATAAGACAGGTGTATTTGTCGGTGTCACCTACAGCCACTATCAGTTATTTGCAGCCGGTGCTTCAGATGATGAGGAACGTCAGGCGCTCCTGTCTTCTTATTCGTCTATCGCAAACCGGGTATCATATTTCTTTGACCTGCACGGGCCCAGCCTTGCAATTGATACAATGTGTTCTTCTTCACTTTCTGCTGTTCATTTTGCATGTGAAAGTATAAAAAGGGGAGAATCCACCCTCGCCATAGCCGGAGGCGTGAATTTATCTTTACACCCGGATAAATATACTTTACTTTCCCAAAATCATTTTGTTTCAAGCGATGGGCGCTGCAGAAGCTTTGGAGCGGGAGGAGACGGATATGTGCCGGGAGAAGGAGTCGGGGCCGTTCTTTTGAAATCGCTTTCTGCCGCGAAGGCTGACGGGGACAGGATTTACGGTGTGATTAAGGGAACATCTGTAAATCACGGAGGAAAAACAAACGGATACACTGTGCCAAATCCGGGCGAGCAGGCAAACGTCATCAGTGAAACTCTTGATAAGGCGGGGATTGATGCAGACAGCATAAGTTATATTGAAGCGCATGGCACCGGGACATCTTTGGGAGACCCGATTGAAATTTCAGGTTTAACCAAAGCTTTGCACAGCTCGAAAAGCGATTATCGTTGTGCAATTGGTTCGGTTAAGTCAAATATCGGACACCTAGAAGCTGCGGCGGGAATTGCTTCTATTACAAAAGTGCTGATGCAAATGAAGTATAAACAGCTTGCTCCTTCCCTTCATTCCGATAACTTAAATCCTAATATTGATTTTGAGGAAACACCGTTTTACGTGCAGTCTGAATTGACCGATTGGGAGACGCCGCAAAATCAAGCCAGAACGTCAGGCATCAGTTCGTTCGGCGCTGGAGGATCTAATGCCCACATTATCATCGAAGAGTATAAGAATGAAGAAAAGATGGAAACGGTACAGAGCAACAAGACGCAAATTATTCTGCTTTCTGCCAAAAATGAAGAACGGCTCAGACTCTTGATTGATGCATATATAAAAGGACTGGAGCCAAAAACGTCACTAGCCGATGCCGCGTACACCTCGCAGACCGGGAGAAACGCTATGGAAGAGCGGCTCGCTGTTGAGGCTAGCAGCATTGACGACCTTCGCAATAAGCTGACGATGTATTTGCGGTCAGATCATAAGTTAAACGGTTTATATAGGGGAAAGGCCCGCCGAGACGCTGGTCAAAAGGATGCCCTGTCAGCCGCCCGCTTTAAAAGTGCAAGAGAAATGGCCATTCACTGGGTGAACGGAGGAGACGTTCAATGGGAAGAGATGTACACTGCGGAATTACCGAAGCTTATCTCTCTTCCCGCATATCCTTTTGAACGGAACAGATATTGGGTGCCTGCCGCAAAAGCAGCACAGAAACAGAAAAAAACAGGTGTACCGCAAAGTTTGCCCCATGCACCGACTGACTTATCATTTGATGTATTAAAAAAAGCGTGGAAAAAACAAAAGGCTGCGCCTTCCGCTTTTACGAAAGGACAGGTGATGATCCTGGCTAATAGTGAAAGTGAGCGGCTTGCATTCGAATTGTTTGATTCAGATCCTCTGATTGAATCCGCTGTCATTTGCGCAGATAACTGGGATCATTCGGATGGAGAAGCCAAAAAAACGGCCCTAGCAGTCATAGAAGAAAATCCGGAAATCATCGGCATGATTGACCTGTCAGATTTGCGGAGTGATCAAAACGGGGCACGCACCGGCACAATCGGGAAGCTGACACTGCTGCAGGAAATCATAAAGACACGTAAACAGCTTTTCGTTTTACATGTGACCAGAGGGCTGCAGACATTTCTGAATGACAAGCCGTCGTTAGCCGGAGCCGAAACAGCCGGACTATATAAAATGCTGAGTGCGGAGTATCAAAAGATAAAATCAAAAACAATAGATGTAGACGGTCATGTCGGGACTGCGGCGGAATTGAGACAGGTAATCACAGATGAAGCTTGCGCTGACGGGCTGTATAGTGAAATCTGCTACCGGAACGGTGAACGTTATATTCCATACGTCGAGAAATTACATGCAGCGGAAATAAACCGGAAACTATCCGGTCTGCCAGTATGCCGTACGGATCAAACCCTGGTTATTACAGGGGGAACAAGAGGGATCGGAGCAGAACTTGCCAGACATTATGCCGGCAAGGGAGTCAAAAAACTTGTGTTGATGGGAGTTACCGACCTTCCGGAATCTGATAAAATAGCCGGCATGTTAAAAGACACCGATGAAAAGTCACCTCTTTATTCGAAATTACAACTGCTGCATGAGTTGGATCAAAAGGGAGTTCAAGTGGAAGTGTATTCCGGACCGCTCACGGAAAAAGAAAAATTACAACGCTTCTTTTCAGAGGTGAGACTGAAGTTCGGCAAAATCGGCGGGGTGATTCATTGCGCTGGTGCAGCCAATCATTCGAATCCGGCTTTTATTCATAAATCTGATCAAGAAATAAGAGAAGTATTTGAGCCAAAGGTGCAGGGGATGCAGGTACTTCATGACATTTTTATTGATGACAAACTTGATTTCTTCATTTTGTTTTCATCTGTTGCGAGCGCCTTTCCTTTATTAGGCGCCGGAACAAGTGACTATGCCGCAGCGAACGCTTTTATGGATTACTTTGCGGCGTATCAGCATGCAGCCGGCAGAACGTATTATCAATCAATTAACTGGCCGAGCTGGAAGGACATTGGGATGGGCGAGGTGACCAGTCCATCATATCAGGCACTTGGTTTACTTTCACACTCAACAGAAACAGGTATTGCCATGCTGGATGAAATGATGACGATAAACGGATACCCCTGCCTTATACCGGCAAAGACACATCCGGAGAAATTCAAGCTGGAGCAGCTGCTTCAGACAAGAATTCAAGCTGCTAAAAATAACCCGGATGCTGAAGAAAAAGAGATCTCTGGTCAGGGAGACAATGAAGCTATGATCAGGAAGTTAATGGAGATTTTTTCCGCGGAGCTGAAAATACCTTATGAGAATTTAGATCAGGATACGTCTTTTGCGGATTACGGAGTTGATTCAATCTTACTGGTTCAGCTTGTCAAAAAAGCGGAAGATGCATTTCAAATAAAAATTGAACCATCAGCTTTTCTGGAGTATCCGAGTTTTTCACAACTGGGCGTCTATTTAAACGAATTATTTGCAAGTGAGGGAATCAGTCCTCAAATTGATTCAGAAAACATTGAGGTTCGGAAAAAAGAGCAACATATAAATCAAAATGCTTCCGAAGTACGGGACAGCGGATCTCAAATACAACAAACCAGTCTGAACCAAATCGCTATTATCGGAATGGGCTGTGAGTTTCCGGATGCTCCGGACACAGAAACGTTCTGGACAAACTTGAAGAAAGGACAAAATAGTGTCCGCGAAGTCCCGGCGTCGCGATGGGATATTTCTTCATACTACTCTGACACCTATGAAAAGGGAAAAAGTATCAGTAAGTGGGGCGGATTTCTTCAAGATATTGAGTCTTTCGATCCCGCGTTTTTTAATATGAACAAAAGTGAGGCATCAGAGCTTGATCCGTTAATCAAAAAATGCCTTGAGGTCAGCGTCCAGACTTTGAGAGACGGCGGCTATACAAAAGAAGAAGTATCAAACAAAGAAGTCGGCGTCTTCATCGGTTCGCGGACCGGGACGTTTATGTCCAAAATAGGTTCCCCTTCAAAAAATACGATCGTGGGTATAGGACAAAATTTCATAGGCGCGCATATCTCACACTTTTTTAATCTGAAAGGACCGAATCTGGTTGTAGACACGGCTTGTTCTTCTTCATTGGTCAGCGTCCATCTCGCTTGTCAAAGCCTGATGTCAAAAGAGTCAGATATGGCGATTGCGGGCGGAGTTGACATTTTGCTGGATCAAAAGCCTTACGTCATGCTGAGTGAGGCTCGGGCGCTTTCACCTGAAGGAAAATGTCATACATTTGATGAGAAGGCAGATGGATTTGTACCGGGAGAGGGATGCGGCGCAGTCCTTTTGAAAAGACTTGATGACGCCCTTGCCGAAGGTGACAGAATTTACGCGGTAATTGACTCATCCGCGGTTAATAATGACGGACAGACAATGGGAATGACAACACCTAATCCGAAAGCGCAAAGCGCAGTGATAAAAAAAGCCCTGAAAAAAGGCGGAATTGATGCAGATACTCTCAGTTATGTCGAGACGCATGGCACCGGTACGATGATAGGAGATCCGATTGAATTAAAAGCGCTGACAGAAGTGTTCCGGGAGGTTACGGAAGAAAGGCAATTTTGCGGAGTAGGCAGCGTAAAAACGAATTTCGGACATTTAATGAGCGCAGCGGGGATAGCGAGTATTATAAAGGTTGCCTTATCCATAAAAAATCAGATGCTCCCGCCGACATTACATTGTAAAACGCCAAATCCGCGTTTTAAATTTGATCAGTCGCCATTCTTTCCGAACACGTCTTTAAAAGAATGGCGTCCCAGAAAAGGGGTTTTGAGAGCCGGAATCAGTTCTTTTGGATTCGGGGGCACGAACGCACATATGATATTGAGCGACAGCCATCTCACATTAGGATATGGAGAGACAAAAAGACACCCGCTTTCTCCGGTTATATTCAATAAGGAACAATGCTGGATCGACAATGGAGAAACTCCAGAAAAGGAAGAGTCAGAATTGCTGATTCCTTTACTTGATTTCAAAGAATTATAAAGAAAAGAAAAGGAATGAGACAGGTGGCCAGTAATCAAAACTATCAGTTCACATTAACAATTAAACATACGGACTATATTGTCAGGGATCACCGGGTGCATGGCACCCGGATTATACCCGGTGTCACATTTTTAGATATGATATACCGTATGGCGCTGAGCAAAGGTTTGCCTATTGAAGAACTCGAGTGTCAGAATATTTTGTATTTGGAACCTGTAGCAACATCGGATACCTTTGACAGAGAAATCCGCATCCGTTTTCAGGGATTGGAACAGGGATGGGAAATTCAGGCGAAGAGCAGAAAGGTAAAAGATGACCGCATTCTGGATGAAAGCTGGGATGAGAATATGACCTGCAGGCTCATGCAGAAATTCCCGGAAAGCATGAGTTCAATCAATATTGATGAAATTAAACATGCCTCCGCCCGTGAAGATGATATGGAGATATGTTATGACTATTTAAAAAAGGTTGATATAGAGCATTTTGAATTTATGAAGAGTCTGGGGAAGGTTTATGCGTCTGACCATTCTGTACTTGCAGAGTTGACGCTCAGCCAAATTGCCAATCAATATACCGGCTATTTTCAATTGCATCCCACTTTTCTTGATGCGTCTACCATCATATCGATCCTTTATCAGGCATGTCCCGAATATTTTACACAAGGATCTCCGGCAAGCCGGATGAAAACGTATATTCCCATTCATATTGAATCTTTCCGTATGACGAAGCGCCTGGAAGACAGGTGTTATGTGTACATAGAGAAGCAAGACCAAAATCATGATTCAGGGGATGTCATCCAAGTAAGTTACGGTTTGTACGATGCATACGGGGAGATGATCGCTTATTTTACGCGGCTGTCTGTGAAACATATTCGCTCAAAAGATTTAATTGAAAACCTGAAGCAGACTCGTTTGGAAACTGAAGCGGCTTCTCAGCCAAAAGACAGCCTGATCAGAAAAGATTCAATCATAAATCGAAGCGAAAGCATTGAGACACACCTTAAAGAATTAATATCCGGGGTTTCAAATATAGATCTGCGTGACATAAGGACAGACATTGGTTTTTATGAACAGGGCCTGGATTCAGCTTCTTTGCTTGCCATTGTCAAAGAACTTGAAAACAAAACAGGGGAACAGCTGTATCCTACACTCCTGTTTGAGCAGAAAACGATCCGGGAACTCGCCGCGTATATTAAAGAAAATCAAAGAATGTCCAGTTATTTCTTAACGCAAAATCAACCGGCTGAAAAGCCTGACATGAAAGAAAGTATGAACGAAAATCTTTCCGCTCTTATAACAGAAGGAGACATTCAGCAGCTGATCGCAGATATCAAAGGGACTGCCCCTGAAACACTCTCTGTTGTAAAAGGTTTTTATGAACAAGGCCTCGATTCCGTAACACTTATGCAAGCCGTAAAGGCATTGGAAGAGAAAACAGGCAGGGAACTGTACCCTACTTTATTGTTTGAGTATCCGACGATTCAAAAACTTGCAAACTATTTTGCAGAGAGCGGCGAAAAAACTTCCGTTGAAAAAGACCTCCCTCTTCATTATGGAGAGAATCATACGGCTCTGACCTATTTAACGCCGCATTGGAGACAAAAGGCTGCTTCTTGGGACCCGAATTGCGGAAATAAAAAGAAAAGAACATGCCTGCTGTTTCAATATGACAGAGAGCTTTTTCATTTTATGCGGGAAAATGCTGAAAATGGATTCGAAAATACACAGATCATTCTCGTTTTATCAGGGAATCGTTTCTCCTATCACGGAGACGGTGTTTATGAGATAGATCACAGGGAGGAAGCCCACTTTGACAGGCTTGCAGCTGATCTGAAAAAAAGGGGGCAAATGCCCGACACCGTGGTTTACGGGTGGCCGGAAGGGTCATTTGCCGGCCCGGAAAAAATAAGTGAACAGCTTTCTAAGGGGGCTTACCCGCTATTCTTTTTCAGCCGGGCATTGATGCGCAGCAAGACGGAAAAAAAGGTTGTATCGCTTTTCCTTTATCCGGCGGACCATAAAAATGATCAGCCGCTTTACGCTTCAGTCCATGGCGCAGGGCAGTCTATTGTGCTTGAGAACCCGAAACTGGCCCTTAAGACAATCGGGATATCAGTTTCAGACAAGTCATCGTTGACGGAACTTACAGCTGAAATCATCAGAGTCGAATCTACGGAAGCTCATCCGGGAGAAACCGATCTTTATTATGAAGGAAATGTGCGCTGGGTCCGTGCCTTACGGGAAGCGGAACCGGCTCCAAACTCAGATTTCTCCTTTAAAGAAAACGGAGTATACATGATTACAGGAGGGGCCGGCGGCTTAGGCCTTATATTTGCTGAACATATCGCAGCCCAAACGAAAGCCAATATTATTTTAGCGGGCCGTTCTGAACTTACGGAAGACAAAAAGAACAAAATCAGCCGAATGAAAGCAGGCGGTTCTTCGGTTCAATATATAAGAGGTGATTTTTCAGATAGCCGTGATGCAGAGCGAATCATAAAAACCATTAAAAGGCAATTCGGAGAAATCAACGGTGTGATACACAGTGCCGGTGTGACGCACGACGCTTTATTGATTCAAAAATCAAAAGATGAAATTCAGGAAGTAATCGCTCCGAAAATAAATGGGACGGTCTTATTGGACAGCTTGCTGCAAACCGAACCTTTGGACTTCTTTGTGATGTTTTCATCAAGCACCTCGATGTACGGGAATATCGGACAGACGGATTACGCATTGGCCAACCGGTTCATCGATCTTTTCGCTGAGTGGCGTGAAGGAATGAGGCGGAAAAAAGAACGCTCCGGCGTCTCAGTAGCCATCGGCTGGCCGCTATGGGAAGACGGCGGCATGAAAGTGGATAAACAAACTGAAAAATGGATGAAACAAAAAATCGGTATGGTTCCTCTTAGTAAAACCAATGGGATCAAAGCTTTTCAAGATTCACTCTCTCTGAACGCATCACAGCTGATCGTGTTTGAAGGTGACAAAGAAAAATTGGAATCTGCACTTCAAGATACCTTCATAGAGGATGAAAACTGCGAGATCCAAATAAATGAGAAAGCTGATACAAGGCATGAGGACATTGCCATTATCGGATTAAGCGGAAAGTATCCGATGGCTGAAGACTTACCTGAATTTTGGGAGAATTTAAAGAGCGGAAAAGATTGTATTACAGAAATCCCGCCTGACCGCTGGAATATGGATGATTTCTTCAGCGAAGACAGAGATATGAAAGGGAAGTCTTACAGCAAGTGGGGAGGTTTTATCAGCGGAGCCGATCAATTTGATCCGCTTTTCTTTCATATTTCCCCAAGGGAAGCAGAACTTATGGATCCCCAGGAAAGGCTCTTTTTAGAAACGGCCAAACATTGTTTTGAAGACTCAGGGTACCCGAGAAACATGCTGGAAAAGATGAAAGTCGGTGTATTTGTCGGTGCAATGTGGGGCCAATATCAACTATTTGAAGGAGAAGAAAATGGAGTGGCTTTCTCGCCGGCGTCCGTCTATTCTTCAATTGCCAATCGGGTGTCTTATTATTTTCATTTAAAAGGTCCGAGTTTGGCTCTGGATACAATGTGCTCTTCATCACTGACCTCTATTCATTACGCATGCCAAAGCATACATTGCGGAGAGAGCGATATGGCATTAGCCGGCGGAGTGAATTTGTCAATACATCCGAATAAATATAAGTTCCTCAGTATGGGACAGTTTCTATCAAGTGACGGCAGATGCCGGAGTTTTGGAAAAGACGGAAGCGGTTATGTTCCCGGTGAGGGAGTCGGAGCCGTATTGTTAAAACCATTGAAAAAAGCAATAGAAGATCAAGATCAAATATACGGTGTGATTAAGGGAAGCGCCGTTAACCATGGAGGAAAGACGAGCGGATATTCCATACCGAATCCGGATGCGCAGGCGGAGGTCATTTCAGAAGCGCTTCGTAAAGCTGACATTGATCCGAATACCGTCAATTATATTGAAGCACATGGAACAGGGACGTCATTAGGCGATCCGATTGAAATTCAAGGACTGAAAGATTCCTATCAATTGAACCATCCTTGCGCCATCGGTTCGGTGAAATCAAATATCGGACATTTAGAATCTGCGGCAGGAATCGCTGCGGTAACGAAAGTGCTTCTCCAAATGAAGAATAAGCAGCTTGTTCCTTCTCTGCATTCCGATATTGTTAATCCGTTTATAGATTTTGATCAGGTTCCTTTTCAAGTGCAGCGGAAAGCGGCTGAATGGAATATTCCGCAAAACAGCAATGCTGTTCATCCTTTGAGAGCCGGGGTAAGCGCTTTTGGGGCAGGAGGAACAAACGCGCATCTTATATTGGAAGCGTATGAGCCGCCAAAAGCTTTTGATCATCAAAGCGGCCGAGTGATCTTTGTTTTATCGGCTCAAGACAAACAACGGCTGATAAAATATGCAAAGGTTATGGCTGATTTTCTATCAGAAAATGAATCGAAGGATAACAATCATAAACTGCGTCTTCAGGATATTGCCTATACACTTCAGACGGGACGCGATCATATGGAAGAACGGCTGGCGATAGTGGCAGATTCCGGGCGGGTCATTGCTGAAGAGCTTTCAGCTTATATCAGGGGTGAAAAAAGCAACTTCAGTCATACCGGTAATACATTCGAATCAGAAGTTCACAATGAAATGCCTCACGTTTGTTCAGATTACGCCGAAGCAGCATCCAAATGGGTAAATGGAAGAAAGATAGATTGGGAGACTTTTGAGGTGAATCGGAATGCTCGCAGGATTTCTATTCCGGGACAACCGCTGATCAAACAGCGGTATTGGATAGCGGAAAAAGGGGAAGCACTTGTTTCAGCGGATGTGAGTAAGCCGACTCACCCTTTCTTGGGGAGTAACACGTCCGATTTTAATCAGTTCAGTTTCACGAAAAAAATCAGCCGTAATCATCCGTTCGCACTAAGTCTGTCTGAAGGAAACGTGTCCTTTTTCCCTTATGCATCTTTGGCTGAAATGGCTATCGTCAATGCAGCGGCGGCATTTGGACAACCAGTTCATACATTGACTGATTTATTGTGGACCGAAAGCATGAACGGAATAACTGATATACGGGAACTGATGATTACGCTGACGCCTGAGCGCGACTTTGCGCGGTTTGACATATATGCAAACACAAAAAATGAGAATAAAGTACGTCTTGCCAGGGGAAATGCGCATATTGCTAAGCCTGAAAGCGGTATGTTTCCTGAAGCGCTTTATATTGCTGAAGTCAAATCAAAAATGACTGAACATCCTGCTGAAGCGCCTTTTGTCATTGAATCAGCGAAAAACAGTGACGGAATGCTGTCGCTTCATTCATTGCCGGATGAGCTTTATGCAAAAAGAGAGAATTTTACGATCTCTCCTGAAGCGCTTGAGTCCGCGATTCAAGCCAGTGCGTTTTTTGTCAGCGGAGAAACCTTCCCGGAATTGATCGGAATGGGAGCGGCGGATGTCTATCACCCTCTCGCTCAAAATTTTTATGTCTATACTCAAAAAGAGAACCGGCAGAACAGCCGTGATGTAACGTGTCATATGACGTTTACAGATAAAAACGGAAGCATTCTGGCAGAGTGCAGAGATGTGAGATTCAGATATGGTCATGAAAAAGACACTGTTCAGACGGACGACGAACTCATTCGTCTCCTGCGTCAATTGGAAACCAATGATATTGATCAGAAGGCTGTATTGAAACAATTAATGGGGGAAGAATGATGAACGGAAAACGTGAACAACTCAGCGATATTCTTGATCTGATTCAAACAGGACAAATGTCGGCTGACGAAGGCTATGCCCGTGTGACATCCATTCAGAATCAAAAATCACGGGCATCGAACCATCCGCTTTTATATTACAAGCCGGAATGGACAGAATCGTTCATTCCGAGTAAGAAGAGCGTACCCTTGACGGGATTGCTCCTGATTTTTGCAGAAAATGAACGGCAAATACAAGAATTGAGCGGTTTGTTTAAGGACTGTACTCTCTTGTTTGTCATCCGCGGAAAAGAATTTGCTGTTTTACATGATGATGCGATTTGTATGAACCACGTGAAAAAAGACGATTATCTAAAGCTGTTCCGATACATTCATGATCATTATCAGCTGCCCGAAAAGATTCTTCACTTGTGGTCTGATTCTCAGGCTGACATGAGTAAGGGAGGTATACAGAAACAATTGGAAAACGGATTGTTTTCTCTTCTGTATATTACACAGGCGCTGATTGAACTAAAATGGAAAAAGATAATAAAGCTGACGCATATTTTTCAAACAGAGAATAAAGAACAACTGCCGCTGCATCATGCTCTCGGCGGATTGGTGAAAACCGTTCACCAGGAACACCCCAATTTTCACTATCAGATTATCAATATCACGCAATCAGAGGGTGAGGGAGCCGCTCTTCCAGCGATAGCGGATATATATCAGAGAGAGTGTGACGAAAAACGGGATATCCATTTTGAAGTGCGCTATGAAAACGGGAGACGTTTTACGAAAAGCTATAATAAAGCCGGCTCATTCGATTTAACCCAGCCGCTGAAACATCATGGGAACTATCTGATTACAGGAGGCCTGGGCGGTCTCGGTTATATTCTGGCAAAACATCTGTCGGAACAATGGAAAGCGAATCTCATATTGACAGGGCGCTCTGATTTAACTGAAGAGCAGGAGAAAAAGATCGAATATTTAAGAAGTTCAGGTTCAACAGTTGAATATATCCGATCTGATGTTTCAAAACAAAGTGATGCTGAACGGATGTTTGCTTTTGCAAAAGAGCAGTTCGGCACCTTACATGGAGTATTTCACAGTGCCGGCGTACTCCGTGACTCTTTTATCTTAAGAAAGACAAAAGAAGAAATTGATCAAGTCACAGGTTCGAAAGTTTATGGCACGCTGTGGCTGGCGGAAGAAATCAAAAAAATGAAAGTTGAATTACTTGTCTTGTTTTCATCCACATCGGCAGTCTTCGGCTCAGCCGGCCAATGTGACTATGCTTTCGCCAATGCCTGTTTGGATCAGTATGCAGCAGTTATGACCGCAAAAGAGTCTGCCGGAAGGGTAGTGTCAGTCAATTGGCCGCTATGGACTTCCGGCGGGATGAATATTGACGATGAAGGAATATCCTACATGAAACAGGAACTCGGTCTTGACCCGTTAGATGACGGTGACGGAATACAGGCTCTGGAGAACAGCTTGTGTCAATCATCTGAACAGCTGATTGCCCTGAAAGGCCGTAAAGAAAAGATTGAGGATGTGCTGAAGCGTGCCGGCACAATCAGCTTACATTCAGACCAGCAGGAAGATGCCGATTTGCAAAACGATGAATTAAGACAAAATATCATCAGTTATCTGAAAAATATAATGTCAGAGGAATTGAAATTACCGGCCTCACTCATAGATGAAAAACAATATCTGGAGAAATACGGCATTGATTCAGTGATGATCATGCGTCTGACCAAAAAGCTGGAGCAAAGTATCGGCAGATTGTCGAAAACATTATTTTTTGAATATCATTCAATATCGCAGTTAGCTGAATATTTCCTGAGTCATCACAGCGAACGAATGATGAAACTGCTGAAACCGGCCGGCACATCTGAACTTGTCTCATATCAAAAAAAGCCAAAAAGAAAACCAGTGGAAACAAAAGCGCCGGTACGCTCTGAAGGAGAAGATTCAAAAGAGCACATGGCGGCCGATTCCCTTTCTGCTGATATAGCCATTATCGGTGTCAGCGGCAGGTATCCGGGTGCGGAAAACATCAGGGAGTTCCAGAATGTGCTGATGAATGGACAGGATTGCGTAAGCGAAATTCCCGATGACCGGAAAGAAATGCTGGAGGGAAGCTGCTATAAGTGGGGAGGTTTTCTGAAAAATCCAGACCGGTTTGATCCTTTATTTTTCCGGATATCACCGAAAGAAGCGGCTTTTCTTGATCCTCAGGAACGTCTCTTTTTAGAGACAGTGTACAATACCATAGAGGATGCGGGTTATAAACCTTCAGATCTGACCCGCAAAAAGGTCGGAGTATTTGCAGGCGTCACATATGGAAGCTATCAATTTTTCGGCGTTGAAGAATCACTTAAAGGAAATGAACTGGCCGTCGGGTCTCCATTTTCTGCAATAGCAAACAGAATATCGTATTTCTTTAACTTTAAGGGGCCGAGTATGGCGGTTGATACAATGTGTTCATCCTCTCTTAACGCCATTCACTTAGCCTGTGAAAGTATACGAAGAGGAGAAAGCACACTTGCTGTTGCCGGCGGGGTCAATCTTACGCTTCATCCGAATAAATATACATTATTAAATCAAAGCCGCTTCTTTGCAAGTGATGGCCGATGCCGGACATTCGGCGAGGGCGGTGACGGTTATGTACCGGGAGAAGGAGTGGGATCCGTACTTTTAAAGCCGGCGGCGGAAGCGGTAAGGGACGGAGATCATATTTATGCGCTGATTAAAGCGACAGCAGTCAATCACGGAGGGAGAACAAACGGTTTTACGGTTCCTAATCCAAATGGTCAGTCTGAACTGATACAGGACGCGCTTCAGAAAGCTTGTATTGACCCTCGTACAATTAGTTATATTGAAGCTCACGGAACGGGAACTTCTCTTGGAGACCCGATTGAGATCACCGGGTTAACAAAAGCGTTTCGGGAATTTACGGAGCACACTCAATATTGTTCCATCGGTTCTGTCAAATCAAATATCGGCCATCTTGAGGCCGCAGCGGGAATTGCCGGTTTGACAAAGGTTCTTTTGCAAATGAAACTGAAAAAACTGTTTCCTTCCATACATGCGGAGACGTTGAATCCAAATATCGATTTTAAAGCATCTCCCTTTTATGTACAGCGGTCATTGCAAGATTGGAAGAAACCAAAACTGCAGGAAAACGGAAAAACAGTAACTGTTCCGAGAAGAGCGGGGATCAGCTCATTCGGAGCGGGAGGAACGAATGTTCATATCATTATAGAAGAATATGAAGAAACAAACGTCTCAACAGAACATGTTGAGAACGAACCGCATATTGTCCTGTTATCTGCCAAAGACAATGAACGTCTTCTTGAGTATGCCGAAAACATGAGAGATTTTATCCAGCGTTCACTAAGTCCTGAAGTAAAGGATAAGCAGCCTGATATGAAAGAAAAGGTGTATGAAGTACTCAAACCGTTTGTTTCGGAATTGCTTCATATCCATCCGGAAGAAATTAATATTGCTGATCACCTGAGTGAATTTGGCGTAGGGCCTTTGGAATTAAGCCGGATGGCGGATTTTATTAACGAAATGTTTCATATTGAACTCACGATGTATGAATTAACTGATTGCCCCTCCATTCAAGCGGTTACTGAATACGTATTGAAGGAATATGCCGGAGCGATAAGAAACCTGTTCCCGAATGAAGTGATGGAAGGCAGCCAATCGGAAAGCGTCGTTTTACGGGATCTGGCATACACTACACAATCGGGCAGAGAAGCGATGGAGGCCAGAGCGGCGATTATCGGTACCTCTCTTAAAGAAATGAAAGATAAATTATTTGAGTTTTGCCGCGGTGACAAGCAAGTTCCAGGCGTATATGTTCATCAGCAATCAGCAGATGCATTTGCTGAAAAAATGAAGGCGTTAACGGAAGGCACAGCAGGTGAATTGTTTGTAAAGACCATTATTGAGAACGGTGAAGCGGAAAAGCTGGCTCAATTATGGGTTTGGGGGGCGGATATCGACTGGAAATCCGTTCATCAACATTTAAAGCAGCCGGGTAAACGGATCTCAATTCCGACTTATCCGTTTGCAAAAGAACGTTATTGGGTTCCGTTCAGGACTGAGAAGACAGAGATCCCTCAGCATTCTTTTCAACATCACTTGCAAAAAAAATGGAGGGAAAATCCGTTTGTTAATCCATCCGAAACAAAAGAGTACGGACTGACAGTAGCATTTGTAAATCAAGACACAGAATCAATTGCCCGCACCATTTGTTCGGATATAGATCAGGAGAATCTGATTGTCATCAAACATCACTCTTCATTTATAAAACACTCTGATCAAATGTTTGAGTGTTCTTTATTAGATGAAAACCACGCATACGACGTTATCCGTGAGATCTTCTCGGGCGGTGAGCGGCAGGTCCAAAATATATTTGATTTCTCAGATATCGGAAACCAGAGTGACAATCAGAACGGCATCCCATATGGTAAATTCTTATTTATACAAGAAATAATTAAGCGGAGTAAAAAGGAAACACCATTATCCATTTTACAAATCACCAATGGCTTGCAGGTATTTAAAGCGGAAAAACCAAAGCTGACGGGTGCAGAATCAGCGGCTTTTCTGAAAGCCCTTTCTGCGGAATACGGCTTTGTTCATGTGAAAACAATAGATATAGACAGCATGAAAGAAACGCATGAGCTGAAACAAATCTTTGAGAATGAAAGGGCGCAATGTACCGGAGAGAATGAAGTATGCTACCGCAGCGGCGTCAGATATGTTCCGTATTTTGAAGAAGAAAGAATCCATACCGGCGCGCCTGTTTCATTTCCTGCGGATAAAGCCATCGTGATTACCGGCGGGACAGGGGGCATTGGCAGAGCAATAGCTGAAGATTTGGTGAAACGGGGAGTGAAAAAACTCGTGCTGACGGGTACGCGTCCATTACCTTTGCGAAGTGAATGGGATCATTTGCTGAAAGAGGGCAGACAGGACGAAAAGACAGTCAGCAATATAAAACTGTTTCAAAGTTTTGAAGAGAAAGGTGTCAACTATCTGTATTACAGCGGTTCTCTCACAAATGAAGAGAAGCTGCGTTCATTCTTTCACCAAGTAAGCCTTGAATTTAAAGATATAAGCGGTGTCATACACTGTGCCGGACTGCACAGCGGCGGAAATCCGGCCTTTATTCATAAAAGAATGAGTGAATTTAAGACGGTGTACGGGCCGAAAGTCACTGGACTTCAGAATTTGGAGCGGATTTTTAATAATAGGCCGCTGGATTTCTTTATTCTATTTTCATCAATTGCAGCACAGTCACCCAAACTGTCGAAAGGAATGACTGATTACGCGTCTGCAAACGCATATATGGACTATTTCGCGGTTTATCATTTTCAAAAGGGGAGAACGTATTTCACGTCCATCAATTGGCCGAGCTGGAAAGAAGTCGGAATGGGTACTGTGACGAGTCCTTTATATGATGAATTGGGATTGGACTCTCTTTCCACACGGGAAGGACTGGCGATTTTGTATCATGCACTGGAGAAAAAATCGGCCAATATCATTCCTATCGTGAAAAAAGGAACAGTGTTTCATGCAGACAGTCTCCTGAACATCAATAAAACCGGCGGAGCTTCGGTTCCAGTCCGAAGACAGGAGACTCCCGACACTTTTGATCATTCAGAAGGGCTTGTCAGTGAACTTTCTGCCGTATTTGCCGAGGAATTGAGCATTCCCCTTGAAAAGCTTAACCCAAATACGGATTTTCAGGAATACGGTGTGGATTCTATACTTCTTGTCAGCATTATACATCGAATAGAAGCAATGATTCAGAAAAAAATTGACCCTACTGTGCTTCTTGAACACAACACGGTTCATGGTCTTGCGGAATATATCGGTAAGACGGCGCCGCCGTTGAAGAAACAAATCGAACAGACTGATTCTCAAAGCAGCAATCAGCAAGATATGCAAGATATGCAGTCTGTGACGAGCCGAAATACAGAACCGCAGACGGCTTCCTCTGCAAAGATAGCTGTTATCGGAATCGGATGTAAGTTCCCTGGAGCGGCTGATAAAGAGGAATTTTGGGACAATCTGAGAAAAGGGAAGAATCATATTAAAGAAGTACCTGATTCCCGGTGGAATATAGAAGAAAATTACTCTCCGGTCAAACAAAAGGGAAAAAGCATCAGCAAATGGGGAGGATTTATCAATGGAATCGGCAGCTTCGATCCGGAGTATTTCCGCATGGAAGAGGAGAAAGCCATCCAAACGGACCCGCTGATAAGACATTTCTTAGAAACGAGTGTACAGACTGTACGGGATGCCGGTTATGAAGAAACGGAATTATCGGGAAAAAAAGTCGGCGTATTTGTCGGTTCCAGAATGGGCGGTTACGGTCACAAACTGCCGAAAGAAAGCAGCAGCCACATCGTCGGGCTTAGTCAAAACTTTATTGCTTCACATGTGTCGCATTTCTTTAATTTTCACGGTCCAAGCATGGTTTCTGATACCGCTTGTTCTTCTTCATTAGTCAGCATTCATTTAGCCTGCCAAAGCATAAAAAACGGTGATTCAGAGATGGCGCTGGCAGGAGGAGCGGATCTGCTTTTGGATGAAATTCCTTACCTGATGTTAACAGAAGGAGGAGCTCTTTCGCCGGACGGTCAGTGTTTTACTTTTGATGAAAGGGCAAACGGTTTTGTACCCGGAGAGGGTTTTGGCGCTGTTCTGTTAAAACCGCTGGAGAAAGCGAAAGCTGACGGTGATCGGATATACGGTATCATTGAAGCATCAGCTATTAATAACGACGGTGCGACAATGGGAATTACGACCCCCAATCCTAAGCTTCAAGAGCAGGTTATTCAAGATGCATTTGAAAAAGCCGATATCACTCCCGGATCAGTCAGCTACGTCGAAACTCACGGCACAGGCACGATGATTGGAGATCCGATTGAGCTTCAGGCTCTGACAAAAGTATTCCGAAGAGACACAAACAAAACGCAATTTTGCGGAGTAGGAAGTGTGAAAACCAATATCGGACACTTATTAAGCGCTGCCGGAGCGGCAAGTTTCATTAAAGTGATTTTATCAATATGGCATAAGGAAATCCCGCCTACATTGAATTGTGAAACGCCAAATCCGCGCTTTGAATTTGAAAAGTCGCCTTTTTATCCGAATACAGAGCTGAGAAGCTGGAAGGATGGAAAACGGAGGGCGGGCATCAGCGCTTTCGGTTTTGGCGGAACAAACGCCCACCTTTTGGTAAGCGGCCTGGATGATTCATATCATTCCGTCAGAACTCCGCTGCCGCCTGCTGAGTTTGTCAGAAAAGAGTACTGGCCGGATTCAAATCGGAAAAAACAAATCAAACAGAATAAAAAACGGCTTCTTGAAATTATTGATGAAACAGAGTAGCACCTGCTCTGTTTCTTTACTTTGTAAAAGAAGAAAGGTTGTCGAGTTGCATGAGGTTCAGCGTATTAGTCAAACATGACGATTATATTGTTTCAGACCATGTCCTTCATCAAGTGCGTACGATACCCGGCGTAACGTATCTGGATTTAATAACACGATTTTTAGCTGAGAAAGGGATATCACCCCGAAGTTTTGAAATCAAACATGTTTTATTCCGTGAACCTGTTGCGACGTCAGTCCATTTTGATAAAAAAGTCACCTTCCAGTTTACGAAACAAGAAAACGGCTGGCTTGTTGAAACAACAAGCAGGAAATGGGTCGCTGAAAAGGCGGAAGGTGAAGCGTCAGTCAACTTGCAGGCGGAAATCATAAGAAAAAATGCGATAAAAGAAAAGACAATTTCAATCGAAGAATTAAAGAAAGGGGCCGTCCGGACTTCGGATGCTGAATCCGCCTATCGTAATTTGCGCAGGGGCGGCCTGATTCATAAAGATTTTATGAAATTGGAAGGTACAGTATATGAAGGTGAAAATTATATTCTGGGAGAGGTCAGTTTAAGCGGACTTTCAAAAGAATATACAGATGACTTTTACATGCATCCCGCATTTTTGGATGGGTCTCTCAGCTTGTTGGGAATCCTTACATCAGACTTGCCGGATGAAGGAACAAATGCGTTTATCCCTATATATATTGAGACATTCCGGGCACTGCATAAAACAACTGGGTCTTGTTTTGTGTATATTAATAAAACCAGTATAACGCAGCCGCCTTCTAAAGACATTTTATATGCGGACATAGAAGTATACAGGCCTGATGGAGAGCTTGCTTTTTATTATGAGCGATTCGGTGTGAAAAGAGTCAGAAATGAAAAATCAATACAAAGGCTGGAGCATTCCCAAAAAGCTAAAGAGGTCGGCAGCGTAGCGAACAATAAAGAAATGATCAGAAATAATTTGATCCAAGAGATAGCCGGCATGATTGAAAAACCTGCTGAAACAGTGAAGAATGATATTTCCTTTTATGAGATGGGCTTGGATTCTAAACAATTATTAGACTTATCCAAAAAATTAGAACTGATGTTAGGTTCAAAGCTGTACCCGACTTTATTATTTGATTACTCCACAATCGGTGAATTGACGGAATTTCTGCAGGAGAAATACGGAGCTAACATTACAGACTCTATCTCTGATACAGTTCAGCACCAAGACAGTCATAAAACATTAACAGATGAGCTGTCATCCATTATTGGAGAGGTTACAAACACACCGCCAAATAAAGCGGACAAACACCAATCTTTTTACGAACTGGGTCTTGACTCAAAACAGCTGCTGCATATATCGAAAATGCTCGAGGAAAGATTGGATACACAATTGTATCCGACATTGCTTTTTGATTATAACAATATTCATGATTTAGCGGCTTATTTAGAAGAAAAATATGCTGTGCGTAATACGCCGGCCGCAGCTTTTAAAGAAAAAACGCAAACGAAAGAGCCGTCTGAAAAGCCGATGCTTGAATCTTTATATTTACAAAAAGAATGGATAGAATCGCCATTAAAGTCCGGAGAAATACCTAAGGAAAATACATTGATTTTCGATTTCGACAGTTCAGTGAGTGATGAAATCCGAAAGTACATCGGCAGTGAAAATGTTATTTATGCGGAAGCCGCCGCTGAATATGAAATGGTAAATGAAAAGCATTATAAATTTAATCCGGAGCAGTCTGCTCATTACTCCAGACTGTTGGAAGATATGAAAAAGTCCGGAGCGTTTCCGGCGTCAATCATTCATTACTTGTCAAAAAAAGCTTATACTGAAGCAGCGTTAGATTTGACTCACGGCTTTTATTCAATTCTTTATTTGAGTAAAGCTTTGATCCGTCAAAAAGTAAAAGAAAACATCAACATTTTGTACGTACATGACAAGGGTCAATATACAAATCCGGTTTACGCCGCGATTGGAGGCTTTTTTAAAACGCTGAATGCGGAGCAGCCAAATATAAAGTGTAAAACGGTTGAGATTTCTTCAAGACAAACCATTGAAAAAGCACCTTTGCTTCTCAATGAATTAAGTGCCGGACATCATGAGACTGTGAAATATGACGGCGATCAAAAAAGGCGGGTGACAGCATACAAAGATGCTTCGCTGCAACCAGGGCAAAAGACCGCAAAGTTTGTAAAAAACGGAGTGTATCTCATCATCGGAGGGTTAAGCGGCATCGGCTGGATTATTTCAGCGTTTCTTTATGCAAATCACGGTGCCAGCGTTATCATTGCCGGACGATCGAAAATGACAGCAGACATGGAAGAAAAATTAGACAGCATCCGATATGACGGGGCAAGCATTTCTTATATCCAGGCTGACATGTCAGATAAACAGCAGGTCATCAAGTTAGCGGAAAAAATTCATGCTGATTATACCGAAATCAATGGGGTCATTTACAGTGCAGGCGTGTTAAAAGACTCTCTCATTATGAATAAAACAGACGCGGAAGCTCAAGCGGTGCTGCAATCAAAGGTCAATGGTGTGATTCATTTGGATGAAGCGCTCAGAGATATGCCTTTAGATTTTTTTGTTTTGTTTTCTTCCATCTCCTCAGAAATCGGAAGTCTGGGTCAAGCCGATTACGCCTACGCCAATCGTTTTCTGGAGCATTTTGCCGAGTGGAGGGAATGTATGAGAAAGGCGGGGGGAAGATCAGGAAAAACCATCGCTGTAAATTGGCCTTTCTGGAAAGACGGAGGCATGTCAGTTGATCCCGGCATTCAAGATATTATGAAAATGGAGTACGGACTTCACCCATTAGAAAATACTGCCGGAATCAAAGCTTTTGAACACTCGCTTCTCGGCCAAGGCCACCAGCTGATCGTGTTATACGGAGAAAAAGAAAAAATACAAAACGATTTCAAGCCGTTATCCGCCCGTTCAGCACCGCCTCTGGTAAGAGATTCAGCGATTGCAGCCGATTTTGATGCTTCGTCAGTCGTTACGGGAGAAGCTGAAAGTCCTTTCCGGATACTCGGCACAGCTTCCAATCGTCATCTCGACGATTATTTGCATTATTGGAGCAGACTGAAGAAAGGAGCCCTTCAGCACGATCAAAGCGATGCCGCAAAAAAACTTATCGCTTTTTACCAGACAGAAGAAACGGAAACCGTTCATTTTCTGGCAAACACAGAAAATGCCCGGCATATGGAAATATTGATGAGCGGTAAGGGTGAAACAATTTTACTGATTTGCGGTTTTGCTACCACTGCTTACATGTGGAAAGAACAAATGAAGGAGTGGGCAGATCAATTTAATGTAATTGTCATACACACACCGGGTTACGGGCTGAGTGAGGGGAGCGCCGATTTTACACTGAGCGGGCTGGCTCAGACTTTTATCGAAGTGCTGAACGAGATAGGGATTGCTTGGCCGATCCACATTGCGGCAGCTTCTTGGGGAGGCATGATAGGGCAGAGGATTGCCTATGAATACCCTGAAAAAGTAAAAACGCTCATTCTTTCCGGAAGTTACACCGAATACGAAGAAGACCCTGAAAGCAGTGTCGAGGAAAAACTGAAAAATGATTTTATAGCTATAGGAAAATCACATGAATATGAAAGTTTATACAGTAATCAATTCCTAAATGCTTCTATTGAACGTTTTATGAAGATACATCAACAAGAAGGCTATTCTACGATCGGCTTTTTAAAAGACATTCATACAAGAACGCTTATCCTTACGGGTGAGAAGGAAAGCGTAGTTGATCAGAAAGAAACAAAAAGGCTGCAGAAACTGCTGAGCAATGCAGAATTAAAGAAAATTAAGGGAGCGGGGCATCTTCCGAACATTACACATCCTGAAGAATTCAATAAAACGGTGTCAGAATTCATCAAGAAATCAGTAAGTAAGGGATGAAAAAGATACATACAGTACAGGGGGAGAAAACAATGAAACAAACAATAAGCAATCCGGCATTTGATATGAAACAAATTAACGCTCTTAACGGCCATTATCAGACGATGATAGACAATGGAGATCTGCAATGTGCGAGTTATATGATGTCAAGAGGAGGTGAGGTTTTTGCAGCTGAGTCGTTAGGGGAATTTACCGGCGGACAAAAAGAAAAGCAAACATTTCAGCTTGATACAATCAGAGAAATCGGTTCTTTGACAAAAGTGTTTACCGCTGTAGCCGTCATGCAGCTCGTCGAAAAAGGTTTGCTCGATCTGAAAATGCCGGTCAAGCTCATTTTGCCAGCGTTTGATAAACCGGGTTTCGGAGAAATTAAAATTTTGCACCTTTTGACTCATACGGCGGGATTAAGTTTTGAGCTGGATATTCAAAAGGCTGAAGGCATTGACTTAACGAATGAGGAAGAATGGATAAACTATCTGGTCAGTACGCCTTTGGAGTACGGAGTGGATGAAGCATGGAACTATTCCAGAACCGGCTTTGTTATACTTGGCATCATTATTTCAAAAGTAACAGGCGTATCCTACGAACAGTATGTAACAAAGCATATTATTGAAGCGCTCGGATTAGAAAGAACGTATTTTTATGTGCCTGATGCTTTAAAAGAAGAAGTTTGTGTGATCAATGAGCACGAGTGCGTACAGCTGGAAAAAAGTCATCACCCGTATTTTCCGAATAAAGCGACAAGCGGTCTGTACTCTTCATTGCGAGATATTTGGAAGTTAGCTGAAATGTTTAGAAATAAAGGCAGATTGAAAGATAAGAAGCTGCTTGGAAGAAAAACAGTCGAGGCGATGCTGAGAAATCAAATAAAGCCCGGTCTTCCTTTTTACTTCTTCGGAGCGCCCAGAGAGGAAGGCGGCTTTGGTTTAGGCATTAATTTGTGGCCGGCCGGTGACCATTATTTCATGACAGAAGGAACCTTCTCACATCTTGGAATGGGGTGGTGCGGCATGTTTTCTGATCCAGCCGAAGATTTTACGTATGTATTTTTCACTCCGATTTCCGAGTTTCATCCTCATGCCGTGCTGACGCCGCTGAATATCGTGTGGGCGGGTATTGAATAATTGACAAAAGCGTCGTCCCGTCTGTTCGGCAGGCGGGACGATTGCTAACTGCCCGTTTTTATCCCGCGGCATCTTTTCAAAGCCTGACCCGAAGTTAAATAACTTAATTTACTCTTTGTAATTTTTTTTAATTATAGTACAGTAGAGCATTTTTATAATACAGTTTAAAGTCTTTTATAGTACAGTTTGGTGCAATATGATCTTATGTTTTATAAGCGGTTTCAAAATGAAGTTATAAATAATTGACGGCTTTGTTTAATTACTGTAAACTATGGTTGTTGATCATATTGTACTAATAAAAAATCTTTTTTTATTAGTACAGTTTAAACGTCATTATCTTTGCTTAAGCGCTATGTGAATTTCTGAATGATTAATTTTAGAATTGCAGAGCATGATAAGACTGTTTTTAATACGGATGGCTAAACGGTATCCTAACCCTGTTAAATCAAAAGAAGAGGTGGTTTAAAAAATGGCTGCAAAGACAAAAACTTCAATTGTTGATAGCAAAAAACAATTTGATGCTATTAATAAGCAGTTTGAAACGTTCCAAATTTTAAATGCTGAAGGAGAAGTCGTAAATAAAGACGCAATGCCTGATCTTTCAGATGATCAGTTAAAGGAATTAATGAGAAGAATGGTGTATATCCGCATTTTAGACCAGCGTTCAATTTCTCTTTCCCGTCAAGGACGTTTAGGTTTCTATGCACCGACAGCGGGCCAGGAAGCTTCTCAAATTGCATCACACTTCGCGCTTGAACAGGACGACTTTATCCTTCCGGGTTATCGTGACGTTCCTCAGCTGATTTGGCACGGTCTACCTTTACACCAGGCATTCCTGTTCTCAAGAGGCCATTTTAAAGGTAATCAGATGCCTGAGGGAGTAAATGCTTTATCACCTCAAATTATTATTGGTGCTCAAATTATCCAAACCGCAGGTGTAGCTTTAGGTCTTAAAAAGCGCGGTAAAAAAGCGGTAGCTATTACTTACACTGGTGACGGCGGAGCTTCTCAAGGTGACTTCTATGAAGGAATGAACTTTGCCGGAGCATTTAAAGCGCCAGCGATCTTCGTTGTTCAGAATAACCGCTATGCGATTTCAACTCCTGTAGAAAAGCAATCATCCGCACAGACAATTGCCCAAAAAGCAGTTGCCGTCGGTATTACAGGTGTTCAAGTAGACGGAATGGATGCACTTGCCGTTTACGCTGCAACCGCAGAAGCACGCCAGCGCGCAATTAACGGTGAAGGTCCGACTCTGATTGAAACTCTTACATTCCGTTACGGACCTCATACAATGTCCGGTGACGATCCGACTAAATATCGTACGAAAGAAATAGAAAATGAATGGGAGCAAAAAGACCCGCTCGTACGTTTCCGCAAGTTCTTGGAAAACAAAGGACTATGGTCTGAAGAAGAAGAGAACAAAGTGATTGAACAGGCCAAAGAAGAAATCAAACAAGCTATCAAAAAGGCTGACGGCGAATCAAAACCGAAAGTAACAGAGCTGATTGAGAATATGTTTGAAGAGCCGACGTTCAACTTGAAAGAACAACTTGAAATTTACAAAGCGAAGGAGTCGAAGTAAGCCATGGCGCAAATGACAATGATTCAAGCGATCACTGATGCGTTACGCACAGAACTGAAAAACAATGAAAACGTTCTGCTTTTCGGGGAAGATGTAGGCGTTGCCGGAGGCGTATTCCGTGCAACTGAAGGCCTTCAAAAAGAATTCGGTGAGGACCGCGTATTTGACACGCCGCTTGCTGAATCCGGTATCGGCGGTCTCGCTCTCGGTTTAGGCCTGCAAGATTACCGTCCTGTTATGGAAATCCAATTCTTCGGATTCGTATATGAAGTAATGGATTCAATCTCAGGACAAATGGCTCGTCTCCGCTACCGTTCCGGCGGACGCTGGACTTCTCCGGTGACAATCCGCTCTCCATTCGGCGGAGGGGTTCATACACCTGAACTTCACGCTGACAGTTTGGAAGGCCTTATCGCTCAGCAGCCGGGTATTAAAGTTGTTATCCCATCCACTCCTTACGATGCAAAAGGACTGTTGATTGCCTCTATCAGAGACAATGATCCGGTTGTTTTCTTAGAGCATATGAAACTTTACCGTTCTTTCCGTCAGGAAGTTCCTGAGGAGGAATACACAATTGAGCTTGGCAAAGCTGATGTGAAACGCGAAGGTACTGACCTTTCTATCATCACATACGGCGCGATGGTTCATGAGTCGCTTAAGGCTGCTGAAGAGCTTGAAAAAGAAGGCGTTTCTGCTGAAGTTATCGACCTTCGCACTGTAAGTCCGCTTGATATTGATACGATTATTGCTTCTGTTGAAAAAACAGGCCGCGCAATTGTCGTGCAAGAAGCTCAAAAACAAGCCGGCATCGCTGCCAACGTTGTAGCTGAAATCAATGACCGCGCGATTCTGAGCCTGGAAGCTCCGGTTCTGCGTGTTGCGGCGCCTGATACAGTATTTCCTTTCTCGCTTGCTGAGAGCGTATGGCTTCCAAACCATAAAGACGTTCTTGAAACTGCGAAAAAAGTTCTTGAATTTTAATCAGGCATCATAAAAGACGGTAAAGAGAGTCCTTTTCTCTTATATGAAGGAGTCTGTTTACTAGGTTCAATGCTTGCGAATGCATAACTAAAATTTGCTTAATCAACTAGGAGGTCGAAAACTGTGGCATTTGAATTTAAACTTCCGGATATCGGGGAAGGTATCCACGAAGGCGAAATCGTAAAATGGTTTGTTAAGCCGAACGACGAGGTAGAAGAAGACGATGTTCTGGCTGAAGTGCAAAATGATAAAGCAGTGGTAGAAATTCCTTCACCTGTTAAAGGAAAAGTATTAGAATTAAAAGTTGAAGAGGGAACAGTTGCAACTGTTGGACAAACGATTATTACGTTTGACGCACCTGGTTACGAAGATCTTCAATTTAAAGGAAGCCATGATTCAGGAGATGCGAAAACTGAAGCTCAAGTTCAGTCGTCTGCTGAAGCAGGGCAGGATATCTCTAAAGAAGAGACTCCTAAAGAGCCTGCAAAAGAAACCGGCGCAGGACAGCAGGACCAAGTGGAAGCTGATCCGAACAAACGCGTGATCGCGATGCCTTCCGTACGCAAATATGCCCGTGAAAAAGGCGTGGATATCCGTAAAGTAACAGGTTCAGGCAATAACGGACGTGTTGTAAAAGAAGATATCGACAGCTTTGCAAATGGAGGAGCGGCTCAAGAAGCGGCACCGCAAGAAACAGCTGCACCTCAGGAAACAGCTAAACCTGCAGCGGCTCAGGCTCCTGAAGGCGAATTCCCTGAAACACGCGAAAAAATGAGCGGTATCCGTAAAGCGATCGCGAAAGCAATGGTGAACTCTAAGCATACTGCACCGCACGTAACTCTTATGGATGAAGTTGACGTAACAAATCTTGTTGCTCACCGCAAACAGTTCAAACAAGTTGCTGCTGATCAAGGCATCAAGCTGACTTATCTGCCTTACGTCGTCAAAGCATTAACATCCGCTTTGAAAAAATTCCCTGTTTTAAACACATCTATTGATGATAAAACAGATGAAGTGATCCAAAAACATTACTTCAACATCGGAATTGCAGCGGATACCGAAAAAGGCCTGCTTGTGCCGGTAGTGAAAAATGCCGACCGTAAAGCCGTTTTCGAAATCTCTGATGAAATCAACAGCCTTGCTACAAAAGCGCGTGAAGGCAAGCTTGCACCTGCGGAAATGAAAGGCGCTTCTTGCACGATCACAAATATCGGTTCTGCCGGAGGCCAATGGTTCACACCGGTTATCAACCATCCAGAGGTTGCGATTCTCGGTATCGGCCGTATTGCTGAAAAAGCAATCGTCCGTGACGGTGAAATTGTAGCTGCTCCTGTCTTAGCTCTTTCTCTCAGCTTTGACCACCGTATGATTGACGGAGCAACTGCACAAAATGCGTTAAACCACATCAAGCGTTTACTGAACGATCCACAACTTATTTTAATGGAGGCGTAATGTTATGGTAGTAGGAGATTTCCCTATTGAAACAGATACTCTTGTGATTGGTGCGGGACCCGGCGGCTATGTAGCTGCCATCCGCGCTGCTCAGCTTGGACAAAAAGTAACAGTCGTTGAAAAAGCAACTCTTGGAGGCGTTTGTCTGAACGTCGGCTGTATTCCTTCAAAAGCGCTCATCAATGCAGGCCATCGTTACGAGAATGCAAAACATTCAGATGACATGGGGATCACTGCTGAGAACGTAACGGTTGACTTTACAAAAGTCCAAGAATGGAAAGCTTCTGTTGTAAATAAGCTTACCGGCGGTGTTGCAGGTCTTTTAAAAGGAAATAAAGTGGATGTTATAAAAGGGGAAGCTTATTTCGTAGACAGCAACTCTGTCCGTGTAATGGATGAGAACTCTGCGCAAACATACACATTTAAAAACGCAATCATTGCTACCGGTTCTCGCCCTATCGAATTGCCAAACTTCAAATATAGCGAACGCGTTCTGAACTCTACAGGCGCACTTGCGCTTAAAGAAATTCCGAAAAAGCTCGTTGTTATCGGCGGCGGATATATCGGTACTGAGCTTGGAACAGCGTATGCGAACTTCGGAACTGAATTGGTTATTTTAGAAGGCGGAGATGAAATTCTTCCTGGCTTCGAAAAACAAATGAGTTCTCTCGTTACCCGCAGACTGAAGAAAAAAGGCAACGTTGAAATCCATACAAGCGCCATGGCTAAAGGCGTTGAGGAAAGACCTGACGGCGTAACAGTTACATTCGAAGTAAAAGGCGAAGAAAAAACGGTTGATGCTGATTACGTATTAATCACTGTCGGACGCCGTCCGAACACTGATGAGCTCGGCCTTGAGCAAGTCGGTATCGAAATGACTGACCGCGGTGTCATTAAAACAGACAAGCAGTGCCGCACAAACGTACCGAACATTTACGCAATCGGTGACATCATTGACGGACCTCCGTTGGCTCACAAAGCGTCTTACGAAGGTAAAATCGCTGCGGAAGCTATTTCAGGAGAGCCGGCTGAAATCGATTACCTCGGTATTCCGGCGGTTGTATTCTCTGAGCCTGAACTGGCTTCTGTCGGTTACACTGAAGCACAGGCGAAAGAAGAAGGCATTGAAGTCGTTGCAGCTAAGTTCCCGTTTGCAGCAAACGGACGTGCGCTGTCTCTTAACGAAACTGACGGCTTCATGAAGCTGATCACTCGTAAAGAAGACGGTCTTGTAATCGGTGCGCAAATTGCCGGCGCAAGCGCTTCTGACATGATTTCTGAATTGAGCCTGGCGATCGAAGGCGGAATGACTGCTGAAGATATCGCAATGACAATTCACGCTCACCCGACATTGGGCGAAATCACTATGGAAGCTGCCGAAGTAGCAATCGGAAGCCCGATCCATATCGTGAAATAATAATGTAACAAAGAAACAGCCCCCGTTTGTAAAAGCGGGGGCTGTTTTTATTGTGCAAGCACATGCTGCATAGGTTTGATGATATCCTCTTTTTTCTTTACGGATCCCTCAATCTTCATGACCACATGCCGATGATTGATCACCATCAGCGCAGGGAACGTGTTGATTTCCTCTTCCCATCCCTTTCTGTTGTCATAAACCTTCATTTGATCGACATGATGGGGATATTTCTTTTCTAAATCAAGAATCGCATCGTAATAAGGCACTTCTTTATCTATATGATTTTCATCGGAAAAAAACAAGATTTGAGTGTGATGAATGCTGTCGATCCGGTTTTTTGTGAATGGACTGACAGTAGAAACCGAACAGCTTGACAGAACGAACAGCATCAAAAAAAAGGGAATCACCGTACGGTAGCGCATCTATCTTACTCCTCTGTTTTATATAATATATGGGTTCATCCATTTATAAGGACTATATCAAGTGTATCACGAGAGGTGAAAAACCTAAGGCTTGTTACTGAATTGTTATATAATTGAAACCGTTTTTAATGAAGAAATAATACGTGTGACAACTTGCGCAGCCGATGTGTAAAAAAGGCACATTGTTTTTCGTGAGAGCGCTGTTTTTCCGTTATACTGGGGGCAAAACCATATCAGGAGGGATTGTCATGTATAAAGCCGCTGCAGCCGTCATATGTATGTGCTTACTCGCCGGCTGCCAATCAAATGAAAAGATGCAAACAAACAAACCCCATTCTCAAGCCGCGGCCAATCATGCCAAACGGGAAAACCACCATACAAAAGAGGAAAAACAGAAAAAACAGAAGGCGGAGCCCCGTTACTATATCAATCCGAAAAGCTTTTCTGTGGAAAAAATGGATGAACAGAAAGAGAAAAAACCGATCGCATTGGTAACGATCGATGACGCGCCTGATCAGCATGCCGCTGAGATTGCGGACAAACTGCACGATCTCAATGCGTCAGCGATCTTTTTTGTAAACGGACATTTTTTGAAAAAAGATGAAAATAAGAAAGCGCTTAAGCATATTCATGAGTTAGGTTTTATGATCGGTAATCATACAATGACTCATCAAAACTTAAAAGATCTTTCCGAACAAAAACAACGGGAAGAAATCATTGGCGTCAATAAAGCGGTTGAAAAGGTAATAGGAGAGAAACCCGCATTTTTCAGGGCGCCTTTCGGAAGCAATACGGACTACAGTGACAGACTTATAAAAAAAGAAGGTATGGTGAAAATGAACTGGACCTTCGGGTATGATTGGGATCAGAAATATCAATCCAAAAAAGCGCTTACCGATATCACACTGAACAGTCCTTATCTGCGGGACGGGGCCAACATATTGATGCATGACCGGAAATGGACGGCGGAAGCCATGCCGGACATTGTAAAAGGATTGCGTCATAAAGGATATACTGTGATTGACCCTCGAGCTATAAAAAGACCGTAAAAAATAAATGTGTTATACAATTTATCGGTTGACATATTAAATGTGACATAATAATATAATAACAACAAGTGAAAATTAAGCGTTTTCAAATTCTGAGAAATGGGGAATGACAGATGGGTACAATTGTTTGCCAAGACTGTAACGAAGCGATTCATTACTTTGAGGATGAGAAGGTCACGACGTTATACGGAACATGCTGCGGACAATGCCAGTGTCATCTTGAAGAAGAGTAAAAAGCGTAAAAAGGCCCGAAACGATTTCGTTTCGGGCTTCTTTATGTTTATTGGATGGCTTTTTGCTCTTTGATGACTCTGATCATTTCAAGCGTTGCATCTTCGGGACCCTGCACAGGAAGGCCGGCGTCCAAGTTTTTAAAAATGTAGCTGATATTTTCTTCAGTAATGATCTCACCCGGAATAAAGATCGGAATTCCCGGCGGGTACACCATGACAAACTCTGCGATGATCCGTCCCGCGGATTCTTTTAACGGAATGACTTCCGTATTTGCGTAAAACGCGTCTCTTGGCGTCATCGCTAACAGAGGAATTTCAGGAAGCAGAACTTCGGTTTGCTGATGAGCATAGTCATTGGCGGAAGCCTGTTTTGAAATGTCTGTAAGCGCGCTTACAAGACGGTCGGCATCTCCCGCTCTGTCGCCGGGGGTGAAAATACATAAAATATTATACAAATCGGACAGCTCGACTTCGATATTATATGATTCGCGGAGCCATTTTTCAACGTCATGACCCGTCAGGCCGAGGTTTTTGACCGAAATGATTAATTTAGTCGGATCATAACTGAAGGCAGCTTTAGACCCTGTGATTTCTTCGCCGACACAGCGGATGCCTTCAATTTGATTGAGGCGTTTCCGTGTCTGATCCGCCAGCAGAATCGTATCTTCAAGAAGGTCGCGGCCTTCTGTAGCGAGGCGTTTTCTTGCGACATCCAGTGAAGCCAGAAGCAGATAGGATGTTGACGTTGTCGTCAGCATGCTTAAAATCGACTGTACTCTTTCTTTGGAAACAAGACCTTCTCTCACATTTAAAATGGAGCTCTGCGTCAGGGAGCCTCCCAATTTGTGCACGCTTGTGGCTGCCATATCAGCGCCCGCCTGCATGGCGGACAGAGGAAGCTTATCATGAAAATGAATATGCACGCCGTGCGCTTCATCGACAAGCACAGGCACATCGAAAGAATGCGCGAGCTTTACAATGCTGCTCAAGTCAGCTGCCACACCGAAGTACGTCGGATTTATGACAAGCAGGCCTTTTGCGTCAGGGTGCTCCGTCAAAGCCCGCTCGGCGGACTCAAGCGTAATGCCGTGAGAAATTCCGAGCTCATCGTCAATTTCCGGGTGAATAAAAATCGGCACCGCTCCGGAAAATACAATGGCCGACATAATGGATTTATGAACGTTTCTAGGGATGATGATTTTATCTCCGGGTCCGCATACGGCCATGACCATCGTCATAATGGCGCCGCTCGTCCCTTGTACGGAAAAGAAGGTATGGTCTGCGCCGAATGCTTCCGCGGCCAGATCCTGGGCTTCTTTAATGATGCCCTTTGGCGCATGTAAATCATCCAGGGGCTCGATATTAATTAAATCTATGCTTAACGCGTTTTCTCCGATAAATTGTCTGAATTCCGGATCCATTCCCGCGCCTTTTTTATGGCCCGGAATGTGGAATTGGACAGGCTGTCTGTCCGCGTGCTTTTTCAGTCCGCTGTACAGGGGTGTTTCATGTTGCGGCAATTGTTTTCCCACCTTTATCATAATACCTACGGATTAGTTTGTATTACATTCAGTTTTATTACCCGTTTTTTAAACGTAAAACAAATGAATTATATTATGAACTTGAAAGAAAGTAAAGAACAATTTATGATCTATGGAAGATGCTTATTTTGAGCATGATTATAAAGGAGTGAAGACATTTGGAATATCAATATCCGATGAATGAGGACTGGACGACAGAGGAGGCCGTGGATGTCATTGCTTTTTTTCAGCAGGTGGAAAACGCCTATGAAAAAGGAGCTGACCGAGACAGACTTCTGAATGCGTACCGCCGCTTTAAAGAAATCGTTCCCGGGAAAGCGGAGGAAAAGAAAATCTGCAGCCAATTTGAAGCTGACAGCACCTATTCCCCTTATCGGACTGTGAAACAGGCGAAACAATCAGATCAAGCGATTATCAAAATGTAGACAAAGCGAGCCGGCAATCGGCCCGCTTTTTATGTTATGAGACTTTCTGAGTCAGTGTGTATAAAAAGGAAAGCTTCCTAAAAGCATCTTCAATGGTTTGCAGGAATTCATTGTTGTTCATGTTGATCACGTCTTCTTTTTGCAGCTGAATGCCGCACAAAAGCTCTGCTTTTTTCACTGTCTGCAGGCGTTCAAATAATGTTTTCAGCTGCTCCTGATCCATGTCGGACTGCTTGTACGCCCCTGGCTTCGTATGATCCGGCGACCATACAAAATGACCGGGAATCTGTTTTGTGATGTCCTCCTGCTTCGCTTCCAGCAATCTGCCGTATTCCTCTTTTATCGGAGATTCATAAATGATGGCAAACCATACAAACATATGGGTGTCCCATAAACCGATCTGAAAGTGAGGGAGTTTCTTATACCCGCGTTTGCTGTTGGCAAAGGCAACCCAGCTGTCAGCCGGCGGGTTGACAGATCTTCTCGCGTGCTTGGCGACATGCGGAAACATTTCATCGCCTGTCAATGCTGACAATGTCGGTGCGAAATGCTCTCCTAACAAGGTCAGCTTCGGGCGGACTTGTTCTTTTAACACCTCCATGCGCGGATCTAAACCTTCTATTGTAAATGTATCGAAGTCTTCTTTTGTAAAACGCATCTGAGTCATCTTTTTCCTCCTTATCGTAAGTATTCATATTTTACCACAGCCGCCGCCGGCCGCAAAAACATTGAGAACGTTTGAGCCGAGAGGATTGGTGGTAAAAAACGAATAGGTAAACACACAATTTTAAGAATGTTGTTACAGCCGAATATAAGTTTCCATACGATATAAGAAGTATCATTAATAAATTGGAAAAATGGGATGCTTTTTTAACAAATGATCTCTGGAAGGGGCGAAAGACAATGAGGCAAGTGGTGAAGGAAGGATTCAGGGAGGAAAAAAATAACCGTGTAGCTGTCTGGAGACTAGAGGTTGATTATGAATTGGCAACCCTGTATGAGGCCATGCAAAAAGAGAATGAAGATCAAATCGATCTCAGCAAAAGAAAACTGGAACGTCTCAGAAAAGAATGGATTCGGCTTAACGGATAAAGAATAGTAAAAACGAACCGCAGGAAATGGTTCGTTTTTACGTGAGAAGGCATTTTTTTCATTTTCCTTGCTTTTTCATCGCCTTTATCAGTATGCTATAGAATAAGCTATACATAGAAAAGAGGTACACGGTATGACAAATTGGACGGAAATTGATGATATCGCAAAACAATGGGTAAAAGAAGCCGGAACGAGAATCAGACAATCCATGCAGGAAAGCTTGACGATTGAAACAAAATCAAATCCGAATGATTTAGTCACAAATATTGATAAAGAGACGGAACGCTTTTTCATTGACCGTATACAGGGAACTTTTCCCGGACACCGGATTCTCGGAGAAGAAGGGCAGGGAGATAAGCTCCGCTCCCTTGACGGAATCGTCTGGATCATTGATCCGATTGACGGAACGATGAATTTTGTCCATCAAAAGCGGCATTTCGCGATCTCCATCGGCATCTTTGAAGACGGAAAAGGCAAAATCGGCTTAATTTATGATGTGATGCAGGACGAACTGTATCACGCATTCAGCGGAAAAGGGGCTTATCTGAACGACACGCCGCTTGCTCCTTTAAAAGAAGCTTCCATTGAAGAAGCCATTATTGCAATCAATGCCACATGGGTGACGGAAAACAGAAGGATTGACCCGAGTATTTTGGCGCCGCTCGTAAAACGGGTCAGAGGAACGCGTTCCTACGGTTCGGCGGCACTTGAGCTGGCCAGTGTTGCGGCCGGCCGCATTGACGCATACATTACGATGAGGCTCGCGCCGTGGGATTACGCTGCCGGCTGCGTGCTGCTGAACGAAGTCGGGGGCATTTACACGACCACAGACGGCGAACCGTTTACGTTTTTAGACAACCACAGCGTGCTTGCGGGCAATCCGGCAATACATAAAATTATCTTTGACGACTATTTACATGCTGACAGGTAGAGATTTTGAAGAAGAAGATCTCGGGTTTCTGGAGCAGCTGGCGGCTGCACACCCGGTGTGGAAAAACGAAGAGTTCGGAACAAAAAATGCGGCGGAGTTTATGCTTGCATACTCCATGTACAATGGAACGTGGCTCGTATGGGAGATTGACGGCGCTCCTGCCGCCGTCAGTTTTCATTTGGAATGGGCGCCTTCAAACGGAAAACCGTGGCTCGGAACCGTGGCCGTCGCTCCGGAGGCAAAAGAGAAAGGAATCGGACGCGCGGTCATTGAAGAGATTGCGGGCCGGCTGAGAGGGGAGCATAAAGCGATGTTTTCAGCCGTTCCCCTGGACAGGCAGGAATGGGTTTTGTTTTTAAGCCAATGCGGCTTTGAACAGCTTAAGCTTGAAAAAGACGATCGGGAAAAGACATATATGATCATGGTGAAGCCATTGTGAAATGTTTCAGATATAAAAAAGAGACCGGATTTCTCCGGTCTCTTTTCTTGTTTACAAGCCGACCGCATTCCAGGCCGCTTCTACGCTTGCAGCGTCTTGAGAGCCGTAAAGGTCCCGCGCTGATTGAATCAAAGCTGCTTTTGCATCTTTAAAGTTTGATGACGGAGTGAGATATACCGTTAGTGCGCGATAGTAAATCTGCTCCGCTTTTTTCACGCCGATTTTTGTAATCGTGTTGTAAGCGGCTTTGTTCGGAATTCCGCTGTTTGTATGCACGCCGCCGTAGTCGCCGGCATCAGTGTTCGGAAGGTTTTGATAATTTTTGTAATGGTCGGGCTGTCCGTATTTTGTCGGAGTGGATAAACTGCGGAGAGCCGGCTGGCTGACCGTAATATCTTCACCGATATCCCAGTCCTCAGTATCGTTGAAGTATCCGAATACATCAGAGAAGGATTCATTTAAAGCGCCCGGCTGATTTTCATAGTTCAGGTTGGCTGTTTCCTGTGTAACACCGTGTGTCATTTCATGGGCCGTTACGTCCATTGAACCGGAAAGAGGCGAGAAGAATGAGCCGTCACCGTCACCGTAAATCATTTGGTCGCCGATCCAGGCCGCGTTATTGTATTTGCTGCCGTAATGAACAGAAGATACGATTTTGCCGCCTTTATTGTCGTAGCTGTTGCGTTTAAACGTCTGATAGAAATAATCGTACACTTTGCCGAGATTGTAATGCGCATCAACGGCAGCGCGCTGAGAAGAAGTTGTGAACTGGTTGGTAGTGCTTGATACGAGCGTGCCCGGCAGGTTATACTGTCGGTTTTGCAGATCGTACGTAATAATTTGCGTTCCGGTAGGTTTAGAAAGATCGCGCATTACATATTTGCCGCTTTCAGAAGAAATATTTAATGAGACCGTTTTTCCTTTAAGAGTCGTACCTGTTCCGGTTGCAGCGGCATGCTCCACTTTGTTTTGCTTTTTCAGGACTTTCCCTGTCTCCGCATCAACGGTTACTTCCCAGTTAGCTGGTTCTGGTTCGATGTAGCGGATGGTTACATCATAGGCGAGTCGGTATTTACCGTCTTTTGTGGCCGCTGCTTTCAGCTCGGCTTTGTTTTTGTTTGCAACGTTGCCGTTAGAGACGGCTTCAGGTGATTTGCCGATTGCTTTAAAAGCATGATCCAGCGCCTGATTTGCAGATAATTTTTTGCTGTTAGCCGTTTTGGCAGAAGCATCGTTGTTTAATTCACCGTTAATCGCATAGACATTGTTGGATTTATCGACGTGAATAATGACTTGCGAGTCTTTCACAGGCACACCGTTAACGACAGGCACATAACGGAAGTGCTTGTAGCCGAGATCATCGGTCGTGTGGTCAATCAGCTTCAGTCTCTCAGAAGGGTTGCCTTTGAAGACTTTGCCGTTTTGTTTCAAGTATTGCTTGATTGCTTTGTCACTGACTGAAGGCAACTCAGACTGCACCAAAGAATGCTTCGGCACAAAGTTCGTCAGGTTTTCTTTAAGCTGAGGATTCTCAGCGGCCTGAACACCCGGAAGACTGATAGTTAAACTCATAAAGGAAGCGGCGACAGCAACAGACAATTTCTTACCTAAACCCACAATAAATCCCCCTTTTTGAAAATAATGAAAACTTATATTGTTATAATAAACCAGCATTCTCTCATTCTGCAATATAAAACTAGACTCCGCTGATGAATTGATAGAATCGTCCCGGAAAGGCTTCCGGCGGCCAGCATCGGGGGATAAGCCGAGAGGCACGTGTTGAATCAGACATGAGTCGAATGATACGATTTATTCTGAAAAAAATGACAAATGAAGTCGGGAAAAATGATAGGGGAAAAATGTTCCAATCTGTAAAACTTTTTTTATAGCCGTTTGTCTAAACAGGTGAGGCCTTAATAAACGAAAAGGATTGTTTCAGATGTCAGAGATTTTCAGTCATTTTATTCAGCATTTCGACAGATATTTCAAGAGCTGTCTTACGAAGAGATTGCTGATGTTTTGGACTGGAGTCTTTCGAAGGTGAAGAGCACCCTGTACAGGGCGAGAATGCAGCTGAAACAGCACTTGGGGGAAAAAAGGAAGGACGGACAGATATGACTTGCTGTTTAGTGAGAGATTTACTCTCTTTATATATTGAAGGCGATTGTGAAACAGAAACGGAGCGATTTATTTCCCGTCATCTTGAATCATGCGGTAAGTGCGGGAGTTTATATCATATGATGAAGGAGCCGCTTGACCTCGGCAGCCCTGAGATGAAGGCGCCAGCCTGTTATGCAGAAGAAGAAAGGCGGTTTAAGGAACGGTATTACGGGAAGCTGCTGATAAAAGCAGCCTGTTTGTTCGGTGCTGTTTTCTTTATCATGTTGATCCTTAAACTGCTGATTTAAAAAAACGCCCGGCTGAATGACCGGGCGTTTTAATCCGTTTACTCAGCCGGATGAAAGGCTGTATAAATGCCTTCAAGCAATTCCTGGGGCAGTGAATTAAAGAATCCGGCACACAGCTTTGCTTCTTTTTTTCCTGCTCCTGCTTTTTCAGCAAGTTCCTGATCAAATGTATACACACCGTCTTCTTCAATCAGCGCAGATTGAAGGATATGAAGACTTTGGGAAAAAGCGGTGAACAGCTGATCAACGATAAGGGCCTCTTTTTCCGTAAAGCCAAGCTCCACCGCTTTTTCTTTATTAAATGTATATTCGCCGTCCGTTTTCTCAATACATTGGGAAAGTACGGTTAAAAATTCGGTTGAACTGTCCCACAGCTTTTGAATGATCTGGGCTTGTTCTTGATCTAATCCCAATTCAACCGCTTTTTTACCGTCAAAATAATAGACACCGTCTTTTTCGTAAATCGATTGGCTGATGATGTCTAAAAGCTTTGCCGCGTCTTCCGGTGTTTTCTCTGCGGAAGCCTCCAGGGCATGCGGTTCATTTGCCTGAATCGTTTTTGCGCCGGCAGAATCAAGCGGACTGAATGCAAGCAAGGCGGCTGAGGCGGTTGCGGCGGCAGTTACAGCGGTTTTCTTCAAAAAAGATGTTTTCATTTCGTTCTCTCCTTGTCATGTGTATTTGCTTACAGCCACAAGTATAAAAAGACAATGATGGAATTGAAATAGGAGGTATGGTATTTTCTGCATAACGATGCCGGACTATTTCAGACTGCATATTCTGAGGGAATCTGCTGATGTAACTAGAATGGGAGCTGTCATTTCCGGCTTCCTGACTAGGCGGCGGGGGAGATAAGCCTTACATCTGGAGCCTGTTTTGAGGATATAAAAAAGCCTGAATCTTTGATTCAGGCTTCATAAGATATTGTCTTTCCATGTTTACGGAATTTTGCAAAGGGTCATGCTTTTAATCAAGCAGTCCCTGTTCGCGCATTTTTTTCTTTACGGTGAAACCGCTTCCCATCATGGCGATAACAAGAACAATGCTTCCGATGATGCCCCATGCGCTTTTCTCAGCGATTGATACGCCGATCAGCATCATGCTGAAGACTGCTGCGAATGCAAATAATAATAAGAGCCAATTCAATTTTTTCATATTTCCATCCCCTTTAACGTCATACTTTCAGTTTACAGAAAAACGTAACGCTTTTAAAGAGGATGTGTGGTATAATATGAAAGTTATCTAATTTTTTTAGGAGATGAAAATGTGAAACTTCGAAACGATCTTCGCAACATCGCGATTATTGCCCACGTTGACCATGGGAAAACGACTTTGGTAGACCAATTGCTTCACCAAGCCGGAACATTCCGTGCCAACGAAAATATTGCCGAACGCGCAATGGATTCAAACGATCTTGAACGTGAACGCGGTATTACAATTCTTGCGAAAAATACTGCGATTAACTATAAAGATACACGCATTAATATTTTGGACACTCCGGGACACGCCGACTTCGGCGGAGAGGTAGAACGGATTATGAAAATGGTTGACGGCGTTCTGTTAGTCGTTGACGCATATGAAGGCTGCATGCCGCAAACCCGTTTCGTACTGAAAAAAGCCCTTGAGCAGAACTTAAATCCGGTTGTCGTCGTAAACAAAATCGACCGTGATTTCGCCCGCCCGGAAGAAGTCATTGATGAAGTGCTTGATTTGTTCATCGAGCTTGACGCAAACGAACAACAGCTTGAGTTCCCTGTCGTCTACGCTTCTGCGATTAACGGAACGGCAAGTCTGGATCCGAAAAAGCAGGACGAAAATATGGAATCACTGTATGAAACGATTCTTGAACATGTCCCTGCCCCGGTAGATAACGCCGAAGAGCCTCTTCAATTCCAAGTGGCGCTGCTTGATTACAATGATTATGTCGGCCGTATCGGTATCGGACGCGTTTTCCGCGGCACGATGAAAGTGGGTCAGCAGGTTTCATTGATGAAACTTGACGGAACGGTAAAATCATTCCGCGTAACGAAAATCTTCGGTTTCCAAGGATTGAAACGCGTGGAAATTGAAGAAGCGAGAGCGGGAGACCTCGTTGCCGTTTCGGGCATGGAAGACATCAACGTCGGTGAAACGGTTTGTCCGGCTGACCACCATGAGCCGCTGCCGGTTCTGCGCATTGATGAGCCTACGCTTCAAATGACATTTGTCGTAAACAACAGCCCGTTTGCAGGCCGTGAAGGCAAATATGTCACAGCCCGCAAAATTGAAGAGCGTCTGAACGCGCAGCTTCAAACAGACGTCAGTCTTCGTGTCGAACCGACTGCATCACCTGACGCATGGGTTGTTTCAGGACGCGGTGAGCTTCACCTGTCCATTTTAATTGAAAACATGCGCCGTGAAGGCTATGAGCTTCAAGTGTCTAAACCTGAAGTTATCATTAAGGAAATCGACGGCGTAAGCTGCGAGCCTGTTGAGCGCGTGCAGATTGACGTGCCTGAAGAGCATACCGGTTCTGTTATGGAATCAATGGGTGCGAGAAAAGGCGAAATGCTTGATATGATTAATAACGGAAACGGCCAGGTCCGCCTGATCTTTACCGTACCTTCACGCGGACTCATCGGCTATTCTACTGAGTTTCTGTCACTGACACGCGGTTTCGGTATCCTGAACCACACGTTTGACAGCTATCAGCCGATGCAAAAAGGCCAAGTCGGAGGCCGGCGTCAGGGTGTGCTCGTTTCCATGGAAAACGGAAAAGCGACATCTTACGGAATTCAAGGTATTGAAGACCGCGGCGTCATCTTCGTTGAGCCCGGAACAGAAGTATATGAAGGCATGATTGTCGGCGAACATAACCGTGACAATGACCTTGTCGTCAATGTCAGCAAAATGAAACAGCAGACAAACGTCCGTTCCGCTACGAAGGATCAAACGACTACGATTAAGAAAGCGCGCATTATGTCGCTTGAAGAATCACTCGAGTACTTAAACGAAGATGAATACTGTGAAGTAACGCCGGAATCCATCCGTTTAAGAAAGAAAATCCTGAATAAAAACGAACGTGAAAAAGCGGCGAAAAAGAAAAAAACAGCAGGAATGTCTTAATCACTTGCAGAATTTGAAAAGGTAGAACCCGAACGGAAAAGGGGAGGGGGATCCTTTTGAATGAAGTAAGTGAACGGCTGTCGTTCTTTGCGGCTCTTTACCAAGTGGATGAGCATCCGCTGACGGGAATGTGGCTGTTATACGGAACGATCGTCGTGCTTTCGGTGATTGTATTTAAACTCGGCTTTGCCAAACGGCTGCCGGTGTTGAAGGCTGCGGCAGTTTATCTCTTTCTCGTGCTCGGCTGCACAGTGCTGACTTTTTTCGGTGTGTTTCTGCCGGTCGGAGAAGGGCTTGTTGTCGCCGCCTTGATTTTGATCGTTTACAAAATCCGTCTGCACCAGTCCAAAAAAAGCCAGTCAGCTAAACCGCAATAAAAAAATGACCTTGCCTTCCGGCGGGTCATTTTTTATTCGGTTTATTTTTTCGGTTTATCTTTTTTCGCTTTTTGTCCGGGATGAAAGGAAAAGTGTCCGGTATTCAGCCGCGCCTCCGTTTTGACTTTGATTCGGTCATGGCATTCCCGGCACATATACGTATGAATCGGACGATTGCGGAGGCGTTTGGCTGTCAGTGTTTCATCATCAATTTGTTCGATTTTGTCGCAAACGGAACATTTTACTCTCATTGATTTTCACCTCTTTCACTATGACAAGCATTATAACATGGATGCCCCTCCTGCCAAAGGGAAAGAAAGCAGCGCCCTTCCTTTGGAGCGGGCGCTGCTTTTTACCGGCGGTTTTTCATATGATGATCCGATTGATCGTTCTGTTCGTTCTGCAGCTTGTTCTGGTCTCTTTGGTTCAGCTGATCATCATTCGATTGAGTCGGTGATTCTTTTTCATTGTCGGTCACATCATTCGGGACTTCCGGCATGACACGGCCGACGATGGCGGCAAGTTCGTCCAAAATGCCTGAAACGGGGCGGCCGGCCTTAATGTCGCTGCCCATGCCTCTCAGACGGGAAACCGTATCAGGATCAGCCACGACAACGGCATTGGCGCCGTAAGGATCGTTTTTTAACGCCTGGGCAACCGTGTATTTAATGCTCTCCACTTTGCTTCTTTCTAAATTGTCATCCACATCGATACCGACAACGGAGTATCTTCCGAGTACAACCGCAGTGGCATCTGAAATGCCGGGGATTTTTTCGGTTACCTCGACGAGATGCTTAGCGATGTCTGTCCGGCCGGGATTTTCAGCTGTCTCAGGAGCCGTATTTTTCACATGGATCGGTTTTGCATCGCGCTGATCGGCTGATTCGTTCTGAATATTGCGGCCGCGGCCGTCCTGTACAGCAGTGCAGCCGGTAAGGATAAACAAGGCTTGTATGATAATGAAAAGAATTCGCACGTCAGATTTCCTCCTTGAATGCTTTCATTTATTTTATTGTTGAATTAACCTTCTATCTTTATGCACCAAATCATATATTTTAGCAGGCATCCCCGTTATTCGCGGAAAGAGAAGCACACGATGGGCTTTGATCCTTATTTCAGGAGGCTGAGACTTGAGTAAAATTTATGTGTTAGATACGAATGTACTTTTGCAGGATCCTAACGCCATTTTTTCCTTTGAAGAAAACGAAGTTGTCATCCCCGCCGTCGTGCTGGAAGAGGTCGATTCAAAAAAGCGGTATATGGACGAGGTCGGGAGAAATGCGAGGCACGTATCTAAGCTGATAGACGGGCTCAGGGAGAAAGGAAGGCTGCACGAGAAAGTTCCGCTTGAAAGCGGAGGAACGCTCAGAATTGAACTGAACCACCGGTCATTTCACCAGCTCCAAGAAATTTTTATCGAAAAAACGAATGATAACCGCATTTTGGCGGTGGCAAAAAATTTAAGCCTTGAGGAGGAAACGAAAGAAAACGGCCGCCTCGTCATCCTGGTCAGCAAAGATGTGCTTGTCAGGGTAAAGGCGGATGCCATCGGGCTTTTGGCGGAGGACTTTTTAAACGACAGAGTCGTTGACCATGATGAAATATATAGCGGGTACAAAGATATATTTATGAATAAAGAGCGGTTTGCCTCGTTTTATAAAGACAAACAAATTTCAGTCAAGGAGCTTCAGCAGCATCAGGTTTATCCGAATCAATTTGTGCTGATGAAAGATGAATTAGGAGGATCTTCGTCTGCGGTCGGCATGACAGATAAGAAAGGCGAGACCGTAAAAAGACTCGTTTTCGATGATGAGCACGTATGGGGTATCAGGCCGAAGAACGTCCAGCAGACAATGGCGCTTGAACTCCTGCTGAGGGAAGATATCCCGCTTGTCACCCTGATCGGAAAAGCGGGAACGGGAAAAACCTTGCTTGCTCTCGCGGCAGGGCTTCTGCAGACGGAGGATCTCGGTATTTATAAAAAACTGATCGTCGCGCGTCCCATCGTCCCGGTGGGAAAGGATATCGGATATTTGCCTGGCGAAAAAGAGGAAAAGCTCAAGCCGTGGATGCAGCCGATCTTTGATAATCTTGAATTTTTATTCAATGCGAAAAAGCCGGGTGAACTTGAAGCGATTTTGGCAGGAATCGGATCGATTCAGGTGGAGGCGCTGACATACATTCGGGGGAGAAGCATTCCGGATCAGTTTATTATTATTGATGAGGCTCAGAATTTGACGAGGCACGAGGTCAAAACGCTTTTGACTCGGGTGGGAGAGGGCAGCAAAATTGTCCTGATGGGCGATCCGGAGCAAATAGATCACCCATACTTAGACAGTTTAAACAACGGACTTGCTTATGTGGTAGAACGGTTTAAAGAACAAACCGTCTCCGGCAGCGTGAAGCTTGTGAAAGGTGAGAGATCCGGCCTTGCACAGCTCGCCGCCGATTTGTTATAAAACTTCGATTTCTGTGACGCCCGTTATCGGTTTTTCAAAGTCTCCGTCCACGTAAAAATGGACCGGGCCGCCGTCTTGAAGGGGTTTCCCTGCATCGCTGAAATGCGCGATTGCGTCCAGCGCCTTTTCTAGCGGCACTTCGGTTCTTTCTGATTTTGAAATAAATGCGCACAAGACAGCGCTTTCTTTCGGCTCGGCATTTGCTAAAACAGCGCCGAGCTTCATGGCGAAGCTGCCGTTCATCAGTCTTTCTTTTTCATAACGTTTTTCGCTTTTTAAAGTCGGCGGCGAAATGCGCCCTTCTCTGATCACTCGTTCCGGATCAAGCGTATGCTCCTGGGTTTCTGCAGAGCCGTCCGGATGAACGGGCTGATTTTTTTCAAACGGAAACTTGCGGTCATCGAAAATCCAGACACTCGGATCAATTGTAATCGGATATGTAACATTGCCTTTTACTTGAATAACGCTCATGGTGAAGCCCCCCTTTACTTAAAGTATAAAAGTTTTCGCATGAATTGTCACTTTGCGTCGCAAATTAGATGTATACAACGGCAGCGAAGTGAGGATGATCGACATGGTATGCCGGCATTACCAAGAGCTGGACGCATTAGTTCAGGAAGCGAAAAAAAGGACCGAAGAAGGCAAAGTGGCAGACTATATTCCGGCTCTGGCTGAATCTGAACAAGACAGCCTTTCGGTCACGATTTATCATGCGGAAAATACATGTCTGACGGCAGGAGACGCCGACCGGACATTTACGCTGCAGAGCATTTCGAAAGTGCTTTCTCTGGCGCTCGTACTGATGGATTACGGAAAGGAAAAGGTGTTCAGCTGCGTGGGTCAGGAGCCGACCGGCGACCCGTTTAATTCCATGATTAAGCTTGAAACAGTGAATCCGGGCAAGCCTTTAAATCCGATGATTAATGCGGGAGCTCTCATCGTTACGGGTTTCATTAAAGGGCATTCGCCGAAAGACCGCCTGGATTACCTGCTCGGATTCATCAGAAGACTTGCGAATAATCAGGACATTACATATTGCAGACATGTCGCGGAATCGGAATTCAGTTCATCCATGATTAATCGGGCCATGTGTTATTACATGAAGCAGTATGACATTTTTAAAGGCGATGTTGAAGAGGTCATGGATTTGTATACAAAACAGTGCGCGATTAAGATGAGCAGTCTGGATTTAGCCAAAATCGGCTGTGTATTCGCCCTTGACGGCAAGCATCCGGAAACCGGGGAGCAGGTCATTAAAAAAGATGTGGCGAGAATCTGCAAGACGTTTATGGTGACATGCGGCATGTACAATGCGAGCGGGGAATTCGCGATCAAGGTCGGCATTCCCGCTAAAAGCGGCGTTTCGGGAGGAATCATGGGCATTTCGCCGTACAACTTCGGAATCGGTATATTCGGCCCGGCGCTTGATGAAAAAGGCAACAGCATCGCGGGTGTGAAGCTTTTGGAAATCATGTCTGAGAAATACAGGCTGAGTATTTTTTGAAACATTTTTTATCATAACATCTGCTTAAATTCTCTTGCAATTTCATCTGATACCCTTTATGATAAATAGAAGAATTAGGTACTCGCCTGGGGAACGGAGGGATACTTTTGGCTTCAGAGATTATAGTTGACCATCAGCAGAAAGCATTCGAGCTGTTGAAGTTAGATGCTGAGAAGATTTTGAAGCTGATCCGAGTACAAATGGATAACTTAACGATGCCTCAATGTCCTCTGTATGAAGAGGTCTTGGATACTCAGATGTTCGGACTGTCGAGGGAAATCGATTTTGCTGTCCGCCTGGGATTAGTTGACGAAAACGACGGCAAAGAGCTGCTGGACAGACTTGAAAGAGAACTGTCTGCTTTGCATGACGCGTTTACAGGAAAATAAATGATCAAACTCAAACTATTCAACGGTTTGGGTTTTTTTATAACCGTAAACCGTTTTTTTTGCATCTTCTTTTCGTAAGACGGTCTCTTAATCTGCATTTCATCCGAAAAACTATAAAGAAACTGCGTAAATTGTTTATGAATTATAGTAAAATATAATACGCTATAGGTATTAAACGTAAGCTTTAAGCAGGAAAGAGGATGTTATGTTTAAAAGAATGTTAAAATCTTACGATTATTCATTGATATGCGCTATCATTCTGCTGTGCTGTTTCGGATTGGTAATGGTATACAGCTCAAGCATGATTACCGCCGTTATGCGTTACGGCGTGAGCAGCGACTATTTCTTTAAACGGCAGCTGTTCGCCGTCATCGCGGGGTTTGTGCTGTTTATCATCGCGGCCGTTTTTCCGTACAAAGTGTTCGCCCATCAAAAGATTCAGAAATTCATACTGCTTGCGTCAGTGGCTGCGCTTTGCGCGCTGTTTGTTTTCGGACATGTTGCCGGAAACGCGCAAAGCTGGTTTAAAATCGGCGGAATGGCCATTCAGCCGGGGGAATTTGTCAAGCTGACCCTGATACTGTACCTTGCCGCGGTATACGCAAAGAAACAAAGCTACATCGATCAGCTTTTGACGGGGGTTGCGCCGCCGGTGATCGTCACCGTAGTTATTTGTGCGCTTATCGCCATTCAGCCCGACTTCGGAACGGCGATGATTATCGGTCTGATCGCGTTTTGCGTCATTATGTGTTCGGGATTCAGCGGAAGGACCCTGCTCAGGCTGGTTCTCATGGCGGGAATCGTATTGCTCCTTGTCAGCCCGATCATCTATCTGAAATGGGACGATATTTTGACACCCGGGCGTATGAGCCGGTTTGAAAGCCTTGAAAATCCATTTAAATACGCCAGCACATCAGGCCTGCAGATTATAAATTCGTATTATGCGATCGGCTCAGGCGGTTTTTTCGGTCTCGGTCTTGGAGAAAGCATTCAAAAATACGGTTATCTGCCTGAATCGCATACAGACTTTATTATGGCGGTTATTTCAGAGGAGCTCGGCATTTTCGGCGTCCTGTTTGTCATTGTACTGCTGGCTTTTGTCGTGTTAAAAGGTTTTTATATTGCGAGAAAATGTGAAGATCCGTTCGGGAGCCTTTTGGCAATCGGGATATCCAGCATGATTGCGATTCAGACCTTTATCAATCTCGGCGGTGTCAGCGGTTTAATTCCGATCACAGGTGTTCCGCTGCCGTTTATCAGCTACGGAGGGTCATCAATGTTTTTGTTATTAACGAGCGCCGGTATATTGGTGAATGTCAGCATGCATGTCAAGTACTCAGAAAAGAAGAAAAAGAGGGAGCCCGTTCCGTCTAAGGGGGTAAAAAGACGGCAGACGGAAAAAACTGTGTATCTCTAAAAAACAAGTGTATACACAGGACGGATATTCCTTTATTATAAACTACATATTTATTAGGCCAAGGGGGAGAAAAGTTTGTCACAACAATCCATCCAAAAAGTGTTAGTAGCAAACAGGGGAGAAATTGCGATCCGGATTTTCCGGGCGTGCACAGAATTGAACATCAGAACGGTAGCCGTTTATTCAAAAGAAGATTCGGGCTCCTATCATCGCTATAAAGCGGATGAAGCTTATCTAGTGGGAGAAGGCAAAAAACCGATTGACGCGTATCTTGATATTGAAGGGATTATTGAGATCGCAAAAAGAAACGGCGTAGATGCCATTCATCCGGGCTACGGATTTCTCTCTGAAAATATCCGATTTGCGAGACGCTGTGAAGAAGAGGGCATCGTATTTATCGGACCGACGTCAGCGCATTTGGATATGTTCGGAGATAAGGTAAAGGCGAGGGAGCAGGCAGAAAAAGCCGGCATCCCCGTTATTCCGGGGAGTGACGGACCGGCTGAAACATTAAAAGATGTCGAACAATTCGCAAAAGTCCACGGATTTCCGTTTATTATTAAAGCATCGCTCGGAGGCGGAGGCCGCGGAATGAGAATCGTCCGAAGCGAAAGCGAATTGAAAGAATCGTTTGAGCGGGCCAAATCAGAAGCGAAAGCCGCATTCGGAAACGATGAAGTGTATGTTGAAAAACTGATCGAAAATCCTAAGCATATTGAAGTTCAGGTGATCGGAGATAAAGAAGGCAATGTCGTCCATCTGTATGAGCGGGACTGTTCCGTTCAGAGACGCCATCAAAAGGTCATTGAGGTGGCGCCGAGTGTATCTTTGCAGCCTGAATTAAGGGACGAAATCTGTGAAGCGGCTGTGGCGCTTGCGAAAAATGTCGGCTATATCAACGCGGGGACCGTGGAATTTCTCGTAGCGGGCGGTGAATTTTACTTTATTGAAGTGAACCCGCGCGTACAAGTGGAGCATACGATTACGGAAATGATAACGGGGGTTGATATCGTTCAGACGCAAATCCTCGTCGCGCAGGGCCACGGACTGCACAGCCGTGCCGTCAATATCCCTGAGCAGAAAGACATTTTTACAAACGGGTATGCGATACAATCACGTGTGACCACTGAAGATCCGCTGAATGACTTTATGCCTGACACGGGTAAAATTATGGCTTACCGCTCAGGCGGCGGCTTCGGCGTCCGCCTTGATACGGGAAACAGCTTCCAGGGCGCCGTCATCACGCCTTATTATGATTCACTGCTCGTCAAGCTGTCGACATGGGCGCTGACGTTTGAACAGGCATCAGCGAAAATGGTCCGCAACCTGCAGGAATTCAGGATCAGGGGCATTAAGACCAATATTCCGTTTCTTGAAAACGTGGCAAAGCATGAAAAATTCCTGACGGGCCAATATGACACATCGTTTATCGACACAACGCCTGAGCTGTTTGTTTTCCCAAAACAGAAGGACCGCGGAACAAAAATGCTTTCCTATATCGGCAATGTCACGGTGAACGGTTTTCCGGGAATCGGGAAAAAAGAAAAACCTGCATTTGATAAGCCTCAGACCGTTACGTTAGGTATCGGGGAAAAGCCGGCAAGCGGTACGAAACAGATCCTTGATGAAAGAGGCGCTGAGGGGCTTGCAGACTGGGTGAAAGAGCAAAAATCCGTGCTCCTGACCGATACAACGTTCAGGGATGCCCATCAGTCCCTGCTTGCAACCCGGATCAGATCCAATGATTTGAAAAAAATCGCGAATCCTACGGCTGCCCTGTGGCCTGAACTGTTCAGCCTTGAAATGTGGGGAGGCGCGACATTTGATGTAGCGTACCGTTTCTTAAAAGAAGACCCTTGGAAGCGCCTTGAAGATCTTCGCAAGGAAGTGCCGAACACATTGTTCCAGATGCTGCTTCGTTCATCAAATGCCGTCGGTTATACAAACTATCCGGACAATGTCATCCAAAAATTTGTCCGGCAGTCAGCGGAGTCAGGTATTGACGTATTCCGGATCTTTGACAGCCTGAACTGGGTAAAAGGGATGACGCTGGCCATCGATGCCGTCCGTGAAACCGGAAAAGTGGCGGAGGCTGCGATTTGTTACACGGGAGATATTCTTGATAAGACCCGGACGAAATATGATTTGCAATATTATCTTTCTATGGCGAAAGAGCTTGAGGCGTCTGGTGCGCACATTCTCGGCATTAAAGACATGGCTGGTCTTTTGAAACCTCAAGCCGCATACGAACTTGTCTCAGCGCTGAAGGAAACGATTGATATTCCCGTTCATCTTCACACGCATGATACGAGCGGCAATGGCGTCTTTCTCTATGCCAAAGCTGTTGAAGCGGGTGTGGACATCGTGGATGTCGCCGTCAGCTCAATGGCGGGTCTGACTTCACAGCCGAGCGCAAGCGGATTTTATCATGCCCTTGAAGGAAACAGCCGCCGTCCTGAAATGGATGTCCGGCAGGTGGAAAGACTGTCGCAATACTGGGAATCCGTCCGTCAGTATTACAGTGAATTTGAAAGCGGGATGAAGTCTCCGCATACTGAGATTTATAATCATGAAATGCCGGGCGGCCAGTACAGCAATCTGCAGCAGCAGGCAAAAGGAGTCGGCCTCGGTGATCGCTGGAATGAGGTGAAAGACATGTACAGCGTCGTCAACCGCATGTTCGGCGACGTCGTGAAAGTAACACCTTCTTCCAAAGTCGTCGGAGATATGGCGCTTTACATGGTGCAAAACAATTTAACAGAACAAGATGTTTATGATAAAGGCGAAACGCTTGATTTTCCGGATTCAGTCGTTGAGCTCTTTAAAGGGCAGATCGGCCAGCCGCACGGCGGATTTCCGGAAAAACTGCAAAAGCTCGTTCTGAAAGGGCAGACGCCGATCACGGTAAGACCGGGTGAGCTGCTTGAACCGGTATCTTTTGAAGGCATTAAAGAAGAATGGAAAGAAACACATCATATGGAATTGAGTGATCAGGACGCAATCGCGTATGCTCTTTATCCGAAGGTGTTTACTGAATATGTTAAAACGGCGGAACGCTTCGGTGATATTTCCGTATTAGACACACCGACTTTCTTCTACGGCATGACACTCGGTGAAGAAATCGAAGTGGAAATCGAGCGCGGAAAAACGCTGATCGTGAAGCTTGTATCTATCGGTGAACCGCAGCCAGATGCGACACGTGTCGTTTATTTCGAATTGAACGGCCAGCCGCGCGAGGTGGTCATTAAAGATGAAAGCATTAAATCATCCGTACAGGAAAAATTAAAAGCAGATCGGACAAACCCAAGCCACATTGCGGCATCCATGCCGGGAACCGTCATTAAATTGTTAACGGAAACCGGGGCAAAGGTGAATAAAGGCGATCATCTGATGATTAATGAAGCGATGAAAATGGAGACGACGGTACAGGCGCCGTTCTCCGGGACGATACAGCAGATTCATGTGAAAAACGGTGAACCGATTCAGACAGGCGATTTACTGATCGAAATTGAAAAAGCGTAAAAAATGAACATAAAAAAACCTGATCCGCCCTCGTGTGCGATCAGGTTTTTTAGATGTAAAAAGGCCGAAGCTCTAATGCTTCGGCCTTTTCATGTGCCTCAGATGTACCGCTGTTTTGATTCATAGCGGAAGCGGGCGATTAATAATAAGAAATAGCATAAGACGCCGAACAGGCCGGCAATAAAGAGCGAATGGGCAAGTGCAAAGCCGGTGGCCATTTCTGAATAAACAACCATGATTCCGGAGAGCGCCTGTAATACAACAAAGGCAAGAGCCGCTATCCAGCCCCCAAGAATCTGTTTTTGGTCTTTGTAGGAGCGCACCGCATGTGCAAAAGCGACAAGAATCCATACGAACAGAAGCAGCGCTGCCGTTCTGTGGCCCATCTGCACCCATTCCTGAAAATGGGACGGAAGCCCGTGATTCAGCCTGCTGCAAAGCGGAACGTCAGGGCAGGCAAGGCTTGATTTCGTATGGCGCACATAAGCTCCCGTATAAACGACGATATACGTGTAAATCGAAAGGCCGATCATATGAAACTGCATTTTCCTGCCGATTCTGAGCGGCTTGACGAGCTTTTTGTCTGATTTATCAGCTTCGAATATGAGCAGCGTCAAAATCAGAACAGAAGCGAAAGAAATCAGCGATATGCCGAAATGAAGCGCCATAACGAGCGCATTTGATCCGAAAACAACCGCTAATGCGCCGAGAAGCGCCTGTAAAAATAAAAAGATAATGGACATAATGGCGAGAAAGGTTGTTTCACGGAAAACAGGCGTGACTTTTCTCCATGCCCAAAAAGCGAGACTCAGCACGAGAACGATTGAGACACCGCTTGCGAGTCTGTGGCTCCATTCAATGATAGAAGCGGCGTTAAGCTCCGGGAAAAACCGGCCGTGGCAAAGCGGCCACTGCCTTCCGCATCCGAGACCCGATCCTGTCTTTGTGACAAGAGCGCCGCCGATCAGCACGACGAGCATAACGAATGTCGTCAGCACGCCGAGCGCTTTCAAAGCTTTATTCATTTTACATTCACCTTCTTAACAAACTGGACAAAATGATATACGTACCAAGTGTAAGCGAATATGTGTTTTGTGGCAATTCTCAATTCTGTTTGTTCACAAAAATATAATAGAATCAGGACTTCTTAGATAATGGGGTTGATTATTCCAGATGGGTCTGATAGAAATAAAGTAACCGCTTTATTATGAAACCGGCGGATTTGGTAAAATTCATAAAAAGTTCACAAATAAATTCCTGTTTCTCGTTTAATATTTAAGAGGATGTTTTTTTACAGGTCATTATCTTGTATGATAGAGTTGCAGGTCTTAAAAAACCTGCTTTAGGTTTGTAAGGGAGGTTTACGTTATGGCTAATTCCAGAATTTTAAACGATACAGCTATAGACGGACAGATTGAAGAGACGACGGCATGGAAGGATTTCCTTTCGCTTATCAAAATAGGAATCGTCAATTCGAATTTAATTACGACTTTTACCGGCATGTGGCTTGCGTTACATATATCCGGTCTGAGTTTTTTAGGCAATTTAAACACCGTGCTTCTTACATTAATAGGATCTTCTTTGATCATCGCCGGTTCTTGTGCGGTTAACAACTATTACGACCGTGATATTGATCATTTAATGGAACGCACGAAAGTAAGACCGACGGTAACCGGAAAGATTCAGCCGAATCAAGCGCTGTGGTCAGGAATTTTACTCATTGCTTTAGGACTTATCATGCTTTTGATGACCACCGTGATGGCAGCAGTCATCGGTTTTATCGGCGTGTTTACGTACGTTGTTCTTTATACAATGTGGACGAAACGCCGTTATACGATTAATACGGTTGTCGGAAGTGTATCAGGCGCCGTGCCGCCGTTAATCGGCTGGACAGCGGTTGAAGGGCACATCGGTGTTGTCGCGTGGGTTTTATTCATGATTTTATTCATCTGGCAGATTCCGCACTTTTTAGCGCTTGCGATTAAGAAGACGGAAGATTACAGAGCAGCGAATATTCCGATGCTTCCGGTAGTGCACGGCTTTGAAGTGACGAAAAGACAGATTATCGTCTGGGTCGCATGCCTGCTGCCGCTTCCATTTTTCCTCGGCAGTCTAGGTCTTCCGATCGTCATTCTCGGCACTTTGCTGAATGTCGGATGGCTTGTTCTCGGACTGATGGGATTCCGCATGAAAAACATCATGAAGTGGGCAACTCTTATGTTTGTCTATTCGCTTAATTACATGACCATTTATTTTGTAGCGATGGTGGTCTTTACGCTGTTTTAATTAAATAATGAGCTTGTTTGATCGCCAAAACAAACAATGACAACTAGTAAACGCCGCCTTGACCTTTTGTTTAATCAGGCGGCTTTGCTTTTATACATAGATGGAATTTTAAGTAAAAAATCTCATATTTTAAGAAATGAGGAAAAGAAGTATTTCGGCTGGAAGCAGATTTACTGCTTGTGCATCTCGTACTGATTCAAAAAAGGGGTTGGGTGAAATGTTAAAGCGTTGGCGTCTTTTATCATTATTAGCCTTAGTGCCGCTTTTATTGAGCGGCTGTGGAAAACCGTTTCTGTCCACACTCAAGCCTGCCGGCGAAGTGGCTGATAAACAATATGATCTGACGGTGCTCAGCACACTTATCATGGTTGTCGTCGTTGCGGTCGTAGCAGTTATTTTCTTTTACGTCATTGTGAGATTCAGACGGTCGCGTATAGGGGAAGACACGATACCGAAACAGGTGGAGGGGAACCGTTTTTTAGAAATCACCTGGACCGTTATTCCGATCCTGCTTCTGATTATTCTTGTCATTCCGGTTGTCATCGATACATTGGCGCTGGCGGATACGTCGCCGATGGATAAGAAAAACCGTAAAGCAGAGGATGCGCTCGTGATTAATGTAAGGGCGAATTTATACTGGTGGGAATTCGAGTATCCTGATTACGGGTTTGTGACAAGTCAGGAGCTGATCGTTCCCACAGATGAACGCGTCTATTTCAAGCTGAAGTCCTCAGATGTGAAACACTCTTTCTGGATTCCGTCAGCCGGGGGAAAAATCGATACGAATACGGATAATGACAATACTTTCTTTCTGACCTTCGATTCTAAACGCAGCAAAGAAGCGGGAGAATATTTCTTCGGGAAATGCGCAGAGCTGTGCGGACCTTCACATGCGCTGATGGATTTCAAAGTGAAACCGCTGCCGTCAAAAGAATTTAAACAATGGACGAAAGCGATGAAAAATTATAAGCATACAACAGATTCCGGTTTAGCCGCGCAAGGAGAAGAGCTGTTTAAGGAAAAAAACTGCCTGAGCTGTCATGCGGTTGAGCCCAATGATAAACGGGCTGAAGCGGCAAGAACGGCTCCGAACCTCGCTACCTTCGGTGAACGGGTCAAAGTGGCCGGCATTAAGGATGCGAATAAAGAGAATATAAAAGCCTGGCTGAAAAATCCGGACAGCATTAAACCGGGCAATAAAATGACAGGCACTTATCCGAAGCTCTCGGACGCTGAAACGGATGCGCTGTATGAATATTTAAAAGGGCTGAAAGCGGAGAACAAGTGAGGACAGGGAGATATCAGGGGGGAGGTCGTAAATGATGAATACGCTTACAGGACAGCAAAGAAAAAGCTCTTTGCTTTGGGATTATTTGACGACGGTTGACCATAAGAAAATCGCGATTTTATATATGATCGCCGGGGGATTTTTCTTCGTCGTCGGCGGACTTGAGGCCATGCTTATCAGGATTCAGCTCTTGAGGCCGGGGAACGATTTTATGGGTGCTCAGCAGTTTAATGAAATTATGACGATGCACGGCACGACAATGATCTTCCTGGCGGCGATGCCGCTGTTATTCGGGCTGATGAACGCGGTTGTGCCGCTTCAGATCGGGGCGCGTGACGTATCGTTCCCATTTCTGAATGCGCTCGGATTTTGGCTGTTTTTCTTCGGAGGCATCTTTTTGAATCTGAGCTGGTTTTTAGGAGGCGCTCCTGATGCAGGCTGGACGTCGTACGCGTCGCTTGCGCTGAATTCGAAAGGGCACGGCATAGACTTTTTCGTGCTCGGCCTGCAAATATCAGGCTTAGGTACGCTGATTGCGGGGATCAACTTTCTCGCCACGATTATTAATATGAGGGCGCCGGGTTTGACGTATATGAGACTGCCGCTGTTTACGTGGACGACATTTGTGGCGTCGGCACTCATTTTATTCGCATTTCCTCCGCTCACCGTCGGTTTGGCGCTGATGATGCTGGATCGTTTGTTCGGAACGAATTTCTTTAATCCTGAATTGGGCGGCAATACGATAATCTGGGAGCATCTGTTTTGGATTTTCGGGCATCCGGAAGTATACATTTTAATTCTTCCCGCCTTTGGGATTTTTTCAGAAATCATTCCCGTATTTGCGAGGAAACGTCTGTTCGGTTATTCGTCTATGGTCTTCGCGATCGTGCTGATCGGCTTTCTCGGGTTCATGGTTTGGGTTCACCATATGTTTACGACGGGACTCGGACCGATCGCTAATGCGATATTTGCGGTTGCGACGATGGCGATCGCGGTGCCTACGGGCATTAAAATTTTCAACTGGCTTTTGACCATCTGGGGAGGAAATGTCAAATTCACGACGCCTATGCTGTATGCCGTCGCCTTTATTCCTTCTTTCGTACTCGGAGGAGTCACGGGTGTCATGCTGGCGGCCGCAGCGGCAGATTATCAGTTCCACGATACGTATTTTGTCGTAGCGCATTTCCACTATGTCATTATCGGCGGCGTTGTGTTCGGCATCCTGGCGGGGGTGCATTTCTGGTGGCCGAAAATGTTCGGGAAGGTGCTTCATGAAACGATGGGGAAAATTTCGTTCGTCTTATTTTTTATCGGGTTTCATCTTACCTTCTTCATTCAGCATTTCCTCGGTTTGATGGGAATGCCGCGGCGCGTTTACACATATCTGCCCGGCCAGGGGCTTGATACCGGCAACCTGATCAGTTCAATCGGCGCGTTTTTCATGGCGGGCGCGGCTGCTTTACTCGTCGTCAATATTATTTATACCTCAATAAAGGGGAAATACGTCGGGAACGACCCGTGGCTGGACGGTCGTACGCTTGAATGGGCGGTCTCTTCGCCGCCGCCGGAATATAATTTTAAACAGCTTCCGTTTGTCCGGGGACTTGACCCGCTGTGGATTGAAAAGCAGGCCGGAAATGAAGGGATGGCGCCTGCAGAGCCTGTAGAGGACATTCATATGCCGAACGGCTCCATCATGCCGTTTATCATATCTTTCGGGCTGTTTGTCGCAGCGTTCGGGTTTTTATACCACTCCGATTATTCATGGGGGCTTCCGGTTATCTTCATAGGGCTCGGCATCACATTCTTTACCATGCTGCTTCGCTCTGTGGTCGATGATTACGGCTATCATATTCACAAAGAAGATCTGCCGAATGATGATAAAGGGGTGAAGGCGTAATGCAGCTGCAGGAAAAAATGACGGCTGAAACCTTTCCGGCTTCTCCTGAAAAAGCAACGCTGGAGGGGAAAAATAAGTTTTTGGGATTTTGGCTGTTTCTCGGCGGGGAAACGGTTCTGTTCGCCTCGCTATTTGCAACATTCCTTGCTTTACGGGAATCTAAAGCCGGAGGGCCGTCAACGGCTGAGATGTTTGAGCTGCCGATCGTATTTATCGCGACGATGCTTCTTTTAACGAGCAGCTTAACGAGTGTGTATGCGATGTATCATATGAAAAATTTCTCCTTTAAAAAAATGCAGGTGTGGCTTTTGGTTACCGTTTTATTGGGAGCAGGATTTTTAGGGGTAGAAATCTATGAATTTATGCATTACACTCACGAATTCGGCTTTACCATTACAAGCTCTGCGCTCGGCTCAGCGTTTTACACGCTCGTCGGCACACACGGAGCACACGTGGCGTTCGGGCTGTTGTGGATCAGCGCGCTGATGATCCGGAATGCAAAAAGAGGGCTCAGCCTTTATAATGCGCCGAAATATTATGTGGCCAGCTTATATTGGCATTTTATCGATGTCGTGTGGGTCTTTATCTTTACCGTTGTATATTTGATGGGGATGGTGGGATAACGATGGACGATAACAAAAACAGAGGGACTGTCAGTACGGATCTCGAATATCGAAAAAAGAAAAATGCCGAGGAGATGAAATATCAGGTCATATCCTTCGGTTTGATGATCGGCCTTACGCTTGTCGCGTTTTTGACGGTGGCTGCTGACGGCATTGCCGGATGGTTTACGATGCCGTTTCTGATCCTGCTTGCGGTCATCCAGGTCATCTTTCAGCTGTTTTACTTTATGCATATGAGCCAGAAGGGGCATGAAGCGCCGTCATTATTTCTGTATTCGGGAATATTTGTCGCGTTTATCACCGTGCTTGCATTTGTCACGATTATTTGGTGGTAATCGGGGCGGCGGGGAGTGAGAGATTTGATTAATTTGGAAATGTTCGGGTTTCGCGCAATGTGGAGCCCATATCTGTTTTGTATAACTGCCGTGATAACAGGTGTTTACTTTTACTGGTGCAGCCGGCATAAAGGACGTGTGTCCGCTAAGGAGAAGGTGCTGTTTGTGCTTTCCGCGCTATTTTTTTACGCGGCTGCGGGAAGTCCGGTTGATTTATTGGGCCATGTGATGTTCAGCGCCCATATGACGCAGATGGCGGTTCTGTTTTTAGTCGTACCGCCGCTGTTGATTTCCGGAATTCCCGGCTGGGCATGGAAAAAACTGATCTTCCGTCCTGTCGTAAAGCCGCTGTTTTCGTTCTTTTCAATGCCGCTTATCGCATTAGTGCTGTTTAACGGTATTTTTTCACTGTATCACATCCCGTTTATATTTGATTTCGTCAAAACGGATTCGCTGTATCACACGCTGATGAACGGACTCATCTTTGTAACGGCGTTTTTTATGTGGTGGCCGCTTGTGCATAAGGTGGACGGTCTGCCCCGTCTCAGCGGTTTAATGAAGCTGGGGTATATTATGGCAGACGGGATTCTGTTAACGCCGGCCTGCGCGCTCATTATGTTCAGCGGGGCGCCCATGTATGCCACGTATACAGATCCGGCGGCTTGGGCCGAAGCAATGAAGCTTTGCGTTCCTTTAGATTTGCTGGAGGAGATCCCTTTATCCGGACCGGAGATGTTTAACACGCTCCCTCCTCTGGAAGATCAGCAGCTTGGGGCAGTACTGATGAAAATCATTCAAGAGGCGGTCTACGGAACATATTTGGCTGTCATCTTTTTTCAGTGGGTCAGAACGGAACGGGAAAAAGATACGCTGTCAGAGCCGCCGTATATCGAGCATACCGTCTCATGAAAAAAAGTACAGCAGAATATGCTGTACTTTTTTATTACATTTGCACTGTTTTTAATGACTCTTCCAATTCAAGCAGTAAAGCTTTGCTTTCAGCGACGACATGTTCCGGAAATTCTTCAGCGCTGCCGTATTCTACGCCGTGCGGATAATAATGCTTTCCTAAAAGAGGGGCCTTCAGCTGAATCACGGCCCGGCTGCCGCCGACATCGCCCTCTTTTGCCGTTCCTTGAATCCGCAGATAAAATGTCCCCTCAGGTACTGAAAACTTTTTGTCGTAAGTCACTCTTTCATAATCCCATTGTCCAGCCAGAATGAGCCCTTTACCTTCCATCAGATCATTCAAGCGGCTGAGCTCCGCTGTTACCCCTTCAAGACCGCTGTTTTCAAACTTCAAACCTTCCCCCTCCTTTTAAAAATGCCCTTTCCTGACAATCATAGTATGAAAGCGTTACACTTTCAATGATTCATACGGTGAAAGTATGCAAAATGAAAAATTTGACGACAATAGTAGCAGAAAAAAGGAGGAATTCCGCAATGACAAAGATCAATAAGCTCATGACGTCAGACTTGCAATATTGTACAGTATTAGATAATGTATATGAAGCTGCGGTGAAGATGAAAGACGCAGATGTCGGCGCCATTCCGATAGTGGATGAAGACGGCGCCACACTTGTCGGGATCGTGACAGACAGAGATCTCGTATTACGGGGAATTGCTTCAAAAAAGCCGAACTCTCAAAAAATAACCGACGCAATGACAGAGCGGGTTATCAGTGCAGAGGAAGACGCCTCTGTGGAGGAGGTGCTCCATTTGATGGCTGAACATCAGCTCAGAAGAATTCCCGTCACAAGGGATAAAAAACTGGTCGGCATTGTTACGCTCGGCGATCTTTCGTTGGCCGAGCAATCAAATGAGCAAGCAGGCCGAGTGCTGTCTGACATTTCTGAAGACGGCGGTCCGGAGGGGTTTATCCATTAAACATAAATCACGGACGATGCAAATAGGCTGTACTGTATAAGAGTAAACAAAAACAGAACGGTTTGAACATATGGGGGTGAGAGGTTGAAAAATATCGCAAGGGCTCTCGTTATCCTTTTGCTTATTTACGGAGCGTATGTTCTGTTTATACAATATGGATCGGCTCCTCAGAAAAAGACGGATCAGGAGGAGCCTCAGGTTTCCAATGAAGAAGAGAGCGGAAAACGGCTGAAAATGCCGTCATCCGGACTGCTTTCTCTCATGGGGAAATCTGCCGCCGATGTGAAAAAGAAACTTGGGGAACCGTCCCGGAAAGATCCTTCTGCCTACGATTACGAGTGGTGGGTGTACAACCAGGGGAAAGACCAATACGTACAAGTCGGTATTTTGAATGATAAAGCCGTGACTTTATACGCTTCGGGAAGCGGCATTAACGCAAAACCGTTTAAGATCGGCGAATCGACTGGCGAAGTTTTTAAAACGACGCAGGTTTCTCCTTTTGTCAATGTGACTGACAAGGGAAACACGTATCGGTTCGAGTTTTCTGAAGAAGATATCAATACCCGTCCCACCGTCAAGATAGGCGGAATGTATGTTCAGCTGTACATGGACAAATTTGACGGGAATCTGTCAAGCATCAGGGCATTTGATGCGGAAACACTTGTGAAACAAAGGCCGTATGAAGTCATGTACAGAGGAAAGCTGACAGAACCCGAGCCTGTTTCTGATAAAAAATGGAACGATATTGAACGAGCGAGTGAACAGCAGATTCTCGATATTACAAATGTCATCCGCGTAAAACACGGACTTGCAAGGCTGAAATGGGACGAAGGCGCCGCAAAAGTGGCATTCGGCCACAGCAAGGACATGAAGGATAACAAGTATTTCTCTCACGTCTCAAAGAAATACGGGACTCTGAAGGACCGCTTGGAAAAAGGCGATGTGAAATACCGGGAGGCCGGTGAAAATATTGCCTACAACTATGTGGACGGTCCTGCAGCCGTGGAGGGCTGGCTGAACAGCGAAGGCCACAGAAAGGCGCTGTTAAGCCCGGATTATACGCACCTCGGTGTCGGCGTTGATCAGAAGTATTATACGCAAAACTTCATTAAGCCTTGGCAGTAAAAAACCGCAGAGGGGCGCGTCCCCCGCGGTTTTTTTATGTTTTTTCGCGAGCGGTGCTCCTGGCGAAAAAAACAATTTTTATATATACCTGCTTTTTTTCTCAATTTAGGCGAACATTAAGGCGCATGAACCGATACATTATAGCAGGCAAAACTTTTCGGAGGGGGTGAGAATTGTGGCGAATCAGCAATCACGGCAATCAATCGATGATTTTAAACAATTCGTAAAAAAGCATCCCAAACTGATCCAAAATGTTCGCAAGGAACAAAGAAGCTGGCAGGAAGTCTATGAAAATTGGGTTCTTCTGGGCGAGGATGATCCGATATGGGACCCTTTTAAAGACGAGGCCGTTCAGCCTTCTTCCGACGCGGAAACCAAACAGGAACCAGCTGAAAAAAACGATTTCGTTTCAAAAATGGTCACTGCCGTCAAAAAGATGGATATCAACCAAATGAATGAGCAGATCAATAAAATGAGCCAATCCATTTCATCATTGCAAAGCCTTTTAAGCCAATTTTCGGGGAGCAGCACGAAGCAGCCCCGGCAAGGCTCCGGACAACATCCTTTTTCGTTCAGAAAGGATTAAAGAAGGGGATCGTGTATGCGAAAAGAGGTTCAGGAATTCATATCCGCAGATGAGGAACGGAAACGGTTTATACGGCAGCGTCCCGTCTGGTACCGCAGACTTGCGAGAAAACCGGACGATCTCAATTCCTTTCAGCTTGACATGATGAATTTTTATGAAAAGACGATACCGCATCGGGTAAGCCAATTCTCAAACGGGATTCAAATGGCGCAGATGATGATGCAGATGGTTCACGCCATGCGTTCACAGGATTAAAAAGCGTTTAAACGCCGCATTTTCCAATTGGGTGGTTTCATGGTAAACTAGCAACTGGAGGTGCGTATTTATGTATGCAACAATTGAGTCCGTCAAGCTTCAAAGTGAAGCGGAGCAGCTTGCCGGCATGATTCTGCAGTCTGAGACGGCTGAAAATTACCGCGATTGTTACAAGCGTCTCCGTGAAGATGAAGAGGCAGGGCGGATCATTCGTTCTTTTATGAGCGTTAAAGAGCAGTATGAGGATGTGCAGCGCTTTGGCAAATACCATCCTGATTATAGAGAGATTTCCCGCAAAATGAGAGAAATGAAACGGGAACTGGATTTAAACGATAAGGTGGCCGAATTTAAAAAAGCGGAGACTGAGCTTCAGTCGCTGCTTGACGAGATCAGCATTGAACTCGGAACGGCCGTCTCGGAGCATGTAAAAGTTCCGACGGGGAATCCTTATTTTGACGGCCTGTCATCCTGCGGCGGCGGGTGCGGTTCCGGCGGCGGCTGCGGATGCAAAGTTTCCTGACGAGACGACCGTCTCGTCTTTTACATAAAATGAACAGAAAGTCAGGCGGGTGATCATGATGGAAAATAAGCGCCAAGGCATAATCGTATATCTGCATTCCTTAAAACACAGCAAAATGCTGAGAAAATTCGGCAACGTTCATTATGTTTCCAAGCGGCTGAAATACGTTGTGCTGTATTGCGATATGGACCTAATCGAAAAAACAATGGAAAAGATTTCTTCTTATTCATATGTGAAGAAGGTAGAGCCTTCTTATAAACCTTTTTTAAAGCTGGAATTTGAATCAAAGCTTGATAAAGCGAAAGAGTACGATTATAAAATCGGCATATAAAAAAATCCCCGCAGATACCTGCGGGGTCCTTCTATTCCTTAACAAGTTAAGGAGAAGGAAAAGGGAGAGGAGAAACCGGAGGAAGAACTTATGGGGAAACGTAAGTCTTCTCCGCGGTTGGCAACAACATCATTCATTGATGCTGTTACACGTAGTCTTGACAGGAATGTGAATATGTATACACGTTTTTCACGTTCATTGTTTGAAAGAATGCTTTATGATAAGATAGGGATTGTTTTGATACATAACGGCTCAGCCGATGAGAAACATCAAAGTTTTCAGAAAAAGTGGTGTGAATAATGAGAGTAATTTCCGGTTCAAGAAAAGGACGAGCCTTAAAGGCTGTGCCGGGCACATCAACAAGGCCGACGACGGATAAAGTAAAAGAGTCTATTTTTAATATGATCGGCCCGTATTTTGACGGAGGAACGGGGCTGGATTTGTTTGCGGGGAGCGGCGGTCTCGGGATTGAAGCGCTGTCGCGCGGATTTGACCGCTGTATCTTTGTGGATCGTGATTTCAAAGCCATCCAAACGGTAAAAGCGAATATCAAAGCGCTTGATCTGCTGTCTTCAGCGGAAGTATACCGCAATGATGCAGAGCGGGCCCTCTATGCCGCGGCGAAACGGGAAAAAGGTTTTGACGGAATTTTCTTAGATCCTCCGTATAAGGAACAAAAGCTGAAAGCGCTTATCGAAATGATTGATGAGCAGAACATGCTGAATGAAGACGGTTTTGTCGTAGCCGAGCATGATAAAGCCGTTGCGCTTCCTGAAGCCGTCGGCGCGCTTTCTGTAACAAGAAGGGAAATTTACGGGCTTACAGGAGTGACGATATACCGAAATAGGGGGTAATGATGTGGCAAGTATAGCTGTATGTCCCGGAAGTTTTGATCCCGTTACCTACGGACATCTGGACATTATCAGACGGGGGGCAAACGTGTTTGAGCAGGTGTACGTATGCGTGCTCAATAATTCTTCTAAGCAGCCGCTGTTTACAGTTGAGGAACGATGTGAGCTGTTAAGAGAAGTGACAAAAGACATACCGAATGTTACGGTCGAGACGTCACAGGGACTGTTAATCGACTATGCGAAAAAAAAGCGGGCGAAGGCGATTATCAGGGGGCTCAGAGCCGTTTCTGACTTCGAATATGAGATGCAGGGGACTTCCGTCAACCGCGTGCTCGACGAATCAATAGAAACTTTTTTTATGATGACGAACAATCAGTACTCTTTTTTAAGTTCAAGCATCGTAAAAGAAGTCGCAAAATATAACGGGCCTGTTTCAGAGTTTGTTCCTCCGGAAGTTGAACAGGCGCTGATGCAGAAATTTAAAGGATGAGAAGCGCTGATTGGCGTCTCATCCTTTTTTTGTCCGTGCTGACAGCCTGTAACAATAAATCAATGCGTATACGGCGAGAGCTGTCAGCGTGATGGCGGGACCGGTTTCAACAAGTGTATTCCAGCCGCTGACGGCAGCAGATCCTGCGTCCTGATCGCGGAAAGGGAGGAATACGGACTGGTAAGGTTCGTCCAACGCAAGGTAAAGCGGCTTCCACAGTAAGAGAATAAAGAGTGCGGCATAAATGCCCTGAAGGATACGCGCCGCGAAAAACGGTTTAAAGCGGATATCTGTTTCCGATAAAATGCCGGCTACCTGGGCCTGTACGGAAAGGCCGCTGAACCCGAGAATAAAACTCACAATCATGGCTTTCGGCAGCAAGGCGGCATCAGCTTCACTGACCAGCTTGCTCCCAAGTGTAATTTCAAACATTCCGCTGATAAGAGGGATGTCCAGATTTGCCGGAAGATGAAAAAGCGAAAGCAGCGCGTTTGTAAATACAGAAAGCACATCCATGACTTGTACGATTGATAATAACCGGCTGAAAACCGAAAACAATATAATAAAACCGCCCACCATCAGCAAGGTTTGTACAGAAGAGGTGACGGCGTCGCCCAAAATTTTTCCGAGCGGCCGTTTTTCCGAAAGCCGCGCCTTGTGGAGGGCCAGAAATGCTTCCTTCAGAGAAGGGAGAGCGATCGTCTTTTTACCGGTATACGCCGCTTCTTCTTTCCGTCCGTATGAACGCATCGTCAGGCCGACGGCGATGTTTCCGAGATAGTGAGCCGATGCCAGCAGAATGCCGAGAGACGCGTTATGAAAAAAGCCGACTGCCACAGCAGCGAATATAAATAACGGATTGGATGAATTGGTAAAAGAGACGAGGCGTTCAGCCTCTACTCTGGAGATTTGTTTATCCTGGCGCAGCCGTGCAGTCAGCTTCGCGCCGGCCGGATTGCCTGAAGCCATGCCCATAGCCAGTACAAATCCGCCGACCCCCGGCACTCTGAAAATGGGACGCATAAAGGGTTCGAGTAAAAGGCCGACAAACTTGACAATGCCGAATCCGATTAAAAGCTCAGATAGAATAAAAAACGGAAGCAATGAAGGAAAAACTACCTCCCACCACATGGAAAGACCGGTTTTGGAGGCTTCGAATGAGGCCTGAGGGTGTGAAATAACCGTAGCCGTCAAAAAAATGAAAAACAATGAAATCAAAAATGTATGAAACTTAGACAAATTCATTCTTACCTCCCCGATGCTAAAATTGCACACTGACATTTATATCATGATAAAATATAGAACAGACCTTAAAGGCGGCCGGGCAAGTACCTATTTGTCATCCTGTACTAATATACGAGCATAGGGGTTCAATTTAGACCATAGAATTCATGTATAGGATGTCTATTAGGGGGTTCGTCGCGTTGGCCAAACCTACAATCGGGTTAGCGTTAGGTTCGGGAGGGGCAAGAGGCATCGCTCATCTCGGAGTGTTATCCAGTTTACATAAGCATCAGATTCCAATTGATATGATTGCCGGCAGCAGCATGGGAGCATTAGTCGGAAGCTTTTATGCGGCCGGGCATGACGTGGCCACGATGAAAAAAGTCGCTAAAGCATTTAAGCGGCGGCTGTACGCGGATTATACGATGCCGAAGCTCGGATTTTTAAAAGGAGACCGCATCAGGCAGCTCGTTCATGCCTATACGTACGGCAAGCCGATAGAAGAACTGCGGATCCCGCTCGGCATCGTGGCCTGCGACCTTCAGACCGGCGAAAAACTCGTTTTTACGAAAGGTTCAGTGTCCGAAGCCGTCCGCGCGAGCATCAGCATACCGGGCGTTTTCGTCCCGCAAAAAATGAACGGACGTATGTTAGTCGACGGCGCGGTGGTCGACAGAATCCCGGTTTCCGCCGTAAAAGATATGGGTGCTGATATCGTCATCGCCTCTGACGTATCCCGGGTGAAAAAAACGGAAAAGGCGGCACATATTTTTGATGTAATCATGCAAAGTATGGATATACTGCAAAATGAATTGGTCCGTCACCAGACCATTGCCGCAGACGTCATGATCCGCCCTTCTCTTGAATCATTCAGCTCAAGTTCTTTTGCCAACATTGATCATATGATCACAGCGGGCGAAGAAGCCGCAGACCGGATGATCGGCCGGATTAAACAAGAAATAGAGAACTGGGAGGGCTAACTCATATGAAAGCAAAACATTTTCGCTGGGTGTTTATCATCCTGATCTTATTAATCGCTGTTACATTTATTAAGCTTCCGTATTACATCACACAGCCGGGAGAAGCATCAGAGCTGAGACCGCTGATTAAGGTGGACGGAGGCTATCCTGAAAAAGGAAGCCTTTCCTTGATGACTGTCAAAGTAGGCCCCGCCAATCCGTATACATATCTTTGGGCGAAAGTGCATCCTTACGAAGAAATCGTCCCTGATGAAAGCATAAAAGAAGAGGGCGAATCGGACTCGGATTATATGAAGCGCCAGCTGCAAATGATGAAAAGCTCCCAAGAAAACGCGGTCATTGCCGCTTATCAAAAAGCCGGGAAACAGGTGAAATACTCATTTAACGGCATTTATGCCAGCTCAGTCGTCTCTGACATGCCGGCAAAAGGAAAAATAGAGGTCGGTGATAAAATCATCAGCGCGGACGGGAAAACATACGAATCCGCTGAAAAGCTGATTGATTATATCAGCAGCAAAAAAGCGGGGGAAAAAGTAACGTTTCACATTGAACGGGACACGAAAGAAAAGACCGTTGACATTGTGCTGAAATCATTCCCGGACGACCCGAAAAGAGCGGGAATCGGTGTCGCATTATATACGGACCGGAACGTGAAAGTGAAGCCGGATCTTCATTTCAGCATTGAAAACATCGGCGGGCCTTCTGCGGGTCTCATGATGTCTTTAGAAATTTACAACCAGCTGACAAAACTTGACGAAACAAAAGGCTATAATATAGCCGGAACGGGGACAATCGACGTGGACGGCAAAGTCGGACCGATCGGCGGAATCGATCAGAAAGTCGTCGCCGCAGACAAAGCGGGAAAAGATATTTTCTTTGCGCCGAATCAAAACGGAGCTGAAAATTCTGATTACAAAAATGCGGTAAAAACGGCGAAAGCAATCAAGTCCGATATGAAAATCGTCCCTGTCGACACCATGCAGGACGCACTTGACTATTTGGATCAGCTGAAAGTAAAAAGCACCTGATACAGACAGGTGCTTTTTTTACGCATTCAAAAAACACTTTTCGTCTTCATCATAGCGGATCGGCGCTTGTGAAAATTCCTGTTTCTCAAACAATGTGCGTTCAGGTTCGTTTATCGGCAGGCTGTAAACCCGTCCCGCCAGTATGTCCAGATCCAGAGCGGGATGAGAGAAAGAAGAGAGCTTGCTGACGAGAGGTGCGGTAAGCTCTTTTTTCTTTGCCGACAGGTACGCCTGTCCTTTTTTCGTCATTCCGAGAAGACGGATATAAGGAGCGCTTGAAGGCTGCAAGAGCCGATGCATGTCTTCTTTTTTCGTCCGTGTCAGAATGTGCGTGTTCATCCGCTGCAGCCTCGTCCACGTGTATCGTTTTGTTTTCAATCGTTCCATCATTTCGCGATAGGATCGGGCTTGTCTGATGGTGCGCAGAATTCTGTGCTCAAGGCCTTCTTCCACTTCATAGATTCGGCTCAATTCTTCAGCGGAAAGAGTGCTGAGGCTGTATTTTACATATGAAAAATAGTCTTCCGTGCTGTGCCATATGCCGTATGAATTTCTGTATGCCTCCAGCTCACGCGCAGACGCTTCCGGGAGAAAGCTCCTTACGGCCGCCGTTCCTTTTTCTATCAGCGCTTTCCGGATGCTTGTTGCGCTGGCTATCCGGCTGTTATCTCCGGGAAGCTCGGCGTCATGATATTGGGAAGCGATTCTGGCTGTCGTATAAGGCTTCATAGCGGAACCGGAGGTGTGTATCGCTCTAACGTAGTGAAAACCGAGAATATTGTTCGGCTTGGACAAATCGAGCATGTCCCGCCCTTTGAATATGTGTGAAAAAGCTTTTGAGGCGGCGGCCGGATAGCTGAGACCCTTTTTCAGCTCCTCTTTCAGAATCAGGCTGCAGTCATCTTCCTTTCGGCTGAACGCTTCAGACGCTTCAATAAAGGGTTCGATCCGCCCGTTTTCGCTGCCGAAAAACAAGCTGCTGCATCCTAAATGATGAAGAAGCGAAACGCTGCCGCGCGCGAATAATTCCGCTTTTTGTACGGCATATATATAAGGGAGCTCAATGACGATATCCACGCCGTTTTCCAGCGCCATTTTTGTCCGGCCCCACTTTGAGACGGCGGCCGGTTCCCCGCGCTGCAAAAAAGGGCCGCTCATCACCGCCGCCGCGACGCTGCTGTCCGTTTTGATTTTTGCTTGTTCCGCATGATAGCGGTGTCCGTTATGAAAGGGATTATATTCAACAACCAGGCCGACTGCTTTCATATTTGTCCCGCCTTTCTTGCTATGTTTTGCTTCGTGTGGTACATTTGCAAATGAAGTGCATATTTTAGTCCGTTTCGTTTAGTGTATGCATAGCCTATCCGGCTGTCAACGATTGCATGACGGCGGCATTATGCTGTAAAGAAAAAATATTGACAAAAACATTCTGAAAAGCTATAATCATGTTTGTTGCTTTCCTGAGGTGATACAAATGAAATGGACGATTTATCAGCTTCATCAAATGGCGAAAAAGAGCTTTGAATTTGATGAAACAGTTGAGTTAAATGAGCTGACAAAATTGAATTCTGACATCCGCCGCATTTCTCCCGTCCGGGTGAAGGGCCGCGCGGAGATTGAATCCAAGCAAGTTTCGTTTGACTTTACGATTTCAGGCGAAATGGTTTTGCCGTGCTCAAGAACTTTAGTTGATGTGCCGTATCCATTTACAATCGCGACAAAAGAACTGTTTAGATTTCATAAGTCGGATGATATAGAAGATGAGGACGTTCATTTTGCTGAAGACGATACCGTCGACTTAACTCCGATCATAAAAGAAGAGATTCTTTTAGAAATTCCTATGCAAGTCTTTTGTGAAACTGAACAAAAAGAAGGAGCCGCTCCCCAAGTGGGGAAAGATTGGCAAGTGATTTCTGAGGAAGACAAGAAAAATCAAATCGACCCCAGACTTGCGGATCTGAAAAAGCTCTTAACACAAGATGATGAATCTTAACTCTTTAAGGAGGTGGGAATAATGGCTGTACCTTTTAGAAGAACTTCTAAAATGAAAAAAAGATTGCGCCGTACACATTTCAAACTAAATGTACCTGGTATGACAGAATGCCCGTCATGCGGAGAGATGAAATTGTCTCACCGTGTATGTAAAGCATGCGGATCATACAACGGCAAAGACATAAATGTTAAAAGCAATTAATGTATGAAGAAAAGCGCGGGAATCTCGGTTCCTGCGCTTTTCTTTTTTTTGCCCCTCCAGCCTGCTCCCGCCGAAAAAATTGTGAGCCCCAGTAGTCTATCTAATCTATCAGCGGCATATGTATGAGGTAAATGAGCAAATATGGAGGGAGATACGATTGACGATAACGAGACAAGACGCGTGGACGCAAGATGAAGATTTGCTGCTGGCAGAAGTGGTGCTCAGGCATATTCGGGAAGGCGGGACCCAGCTTTCCGCTTTTGAAGAAGTCGGCAGAGCGCTGACGAGAACGGCTGCCGCCTGCGGGTTCAGATGGAATTCTTATGTCAGAAAACAATATCAGTCAGGGATAGAACTGGCGAAAAAACAGCGGAAGGAATTAAGAAAGCAGATCGGGGTGCATTCCGCCAATCTGCCGGGAACCGTCAAACAGTCTCCGATCCGCAGGGCGGAAGGAGAAAAAGAGCTGTCCATTGATGATGTCATTTTGTTTCTGCAGCAATTTAAAGAGTCGCCAGCCGCAGCGGATGTGCGTCATGAAAAAGAAAAACTCACAGAACAGCTGACCGCGCTGCAAAAAGAAGTCGAGGATCTGCGTGAGGAAAATGAAAGCTTGAGAAACAAGCTGGAGATGACGGAAGAAGATTATAAAGCGTTAATTGACATTATGGACAGAGCGAGAAGGATGGTCAATTCAAAAGAAGACGACAGAAAATCGGCGCAGAGCCTGTAAAATGAACCGGCCTGGGGGCGGCGGCCCGGCCGGTTTTTTATTATGCCGTTTCTCCGGATGTCATTTCACCGTCCATATCGGGATGCCAGATATAAGGATTTTCTCCTTTATCACGCGCCATATCATATTTAACGGGCTCAAAATTCATCTTATCCCAGAAATCTGCTGATTTCATGCGTGAATTCGTCCTGATCGGCATTCTGAAGGATTTTGCAAAATCAACAAGCGCTTTTCCGTATCCGTTGTTTTGATAGCCCGGAAGAACCTCAAGCTTCCAAAGTTCCAAAAAGTCCTGACGCTGATCAAAATACGGATTCGTGCCTCCGTTTACCTGATATAAACTCATTCTCGCCACTAGTTTATCCCCGAAGTAAATCCCGTAAAAAGGCGAGGTGCTGTCATTTTCAATGATATTATCCTGAAGATCTTCAAGCATCGACAGCTCCTGCATCCCGTATTCCTTAAACCTTTTAAATTCTTCGAGTGTCTTAAAGTTGATGAGCAGTCGCTCTATTTTCAACACAAACTCCCCCTTTGTTGTGTTCTACCATTATTGTAAACGCTTTAATTGAAAATTCCAACTATAATATGCTTGCCAGTCTTTTTGCTCAAAACGAAATTGAAGTAATTTGCGGCGGCTTCTGCTATGATAATATGGAAAAATGCAGATATAGGGTGTGACAGTGTGAAAATCGGAATTATCGGCGGCGGAGCGGTAGGCCTTTTATGTGCTTACTACTTATCGTCCCGCCATCAGGTAACGGTCATTACGCGGCGGACGGAGCAGGCTGATGCGATTAACTCAGGCGGTATACGGCTTTTGAAAGACGGAATAGAATGTACGGCGGCATGCAGAGCGCAAACAGGCATCATTTCCGGATTCGACCTCTTAATCGCAGCCGTTAAACAGCACCAGCTAAGTGCTGTGTTGCGGGATCTTGAGACGATAAAAGGGACGAATGTGCTGTTTTTGCAAAACGGCATGGGACACATACACGACATTAAAGATTGGCATACGGATCATTCGCTTTATGTCGGCACTGTTGAGCACGGAGCAAAAAAGATATCAGATCATGCCGTTGAACATACGGGAGCGGGAGCCGTAAGATGGAGTGTATTCAGCGCATCCCGGCCGGAAACGCTCAAAAGCATCTTTTCCGGCATGCACCGGGATTTTCCCGTATATGATGAAAACGACTGGTATCGGCTTTTAACGGGAAAACTGATCATAAATGTATGCATCAACCCGTTAACTGCATTGCTGCGCGTGAAAAACGGAGAGCTGTTAAGAAATGACGCTTACAAAAAGTATATGAGAAACGTGTTTGAAGAAGCGGAGACAATACTTGGCCTCGCCGATAGAGAAAAAGCGTGGAACAAGGTTTGCGAAGTTTGCAGACTGACGGAAAAAAATCATTCTTCCATGCTCGTCGATATCATGGCAGGCAGGCGGACAGAGGCCGATGCGATTATCGGCTACCTTGTAAAAGAAGCGGAAAGCCGCGGATTGCCGGCCGTTCATCTCACGTTTTTACACCGCAGCATAAAAGCGTTAGAAAGAAACTGAAACAAAGTCTTTTGAGGTTTTCCGGTAACATGCTATACTCATTTCGGAAACCTAACTATTTATTGGAGAAAGGAAGTTCCAGACAGATGCAGCTAACTGAACTTTCCATCAAAAGTCAAAATAAGTTTGTGCAGCACTATATAGATGGAGAAAACATGTCTTCATTTTTTGATTATGATATTCATTCAGAGGACGTATGGCAAAAGCGGCTTCATGACCTGTCTTCGCGGCCGTTTGCCAGAGAGGAATTAGCGGATTATTTATCCTCCTATCACGAAAAATTTTACTCCGCCGCCATGCAGGCCTCCATCGAAAAACTGAGAGATCCAAAAAGCGCAGCGGTAGTAGGCGGCCAGCAGGCCGGTCTTTTAACGGGGCCTCTTTACACCATACATAAAATTATCTCCATTATCGTACTTGCCAGACAGCAGGAAGAGGCGTTGCAGATTCCTGTCGTTCCGATTTTCTGGGTGGCGGGTGAAGATCACGATCTGGAAGAAATCAATTTTGTGCATACGTCAACAGAGAATAAAGGTCCGGTGAAACAGAAACTGCCGCAGTCGTACTGGAAAAAAACATCGGCGGCTAAAACCGAGCTTGATCAGGAAAAATGCGCGGCTTGGATTGATGAAGTGTTCGCTGCTTTTGAGGAGACGGATCACACAAACACACTCCTTCAAAACGTGAAGCGATGTTTACGCTCATCAGAGACATTCACGGACTTTTTTGAGCTGTTGATCGCCGACTTGTTTCAAGAAGAAGGCCTTATTCTGATGAATTCGGGAGATCCGGGGATTAAAAAGCTGGAAACGGGTATGTTTCAGCAGATTTTAAAACACAATCATGAGCTTGCCAAAGCCGTGTCAGACCAGCAGCGTTTTATGCGGGAAGCCGGTTATCACCCGATTATTGAATCGGACAAAGATCAGGCCAATCTGTTTTACGAACATGAGGGAGAGCGTTTCTTAATTGAAAAAGAAAACGGCGTTTTTGTCATTAAGGAGCTTGACCTGAAGTGGACGAACGACGAGCTTCATACCCATATGGAAGAAAAACCGGAATGTTTCAGCAATAACGTTGTGACAAGGCCGCTTATGCAGGAGTTTCTCATCCCGACTCTGGCGTTTATCGCGGGACCGGGGGAGATCAATTATTGGGGTGAGCTGAAGCGGGCTTTCTCATTAATGGGCTTTCGCATGACTCCGGTAGTGCCGAGACTGAACATTACGATTCTTGAGCGCCATATTGAAAAGAAGCTTTCAGAACGGAATATCCCGCTTCAGGAAGCGATCGAACACGGCACCGGACACCTGAAAGACACTTATTTTGAAGAGCAGATTCCGGAAGAGTTTTCTTCTGTAATGGAACAGGCGAAGTCGCAGATTGAAGCCGTCCATAAACGCGCAAGGGACGAAGCGCTGAAGGTCGATTCAAGCCTTGAGCCGCTCTTACAGAAGAATGCCGCCTTCATTCAAGATCAGCTCTTGTTTTTAGAACGGACGGTAACGAAAAGAATTGAAGAAAAAGAAGGTTTTGTGCTGCGTGACTATGAAAGAATCCAAAACAGCATCAGACCGCTCGGCGCTCCGCAGGAACGGATTTGGAATGTGATGTATTATCTGAACCGCTACGGTCCAAAATTCTTCACAACCTTCAAACATCTGCCATTTTCTTTTCAAAACCAACATCAGATTGTCAAACTTTGAAATAAAGTTTTAAAGAACCCTGAATAGTTCAGGGTTTTTTTTTATGTGTAAACAGTGTAAAATGAGGTTGTGGAGAGAAGTGGCGGATAGTGGTGAGTTTAGGGGAGAAAGTGGGGGTCCTTATCATGTTTATGGGTGAATACCGGCATACTGTTGATGCAAAGGGCCGCATGATCGTACCCGCAAAATTCAGAGAAGGCCTCGGTGAGCAGTTTGTGCTGACCAGAGGACTGGACCAATGCCTTTTCGGCTATCCGATGAATGAATGGAAGCTGATTGAAGAAAAGCTGAAGGCTCTGCCGCTCACCAAAAAAGACGCCCGCGCATTTACCCGATTCTTTTTTTCTGGTGCGACCGAATGCGAACTGGACAAGCAGGGAAGGGTTAATATTGCGTCATCTCTTCTGAATTACGCAAAACTGGAAAAAGAATGTGTTGTCATCGGGGTTTCCAATCGAATTGAATTGTGGAGTAAGGTAATATGGGAACAATACACAGAAGAGCAAGAAGATTCATTCGCTGAAATTGCTGAAAACATGATTGGATTTGATATATAATGGATCTTCGTGCATCACAACAACAACTGACAATTCAATTCATTCCTGATAAAGGTGGGACCGACACAAATGTTTCAGCATAAGACAGTACTTCTTCGTGAAACCGTCGACGGTTTAAATATCAAACCGGACGGAACCTATGTGGACTGCACCCTTGGCGGCGCCGGGCACAGTACATATTTATTGCAGCAATTATCGGAAAAAGGACGCTTGATCGCCTTTGATCAAGATGACACGGCACTTGAAAACGCAAAGAAAACATTGTCCGAATACAAAGGACAGCTCATTCTGGTGAAAAGCAACTTTCGTTATTTAAAAGAGTGTTTACATGAACACGGCATTACGAGTGTCGACGGAATTTTATTTGATTTAGGAGTATCCTCTCCGCAGCTTGATACACCGGAACGGGGATTCAGCTATCATCATGACGCACCGCTGGACATGAGGATGGACCAGTCGGCCGCCCTTACGGCGAAAGAAGTCGTAAATGAATGGCGGTATGAGGACCTTGTGAGGATTTTCTTTAAATACGGAGAAGAAAAATTCAGCAAGCAGATCGCCCGAAAAATTGAAGAGGCAAGAGAAAAATCGCCTATTCAAACAACCGGCCAACTGGTCGATCTAATAAAGGACGCGATACCGGCTCCGGCAAGAAGAAGCGGAGGTCATCCGGCCAAACGTGTATTCCAAGCCATACGAATCGCCGTAAACGACGAGCTTCAAGTATTTGAAGAGGCCCTCTTGCAAGCGATAGAGGTGCTGAAGCCGGGCGGAAGGGTGTCTGTGATCACTTTTCACTCGCTGGAAGACAGAATGTGCAAGACGACATTCAAGGAAAAATCATCACTTCCCGAACTGCCTCCGGGTCTTCCTGTGATACCGGAAGAATTTGAACCGGAATTAAAGCTGATTACAAGAAAGCCCATTACGGCATCAAAAGAGGAGCTTGAAGAAAATAACCGCGCCCGGTCAGCGAAGCTCCGCATTGCGGAGAAACGAAAATAACGGGCAGCAAATGACAACATTAAAGGAGGTCATCAGCCTATGAGCAACTTAGCTTACCAGCAGGAAAAACAACAACGGCCAGTGATAAGTCCCGAAAAAAAGGTGATTGTCAAAAAGAGGGCTTCCATTACACTCGGGGAAAAGGTGCTGCTCGTCCTGTTTGCCATTGCCGTTCTCTCCACATCAATGTTTATCGTATCAAAGGCATACGCGGCGTACCAATCCAATATTGAGGTGCAAAAACTGGAGGAGAAAGTATCTGAGAAGAATAAGCAGATCGGTGATCTCGAAAAGACGGCTGCTGACTTAAGCCAGCCGCAGCGCCTGATGGATATCGCTAAAAAGCACGGTTTGAATCTGAAAGATAAAAAAGTGAAAAACATACAGGAATGATAACCCATGCCGAAAAAAAATAAGTTTATGAACAGAGGAGCAGCGATACTCAGTATTTGTTTCGCTCTCTTTTTCTTTGTCATTCTCGGGAGAATGGCGTACATTCAATTAACCGGTAAAGCAAACGGTGTAGAACTTGCAACAAAAGCGACCGAGCAGCACGAAAAAAAGCGGACGATAGAAGCGAGCCGCGGCTCTATTCTTGACCGGAACGGCAAAGTGCTTGCAGAGGACACGGCGACATATAAACTCATTGCCGTGCTTGATAAAAAGATGACGACCGACAAGAAGCATCCTCAGCATGTCAAAGACAAAGAGAAAACGGCGGAAAAACTGGCGACCGTTATCAATCTTGATAAAAGCGAGATTCTGGACATCTTAAACAGGGATGGCGCGAAGCAGGTGGAATTCGGTTCAGCCGGCCGCGATATCTCTTATGCGAAAAAACAAAAGATCGAAAAAATGAATCTTCCGGGTATTTCTTTCTTAAGAGATACGAAGCGCTACTATCCGAACGGTGTATTTTTGTCAAATGTTCTCGGCTATGCCGATGTGAATGAAAAAACAAACGAGATACAAGGCTCTTTAGGGCTTGAAAAAATACTGAACAACTATCTGACGGAACGCGACGGATCCGTCACTTACGAAAGTGATAAATCCGGCTGGAAACTTCCGAACAGCAAAGAAAAAATCACCGCACCTAAAAACGGTGACAATGTATATTTAACCATTGATCAGAAAATTCAAACCTTTTTAGAAGACAGCATGACGAAAGTAGCGGAAAAATATAAACCGAAAAAAATTATGGCGGCTGTCGTAGAACCGAAAACAGGCAAAGTGCTTGCGATGGGGCAGCGTCCGAGTTTCGACCCGAATATCAGAAACGTCACCAATTATTACAACGACTTAGTGTCGTACGCGTATGAACCGGGATCGACGATGAAGATCTTTACGCTTGCTGCGGCGATTCAGGAAAATGTGTTTTCCGCAAACGAGAAATATAAATCAGGAACATATAAAGTGGGAGGCGGACCTGTTAAAGATTGGAACGATGGCGCCGGCTGGGGCATGACAAGCTTCCATGACGGCCTTATGAGGTCATCCAATGTTGCTTTTGCCAAACTGGCCAACGAAAAACTGGGGTTTGACCGGTTTAATGAGTACCTGCACAAATTCGGGCTCTATCAAAAAACAGGGGTTGATCTGCCCGGTGAAGTATCAAGTAAAATTAACTACAAATATGATTTTGACAAAGCGTCTACGGCTTACGGCCAAGCATCGGCGATAACGCCGATCCAGCAGCTTCAGGCCGTCACGGCGATTGCCAATAACGGCAAAATGATGAAACCTTACGTCATTGATCATATTGTCGACCCCGATACGAAAAAAGTCGTCAAGCAGACAAAACCAGAGCAAGTAGGCACGCCGATTTCAGCCGATACGGCGAAAAAAGTCCGGAATCTGCTCGGAGAAGTCGTGACGTCAGACATCGGAACGGGAAAACCTTATAAAATTGAAGGATTTGACGTCGCGGGTAAAACGGGAACCGCGCAAATCGCCGGGACGGGCGGATATTTAAAGGGAACGAGCAACTATGTGTTTTCATTCATGGGCATGGCGCCGAAAAATGATCCTAAGCTCGTCATCTATGTAGCCGTGCAGCAGCCGCAATTAAAAGCGGGGCAAAGCAGCTCTGATCCTGTCGCGGAAATCTTTAACCCGACGATGAAAAACAGCCTCCACTACATGAATATCGAACCGACGGAAAAAACAGATTCCGGTCAGGAAGAAACGAAAAGCCAAAAGATGCCTGACCTGACAGATAAGACGGTCAAGAGCGCTGAGAAGGAAGCGAAAAATGAACATCTCACACCGATTGTCATCGGCAGCGATGTTGCCGTAAAAGAGCAGTATCCGACAGCCGGAGAAGATGTGATCACCAATCAGAAAATCTTCTTAAAAACAGACGGAAAGATGACGATGCCGGATATGTCCGGATGGTCGAGACGGGAAGTGCTTCAATTCAGCAAAGTATCAGGCATTCACATCGATGTGAGCGGTGAAGGTTACGCTTCAAGCCAAAGTGTGAAAAAAGGCAAAGAACTGAAAGAAAATACCGTGATCAAGGTGAAATTTAAAAATCCTGATTAACGGGACAAAGAAGTCCGCGGATGCCCGCGGGCTTCTTTTTTATGCGCCGCCGTTCTATGTGTCCAAGCTGAGGCATAAATTGAAACAAGCCTAAATAAGGAGTGGACGGTCCCTTGCGCGTTTCAAATGTAACGGTTCGAAAACGTTTATTACTGGTTTTGCTTATTGGCGTAATCATTTTTTTGATCATTGACAGCAGATTAGGCTATGTCCAATTTGTGATGGGAGAAAAGCTGACTTCACTGGCTAAGGATTCCTGGAGCCGGAATTTGCCGTTTGAGCCTGAGCGGGGAGAGATTCTTGACCGAAACGGCGTGAAGCTGGCTACTAATAAAAGCGCGCCGACCGTCTTTGTCGTACCGCGCCAGATCCAAAATCCCATCAAAACGGGCAAGCTTCTCGCGTCAGTTTTAAATATGTCGGAAGAGAAGGTCTACAAACACATTACTAAGAAAACCTCCATAGAAAAAATCTCACCCGAGGGGCGGAAAATTTCCAATAAAAAAGCGAAAGAAATCAAAGCGCTCGACTTAAAAGGGGTTTATGTGGCTGAAGACAGCATCCGCCATTATCCGTACGGAAGCTTTTTGTCCCATGTTCTCGGTTTTGCCGGTATTGATAACCAGGGCCTTCTCGGTTTGGAGGCTTATTATGATGATGACTTAAAAGGTGTCAAGGGATCCGTAAAATTTTATACGGATGCCAAGGGGAAGAAAATGCCTGATGAAGCGGATGATTACACCCCTCCGAAAGACGGACTTGATATGAAACTGACGATTGACGCCAAGGTTCAGACGATTATAGAAAGAGAGCTCGACAATGCAGCGGCGAAATATAACCCGGACGGAATGATTGCGGTCGCAATGAATCCGAAAAACGGGGAAGTGCTCGGCATGTCAAGCCGTCCTGATTTTGATCCGGCTGACTATCAATCGGTGGATCCGTCTGTTTACAACCGGAACCTGCCGGTATGGAGCACATATGAACCGGGTTCGACCTTTAAGATTATTACGCTTGCGGCGGCTCTTCAAGAGCAAAAAGTAAACTTGCAAAGAGACCACTTTTATGACAAAGGATTTGCCGAGGTCGACGGCGCCCGCCTCCGATGCTGGAAAAAGGGCGGCCACGGTTCGCAATCTTATCTTGAAGTCGTTCAAAATTCCTGCAACCCCGGGTTTGTACAGCTGGGGGAACGGCTCGGAAAACAAAAGCTGTTTCAATATATTAAGGACTTCGGCTTTGGAAAGAAAACAGGCATTGATCTGCAAGGGGAAGGAACGGGGATCTTATTCCCGCTTGACAGAGTCGGCCCGGTCGAACAGGCGACAACCGCTTTCGGACAAGGGGTTTCCGTCACGCCGATTCAGCAGGTGGCAGCCGTTTCCGCAGCAATAAACGGCGGAACGCTTTATACTCCATTTATCGCCAAAGAGTGGGTTGATCCCGTTACGAAAAAAACCGTTAAGAAACAATCGCCGATTGCGAAAAGGCAAGTTATTTCCCAGGAAACGTCAAAGCAGATCAGATATGCTTTAGAAAGCGTCGTCGCTCAGGGAACGGGGCGGAATGCCTTTGTGGAAGGATATCGCGTCGGCGGAAAAACAGGTACCGCACAAAAGGTCAAAGACGGCAAATATCTCGAAAACAACCATATCGTCTCCTTTATCGGTTTTGCGCCGGCTGATGACCCGAGCCTTGTCGTGTATGTCGCGGTTGATAATCCGAAAGGCACGATTCAATTCGGGGGAACCGTCGCCGCGCCGATTGTCGGAAATATGATGAGAGACAGTCTGCCTGAGCTCGGCGTGAAACCGCGAAAAAATCAAATCGAGAAAAAATATCAATGGAACGACACAAAAACAATAGAGGTTCCGAATGTTGTAGGGATGTCTGTCTCTGATCTTGAGTCGCTGCTTGTCAATTTGAATATTGACTCCTCAGGAAAAGGAAGCAAAATTGTGAAACAATCACCTGCAGCCGGAACGAAAGTAAAAGAAGGCTCAAAGATCCGTGTTTACTTGAGTGAAGAATGAGTCTTTTTGAGGCAGCCGATTGTTTTCGGCTGCCTCTTATCATAAAGAGAAAAAAAGAAGATAACTTTTAAGATTAACTGGATGTATCCTTTTATTTACGCTAAAATATGAACTGTATGTTTAAAAGCCATTCTGACTTTTATAAACGGTTATCATGATAAAAGAATGAATAGAATTTCTGAGAGGTTTGATACAATGAAACTTACAAAGCTGCTTACATATTTAATGGCCGAACCTGTTCAAAATGACTTTCATGACCCTGACATAACTTCAATTGAGATGGACTCCAGGGAAGTGAGAAAAGGGAGTCTTTTTGTGTGTATAAAAGGGTATACGGTAGACGGACATGATTTTGCCCAAAAAGCCGCAGAAAACGGCGCAGCGGCCATCGTTGCCGAGAAAGAGCTTGACGTCGATGTTCCTGTCATTATTGTCCGCCGGTCACAGCGGGCGCTCAGCGTTCTTTCTGACGCGTTTTACGGGCAGCCGACAAAGCAGCTTCAGCTTATCGGCATCACCGGCACAAACGGCAAAACATCAACGACGCACATGGTTGATGAGATTTTCAAAAAAGCGGGAAGACAGACCGGTTTAATCGGAACGATGTACATTAAAATCGGGGATGAGACATTCCCGGTCAAAAATACAACGCCCGAAAGCGTCACACTGCAAAAAACGTTCAAGAAAATGAATGATGAGCATGTTGACACAGCTATTATGGAAGTGTCTTCTCACGCTCTGTCACTCGGCAGGGTTCACGGCTGCGATTATGATATCGCCGTATTCACGAACCTGACGCAGGACCATTTAGATTATCACAAGACGATGGAAGACTACAGACAGGCTAAAAGCCTCCTGTTTTCCCAGCTGGGCGGCTCCTTTAACCACGAAAAGCCGAAGCGGGCCGTTTTAAACGCAGATGACAAAGCCAGTGCTTATTTTGAAAAAGTGACGGCGGCGCACATCCTTACATACGGAATCGAGAATGATGCCGATGTCATGGCGAAACAAATCGAGATCTCTGCGCAAGGCACAAGCTTTGAACTCGTTACGCCAAAAGGAACAAAGCAGATCACAGTTTCACTCGTCGGCCGCTTCAACGTGTATAACGTACTGGCTGCAGCGGCGACAGCGATCGCAGCGGGTCTGCCGTTTGATACGATCACAAGCGCTCTTGAAGAGCTGCAAGGTGTCAGAGGCCGGTTTGAACTGGTGAATCACAATCAGCCGTTTCCTGTGGTTGTCGATTACGCGCACACGCCTGACAGTCTGGAAAACGTCCTGAATACATGTAAAGACATGACAGAGGGCAAGCTTTTCGTCGTCGTCGGCTGCGGCGGAGACCGGGACAAAACGAAACGCCCGAAAATGGCGGAAATTGCGGTGCGGATTGCCGACGAACCGATTTTCACTTCAGATAACCCGAGAAGCGAGGACCCGCTGGCCATATTAAGAGATATGGAAAGAGGGGTAGAAGGCACTTACTATCACAGTATCGCAAACCGCGAGCAGGCTATCTTTTTTGCCATTGCCAACGCGAAAAAGGGAGATGTGGTTCTGATTGCCGGGAAAGGGCATGAAACCTATCAGCAGATCGGCAATGAAACATTCGACTTTGATGACGCCGAAGTAGCGGGAAGAGCTATTGTTGAGCTGAATAAAAAGTAAAACAGGAAAGAGTGTTAGAATGAGGGAAATGAAAAGAATTACGGGGACACAATGTGAATATGATAAATACGTATGTCGTTTGAACGAAACGGGAGGAGAAAAGAGCAATGCTTGAGCAAGTGATTTTATTTACAATAATAATGGGATTTTTAATCAGTGTTCTGATATCTCCGATTCTTATCCCGTTTTTAAGACGTTTAAAATTCGGCCAAAGTATCAGGGAAGAGGGGCCGAAATCACATATGAAAAAATCAGGGACGCCGACGATGGGCGGGGTCATGATTATTGTATCCATCGCCATTACGGCGATTGTCATGACGCAGAAATTTTCGCATCTGAGCGCGGAAATGTTTCTTCTGCTGTTTGTCACGATCGGATACGGCCTGCTCGGCTTTCTGGATGACTATATTAAAGTAGTAATGAAACGGAATCTCGGATTGACGTCGAAGCAGAAATTGATCGGCCAGATCATTATTGCCATTGTATTTTACGGAGTATATCATTATTGCCATTTTTCAACCGGCATCAGGGTGCCGGGCACACATCTGTCAATCGATCTCGGCTGGGGATACTTTATCCTCGTTCTCTTTATGCTTGTCGGAGGTTCAAATGCCGTCAACCTGACAGACGGTCTGGACGGTCTCTTGTCCGGTACCGCGGCTATCGCATTCGGCGCTTTCGCCATCCTTGCGTGGAACCAGTCACAATATGACGTTGCGATTTTCTCGGTTGCCGTTGTCGGCGCCGTTCTCGGTTTTCTTGTATTCAACGCCCATCCCGCCAAGGTATTTATGGGGGATACCGGTTCGCTTGCGCTCGGAGGAGCGATCGTGACCGTTGCCATTCTGACGAAGCTTGAAATTCTGCTCGTCATTATCGGCGGAGTATTTGTTATTGAGACCTTATCTGTTATCTTACAAGTCATCAGCTTTAAAACGACAGGAAAACGAATCTTTAAGATGAGTCCGCTTCACCACCATTACGAATTGGTCGGATGGTCTGAATGGAGAGTTGTCGTCACATTCTGGACTGCGGGACTGCTGCTTGCCGTTTTAGGAATTTACATCGAGGTGTGGTTATAAGTGGAAAACGAACTTTTTTTGCAAAAACAAAACTTTCTGGTCCTCGGACTGGCGAAAAGCGGATATGCGGCTGCGTCGATTCTTCATGAAAAAGGCATTAACGTCGTCGTGAATGATCAAAAAGCCTTTGAAGAGAACGAACCTGCCCAAAGGCTTGCAGAAAGAGGAATTGAAGTCATCTGCGGTGAGCATCCGACGTCACTTTTTGATCAGCATCACATTACCATTCTGATCAAAAATCCCGGAATCCCGTATGAAAATATCATGGTGGAGGAAGCGCAAAGAAGAGGCATCCCGGTCTGGACGGAAATCGAGCTTGCGTATTATATCACCAATGCAAAATTCATCGGCATTACAGGTTCAAACGGGAAAACAACAACGACGACCCTGATTTATGAAATGCTGAAAGCTGATTCGATAAAGGCGCTGATCGCAGGGAATATCGGCACTGTCGCCAGTGAAGTGGCTTATCATGCTGACGGTGATGAATGGATCGTCACAGAGCTTTCTTCGTTCCAGCTTATGGGGACTCATGCGTTCAGACCTGAAATCGGCCTGATTTTAAATGTGTTCGACGCTCATTTGGATTACCATCACAGCCGTGAAAACTATGAAAAAGCCAAGCAGAACGTGTATCTTCATCAGCTTGAGAGTGATACGGCCATCGTCAATCAAAGCGATGAAACAGTCGTGCGGCTTGCCGAAAGCGGAAAAGCCGGCACCGTTCCGTTTTCAGTCCACCAGGAACTGTCAAGCGGCGCATTCATTAAAGACGGAATGCTGATGTTCGGCGATGAAGCGATTCTGCCTGTTGATGACATCGTACTGCCGGGCGCGCACAATTTAGAAAATATTTTAGCCGCTGTAGCCGCGGCAAAAACGGCGGGCGCGTCTAATAAAGCGATTCAGAAGGTGCTGACAAGCTTTACCGGTGTCAAACACCGTCTGCAGTATGTAACTGCGATCCAGAATCGTAAATTTTATAATGACAGCAAAGCGACGAATATTTTGGCCACAAGCAAAGCGCTCTCGGCGTTCAAAGCACCGGTTATTCTGCTTGCAGGCGGACTGGACCGCGGCAACGGTTTTGACGACCTGAAACCGTATATGGACAATGTCAAAGCGGTCCTGACGTTCGGACAGACAGCGCCGAAGATAGAAAAACTGGGCAATGAGCTGGGAATACAACATGTCAAACGTGTCGATAATGTTGAACAAGCAGTATCTGCGGCGTTTGCGCTCTCAAATGAAGGAGACGTCATCCTCTTGTCACCCGCGTGTGCAAGCTGGGATCAGTTCAAAACATTTGAAGAACGCGGTGACATGTTTATAGATGCCGTGCATATGCTTAAGTAAGGGCTTGTCTCTGTTCATCGGCAGCCCTAAATGACTTATGCTTGGGGTGTCGATTGCTTTGACTACTAAAAAAACAGCGCCTGATTTGTTATTAGTTATCATTACGTTATTGCTTTTAACAATAGGATTAATTATGGTCTACAGTGCAAGTGCGGTATGGGCGGATTATAAATTTGACGACTCGTTTTTCTTCGCGAAACGGCAGCTGCTGTTTGCGGGGATCGGCGTCATTGCCATGTTTTTCATTATGAATGTGGATTATTGGACATGGCGCACATGGTCGAAGCTGCTTCTGATCATTTGTTTTTTTCTGCTTGTGCTTGTGCTGATTCCGGGAGTCGGAATGGTGCGGAACGGTTCAAGAAGCTGGATCGGAGTGGGAGCGTTCAGCATTCAGCCTTCGGAGTTTATGAAACTCGCGATGATTGCGTTTCTGGCTAAATTTCTTTCTGAAAAACAGAAGAATATTACGTCATTCAGACGCGGATTCGTTCCCGCGCTCGGAATCGTGTTTTCTGCATTTATTATTATTATGTGCCAGCCAGACCTGGGAACGGGGACGGTAATGGTGGGCACGTGCATCGTGATGATTTTTGTTTCCGGTGCGCGAATCGCTCATTTTGCGTTCCTCGGACTCATCGGTTTAAGCGGATTTGCGGCACTAGTTCTGTCCGCTCCTTATCGGATTAAACGGATTACCTCTTACTTAAACCCGTGGGAGGATCCGCTTGGAAGCGGATTTCAGATCATTCAGTCGCTCTATGCCGTAGGTCCGGGCGGTCTGTTCGGGATGGGGCTCGGTCAAAGCCGGCAAAAGTTTTTTTACCTGCCGGAGCCGCAAACCGATTTCATTTTTGCTATTTTATCTGAGGAACTCGGCTTTATCGGCGGTTCGCTCATATTGCTGCTGTTCAGTATTTTATTATGGCGGGGCGTCAGGATTGCCCTCGGCGCGCCGGATTTATACGGAAGCTTTGTCGCCATCGGTATTATTTCTATGATAGCTATTCAAGTCATGATTAATATCGGCGTTGTGACGGGGCTGATCCCGGTAACAGGAATTACGCTGCCGTTTTTAAGCTACGGAGGCTCATCACTGACGCTGATGCTCGCAGCGGTCGGCGTACTTTTAAATGTCAGTCGGTACTCGAGGTATTGATCTGTATCTTGCCTCATCACTCATGATTTATTCGTTATCTATAAAAAAACAGACAACATCAATAACCCTGTCCTAAAAAACAGGGTTATCGCTATGTGATTAAGGGGGACATACGAATGCGTATTGCAGTAAGCGGAGGCGGAACCGGAGGACATATTTATCCGGCCCTGGCCTTTATTAAAGAAGTTCAGCGCCGGCATCCGGATGTGGAATTTTTGTATATCGGAACAGAGAACGGTCTTGAGAAAAAAATTGTTGAACGGGAAAATATCCCGTTCCGCGCCATTGAAATTACAGGTTTCAAACGAAAACTTTCTTTTGAAAATGTAAAAACCGTCATGCGTTTCTTAAAAGGCGTGAAGAAAAGCAAATCATATTTAAAAGAGTTTAAACCGGATGCCGTTATCGGTACAGGCGGCTATGTATGCGGTCCGGTTGTATACGCGGCGGCAAAAATGGGAATTCCGACGATCATTCATGAGCAAAACAGCCTGCCCGGCATCACAAATAAGTTTCTCTCGAAATATGTTAATAAGGTAGCAATTTGCTTTGAAGAGGCAAAATCGCATTTTCCTGCTGAAAAAGTTGTGTTTACGGGAAACCCGAGAGCCTCTGAAGTCGTCTCAATTAAGACAGGCCGCTCATTAACTGAGTTCGGGCTGAAAGACAATCAAAAAACGGTGCTCATTTTCGGCGGAAGCAGAGGCGCGGCTCCCATTAACCGTGCCGTTATAGATATGCAGGAAGAATTGAAAACGAGACCTTACCAAGTGCTTTATATTACCGGGGAAGTGCATTACGAGAAGGTAACGGCTGAGCTGAAAGGCGGAAAAGCCGCTGATAATATGGTGACAAAACCGTTTTTGCACCAAATGCCGGAGTACTTACAATCAATTGATGTCATTGTGGCCAGAGCCGGAGCGACGACGATTGCGGAAATCACCGCTCTCGGCATTCCGAGCGTGCTTATTCCGAGCCCGTATGTGACAGCCAATCACCAGGAAGTCAATGCGAAGGCGCTCAGCCAGCATGACGCTGCAATCGTACTGAAGGAAACCGAGCTCACCGGAGAAAAACTGATCGTTGCGCTGGACAAAATCGTCATGAATGAAGAAACCTTAAAAGACATGAGTGAGCGGACAAAATCACTCGGTGTTCCGGATGCGGCAGCCAGACTGTACAGTATCATGGAAGACATAAAAAAATAGAGCAAATGGAATGCGGAGGTTTATGATGGAGAACGTAATTCAGGAATTAAGAGACCGCGAAGTCGGCAAAGTGCTGGAACAAGAACCGCTCGCGAACCATACAACGATGAAAATCGGCGGTCCGGCGGACATTTTAATCATCCCCAACCGTGTGGAAGCGGTCAAAGATATTATGGATATTGTGAAGAAACATGATCTGCCATGGACGGTTATCGGACGCGGTTCAAATCTGCTCGTGCTTGATGAAGGCATAAGAGGAGTTGTCATCAAGCTGGGAGCGGGTCTGGATCATTTGGAGATTGACGGTGATCAGGTGACGGTCGGAGGCGGCTATTCGGTCGTCCGGCTTGCGACTTCCATGAGTAAAAAAGGAATGTCCGGTCTCGAATTTGCAGCGGGCATTCCTGGATCAATCGGCGGAGCCGTCTATATGAATGCCGGGGCGCACGGATCTGATATGAGTGAGATTCTTGTGAAAGCCCGTATCTTATTTGAAGACGGCACAATCGAATGGCTGACAAACGAAGAGATGGATTTCAGCTACAGAACGTCTGTTTTGCAGAAAAAACGCCCCGGCGTCTGTCTCGAGGCAGTTCTTCAGCTTGAGCAAAAGGAACGGGAAGCCATTACGGCGCAAATGCAGCAGAACAAAGATTACAGAAAAAACACTCAGCCGTATTCAAGCCCATGCGCCGGGAGCATATTCAGAAATCCGCTGCCGGATCATGCCGGAAACCTCGTTGAAAAAGCGGGATTAAAAGGACATCAGATCGGCGGAGCAAAAGTGTCCGAAATGCACGGGAATTTTATCGTCAATGCCGGCGGAGCGACTGCCAAGGACGTTCTCGACCTGATTGAATATGTGAAAAAGACAATCCGTGAGCAGTATGATGTTGACATGCATACAGAAGTTGAAATCATCGGAGGGAATCGTTAAAAGGTTCTCTGATTACGTGAGCTCATGTGATATACTTTTAACAAATGTCAAACGGCATCACAGCATGCCGTTTGTTTTTCAATCAGACGAATGTCAAGCTGTTTCATTCTTAGTGAGGTGGACAGGCAGTGAACCCAAATCATGAAAGAGAAAAAATTGTAAATATTGAAGAGCGGATTCCGAAAATCAAAGAGCAGCGGAAGCAAAAAGCAAACCGCCGGCTGATTTCATTCATTGTGCTCTTTTTTATGATGGTGCTGATCATCGTGTACTTGCAGATGCCGATCAGCAAAGTGTCTTCTGTCACCGTTTCCGGAAACGAAAACGTGTCTGTAAAAGAGATCAACGCGCTTTCTGATATACATAACGGACAAACCGAGTTCTGGAGTCTGAACAAGAAAAAAACAGAAGAAAAGATTGAGCAGAATAAGCTGGTGAAAAAGGCGGAACTTTCAAAAGTATTTCCTAACAAAGTCAGCATTCACATTGAAGAATACAAGACGATCGCGTATCTGCAGCGGCATGATGTGTATTATGAAGTGCTCGAAAACGGCACTGTGCTGCCGAACGAAGTCACGCCGGATGACGCGGGCCCGATTTTGGTTGACTGGACAAACGCGAAAAAGCGGGTCAAAATGGCGGAGCAGCTTGATAAGCTTTCCGGTTCGCTTAAGCAGTCGATTTCTGAAATCTATTATACACCGGTAAAAATGGATCAGGACCGGATCAAGCTGTATATGAACGACGGGTATGTAGTTACCGCTTCTATTAAAACGTTTGCCGGCCGGATGAAGACCTATCCATCTATCGTTTCCCAGCTGGACGGCGGGAAAAAGGGGATTATCCACTTAGAAGTCGCTACGTATTTTGAAGAATTTAACAAAGGTAAATCCGGCAAGAAAAAAGAAAATGATTAATAGTTCTAAAGAACTAATTTCAAGGTGATTCAAAAGAATCTATTACAATCAGCGGGGCAGCCGATATAACCGATAGCGGAATCATTATGACTATGTTTGTTTTTGCCCGGGATATGGCTGCCGGACAAGCGGAAAATTCTCAATGCAATGGGCGTGTCTTCTGCAATGAGCATTGCATTTGGAATTTTCCTCCTGTTTCTTCTTTTTTCGGATGTTTCTGGCAATATCTATAGCTTTTCTGGAGGTTCATCTTAGTGTAGACTAATGGAAAGCGGGTATATTTGCATCTGGTTTGCACAGTATGGCACCGTGACAGGAAATCTTACGGTAAGGTGGGCCGTCTCTAAAAAAAATAAAAAAAATACGATATAAAAGAGGATATACATAGAATATAACGAATAGTTTCATTAAACATAAATTGTGAGAAATCAGATAAGAATTTGTTGATGCTGTTGTTTTTGTTACACACTTGTAAAGCCACATTCATTGTATTGTTGTTCCGCAAATAATAGAATAGAATTTGATCGAAATGTGAGGAGGTGCCATAGAATGAACAACAATGAACTTTACGTCAGTCTTGACATCGGTACGTCCAATACAAAAGTGATCGTCGGAGAAATGACAGATGATTCCCTTAACATTATCGGAGTGGGAAATGTACCGTCTGAAGGGTTGAAAAAAGGCTCAATCGTTGATATAGATGAAACCGTTCATTCTATAAGAAAAGCGTTTGACCAAGCTGAAAGAATGGTAGGTTTTCCGCTGAAAAAAGCCATTGTCGGCGTTAATGGAAATTATATTCATATTCAAGATACGAACGGCGTTGTCGCTGTTTCCAGTGAAAACAAAGAAATTCACGTTGAAGACGTCCGCAGGGTAATGGAAGCGGCACAGGTCGTGTCAGTTCCGCATGAGCAGCTGATCGTAGACGTCGTTCCGAAACAGTTTATCGTTGACGGAAGAGACGAAATTACCGATCCGAAAAAAATGCTCGGCGTGCGCCTGGAAGTAGAAGGCACGCTGATTACCGGCTCCAAAACGATCTTACATAATTTACTTCGCTGTGTGGAGAGAGCGGGCGTTGAAATTACTGATATTTGCCTGCAGCCGCTTGCGGCCGGTTCGGCGGCTTTGTCAAAAGACGAAAAAAACCTCGGAGTCGCCATGATTGATATCGGCGGCGGCTCGACGACGGTGGCGGTATTTGAACAGGGGCACCTGAAGGAGACAGCCGTCATTCCGCTCGGAGGCGAAAACATCACGAAAGATGTATCGATCGGATTGCGCACTTCCACCGAAGAGGCTGAAAGAGTAAAAAAACAATTCGGACATGCATTCTACGATGAGGCTTCAGAAGATGAAGTATTTGAAGTCACCGTCATAGGAACGAATCAAAAGCAATCTTTTACACAGCAGGAAATTGCCAATATTATTGAAGCAAGAGTGGAAGAGATTCTTGAGATTGCCGCAGCCGAAATTGAGCATATGGGAATTACAGATCTGCCCGGCGGCTTTGTGCTGACCGGCGGACAGGCCGCAATGCCCGGAGTGCTTTCATTGGCACAGGAAGTGCTGAGGCACAATGTAAGGGTCGCAAGCCCGAATTATATCGGTGTAAGGGACCCTCAGTATATGACGGGTGTCGGCTTGATACAATTTGCCTGCCGAAATGCCAGAATTCAGGGAAGAAAAATAGGCTTTCATATGCCGGAAGAAGCCGTGCAGGAAATCGCGGTCTCTCACGAAGAAGAACATCATCAGCGGCCAGAGGCGCAGCAGCGTCCAAAAGCAAAACAAAAAACACAAGCCGAACACAACAAACCGAGCAAAATGAAAAAACTATTAAGCATGTTTTGGGAATAGATTGATAGTCATTCGGCAGATTAGGAGGATTTAGCATGTTGGATTTCGAAACAAACATAGACGGCTTAGCATCAATTAAAGTAATCGGAGTAGGAGGCGGCGGTAATAACGCGGTCAACCGAATGATTGAAAATGAAGTGCAGGGTGTAGAGTACATTGCGGTAAACACGGACGCGCAAGCTCTTAACCTGTCAAAAGCGGAAGTGAAAATGCAGATCGGGGAAAAGCTGACCCGCGGTCTCGGAGCGGGAGCGAATCCGGAAGTCGGCAAAAAAGCCGCTGAAGAAAGTAAGGAACAAATCGAAGAAGCGCTAAAAGGTGCTGACATGGTGTTCGTTACAGCCGGAATGGGAGGCGGTACCGGAACGGGAGCCGCACCGGTTATCGCGCAAATCGCAAAGGACTTAGGCGCTTTGACTGTCGGTGTCGTAACAAGACCGTTTACATTTGAAGGAAGAAAACGTCAGCTGCAGGCTGCAGGCGGTATCACGGCAATGAAAGAAGCCGTTGACACACTGATCGTTATTCCGAATGACCGCATTCTTGAAATCGTCGATAAAAACACACCGATGCTTGAAGCATTCCGTGAAGCTGATAACGTGCTTCGCCAAGGGGTGCAAGGTATCTCTGACCTCATCGCGACGCCTGGTTTAATCAACTTGGACTTTGCCGATGTCAAAACCATCATGTCCAACAAAGGTTCAGCATTGATGGGTATCGGGATCGCTACGGGCGAAAGCCGTGCTGCTGAAGCCGCCAAAAAGGCGATCTCCAGTCCGTTACTGGAAGCGGCAATCGACGGAGCGCAAGGTGTTTTGATGAACATTACGGGAGGTACAAACCTGAGCCTCTACGAAGTGCAGGAAGCAGCCGACATCGTCGCTTCTGCATCCGACCCTGATGTCAACATGATTTTCGGTTCAGTTATCAATGAAAATCTGAAAGATGAAATCGTCGTCACCGTTATTGCGACCGGTTTTATCGAACAGGAAAAAGATGACTCAAAACCGCAGCGTCCGACTTTAAACCAAGGATTGAAGTCTCAAAGCCAAAACGCTGCGAAACGTGAGCCGAAACGAGAAGAAACACAGCATCAAAACACGGTGAACCGCCATACATCACAGCCGGCGGATGATGCCCTCGACATTCCTACATTTTTAAGAAACCGCAACAAACGCGGCTGATGTAAAAAAGGACAAGACCACATGGTTTTGTCCTTTTTCTTTTTTGTGTACAGTCTTCCTTCCTATCCCCATGATCTATACAGTGAAAAAAGAAACTTTATACCTATGACGAATTGATTGTTTTTTAGTTTCATACGGCTTTCTACAGAATGCGACAATATCTGGATGGAAGATTGTCTACATTTAACGTACAGCATCGAAATGACAAACGATTCCAATTATGAAGGAGGGATACACATTTTATAGGGCGTTACCAAATAAGGGGGGATACGATTGAAGAAAAAAACAAGAAACAGATGGACAGGCTCCGTTTTAAGCGCGATTGTCGTCAGTTCCCTGTTGTTTCCGGGTGCAGCCGGAGCGAACAGCACACCGGGGGCAGTTTCTTTCACCAAAGATCTTTCTTCCTCTAAGAGCATTCAGCATAAGATTTCCGATTCAGTCAAGAAGCGTTTTGAAAAAAATGATAAAGTCACGTTTCTTATCAAATTTAAAGAGAAAGCCAATACGAAAAAAGCGGTCAAAGAAGCAGAAAAAAACGCCAAGTCTCAATCGCTTTCCGCAGCAAAAACCGAATATCAAAAGCGGTCAGCCGTCGTTTCTTCTTTAAAACTGGCGGCTCATGATGCGCAGCAGAATCTGAAAACATATTTGGAAAAACAAAAAAAGAAAGGCAAGGCTGATCACATCCATTCCTATTATATTGTTAACGGAATGGCAGTCACTGCTTCGAAAGAGGTAATGGAAAAAGCCGCCTCATTTCCTGAAGTAGAAAAAGTTCTTCCGAATGAAAAACGTCAGCTTACTCAACGACAATCAAAAGCTCCTTTTCAAATGAAGAAAAAACAAAAAGAGATCAAAGCAAAGGAAGGCATCGAATGGAATATCAGCCAAATTGATGCGCCGCAGGCCTGGGCTTCAGGATACGACGGAACCGGCACGGTTGTCGCTTCCATTGATACGGGAGTTCAGTGGGATCATCCGGCGCTTAAAGAAAAATACCGGGGTTACGATCCTGAAAATCCCGCAGCGCCGAATCATGAAATGAACTGGTATGATGCCGTGTCCCATAAAGACGCTCCCTACGATGATCTTGAACACGGCACTCATGTAACAGGGACCATGACGGGTTCAGAACCTGACGGCTCAAATCAAATCGGTGTGGCTCCGGGGGCAAAATGGATCGCAGTAAAAGCATTTTCAGATGACGGAGGAACTGATGCCGATATTTTGGATGCCGGTGAATGGGTGCTCGCGCCTAAAGATAAAAACGGCACGCCGCATCCCGAGATGGCGCCGGATGTTGTCAATAATTCCTGGGCAGGCGGTTCGGGAATGGACGAGTGGTACCGCGATATGGTGAATGCGTGGAGAGCGGCAGGGATTTTTCCGGAATTCTCTGCGGGAAATGAAGACTTATTTACACCGGGAGGACCGGGTTCAATCGCAAACCCGGCCAATTATCCTGAAGCATTTGCGACAGGTGCGACTGACATCGACAAGAAACTCGCTGATTTCTCACTTCAAGGCCCCTCACCGTATCATGAAACAAAACCGGACATTTCGGCTCCGGGAGTGAATATCCGTTCTTCGATTCCTGGAGGAACATACGAAGGCGGCTGGGACGGAACTTCAATGGCCGGGCCGCATGTGGCGGCGACGGCGGCTTTGTTAAGGCAGGCGAACGCCTCTATTACGGTCGATGAAATGGAAGACGTTTTGACGCGCACCGCCGAAAAGCTGACAGATTCCGTTTTTCCGGAATCACCGAATAACGGTTACGGCCACGGTCTCGTTAACGCTTTTGATGCCGTTTCTGCCGTAACGGACGGAATCGGAGGCGTAGAAGGCAAGGTCTCTTCTGCGGGCGAAGATCACAATCCGCCCAGCTTTCACCATGAACCGGTCTCAGCGGCTTACAAAGGGGCAAACCTTCCGTTAACGGTTACAGCAGAAGACGATGTAAGTGTAACTGAAGTCAGCCTTTCCTATCAGTTTGATGAAGGAAAGTGGAAAACGACAGCCGCCGTTCAAAAAAGCGGTGATGAAAAAAAGGGAACATACCAGGCGGAGATTCCGGATGTAACGGGAAGCAAGGTAAGTTATAAATGGACCATAAAAGATTTCGGAGGTCATTCTGTAGAATCTGATACGTACCGGGCTGACGTGAAACCGAGCATTACGGCGGGATACAAAGAGGATTTTGAATCACAGCCGGCGGGCTGGTCCAGTTACGGGACACACGACCAATGGGAATGGGGTATCCCGAGTTCAGGGCCCGGCGCCGCATTTTCCGGAGATAAAGTGTATGCGACGAATCTGTCCGGCCCTTATGCCGATTCAGCCAACATGAATTTGGTGATGCCTCCGATTCAAGTTCCGGAAACAGGACGGCTGTTTTTGCAATTTAAAAGCTGGCACAAGCTCGAAGAATTTTTTGATTACGGGTATGTGTTCGTTCTTCCGGAAGGAAAATCAAATTGGGAGCAGGCGGCCGTTTACAATGGTGACTCCGCAGGATGGAACGATGAAGAGGCAGATTTATCTGCGTATAAAGGCCAAAACATAAAGCTCATGTTTAATATGCAGTCAGACGAAGTACTCAATGAAGACGGATGGTATATCGATGATGTCCGGCTTTCAAGCAGCCCTCTCGGCAAGGCGGCTAAAAAAAGTAAACACAATAGACAAACACCTCCCGGCCACCTGAAGAAAAAAGCAGTCAGTCCGAAACAGGCCAAACCGGCAGTGAAATCACCCGGAAAAAGAGTAAAACGTGAAACAAACCTCCTCCCTCTCAGAGCGCAAATCAGTGTCGCCGAGACGGGGAAATCCGTATATTCCGACCCTGTTAGCGGAAGCTACAGCCTGTCGCATAAGGCGGGAAGCTATACGCTGAAAGCCGAGGCTTACGGATTTAAGTCCGCTTCGAAACAAGTTTCTATTCAATCAGACAAAACCGCACAGGCAGACTTTACACTGGAGCAAATGCCGTCCGGCACGCTAAAAGGAACCATCACCAATCAGTCAACAGGCGAACCGGTAAAAGGGGCTGCGCTTTATGTGGCCGAGGATGCCGCAATTGAACCGGCGGTGACAAACGATAAAGGGGAATATTCGCTTAAGGCGTACGAAGGCTCCTACACAATCAAAGTAGCGGCAAAAGGCTTTTACAATAGCGAATTTTCCGTTGACATCAAAGGAGATGCTGAAAAAAACGTCAAGCTTAAGCCGTATATCGGTTATGAAGGGGAAATTGCCTATGATAACGGAACGGAAGAAGCCGCGCTGTCATATTTTAAAGCCGGCAGCAAATCTGCCGTTAAGATGACGCTCAAAGACGGAAAAGAACACGGTATGCTGACGGGAGGCCTTTTTAAATTTTGGGGCGCCGACTGGCCTGATCCGGGCGGTACCGAATTTCAAGCAGAAGTATATGATGCATCCGGCCCTGATGGAGCTCCGGGCAGCAAAATTGCCGGCCCGTTCCAAGCTGAAGCGCTTCGAAACGGCGAATGGACCAAAGTGGATCTCAGCTCAAAAGGAATCGCGGTCGGAAAGGATTTTTATCTTGTGTTCCGCCAGACGAAACCCGATCCTTATACACCTGCCCTGTCATCTGATGACGGCAGTCCGTACTCGAACAGAAACTGGCAATACCTCGACGGCCGCTGGTCTAAAACCGATAAATCAGACGGAAACTTTATGATCAGGGCTTTGGTCGACTACGAAGCTTCTGTGCCTGACATAACGTCGCCTGAAGACCGGTCATTTACAAACAAGAGGTCAATCACGGTGAAAGGAACGGCTTCACCAAAAACCGCTGTCCGTCTTACCAATAACGGTAAAACCGCCGCAGAAACGAAAGCAGATGCAGACGGCAATTTCCAGGCCGGCGTCACACTCACTGAAGATGCCAATCGGCTGACGGCGGCATCTGTGACAGACAGCGGGTCAACCGATGAGTCACGCCCTGTCACGGTCATACTGGATGAGGATAAGCCGGATGTGACGATTGACAGTCCGGCAAACGGTGATAAAACAAATAAAGAAGCAGTGACCGTAAAAGGAAAAGTGCACGACGCCCATTTAGAATGGGTAAAGGTGAACGGAAAAAAAGCTGAAGTAAATAACGGTTCTTATCAAGCGAGAACCCTTCTGGAAAACGGCAGCAATGAGATCAAGGTCACGGCCTCAGATGAAGCGGGTAACAAAACAACGAAAAAGACGGTAATCGATGTCAATTACAATGCTCCCGTCATTTCCGGATTGGTTCCCGGAGCGGATAAGGAATTAAAAGCCGGAGAATCAGTGAAAATCGCTTTTTCAAGCGGAAAGAAATTAGACGCTTCCTTCGTTATCCGTCTGCCTCTGACAAACGCCCGGGCTGGGAGCCAAAACGCAACAGAGCTTCCGCTGAGAGAAATTTCTCCGGGACGATATGAGGGTTACTGGACGGCGACCTCTTCCATCAAAGCAAGCGGAGCAAAAATTGACGTTATCGCAAGAGATGACTACGGAAATGAAACGAGACAGACGGCTAAAGGGAAACTTTATATCAATGAGTAAAAACAGAGCGCTGCCAGATCACGGCAGCGCTTTTTTAGTTGAAACGGACAATAGGAAAGCAACCCTTTCGGCCCTCGACAAATAAAACGGTTATCCCTTAAAAATTGTACTTTACCCTCAACATTAATTGACAGACTTTCCCACAGAGCTTGCTTTATACTTATGAAACAAGAGAGAGAAACAGATAAGTAAGACAAAAGAGGAAAGGGGTCAGATGTGAAAATCTATCTGGATGTCATTTGGCTGTTGAACTTTTGTTTTGATTCTCTTTTGCTTTTATTGACCGCCTTTATTTTAAAACGCCAGGTGAAAAAAAGAAGAGTGGCCGCCGGCGGTTTCATCGGGTCAGCCATTGTGCTTCTGATGTTTACGCCTGTTTCTCCCTTTGTGGAGCATCCGGCGGGAAAAATGGCGTTTTCAGTAGTCATCGTGCTTGCGGCTTTTGGCTTTAAACGGTTCCGATACTTTTTTCAAAATTTGTTCGCCTTTTATTTCGCGACTTTTCTCGTCGGCGGGGGAATGATCGGCGTACATTCCCTGCTGCAGACAGAATCAATTGTGCAGCAAGGGGTAATGGTCACAAGCCAGACCGGATTCGGCGACCCGATCAGCTGGATGTTTGTAGTTATCGGATTTCCGGCCATATGGTTTTTCTCGAAAAAGAGAATTGAAGACATCGAGACGAAGTCCATTCAGTACGATGAACTTGTCATGGTGCAGGCGGAATTCAGCGGACAGACAATCCGCGCGAAAGGATTGGTGGATTCCGGGAATCAGCTGTATGATCCGCTGACGAAAACGCCGGTCATGATCCTTCACATTGACAAATTCGCTCTGATTCTCAGCGAAAAGGAAACGGACCTCATCAAATCCGCCAGCCCGCTTGAAGTGATAGAGCAGCTTGATGATTCGTTCCGCCATGCGGATAAGCTGAGGCTGATTCCATACAGGGGCGTCGGCCAGGACAATCAATTTTTACTCTGTTTAAAGCCGGATTACGTCACGATTTTAACAAAAGACGAAATGATCGCTTGTGAAAAATGCCTGATCGGCATCAGCACGAAACCATTATCCGCGGACGGTGAATTTGACGGAATCGTTCATCCGAAGATGCTGACAGGGAAGGCTGTAAAACATGTTTCCTGACGAAAAGTCTGTTATTCATCATACTCAAAACGCGTTGTATTTAGAAGGGGGAGGAAGATGAAAAAACTTAAGCTGCGTCTGACATATTTGTGGTATAAATGGCTGATGAAACTCGGACTGAAAAGCGATGAAGTGTATTACATAGGAGGAAGCGAGGCGCTGCCGCCGCCTTTGTCTAAAGAAGAGGAGCAGGTGCTCTTATTAAAGCTGCCGAGCGGGGATCAGGCGGCGCGGGCCATCCTGATTGAGAGAAACTTACGTCTTGTCGTTTACATTGCCCGCAAATTCGAAAATACCGGCATCAACATCGAGGACTTAATCAGCATCGGCACCATCGGTTTGATCAAAGCGGTAAACACTTTTAATCCGGAAAAGAAAATCAAACTCGCCACCTACGCGTCGCGATGTATCGAAAACGAAATTTTAATGTACTTGCGCCGAAACAATAAAATCCGTTCAGAGGTGTCCTTTGATGAACCGCTGAATATTGATTGGGACGGAAACGAGCTGCTGCTTTCGGATGTGCTCGGCACAGATGATGATATTATTACAAAAGACATTGAAGCCAATGTGGATAAAAAACTTTTGAAAAAAGCGCTTGAGCAATTAAACGAAAGAGAAAAGCAGATTATGGAACTGCGTTTCGGGCTTGTCGGAGAAGAAGAAAAAACTCAAAAAGATGTAGCCGACATGATGGGGATTTCACAATCTTATATCTCCCGGCTCGAAAAGCGGATTATCAAAAGACTGAGAAAAGAGTTTAACAAAATGGTGTAAAATTTTTTCCATCTGACAGCCCTTACTGCCGCAAGGATTGCCGTCGCCGGATGTTTATTTCTGTAAAATGGCGGTGCATATTTTTCCCACCCGAGGAGATACTTAACGTTGTACAGCAGCTCCTAGTGGGAGGGAAAAACGTGTCAAGAAATAAAGTCGAAATTTGCGGGGTGGATACCTCCAAATTACCGGTGCTCAAGAATGAAGAGATGAGAAAGCTGTTTAGGCAATTACAGGATGAGGGCGATGATTCAGCGAGGGAAAAGCTTGTAAACGGCAATCTGCGCCTTGTCTTAAGCGTCATTCAGAGGTTTAACAACAGAGGAGAGTATGTTGATGACTTATTTCAGGTCGGCTGCATCGGACTAATGAAATCCATTGATAATTTTGACCTAAGCCATAATGTTAAGTTTTCAACATACGCTGTACCGATGATCATCGGAGAAATCCGCAGATATTTGCGGGATAACAATCCGATCCGCGTCTCGAGGTCGCTTCGCGATATCGCATATAAAGCGCTTCAAGTAAGAGAGCGGTTAATCAGTGAGACAAGCAGGGAGCCGACAGCAGAGGAAATCGCCAAAGTTCTTGAAGTGCCCCATGAAGAAATTGTGTTTGCCCTTGACGCCATCCAGGATCCGGTTTCACTGTTTGAGCCGATTTATAATGACGGCGGCGATCCGATTTACGTGATGGACCAGATCAGCGATGAGCGCAATAAGGATACACAATGGATTGAGGAGCTGGCTCTGAAAGAAGGCATGAGAAGACTGAACGAACGGGAAAAAATGATTTTGCGAAAGCGCTTTTTCCAAGGGAAAACCCAAATGGAAGTCGCTGAAGAAATCGGCATATCCCAAGCTCAGGTCTCAAGGCTTGAAAAGGCAGCCATTAAACAAATGAATAAGAATATCCATCAATAACGGAAAAAGCCTTTAAACCTTGTTTAAAGGCTTTTTTCATGCGATGGTTTACGTTTGCAAAAAAGTGATGTATTCTAATGTGTAAAAGTTTTTAGAAAATTTAAATAAAGTAAACGGGGGAAACTGCAATGATTTTACAGCTGGACAGTGTGTCATTAAAAAGAAACGGGAAATGGATTTTGAAAGATATTAACTGGCGCGTCGAGAAAAACGAAAATTGGGTGCTGTACGGATTAAACGGAGCCGGAAAAACGGCTTTGCTGAATATGTTATGCTCTTATTACTTCCCCACTTCAGGAGAGATGCAGGTGCTCGGCCATCAATTCGGCAAAACTGAGCTCGGTGACAGGCTCAGAAGGAAAATCGGCCTTGTTTCGGCAGGTCTTCAGCACAAATTATATGCCGCGGACTCCGCTTTTGAAATCGCCCTCAGCGGCGCGTACGCCTCAATCGGGCTGTACGAAACTCCAAGTGAGCAGGTAAGGGAAAAAGCGATCGGTCTTCTGAAGGATTTGGGCGCCATCAGTTACGCCGACAGACGCTATGAAACATTATCACAAGGGGAAAGACAAAGAGCGCTGATTGCGCGGGCGCTTATGGCTGATCCGGAACTGCTGATTTTGGACGAACCCGTGACGGGTCTTGATTTTATGGCAAGGGAGCAGCTGCTGGACACGATTACGTCGATCGCCGAAAAAGAAAATGCGCCGTCCATCCTTTATGTCACCCATCACGCTGAAGAAATTCTGCCGGTATTTGATCAGGCGCTGCTTTTAAAACAGGGCGAGGTGTTCGCCTCCGGGAAAATCAGGGACATGCTTTCTGACGAGCGGCTTACAGCGTTTTTCGATATGCCTGTCAATGTCTTATGGAACAATGGCCGCCCGTTTTTAACACGTGCAAAAGAGGCATCATCCGTAAAATAACATAAATTCACCCTGGGGGTGCTGCCATGCGGCTGAGAGAGACGTTGTCTCAACCCTTAAAGGACCTGATCCGGATCATGCCGGCGGAGGGAAGCGGTGAAAAAAGCGGAGGAAGATCCGTTTTTTACCCGTTTCATTTCATGAATGAAACGGTTTTTTTGATACAGCCAAAGGGGAGATTTCTAATGCATCAGATTGATATGCTGTTACACCAGGCGGAAAAACGGCGGAATGACTTCATACATATTGCTGAAAGGTTGATAGCCTTTCCGACTCCGGCCCCGCCAGCAAGAAATACGGCAGAAGCCCAAAAGTGGGTGGCCGGCTTTTTAAAAGAAACGGGCTGCTCGGTCGATATGTGGGATGTGTATCCGGAAGATCCGAATGTAGTCGGTGTTTTAAAAGGGACAGATTCAAGCAGGCATCAAAGCCTGATTTTAAACGGACACATTGATGTGGCAGAAGCCGGGGGCGAAGACTGGCACTCTGACCCGTTTCAGCCGATCGTAAAAGACGGCATGCTGATCGGAAGGGGCGCCGCTGATATGAAAGGGGGGTTGGCGTGTGTTCTTTTCTCTCTGAAGCTGATCCATGATGCCGGCATTGAGCTTCCGGGCGACCTCATTGTACAGTCTGTAATCGGAGAAGAAGTCGGTGAGGCGGGGACGCTGGAATGCTGCAAACGCGGCTATCACGCGGATTTTGCCGTTGTCGCGGATACGAGCAGCCTGCATATTCAAGGGCAGGGCGGAGTCATCACCGGCTGGATAGAATTGAAAAGCAAACAAACATTTCATGACGGCATGAGGCGCAATATGATTCATGCGGGCGGAGGCACATTCGGAGCGAGCGCCATCGAAAAAATGGCGAAAATCATCACTGCCTTGGGAGAGCTGGAGCGCCACTGGGCGGTAACGAAAAGCTACCCCGGCTTTGCGCCCGGCACCAATACGATCAACCCTGCCGTCATTGAAGGCGGAAGACACGCAGCGTTTGTCGCCGATGAATGCCGGTTATGGATCACCGTCCACTTTTATCCGAACGAAACGCACGAACAAGCAGCCGCAGAAATCGAAGACTATATTAATCGTGTCGCTGACAGTGATCTGTGGCTCAAAGAAAACAGGCCGGTGTTCAAATGGGGCGGATCTTCGATGATTGAAGACAGAGGAGAGGTGTTCCCGGCGCTGGAAATCGACCCGGATCATCCGGCAGTTTCTGTCTTGGCTGCATCACACTCAGCCGTCAGAAAACAGGAGCCCGTCATTGATGTTTCCCAAACCGTAACTGACGGAGGGTGGCTTTATCATGCCGGGATTCCGAGCGTCATATACGGTCCCGGCGATTTAAAAAACGCCCACTCCGTAAACGAGGAAGTGTCCGTTGATGAGCTTATGGACTATACGAAAATTATGCTGAGATTTATCCTCGGCTGGTGCAGCCGCAAAAAAGATTGCCCGATGTGACAAGGTTCAGCCCGGCCGTTCATATAATAGGAAAAAGAACGGGCAAAGGGCGTGATACGGATGATCAGCATATCTGAATTTCAAATAAAAGATGTGGTAAACGTGTCGAACGGAAAAAAACTCGGGAGCATCGGTGATATTGATATTAACGTGACAACGGGAAAAATTCAGGCGATTATTTTAGGCGGCAGCGGAAAAGTTCTCGGTTTTTTCGGAAAAGAAGAGGAAATGATCATTCCTTGGCGAAATATAGTTAAAATTGGGGAAGATGTCATCTTAGTGCGTGTAAACGAACCAAAGGGGGGAGCGTAATCCTCCCTTTACTTGTAAAAAGCCGGAAATCTCAATGTTTCCGGCACATTTATTTATCTCATTTTTCAATCAGCCGCTAAACGTATGCTTAAAATTGTGTTAAAATGAGTGGGAAATTACGCTTTTTTAATGTTTGTCGAAAGGTTGGATCTCCATGAATACATATCACCCGTTTAGTCTTACCACCCCCTCGGCACTCATGATAGAAGACTGGAACTGTGTGAATCAGCTTAACACAAAGGTCATCGCCGGATTCACGACGAAAAACGGCGGGGTCAGCAATCCTCCGTATGAGTCATTAAATACCGGATTGCACGTCCGGGACGAAGCTCATGATGTTGTGACAAACCGTGAAGTCATAGCGTCCTTATGCGGTACTGATCTGGATTCCTGGGTGTTCGCCGACCAGACACATGAAAACCGCGTCCGGCGCGTGACAGCCGGGGATAAAGGAAAAGGAGCGAGAGACTATTCTTCCGCATTCCGCGGGACGGACGGGCTCTACACGAAAGATGCGAATCTTTTTTTGGCCCTTTGTTTTGCGGACTGTGTGCCCTTGTATTTTTATGACCCGGTGAAATCCATTATCGGCGCTGCCCATGCCGGATGGAAGGGGACGGTCAAACAAATCGGACGCATCATGACGGAACGCTGGGTAAACGAAGAAGGCTCCCGTTTAACAGATATTCAGGCTGTCATCGGTCCGTCCATCAGCGCGGGAAGCTATACAGTCAACGACCGCGTCATCAATGAAGTGCGGGCGCTGCCTTTTACGGCTGAATCCGCCATATGCGAAACGGAAAAAGGCCAGTATCAGCTTGATTTAAAAGAGGTCAACCGTCTTCTTCTGATACATTGCGGCATTCCGGAAGAAAACATTTCAGTCAGCGGTTTATGCACCGAACGAGAGCGTGAACTATTCTTTTCACACCGCCGCGACAAAGGGAAAACGGGACGCATGATGTCCTTTATCGGAATGAAGGAGGCGTAAGATCTTGCGTGTTGCTGATCAATTACGACATATAAACGAAAGAATAAACGAAGCATGTAACAGATCGGGCCGAAGCCCCGAAGATGTTACCGTCATCGCGGTTACAAAATACGTATCAGCTGAAAGGGCTCAAGAGGCCGTTGATGCCGGTATTACAAGTCTGGGAGAAAACCGGGATGCCGAGCTTATCCATAAGCAGGAAGTCATCAAAGGCAGCCCGGAGTGGCACTTTATCGGCAGTCTTCAGTCCAGAAAGGTGAAGGCCGTCGTTGACCGTGTATCTTATATTCATTCCTTAGACAGACTGTCATTGGCAAAAGAGATTGAAAAACGGGCGCAGCATGCGGTTCGCTGTTTTGTGCAGGTGAATACTTCGCTTGAGCCGTCTAAGCACGGTTTGAAAACAGAGGAGGTCATCCCCTTTATCAGAGAGCTTTCTGAGTTTAGAAACATTTCTGTAGAGGGCCTGATGACGATGGCTCCCCTGACAGACGATACAGAAACGATCAGAGCCTGCTTCCGGCAATTGCGTGATCTGAGGGATCAGGTGCAAAAACTGAATCAGACAAACGCACCGTGCCGGGAACTGTCAATGGGCATGTCAAATGATTATGAAATCGCTGTTGAAGAGGGCGCAACTTTTATCAGAATCGGCTCTTCATTAGTCGGAAATGAACCGGGGGGTGTAAACAAATGAGCATGAAAAATAAACTGAAAAACTTTTTCTCAATGGATGAGGAGGAGTACGAGTACGAATACATTGAAACGGAGCAGGATCATCCGGAAGAGCATGAACAGCAGAAAGATAAACAGCCTGCTTACGCTCAGAAGCCGCAGGGCAAGCAGAACGTAGTAAGCTTGCAAAGTGTTCAGAAATCCTCTAAAGTGGTGTTGAGTGAACCGCGTGTATATGCGGAAGCGCAGGAAATCGCCGATCATTTAAAGAACAGGCGGGCGGTTGTCGTCAATCTGCAGCGCATCCAGCATGATCAGGCGAAAAGAATCGTCGACTTTTTAAGCGGTACCGTCTACGCCATCGGCGGCGACATTCAGAGAATCGGTTCAGATATTTTTCTGTGCACGCCTGATAATGTCGACGTTTCCGGCACGATTTCGGAGCTTATAAATGAAGACGAACATCAGAGGTGGTAAAGCAGGATGATTCTTTATCAAATTTTTTCCGTTCTGAGTTATTTAATTTACATCTACTCGTTTGCCTTGATCATCTATATCTTTATGTCATGGGTGCCGAGTACGAGAGAAACGGCGGTCGGACGGTTTCTCGCAGCGATTTGCGAACCGTATTTAGAGCCGTTCAGAAGGATCATTCCGCCCATTGCCATGCTGGATATATCCCCGATTGTAGCGATTATCGTGCTTCGGTTTGCCACGACGGGACTTTGGGGCCTATACCGCATGATCGCAATGTATACTTGAATGCGACAGTTTGATACGGGCTTGGCACCAGCCAAGCCTCTTTACATAGAAAGGAAAGAACATGAGCGATATTTACCAGCACTTCAGACAAGACGAGCGGCCTTTTATTGATCAGGCGCTTGAATGGAAACAGATTGTCCTGGACCAGTATCGGATGAAGCTGACTGATTTCTTAGATCCCAGAGAACAGGTCATTGTAAAGGCCGTTATCGGCGACGCCTGCGGTCTTGCGTTTTTCGGAGGATATGACAGAGCTGAGCGCAAACGCGCGATTTTATACCCTGAATATATGGAACCTGAACAGGATGATTTTGAGCTTCGGGCTTTTGACGTTCAATACGCTGAAAAATTCGTCAGCATTGACCACCGCTCTCTTCTCGGATCATTAATGGGGATCGGCTTAAAGCGGCAGAAATACGGCGATCTGATTTTCTCAGAGGAAGCCGTGCAGCTGATCGTCTCCGGTGAAATCGCCGATTTTGTCAGCACTCAGCTGACCAAGGCGGGCAAAGCGCCGGTAAAGCTTGAGAAAATCGAGCTTTCCGCTCTTCACATTCCCGCTTCAGATGTCGAAATAAGGGATGACACGGTTTCTTCATTGCGTCTCGACGCCGTCTGCGCTTCAATGAGCAGGCAATCCCGGCAGAAAGCGCAGGCGCTTGTGAAAAACGGGCTCGTTAAGGTGAATTGGAAAGCCATTGAAGATCCGTCTTATCAGGTTGCTGAAGGGGACATGCTCTCGATTCGCGGCTTCGGACGATGCAGTTTGGCAAAAGTTGACGGAAAAACGAAAAAAGACAAATGGAAAGTTACATTTGAACGGCAAAAATGAGTCGTTTTTTCAGTTTTTTTCTCCATCTGTGCCGTATTTGTTTTATAATGTGAACTAGATAACCGTACTGAAATGTAAAAATGGAGGTGGCAATATGCCATTAACGCCGAATGATATCCATAACAAAACGTTTACAAAAGGTTTTCGCGGATATGATGAAGATGAAGTAAATGAATTTTTAATGCAGGTCAGAAAAGATTACGAAATCGCACTCCGTAAAAAAACGGAGCTTGAGGCGAAAGTGAACGAGCTGGACGAAAAAATCGGCCACTTTGCCAATATCGAAGAAACGCTGAATAAATCAATTCTCGTAGCCCAGGAAGCCGCAGAAGACGTAAAGCGCAACTCGCAGAAAGAAGCGAAGCTGATCGTCCGTGAAGCAGAAAAAAATGCTGATCGCATCATCAATGAGTCGCTTTCCAAATCAAGAAAAATCGCAATGGAAATTGAAGAGCTGAAAAAACAGTCTAAAGTCTTCAGAACACGTTTCCAAATGCTGATTGAAGCGCAGCTCGATCTGCTGAAGAACGATGATTGGGATCATCTGCTGGAATACGAAGTCGACGCGGTATTTGAGGAAAAAGAATAATTTTCTGATTTTCTTGACATTCTCCGGCCCGTTCGAATATAATACGTTCATAAATTCAGATGAAAAGACGATTGAAAGGGACCGGCATGACTCAAAACAGGCTATAAAGCGACCCGGGGAAGGTGAAAGCCCGGGATGGCCGGAATCATGCAGATCAGCCCTTTAGTTTCCTTTCTGAACCGAGAGTAGGAAAGGACGTTCCATCACGTTACGATGTTCGAGAGGAAAAGACGGATGATCCGTTTTTTCTAAAAGGGTGGTACCGCGAGATAAGCTTTCTCGTCCCTTATGGGATGAGAGGGCTTTTTTTTATTTTCTGAAAAATGTTGTGGAGGAATGAAAATGGATTACAAAGATACGCTGTTAATGCCGAAAACAGATTTTCCGATGCGCGGAAATCTGCCGAATCGTGAGCCGGACATGCAAAAAGACTGGGAGGAGCAGGACATTTACCGTCTTGTTCAAGAACGGACGAAAGACCGCCCGAAATTCGTGCTGCATGACGGACCTCCTTATGCAAACGGAGACATCCACATGGGCCATGCCCTGAACAAAATCCTGAAAGACTTCATCGTCCGCTATAAATCAATGAGCGGCTACAACGCACCGTACGTGCCGGGCTGGGATACGCACGGACTGCCGATTGAAACGGCGCTGACGAAAAACAAAAAAGTAAACCGGAAAGAAATGTCCGTCGCTGATTTCCGCAAGCTTTGCGAAGATTATGCATGGCAGCAGATCGAAAGACAGCGCGAACAATTCAAGCGTCTCGGCGTCAGAGGCGATTGGGAAAACCCGTATGTTACGCTTCAGCCTGAATTTGAAGCGCAGCAGATCCGCGTTTTCGGCGAGATGGCGAAAAGAGGCTATATTTATAAAGGTCTGAAGCCGGTCAACTGGTCGCCTTCCAGTGAATCTGCCTTAGCAGAAGCGGAAATTGAATATCAGGACAAACGTTCCGCGTCTATTTATGTTGCGTTTAAGGTGAAAGACGGTAAAGGCGTTCTGGAAAACGGAGAAAGCTTCATCATCTGGACGACGACGCCGTGGACGATGCCTGCCAACCTCGGAATTTCCGTTCATCCTGATCTTGAATACAATGTCATCAAGGTTGGAGACAAGCGTTATGTAGTGGCAGCTGAACTGATCGAAAACGTAGTGGAGGCATGCGGCTTTGAAAATCCCGAAGTTGTCGCATCATATAAAGGCAGAGAATTAGAATACATCACTGCAGAACATCCGCTGTACGGCAGAGATTCACTCGTCATGCTCGGTGACCACGTCACAACCGATGCCGGAACAGGCTGTGTTCATACTGCCCCGGGCCACGGGGAAGATGACTTTATCGTCGGCCAAAAGTACGGCTTAGAAGTACTGTGCCCTGTTGATGAAAAAGGAAACATGACCGACGAAGCGCCGGGCTTTGAAGGAATGTTTTACGATAAAGCCAATAAACCGATCACGGAGAAGCTTGAAGAAAACGGCGCGCTCTTGAAACTCGAGTTTATTACACACTCCTATCCGCATGACTGGAGAACGAAAAAACCGACCATCTTCAGAGCGACAGCGCAATGGTTTGCGTCAATTAAAGATTTCAGATCCGATCTGCTTGATGCCATCAAACAAACGAAGTGGGTGCCGGAGTGGGGCGAACAGCGCCTTTACAACATGGTGCGCGACCGCGGTGACTGGTGTATCTCAAGACAGCGCGTCTGGGGCGTTCCGATCCCGGTATTTTATGCAGAAAACGGTGAGCCGATCATCACTGACGAAACGATTGAACACGTGTCTGAGCTGTTCAAACAGCACGGCTCAAACGTCTGGTTTGAAAGAGAGGCAAAAGACCTTCTGCCGGAAGGATTTACACATCCGGGAAGCCCGAACGGAATCTTCACGAAAGAGCAAGACATTATGGATGTGTGGTTTGATTCAGGTTCTTCCCATCAGGCTGTTCTTGAAGAACGTGATGATCTTGTCCGTCCGGCTGATTTATACCTTGAAGGCTCTGACCAATACCGCGGCTGGTTTAACTCATCTCTTTCCACCGCTGTTGCAGTCACCGGCAAAGCACCGTATAAAGGCGTATTAAGCCACGGATTTACACTTGATGCAAACGGCCGTAAAATGAGTAAATCACTCGGCAATACGATTGACCCGACAAAAATCGCAAAACAGCTTGGAGCTGAAATTCTGCGTTTATGGGTATCTTCCGTAAACTATCAGGCCGATCACCCGGTTTCTGAAGATATTCTGAAGCAGGTCGCGGAAGTATACCGGAAAGTCCGCAACACGTTCCGCTTCCTTCATGGCAACCTGTTCGATTTCAATCCAAGCGTCAATGCCGTTGATGTAAAAGATCTCCGCGAAGTGGATCAATATATGCTGATCAAGCTGAATAAGCTGATCGATAAGGTGAAAAAAGCGTACGATGAATATGAATTTGCGGTTGTTTATCACAGCATTCACAATTTCTGTACGATCGAGCTCAGCTCCTTCTATCTTGATTTTGCAAAAGATGTTGTGTACATCGAGCATGCGGATCATCCGGACCGCCGCAGCATGCAGACCGTCTTCTATGAAACGCTGCTGGCGTTAGTGAAGCTGACGGCGCCGATTCTCCCGCACACGGCAGATGAAATGTGGTCTCACTTATCATTTGTTGAAGAAGCAAGCGTGCAGCTGACAGATATGCCGGAAACCATTGCTGTTCCGGACAGTCAAGCGACAGAAGAAAAGTTCGACCGCTTCATGGAGCTTCGAAACGACGTGCTGAAAGCTTTGGAAACAGCCCGTAACGAAAAAATTATCGGAAGATCATTGGAAGCGAGCCTGACTTTGTATCCGAACAAAGAAAACCGCGACCTCTTGTCATCCATTAAAGAAAATATCGCGCAGCTGTTTATCGTCTCAGAACTGACAGTAAAAGACGAAAGTGAAGCACCGGAAAACGCGCAAAGCTTCACAACAGGAAAAATGACCGTAGAAAAAGCGGAAGGCCAGATGTGTGAACGTTCCCGCGTAATTTCTAAAGATGTCGGAGCCAATCCGAAATATCCGACATTATCACTGCGCAATGCGGAAATCGTTGAAAAATATTATCAAAAATAATGAATGAGAAAGCGCCCGGTGACAGCCGGGCGCTTTTTTACATGCCACTAATGTCATCGATTAGAACGACAGGAAAAATCTTATGGGCTTCAAATGGCGCTCTGGGGGCAACAATAAAGCCATAACATCAAGAGCAGGAGTTGTGATGAATGAATGATCAACTGACCGCAATCCACACGGAGCTTCTCATGATGAAAGAAGAACTTCAATCAAGATTATTCGAATATTCTTGCTTTCAAATGTCAGCATCTGTTGAACCTTCAATGAACGACCAAGAAGCAACTCTGATCTATCATATAAAAGAAGAACTTCAGGACGTTCTTCTTGCCCTGTCTAAGTTTGAAAACAATACGTACGGTTATTGTGAAAAAACTGGCGACCCCATTCCGATTGAAAAACTTGCGGTGCTGCCGACGGCCAGAACCGCTGATGATTTCTATTATCCCGCTCAATTTGAAAAGAAAACCCTTCCATATTGGGAACCCGGAGATTATGCATATGATCAGGCGCTGTATGAGTGACAGCGTCTGTTTGCATGCGCTTATGATCTGCCTTTACTCTGGCACCTTTTACTGATAAAATTCATAAAGGATAAAAGTAACTGTATACTGGAGGAACGTGTGTGCTTTATTATCTTATCGCTCTTTTTATTATTATTGCCGACCAATTGACCAAATGGCTTGTCGTCAGCCATTTGGAATTGGGACAAAGCATACCTGTCATCGACCAGGTGCTTTATATCACATCTCATCGCAACACGGGAGCGGCGTGGGGGATTTTAGCCGGCCAAATGTGGTTTTTCTACGTCATTACCATCGCCGTGATTATCGGAATCGTTTATTACATACAGCGTTATGCAAAAGGGCAGATGTTACTCGGAATTTCTCTCGGCTTAATGCTGGGCGGTGCGGCCGGAAACTTTATTGACCGGGCGGCGCGCCAGGAAGTGGTTGATTTTATTCATGTCATCATCGTGGATTATCACTATCCGATTTTTAATATCGCGGACTCCTCACTGTGCGTCGGTGTAATACTTTTATTTATTCATATGCTGTTTGACAGCGGGAAAAAGAAGGAGCAATAACATGAATCAATTTGAGATAACCGTTCAGCCTGAACAAAAGAGCGAACGGATTGATAAATTTTTGGCTTCAACGGGAGAAAACTGGTCACGCACTCAAGTGCAGCAATGGGTAAAAGAGGGATTGGTATCTGTTAACGGCAAATCCGTAAAAGCGAATTATAAAATGCAGCCTGGCGATCAGGTAAACGTCACCATTCCTGAACCGGAAGAATTGGACGTGCTTGCAGAGCCGATGGATTTGGACATTTACTATGAGGATCAGGACGTCTTGGTTGTGAACAAACCGCGGGGCATGGTTGTACACCCGGCGCCCGGCCATGTGACAGGGACGCTTGTAAACGGACTGATGGCTCACTGCAACGACCTTTCCGGCATTAACGGCGTCATGCGCCCGGGAATCGTCCACCGTATTGATAAAGATACTTCCGGTCTGTTAATGGTCGCTAAAAACGATATGGCGCATGAATCACTCGTTAATCAGCTCGTCAATAAAACCGTGACCAGAAAGTACAAAGCGGTTGTCCACGGGGTGATTTCACATGATGACGGAACAATTGACGCTCCGATCGGTAGAGATAAAAAAGACCGTCAAAGCATGACCGTAACAAGAGAAAGCAGCAAAAACGCCGTCACGCATTTCCACGTGCTTGAGCGGTTTCAAGACTTCACGCTCGTAGAGTGCCGTCTTGAGACCGGAAGAACGCATCAGATCCGTGTTCATATGAAATATATCGGGTTTCCTTTGGCAGGCGATCCGAAGTACGGACCGAGAAAAACCATTGATTTCAATGGTCAGGCGCTTCATGCCGGAATATTAGGTTTTGATCATCCGCGGACGGGAGAATACATGGAGTTTGAAGCGCCCCTTCCTGAAGATATGAAAAAACTCATTGAAGATTTAAGAAATAGCCATTGACAGCGACTTTCTTTTCTGAAATAATAAAAACAAGCTGAATAGATTCTTTAACACAGTCCAGAGAGGCTGAGAAGGATAACGGATAGGACAGAAGAGATACGCATGTGTCTTCGTCTTGGAAAGGAACCCCTCTATGCTCTGGCAGGAGGGGTTTTTTCTTCTTATATACGAATGGAGAGGTGTCACGAGTGAATCAAAAAGCTGTTATTCTCGACGAACAGGCGATCAGGCGGGCGCTGACAAGGATAGCCCATGAAATGATCGAACGGAATAAAGGAATGAATGACTGCATTCTTGTAGGGATTAAAACAAGAGGCATTTATTTAGCGAAGCGGCTGGCCGAGCGGATCGAACAGATTGAAGGGAATCCGGTCACCGTCGGGGAAATCGATATCACCCTTTACCGTGACGACCTGACGAAAAAAACGAGCAATGAAGAGCCGCTTGTAAAAGGCGCGGACATTCCGGCCGATATTACAGACCAAAAGGTCATTGTGGTTGATGATGTGCTTTATACCGGCCGGACGGTGAGAGCGGCGATGGATGCCCTCGTTGATGTCGGACGGCCGTCATCGATACAGCTTGCCGTGCTTGTCGACAGAGGGCACCGGGAGCTGCCGATCAGAGCGGACTATATCGGGAAAAACATTCCGACCTCAAAAGCTGAAAAAGTGATGGTTCAGCTGAGCGAAGTTGATCAGACTGATATGGTCGCCATTTACGAAAATGAATAATCACCCTTTTTAAATGCATTCCAGAGAGTTTGCAAAGAGGATTTTAAAACACAAAGCCGGGCGGATCGACGCGGCCGGGTTTTGTATGCCTCTTTGCGCAAAAAGCAAAGAGGTTTTTTTATACCATTTGAAAGTCAACCGGGAGGAAAACGCCATGAGTAAGAAAAAAGTAAACCTGGGAGTCAGGGACGTCCCCAATCCATTGTCCTGGCTGTCATTCAGCCTGCAGCATTTATTCGCCATGTTCGGTTCAACCATACTCGTGCCGAAACTGGTCGGAATGAGCCCGGCAGTGGCGCTTGTCACGAGCGGAATCGGGACACTCGCCTATCTCTTGGTGACAAAAGGCCAGATTCCCGCTTATCTCGGCTCATCATTCGCCTTTATATCACCGATTATCTTGGTTAAGGCGACGGGAGGGCCGGGGGCTGCCATGGTCGGCGCTTTCCTGGCGGGAATTGTGTACGGCCTGATCGCATTGCTCATCAGGCAGCTTGGAACGGGGTGGCTGATGAAGCTGCTGCCCCCGGTGGTCGTTGGGCCGGTCATCATCGTCATCGGCCTCGGACTGGCAAGCACAGCCGTCAATATGGCAATGTATGCCGATCCGAATGCAAAGGAACTCGTCTACAGCTTGAAACATTTCAGTGTAGCCGGCGTCACTTTGGCCATCACCATTATTTGCGCCATCTTTTTACGGGGATTTTTAAGCCTGATTCCGGTATTGATCGGCATTATAGGCGGCTATCTGTTTGCGCTGACACAGGGCATCGTCAATTTTCAGCCGGTCATTGATGCAAAGTGGTTCGCCGTTCCTGAATTTATCATCCCTTTCAAAGACTATACGCCGTCAGTGACATTGGGCATTGCGGCTGCGATGGTGCCGGTCGCTTTCGTGACGATGTCAGAACATATCGGCCATCAAATGGTGCTGAGTAAAGTCGTCGGACAGGATTTCATTAAAAAGCCGGGACTGCACCGCTCCATAATGGGGGACAGTGTTGCGACGATCATTGCTTCGTTAATCGGCGGCCCGCCGACGACAACATATGGCGAAAACATCGGTGTACTGGCAATTACGAGAGTTTTCAGCGTCTTTGTCATCGGCGGCGCGGGAGTGATTGCGCTGTGCTTCGGATTTATCGGAAAAGTTTCGGCGCTGATCAGCTCTGTTCCGTCCGCGGTTATGGGAGGCGTTTCCTTCCTGCTCTTCGGAATTATCGCCTCCAGCGGCTTAAGAATGCTGATTGACAACAACATTGATTATGAAAACAAGAGAAATTTGATTATCACATCCGTCATCCTCGTGATCGGCGTCGGAGGGGCTTTTATTCAAGTATCAAAAGGCGGGTTCCAAATATCCGGCATGGCGCTTGCGGCAATCGTCGGAGTCATCCTGAACCTTATCCTGCCGCATGCAAATGAAGAAGACGCGATTGCATCAGAAAAACAAAATCATATGTAAAACCTTTTAAAGAAAGTCCAGAGAGGCTTGGAAGGGTTATAACGGGAAGAAGCTGTACGCTGCTTCTCTCTTTAACCGCACCCCGAGTCTATAGACCGGGGTGTTTTTTTACGGCCTTCAAGCGGAAACGGAGGAGAAAAACATGAATCATTTAACGGCGATGTCTGAACTGAGCGCGGCTGAAATTACAGAACTGCTGCGTGAGGCAAAAGCGATAAAAGAGGGAACAGTCCGCCCCGATCTCGCGGGAAAATTTGTTGCGAATCTGTTTTTTGAACCGAGCACGAGAACGCGGTTCAGCTTTGAAGTGGCGGAAAAGAAACTCGGGATGAACGTGCTCAGCTTAGACGGCACGAGCACAAGCGTTCAAAAAGGCGAGTCCTTATACGACACGGTCAAAACTCTGGAATCAATCGGAGCGGACGCCTGCGTCATCAGGCACAGCACGGATGAATATTACAAAGATCTGACCGGCAGAGTCAATATTCCGATCTTAAACGCCGGCGACGGCTGCGGCCAGCACCCGACTCAGTCATTGCTCGATTTAATGACGATTCAAGAGGAATTTGAGACCTTTCAGGGCCTGACAGTTTCCATTCATGGCGATATCAAACACAGCAGGGTGGCAAGGTCAAATGCCGAGGTGCTGACAAGGCTCGGCGCACGCGTGCTGTTTTCTGGTCCGCCGCAATGGCAGGATGAGAAAAACGCCTTCGGCACCTGTGTACAGACGGATGAAGCCATACAAGCTTCAGATGTCGTCATGCTGCTCCGCATCCAAAATGAAAGGCATCAGACAGAAGCCGACCAAAAAGGCTACCTGGAAGCATACGGGCTGACCGCAAAGCGGGCGGAGAGCATGAAGCGGCATGCCATCATCATGCATCCCGCACCGGTGAACAGAGGAGTCGAAATTGACACAACATTAGTGGAATGCGGAAAATCAAGAATCTTTAAACAAATGGAAAATGGCGTGTATATCAGAATGGCAGTCTTAAAAAGAGCACTGCAAACCAATGTGAAAAGGGGAGAAGCGGCTTATGTCTTATCTCATTAGGAACGGCTGGATGTTAAATGAACAGGGAGAAAAAGTGGCACAGGATATCCGGGTAACGGGTGAATTCATTTCGGAAACCGGGCTTCTGACAGCGAAAGACGGAGAAACGGTGATCGACGCTGACGGACTGTTCGTTTCACCGGGACTCGTAGACCTTCATGTTCACTTCAGAGAACCGGGCGGCGAGAAAAAAGAAACCATTGAGACGGGCTCTAAAGCCGCGGCGCGAGGCGGCTTTACCACAGTCGCAGCCATGCCGAATACAAGACCGGTGCCGGATACGAAAGAGCAGATGGAATGGCTGCAAAACCGGATCAAAGAAACCTCATCTGTCAGGGTTCTTCCTTACGCATCCATTACGATCAGGCAAACCGGCGAAGAAATGACAGATTTTAAGGCGCTTCATGAAGCCGGAGCATTCGCCTTCACCGATGACGGCGTCGGCGTTCAGACGGCCGGAATGATGTATGAAGCCATGAAACGGGCGGCTTCAATGAATAAAGCGATTGTCGCTCATTGTGAGGATAACTCACTTATTTACGGAGGGAGCGTGCATGAAGGTTCTTTTTCAAAAGCGAACGGCCTGAACGGCATACCTTCCATTTGTGAAGCGGTACATATCGCCCGTGACGTCCTGCTGGCGGAAGCGGCGGGCTGCCATTACCACGTGTGTCATATCAGCACGAAAGAATCGGTCAGAGCCGTAAGAGACGCAAAAAAAGCGGGAATTTGCGTGACGGCGGAAGTGTCGCCGCACCACCTGCTTCTTTGTGACGAAGATATCCCGGGACTTGATACCAATTTTAAAATGAATCCGCCGCTTCGCAGCAAAGAGGACAGAGAGGCGCTGATTGAAGGGCTTTTAGACGGTACGATTGATTTCATCGCCACTGACCATGCGCCGCATACAGAAGAAGAGAAAAACACGGATATGAAGCTTGCACCTTTCGGGATCGTCGGTTTAGAAACAGCCTTTCCGCTTCTGTACACACATTTTGTGAAAAACGGGGCGTGGACGCTGAAGCAGCTGGTTGATTTCATGACGGTAAAACCTTGCGAGGCATTTGATCTTCCGTACGGAACGCTTGCACCGGGGGCGCCGGCTGACATCACCCTGATTGATCTGGAAAAAGAAGCAGCCATTGACAAAGATACATTTTTATCTAAAGGAAAAAATACGCCATTCAACAAGATGAAGTGCTTCGGCTGGCCTGTTGCAACGATGGCTGCCGGTAAGCTTGCATACGAAGAAGGGAGACTCGTCAAATGAAAAGAAGACTAGTGCTGGAAAATGGAGCGGTATTTGAGGGTGAAGCATTCGGGAGCCTGGAGCATACCGCGGGTGAAGTCGTATTCAACACGGGAATGACCGGTTATCAGGAAATTTTATCAGACCCTTCTTACTGCGGGCAGATCGTGACGCTGACGTATCCTCTGATCGGCAACTACGGAATTAACAGAGATGACTTTGAATCCATCACTCCTTTTGTAAAAGGGCTGATCGTAAAAGAAATGTGCGAGCTGCCTTCCAACTGGCGTTCGGCTTACACGCTTGACGAGTATTTGAAAATGAAAAATATCCCCGGCTTACAAGGGATTGACACGAGAAAGCTCACAAGAATGATCCGCACGGCCGGCGCATTAAAAGGAACGTTTGCTTCAAGTGAGGAGAATGTCGGAGAGGTTCTTGCAAGGCTGAAAGAAACGGAACTGCCGAGAAATCAAGTCGCTCAAGTATCTGCGAAAACGGCATATCCGAGTCCGGGCCGCGGCAAACGCATCGTACTCGTCGATTTCGGTATGAAGCACGGCATTTTAAGAGAGTTAAACAAAAGAAAATGCGATGTCATCGTTGTGCCGTACAATGTAACGGCGGAAGAAGTGCTTCAGCTCAAGCCGGACGGCATCATGCTTTCTAACGGACCCGGAGATCCGAAAGATGTGCCGGAAGCCATTGAAATGATAAAAGGCATACTCGGGAAGGTGCCGTTATTCGGAATCTGCCTCGGCCACCAATTATTTGCACTGGCATCCGGAGCGGAAACGGAAAAAATGAAATTCGGACACAGGGGTTCCAATCATCCGGTTAAAGAGCTTGCGACAGGGAAAGTCGCTTTAACCGCCCAAAACCACGGATATACAGTTTCTTCAATAGATGAGACAGAGCTTGAAGTGACGCACATTGCGATCAATGATCAAACGATCGAAGGACTCAAGCATAAAACATTGCCGGCATTTACGGTTCAGTACCACCCTGAAGCTTCACCGGGGCCGGAAGACGCCAATCATTTATTTGACAGATTCATTGACTTGATCGAAACAACTGAGAAAGAAGGGGAAGCGGTATGCCAAAACGCGTAGATATTAAAAAGATTTTAGTGATCGGATCAGGCCCGATTATTATCGGACAGGCGGCGGAATTTGATTATGCGGGCACACAGGCGTGTCTCGCTTTGAAGGAAGAAGGCTATGAAGTCATTCTCGTCAACTCGAATCCGGCAACGATTATGACGGATACGGAAATGGCTGATCGGGTATACATAGAACCGCTGACGCCGGAGTTTCTCACTCGTATTATCAGAAAAGAACGGCCGGACGCCATCCTGCCGACTCTGGGAGGCCAGACCGGACTGAATCTTGCCGTTGAGCTGTCTGAACTCGGGGTTCTTGAGGAATGCGGGGTGGAAGTGCTCGGCACAAAGCTGTCCGCCATCCAGCAGGCGGAAGACCGCGACTTATTCCGTACGCTGATGAATGAGCTGAATGAACCGGTGCCGGAAAGTGAGATCATCCGCACTTTACAGGAAGCCGACGAATTTGTCGGCCGGATCGGGTTTCCGGTTATTGTGCGCCCCGCTTACACATTAGGCGGAACGGGCGGCGGCATCTGCTCGAATGAAGCAGAACTGAAAGAGATCGTCGAAAACGGATTAAAACTCAGCCCCGTCCATCAGTGCCTTCTGGAAAAAAGCATTGCCGGTTACAAAGAGATCGAATATGAAGTCATGAGAGACAGCAGAGATCACGCGATCGTCGTCTGCAACATGGAAAATATCGATCCGGTCGGCATCCATACGGGCGACAGCATCGTCGTTGCCCCGAGCCAGACTTTGAGCGACCGGGAATATCAGCTTTTGCGCAATGTTTCATTAAAGCTGATCCGCGCGCTCGGCATTGAAGGCGGCTGTAATGTTCAGCTCGCGCTCGATCCCGACAGCTTCCAATATTACATTATCGAAGTGAATCCGCGGGTGAGCCGCTCATCTGCCCTCGCTTCAAAAGCGACGGGTTACCCGATCGCAAAGCTTGCGGCGAAAATCGCAGTCGGGCTTTCTCTTGATGAAATGATGAATCCCGTAACGGGAAAAACATATGCGGCTTTTGAGCCCGCGCTTGACTATGTCGTTTCTAAAATCCCGCGCTGGCCGTTCGACAAATTTGAGTCGGCAAACCGCAGGCTCGGGACGCAAATGAAAGCCACCGGAGAGGTCATGGCCATCGGGCGCACCCTTGAAGAATCGCTGTTAAAGGCGGTCCGCTCACTTGAAGCCGATGTCTATCACCTGGAACTGAAGGATGCGGAAGAGATTTCTGACGGACTTTTGGAAAAACGGATCAGAAAAGCCGGGGATGAACGCCTGTTTTATCTTGCTGAAGCGTTCAGAAGAGGCTATACAGTGGAGCAGCTTCATGAGTTTTCCGCAATTGACGTATTCTTTTTGCACAAGCTCTGTAAGCTGGTCGCTTTTGAAACAGAGCTGAAAGCGGAAAAAGGCAGCCTCGCCGTCCTTCAGACAGCGAAGGAACTCGGTTTCTCCGACAAATATATCAGCCGGGAATGGAATATGCCGGAACAAGAGCTGTATCAAATGCGAAAAGAAGCAGACATCAAGCCTGTATATAAAATGGTGGATACATGTGCGGCGGAATTCGAATCAGAAACCCCGTACTTTTACAGCACATATGAGGAAGAGAACGAGTCTGAGGTTACATCAAGAAAAAGCGTCGTCGTCCTCGGTTCCGGCCCGATCCGTATCGGACAGGGCGTCGAATTTGACTATGCGACCGTTCATTCTGTCTGGGCGATCAAGCAGGCAGGCTATGAAGCGATTATTATCAACAACAACCCTGAGACGGTGTCCACTGATTTCAGCATATCAGACAAACTGTATTTTGAACCGCTGACGGTAGAAGATGTCATGCACATCATCGATTTGGAACAGCCGGAAGGCGTTGTCGTCCAATTCGGCGGCCAGACGGCGATCAATCTTGCGGAAGAATTGAGCGCCCGCGGCGTCAAAATCCTCGGCACATCACTTGAAGATTTAGACCGTGCGGAAGACCGGGATAAGTTTGAGCAGGCGCTTGAGGCGCTGAATGTGCCGCAGCCGCTCGGAAAAACCGCTGTGTCGGTGAACGAAGCGGTCAAAATTGCCGCATCCATCGGCTATCCGGTACTTGTCCGCCCTTCGTATGTGCTCGGCGGCCGGGCGATGGAAATCGTCTATCACGAAGAAGAGCTGCTTCACTATATGAAAAATGCGGTCAAAATCAACCCGCAGCATCCGGTGTTAATCGACCGTTATCTGACGGGGAAAGAAATCGAAGTCGATGCCGTATCTGACGGCGAAACAGTCGTTATTCCGGGAATTATGGAGCATATCGAGCGGGCCGGCGTCCATTCAGGGGATTCAATCGCCGTCTATCCGCCTCAGTCTTTAAGCGAAGACATTAAGAAAAAAATCGAACAATACACTGTAGCCTTGGCAAAAGGCCTTAACATCATCGGGTTGCTGAACATCCAGTTCGTACTGTCGCAAGGTGAAGTGTATGTGCTTGAGGTAAATCCGCGGTCAAGCAGAACCGTGCCGTTCTTAAGCAAAATCACAAAGATTCCGATGGCGAATCTGGCGACAAAGGTCATTCTCGGCCAAAAGCTTGCTGATTTCGGCTATCAAGAGGGGCTGCAGCCTGAACAGCAGGGGGTATTCGTGAAAGCGCCTGTCTTCTCATTCGCGAAGCTGAGAAGAGTAGATATTACGTTAGGCCCTGAAATGAAGTCGACGGGAGAGGTCATGGGCAAAGATTCAACCCTGGAAAAAGCGCTCTATAAAGCGCTGATTGCTTCTGGCATTCAAATCCCGAACTACGGCTCAGTGCTGTTGACTGTTGCCGATAAAGATAAAGAAGAAGGACTGCTGATCGCGAAGCGGTTCCACGCCATCGGCTATAAAATCTTGGCGACGGAAGGAACGGCGGCTTATTTGAAAGACGCTCAGATTCCGGCTCAAGTCGTTGGAAAAATCGGCGAAGAAGGGAAAAATCTGCTCGATGTGATCAGAAACGGCGAAGCGCAATTTGTCATCAATACGCTGACAAAGGGCAAACAGCCGGCCAGAGACGGCTTCAGAATCCGCCGCGAATCCGTTGAGAACGGAGTCGCCTGCCTGACATCTTTAGATACGGCCGAAGCCATTTTGCGGGTACTGGAAAGCATGACATTCCGGGCGGATCATATGCCTGCATCCGAAACCAATCAAAAGGCGGCAGCCACGATATGAAGAAAGCGCATTTGACTGTTCAATCCAACTTAGAAATTGCCGACCGGATTTATAAGATGGTGCTGAAAGGAGAGCTTGTCCGGCACCTTACCGAGCCGGGTCAATTTCTACATCTGAAGGTGAGTGACGCGGTCACGCCGCTATTAAGAAGACCGCTCAGCATTGCGGACGTCGATTTCGAAGCGGATGAAGTATCCGTTATCTACAGAGCTGACGGTGAGGGAACGCGTCTTTTGTCCGGGAAAAAAGAGGGCGGCAGGATAGACGTTCTCGGCCCTCTCGGCAACGGGTTCCCCGTCCGGCGGATTGAACCCGGCAAAACCGCGCTGTTAGTCGGAGGCGGAGTCGGGGTTCCGCCTTTGCAGGAACTGTCAAAGCGCCTGACGGAAAAAGGCGTAAACGTCATTCATGTGCTTGGATTTCAATCAGCAAAGGATGTTTTTTACGAACAGGAATGTCGTGCGTACGGAGACACCTATGTGGCAACGGCTGACGGTACATATGGAGAGAAAGGGTTTGTCACCGATGTCATCCGTGAAAAGCAGCTCGAATTCGATGTCCTGCTAAGCTGCGGACCGACACCGATGCTGAAAGCTCTGAAGCAGCAGTACGGCCATAAAGAGGTTTATCTTTCGATGGAAGAGCGGATGGGCTGCGGCATCGGAGCCTGCTTCGCCTGCGTGTGCCGTACGGGTGAAAGCGATACATCCTATGTAAAGGTCTGCCTTGACGGGCCGGTATTTAAAGCTGAGGAGGTGGCGCTGTAATGTTAGAGGTGAATCTGCCGGGTCTCCAATTGAAAAACCCGATCATCCCCGCTTCCGGATGTTTCGGTTTCGGGAAAGAATATGCCGGATTTTACGATTTATCATGCCTCGGAGGCATTATGATTAAAGCAACGACGAACGAAGCCCGCTTCGGAAATCCGACGCCGAGAGTGGCGGAGACAAGCGCGGGAATGCTGAATGCCATCGGTCTGCAAAATCCCGGCCTTGAGCATGTGCTCAATCATGAGCTGCCTTGGCTCGAACAATTTGACACGCCGATTATCGCAAATGTCGCCGGTTCTCAGGTGGACGACTATAAAGAAGTGGCCGAGCACATCAGCCAAGCGCCGAATGTGCATGCGCTTGAGCTTAACATTTCATGTCCGAATGTCAAAACGGGGGGGATTGCTTTTGGTACTGATCCCGTCATGGCGGCCGAACTGACAAAAGCGGTGAAAGAAGTTTCCGCAGTGCCTGTGTATGTGAAGCTTTCGCCTAATGTCGCAAACATAACCGAAATTGCTAAAGCGATTGAAGCGGCCGGTGCTGACGGTCTGACGATGATTAATACACTCATCGGGATGAGGCTCGATCTCAAGACGGGACGGCCGATCTTAGCAAATAAAACGGGCGGACTGTCAGGCCCGGCGATCAAACCGGTCGCCATCCGGATGGTATACGAAGTCAGCCAGGCCGTTCAAATCCCGATTATCGGGATGGGAGGCGTTCAGACCGCAGAGGATGCATTAGAATTTCTTCTTGCGGGAGCGAGTGCGGTTGCCGTCGGCACGGCAAACTTCGTCAATCCGTTCGTCTGCCCGGAAATCATAGAACAGCTCCCCCGTGTACTGAGCCAACACGGCTTTCAATCTGTAAGTGAATGCATCGGAAGGAGCTGGAAACATGAAAAACAACCTGCCCATCATCGCGCTTGATTTTGCATCAGGGGAAGAGACTTTAACGTTTTTAGACTTGTTTGAAAAGGAAAGGCTTTTTGTCAAAACCGGGATGGAACTTTTTTATCAGGAAGGCCCCGCCATCATTCACCAATTAAAAGAACGGAACTGTGATATATTTTTAGATTTAAAGCTTCATGATATCCCGACTACGGTCAATAAAGCGATGAAGCGGCTGGCCGGCCTCGGCGTTGATCTCGTCAATGTGCATGCGGCAGGGGGCGCACGCATGATGCGCGCGGCCCTTGAGGGGCTTGAAGAAGGCACGCCGGCAGGCAGAAAACGCCCGTCTTTAATCGCGGTGACTCAGCTGACCAGCACTTCAGAGCAGGTGGCGAAGGAAGAGCTTCTGCTGCATAAGCCGCTGTTAGAAACGGTCGTGCATTACGGCAAAATGGCGGAAGAGTGCGGGCTGGACGGAGTGGTATGTTCGGTGCATGAAACAAAAGCCATTTATGAAGCGGTCCGGCCTTCATTTCTGACAGTCACACCGGGCATCCGCACGGCCAGTGACGCAGCTGACGATCAAGTCCGGACGGCGACTCCGTTATTTGCGAAAGAAAACGGTTCGTCAGCCATTGTCGTGGGCCGCTCAATTACAAAAGCGGAAAACCCCGTTGAAGCATATGAAGCAATTAAACTGGAATGGGAGGGCGTTCGCCGATGAAACAGGCTATCGCAAAACATCTATTACACATTGAAGCTGTCTTTTTACGCCCGAATGAGCCGTTTACGTGGGCGAGCGGCATTTTATCACCGATCTATTGTGACAACCGTCTGACATTGTCGTATCCAAAAGTGAGAAATGATGTGGCGGACGGGCTCGGCAAACTGCTGAAAGAGCATTTTCCCGAGGCGGAGATGATCGCGGGCACTGCAACGGCGGGCATTCCGCATGCTGCGCTTCTCGCAGACCGTGCAGGCGCACCGATGTGCTACGTCAGAAGCAAACCGAAAGCGCACGGCAAAGGAAATCAAATAGAAGGCGCCATTAAGAAAGGACAAAAAACAGTCGTGATTGAAGACTTGATTTCTACCGGGGGCAGCGTGCTTGAAGCTGCAGCGGCCCTTCAAAGAGAGGGCGCGGAAGTCCTCGGCGTCATTTCCATTTTTACATACGGACTGCCGAAAGCAAAAGAAGCCTTTAAAAAAGCGGGTCTTCCTTATTACTCGTTAACGGATTATGACACGCTGATTGAAGTCGCGCTTGAAAACGGAACGATTCATTCAGATGACATTGAGAAACTGAAATCATGGAAACAGAATCCCGAGTCAAAAGATTGGTTTAAAAAATAATGACAATAAAAACAGGCCTCAGGGCCTGTTTTATTATTCCTATCAAAAAACTCGGGTTGACTTCTGTTAGAATTGTGCTAAAATTTAGTACAAATCTAAAAAGCTTATCAAGAGCGGCTGAGGGACTGGACCGATGACGCCCGGCAACCTGCGTGTCATGCAAGGTGCCGCATCCAGAAAAATGCACAGCATTTTGAAGATAAGGGCTATACCGGGTCACTGTCTTTCATTCCGCTGGATTGAAAGTTTTTTATATGAAAAAAAGATTGAGGGATAAGACAACCGGCAGAAAACAACAGCTGTTTGATTGTCTCCGGGAGGAGGAAAGGAAAAATGCTAACGTATGACACATGGGAAGAGCCGGCGATTACATTTCCGGAAGACGATTCCTATAAAGGCGCGCTGTCCGTTTTAAAATGGGCATACGGCCACTACGGAGACCAGCTTGTTTACGCGTGCAGCTTCGGGATTGAAGGCATCGTCCTGATCGATTTAATTTCTAAAGTAAAGAAAGACGCGGAAATCGTGTTTCTCGATACGGGTCTTCACTTTAAAGAAACATATGAAACGATCGAAAAAGTGAAAGAGCGTTACCCGGGACTGAACATTATCCTGAAAAAGCCCAGCCTTACTCTTGAAGAACAGGCCGAGGCGCACGGAGATAAACTGTGGGAAAGAGAACCGAACCAGTGCTGCTACATCAGAAAAATTCTGCCGTTAAGAGAAGCGCTCGCAGGGCATCCGGCATGGCTGTCCGGCCTTCGCCGGGATCAAGGGCCGAGCCGGGCGAATACGAATTTCCTGAATAAAGACGACAAGTTTCAATCGATTAAAGTATGCCCGCTGATCCATTGGACATGGAAAGACATCTGGAGATATACTTCCAAGCATGAGCTGGATTACAATATCCTCCACGATCAGGGGTATCCGAGCATCGGCTGTGAACCGTGCACTTCACCTGCGTTTACCGCGGAAGATTTGCGGAGCGGCAGATGGAACGGCATGGCGAAAACAGAATGCGGACTGCATGAATAAAGGAGCTGCCCGATGGAATTAGCCGCTATTTTATTCTGCCTGTTTTTTGCCATGAATATCGGAGCCAGCGGAGCCGCGGCTTCAATGGGAGTCGCTTACGGGTCCGGCGCAGTTAAAAAGAAAACGTATGCGCTGATCATCTGCGCGGCCGGAGTCCTGTCAGGGGCGGTTATCGGCGGCGGTGAAGTCGTTAAGACGATCAGCGGCGGAATCATTCCCGAACAAACCATTACGCTCACCATTGTCTGCATTATTATCGGATCGGCGGCGCTATCATTATTCACGGCGAATGTGCTCGGCATTCCGCTGTCGACGAGTGAGGTCACTGTCGGGGCGATTGTCGGTGTCGGCGTCGCGTACAAAGTATTGTTTTTACAGCATCTTTTAGTCATCGTGAGTTTTTGGGTGCTCGTACCGTTCGTCGCGTTCTGTTTCACGTTTCTCGTCTCGAAGGTATTCAGTTCTCTGAATATTCGAGTCATTTCGAGTCGGAAACAGAAGATTTTAGGGATTGTGCTGCTGATTGCGGGGTTTTGGGAAGCTTTTTCAGCCGGAATGAACAATGTCGCAAATGCGGTGGGCCCTTTGGTTGCTGCGGGCGTGCTCAGCGTGTCCAAAGGAACGCTGTACGGAGGCATCTTTGTCGCTCTCGGCGCTCTGCTTTTAGGACGCAAAGTGCTTGAAACCAACGGGAAAAAGATTACGAGATTTTCAGCCGGAGAAGGCATACTGCTTTCAGGAACCGGCGCGGGGCTTGTCATTATCAGTTCCGTCTTCGGTCTGCCGGTCCCATTGGCGCAAGTCACATCATCATCAATTATCGGTATCGGAATGGCCAAAAACGGGCCGAACGTTTTTCATAAAGAAGTCGTGAAAACGATGCTCAAAGTATGGGTCGTTTCACCGTTTTTGTCACTGTCGATTTCGTATTTGCTTGTCTCCCTGCTGTTAAAAGGAGATTACTATTCCATCTTTATGATGGCCAGCGTGCTTTTGGCAGCTGGCGGAGCCGCCAGTCTGATGAAAGCCATCCGAAAAGAGAAACGCTCTGTCCATGAACAAGGCGGAGGCATTTAACTATTAATCTGAGTTTATTTATCTGTTAACTGGGAGGAATCATGTATTATGAGTTTAGCACCGCACGGAGGAACATTAATTAATCGGGTAAATGAGCAGTATGATCTTACATCCGTCCAAAAAGAAATTGAGCTTGATTTGATTTCGTTCGCTGATTTAGAGCTGATCGGGATCGGGGGGTACAGCCCGATTGAAGGATTTTTCACAGAAAAAGATTACGTGTCAGTCGTTGAAAATATGCGTCTGGCATCCGGGGTTGTCTGGTCCCTGCCGATCACGCTTCCGGTCGATTCAGATAAAGCGGCTGAGCTTGCCGTCGGCGACACGGTGAAACTGACTTACGGCGGAGAAACATACGGCGTAGTCGACATCGAAGATATTTATACGCCGGATAAACAAAAAGAAGCCGTTCACGTATATAAAACCGATGATGCCGCGCATCCGGGCGTGAAAAAATTATTTTCACGCGGCGATACGTATGTCGGCGGGCCGATCACATTAGTTAAAAAAGCGTCAAAGCAGTTTCCCGAGTTTACATTTGAACCTGCCGATACAAGACGAAGCTTCGAAGAAAAGGGCTGGAAAACCATCGTCGGTTTCCAAACGAGAAATCCGGTTCACCGCGCCCACGAATATATCCAAAAAACCGCGCTTGAGACGGTTGACGGCCTGTTTTTGAACCCGCTCGTCGGTGAAACAAAATCAGATGACATTCCGGCGGATGTCAGAATGGAAAGCTACCAGGTGCTGCTCGATCATTATTATCCGAAAGACCGCGTGTTCCTCGGCGTATTTTTGGCGGCTATGCGGTATGCGGGGCCGAGAGAAGCCATTTTCCACGCGCTTGTCCGCAAAAACTACGGCTGCACGCATTTTATCGTCGGCCGCGATCATGCCGGCGTCGGTGATTACTACGGCACATATGAAGCGCAAGAGCTGTTTGATCAATTTACAGCGGATGAACTCGGGATTACACCGATGAAATTCGAGCACAGCTTCTTCTGCCAGAAATGCGGCAACATGGGAACGGCCAAAACATGCCCGCATGACAGAGAAGACCACGTCATTCTGTCAGGAACAAAGGTCAGAGAAATGCTGCGAAGCGGCGTCATGCCGCCGGCGGAATTCAGCCGTCCTGAAGTTGTCGAGGTGTTGATTAAAGGGCTGAAAACGAAAGAAGAAGCAGGCGTTTCTTAAGGAGGAAAATAGAGTGACAAATCGTGATATCGTGTGGCATGAAGCCTCAATAACGAAAGAAGAATACCAGCAGAAAAACAAGCATAAAAGCTCTATCCTCTGGCTGACGGGCTTAAGCGGTTCAGGAAAATCCACGATTGCAAACGCCGCAGCGCGCGAGCTGTTTGAACAAGGCTATCAAGTCATCGTGCTTGATGGTGATAACATCCGCCACGGCTTAAACAAGGACTTAGGTTTTTCCGATGATGACCGCAAGGAAAATATACGCCGCATCGGGGAAGTGGCGAAGCTTTTCGTTCAGCAGGGAACCATCGTCATCACGGCTTTTATTTCTCCGTTCCGTGAGGACAGAGATCAGGTGAGAGAGCTTGTGGCAGAGGGCGAATTTAATGAAATCTACGTGAAATGCGATCTCGATATATGTGAAAAGCGCGATCCGAAAGGTTTATATAAAAAAGCAAGAAATGGTGAAATTCCGTTCTTTACGGGGATCGACTCGCCGTATGAAGAGCCGAAAGCGCCTGAGCTCGTACTTGATTCAGGGAAATGTGAACGCGAAGAATGCACCGGAAGACTGGTTGACTTTGTGAAAAACAGCTTAGCATAATAGGTCCAAAAAGGCCGCGCAATCAGCCGGATATCCCCCGCAATGGCGGGATATGGTAAAATAGCTGAAGTGCGGCCTCGCGGCTGTTCTGGGAAGATTTCAAAACGGATCGGGGAGACATGCTATGGGGAAAGTATTTATCGTTGGAGCCGGTCCGGGAGATCCGGACTTATTAACGGTGAAGGCAATGAAAGCCATACAGAAAGCGGACGTTATATTATATGACAGATTGGTAAGCAAAGAGATTTTACAGTATGCCGGAGAAGAAGCGGATCTGATTTACTGCGGCAAGCTCCCGGATTTTCACATTATGAAACAGGATACGATCAACCGTTTCCTTGTGAAGTATGCGAAAAAGGGGAAAACCGTTGTAAGGCTCAAGGGGGGCGACCCGTTTGTTTTCGGCCGCGGAGGCGAAGAAGCGGAGGCTCTCGCACAAAACGCCATTCCGTTTGAGATCGTTCCCGGCATTACATCAGGAATCGCGGCTGCTGCTTATGCCGGCATTCCCGTGACGCACAGAGAGGCGAGCTCCAATGTCGCATTCGTTACGGGACATTATAAACAAGAAGACGACTTTGAAGAAAAATGGAAAGCGCTGGCGACGGGCATTGATACGCTGGTGATTTATATGGGAATTAAAAATATCCGGCAGATTGAAAGAATGCTGCTGGAAAACGGCAGAGACGCCGGCACCCCGGCAGCCTTTATTCATTGGGGAACGACGGACAGGCAAAAAACAGTCGTCTGCACCGTCGGCACGCTTTCAGACACAGTGATAAAAGAAGAAATCAAAAACCCGAGCTTAATTGTTATCGGCGATGTCGTCAATTATCACTGCAAACTGGACTGGTATGCATCTGAACAGAAAAATCTGGATTTGAGCGAGGCGTTGTAAATGAAGCAGGCGATTTTATACATCGGGCACGGAAGCAGGCTGAAAAAAGCGCAGACAGAGTCGGCGGCGTTTTTAAAAGGGTGCATGCCGCACGCTGACGCTCCCATTCAGGAAATTTGTTTTTTAGAACTGCAGGAACCGTCTATTGAAGCGGGATTTGAAGCATGTGTCAGACAAGGCGCCACTCATATTGCGGCCGTGCCTTTACTGCTGTTGACCGCTGCCCACGCAAAACATGACATTCCGACTGAAATCGCCCGTGCGGCGGCCCTGCATCCCGATATAAAAGTGACATATGGTGTTCCGATCGGAGTGGACGATGAAGTCGTAAAAGCGGTGCATCATCGCATTGAAGATACCGGAGTGCCCATTGAGCAGGCGAAAGTGGTGCTGATCGGAAGAGGAAGCACAGATCCGGCAGTTAAGAACGCAGTCAGTGAGATTGCCGGAAAACTTGAGGCGATTACACCTGTTAAAGAAGTCATCCCTTGTTTTTTAACAGCATGTGATCCGCACTATAAAGAAGTGTTTGCCGGCCTTGAAGAGGATGACGGAGCACCCGTTTTTATCGTTCCATATCTTCTGTTTACCGGGCTTTTAATGACTGAGATTGAACGGGAAGTTCAAAAGCTTCAAACGGTCAATCAAAATGTTCATCTCGCTTCATACTTAGGTTTTCACCCGCATATTAAGCAGGCGTTTTTGAACCTTGTGTCAGAAGCTGTTCGAAACCCCGGCGGTCAGTTTGATTTTAAGGGGGGACAGTATGCTGCCTCTGCACATTAATTTAAGCGGAAAAAGAATTATCATCGCGGGCGGAGGCAATGTTGCCTTTAGAAGGCTCAAAACGGTGCTTCCGGAAGGCGCGGATATTACTGTAATCAGTCCCGATGCCCTGCCCGAAATTAAACAGCTGGCGGATGAAGGACGCATCCGCTGGGTTTCCCGTAAAATTGAAATGAAGGATCTCGCGCCCGCTTTTTTCATCATTGCCGCGACAAATGACCGCAACGTGAATCAGGAGATAGCCGCGAGCGCTTCTGAAACGCAGCTGGTCAATTGTGTAAGCGATGCTGAACAGGGCAGCGTGTATATGCCGAAGATCATCCGCAAAGGGCGCATTCAAGTATCCGTATCAACAAGCGGCGCAAGCCCGGCACATACGAAAAGACTGGCTGAGGACATAGAGCATCTCATTACTGCTGATTTGGCTGAAGAAGTGGATCGATTATTTGAGAAAAGAAGAAGACCATAAAAAACACCTTGTCTGTCATCAGGGACTGACCCCATAAGATGAGACAAATAAAAACACCTTCAAGTTTGAATACGGATGATTGTTATCCGAAATTAGAC
>NZ_JBXARS010000003.1:0-548040 GCF_058808515.1 Bacillus sp. GW821-FHT11D08
TCGATGTGTATCACCAGCCTTATACCATCTAACCCATGTCTGAACCTGTGTCTTATTCTTAATATTCAACTCCTGCAGGATCTCTTTCATAGGTACGCCTGCCAATCTCATTTCTACAGCCTTCTGTTTCACTTCAACCGGATAACTCACTCTTGTCCCCATAGAAAAAACACCTCCAAGTCTAATTTCGGATAACAATCATCCGTATTCAAACTTGAAGGTGTTTTTATTTGTCTCATCTTATGGGGTCAGTCCCAGCGCTTGGCTCCGGGGTTTTTCTTTCACTTATACTTCTTCACAATATTCTTCAAATGCTTCCTGCAGTTTTGTGACGACGGCCATCGGCTCATGGCCTTCAATTTCATGGCGTTCCACCATTTTCATGATTTTCCCGTCTTTTAAAATGGCAAATGACGGAGAGGACGGCGGGTAGCCTTCAAAGTATTCTCTCGCTTTGGCTGTCGCTTCTTTATCCTGTCCGGCAAATACCGTCACAAGCTGATCCGGGCGTTTATCGTAATGTACGGAATGGTACGCGGCAGGCCGTGCAATACCGCCTGCGCATCCGCACACAGAGTTGACCATGACGAGTGTCGTTCCTTTTTTCGAAAGCGCTTCGTCCACTTCCTCAGCGGTTTTCAGCTCTGTATACCCGGCGGCCGTGATTTCCTGGCGGGCTTGACGCACGACATCATTCATAAATAAATTAAAATCCATATTCAACTGGGACCTCTCCTTTTTGATCATCTCTTCTTATGATAGCAAGGAACCTCCCTATCGGCAAATGACACCGCTCATATCCAATTGTTTTTTGTCCCTTTTATGCTCCCGATGTAAGTTTATGACCCTTTAAAAACGGGAAACTTGTTAAGGAGATTGTCTGAAATAAAGGAGCAGTCATATGAGCCAACGGAAAGCAGTTTTAATTTATAACGGAAACGCCGGTCAAAAACAGATTGATAAAACGCTCGGCACGGTCGTCCCCATTTTGGCCCAGTCAGCTGACGAACTTTTGATTAAACCGACCAAACATCAGGATGATGCCCGTCAGTATTGTGAAAATCTCGACAGTTCAGTTGACCATTTATATATTTTAGGCGGAGACGGCACTGTGCATCAATGCATCAACAGCATCAGCAAGCTTGATCACAGACCCGCTGTCGGCATTTTGCCGGGAGGAACGTGCAACGATTTCTCCCGGGCGCTCGGCATCCCGCAAAACCTTCAAAAGGCCGCTGAAGTGCTCGCGGCCGGACATAAACGGATGATTGACGTCTGTAAAACGGATGACGGCTATTTTCTGAACTTCTGGGGCATCGGACTGATCACCGAAGCATCAAGCCATATTAATGAAACTGAAAAAGCATGGCTTGGTAAAATCAGCTACTTCACGAGCGCCTTGCGGACGATGACAAGCGCGAACCCGTTTCCTGTCAAATTGACGATTGACGGCGAGGTGAAAGAAGACGAAGCCGTAATGGTGCTTGTCATGAATGGGCATTATATCGGGACAAACAGAGTTCCCCTGCCTGATGCCAGCCTCCAGGACGGCTTAGCCGATGTGTTAATCTGCCGCAACACAAGCCTTGCCGCGTTGCGGGAGCTGATGACGATGGAGCAGGGTTCGTTTGATGATTTCAAAGGGGAGCTGTCCTATATTCAGGCCTCCAGGATTGAAATCGAAACCGGACGTGAGATGGACGCGGATACAGATGGCGAGGTATACGGAACAACACCTTGTACGCTCGAAGTGAAAAAACATCATCTCACTATGATTGTTCCCGAGGATTCACAATGAAAATAAAAAAACTCCTTTTGCCGCCCGGGCAAAAGGAGTTTTTTTTAATAGACGGAAGTATGTTCATCAATGTTTTCTAAGATCTCTTTGACGCGTCCGAGGAATCGGCCGCACACGAGCCCGTCGAGCACTCTGTGATCTAAAGACAGGCAAAGATTAACCATATCACGAACGGCGATCATCCCGTTATTCATGACAACCGGACGTTTGACGATAGATTCTACCTGAAGAATCGCCGCCTGCGGATGGTTGATAATGCCCATAGATTGAACTGAGCCGAAAGATCCCGTGTTATTGACGGTAAATGTGCCGCCCTGCATATCTTCCGCAGTAAGTTTTCCGTTTCTCACTTTTTTCGCAAGGTCCGTTATTTCTCTGGCTATGCCTTTAATCGTTTTTTCATCAGCATGCTTAATAACCGGAACAAACAGCGAATCTTCCGTGGCAACGGCAATGGAGATGTTGATGTCTTTCTTTTGGACGATTTTGTCTCCCGCCCACATGCTGTTCATCTGCGGGAACTCCTTGAGAGCCTGCGCCGCCGCTTTTACAAAGAAAGCGAAAAACGTTAAATTGAAGCCTTCTTTCTGTTTAAATGAGTCTTTAATGCTGTTTCTGTACGCCGTCATGTTCGTGACGTCGACTTCCATCATCGTCCAGGCATGCGGAATTTCTGTTTTGCTTTTATGCATATTGGCGGCGATGGCTTTTCTGACACCTGTAACCGGAATTTCAATATCACCGGCTGACAGAGCGGGTGCCGGTGCTTGTTTTTGCTGTTGTTTCGGCGCTTGTTGCGTTGTTTGAACGGCTACCGGCGCCGGTGCTTCCGACTTCTGCTGCATTCCCGAATCAATGATTTTTTGAATGTCTTTTCGCGTAATTCTTCCGCCTGCACCCGTTCCTTCAACTTCTTCAAGCTGAATGCCGTGTTCTCCCGCTAATCTGAGCACGGCCGGCGAATAACGCGCTTTATTTGACTGATCTTTACCTTGACGGTTTGCACCGGTGTCTGAAGGGGTATTCTGCTCTTCTTCCCGCTTCGGCGCCTCTTCGGTTTCCGTTTCTTCTGTTTCAATTTTGCAGATGATCTCGCCGACTGCAAGAGTCTGGCCTTCTTCTCCTACAAGTTCTCTAATCGTACCGGTAAAAGAAGACGGCACCTCCGCGTTCACTTTATCTGTCATGACCTCCGCGATGGGGTCATATTTATTCACTTGATCACCGGGGGATACCAGCCATTTGCTGATCGTCCCTTCCGTCACGCTCTCTCCGAGCTGAGGCATAGCCATTTGTTCAATCGCCATGTCAAAAACCTCCTTACGTCTTTAAAACTCCGCTAATTCTCTCATCGCGGCTTCTGCTTTGTCAGGATTCATCATGAAGTATTTTTCCATTGTCGGCGCATAAGGCATTGCCGGAACGTCAGGACCTGCAAGCCGCTTGATCGGCGCGTCTAAATCAAATAAGCAGTTTTCAGAAATAATGGCGGCGACCTCGCTCATAATACCGCCTTCTTTCGTATCTTCTGTGATCAGCAATACTTTTCCCGTTTTAGACGCGGCTTCAATGATGGCTTCTTTATCTAACGGATAAACCGTACGCAAATCTAATACGTGTGCGGAAATTCCGTCTTTTTCAAGGCGCTCGGCAGCCTGCAGAGCAAAATGGACGCATAATCCGTACGTAATAACAGTAATGTCGCTACCTTCGCGTTTTACATCCGCCTTTCCGATCGGAAGGACGTAATCATCCGCAGGGACTTCGCCTTTAATCAGACGGTACGCCCTCTTATGTTCGAAAAACAGCACCGGATCTTCGTCACGGACTGCAGCTTTCAACAGCCCTTTTGCGTCATAAGGAGTTGAAGGCATGACAATTTTAAGGCCCGGCTGGTTGGCAAAAATAGCCTCCACAGATTGGGAATGATACAACGCGCCGTGCACGCCGCCGCCGTAAGGCGCTCTGATGACCATCGGACAGCTCCAATCATTGTTTGAACGGTAGCGTATTTTTGCCGCTTCTGAAATGATTTGGTTGACCGCAGGCAGAATGAAATCGGCAAACTGCATCTCGGCAATCGGGCGCATGCCGTACATCGCGGCGCCGATCCCTACACCGGCAATGGCTGATTCAGCAAGCGGCGTATCCATCACCCGCTCTTCTCCAAACTGTTCATAGAGACCCGCCGTGGCTTTAAACACGCCGCCTTTTCTCCCGACGTCTTCCCCGAGAACAAACACGCGCGGATCTCTTTCCATTTCTTCTTTCATTGCTGCATTAATACTGTCAATATAAGACATTACAGACATAAGTATTCCTCCCTACTTCGCATAAACGTGATCAAGCGTTGATTCAGGAGATGCGTATGGCGCTTTCTCCGCTTCGTCTGTCGCTTCGTTTACGATAGCCATGATGTCATTCAGCATGGTCTTTTCTTCTTCTTCACCTAGAAGCCCGGCTTCTTGCAAGTATGCTTTGTATAAAAGAAGCGGATCTTGTTTCTTTGCTTCTTCTACTTCTTCGCGTTCTCTGTAGCTGCTGTCGTCGTCATCACTGGAATGCGGCGTCAAACGGTAGGAAACCGTTTCTATTAATGTAGGGCCTTCGCCTTTAGACGCCCGTTCGCGCGCTTCTTTTACGGCCCGGTAAACTTCCAGCAGGTCATTTCCGTCAACAGTGACTCCCGGCATGCCGTAGCCTGCCGCCCGGTCGGATATTTTCTCGCACGCCACCTGTCTGTCATACGGGACAGAAATGGCATACTTATTGTTTTCACACATGAAAATGACCGGCAGTTTATACACGGCGGCAAAGTTTGCCCCTTCGTGAAAATCCCCCTGGTTGGAAGATCCTTCTCCAAAGGTAACGAAAGAGACGATATCCTTTTTATCCATGCGTCCCGCAAGCGCGATTCCGACTGCGTGAGGCACCTGCGTCGTAACAGGGGATGAGCCCGTTACGATTCTGTTTTCCTTTTGCCCGAAGTGGCCCGGCATCTGCCTTCCGCCTGAGTTCGGGTCAGCTGCTTTCGCAAAACCCGACATCATCAAATCCTTTGCAGTCATACCGAATGCAAGCACAACCCCTATATCTCTGTAGTACGGAAGCACATAGTCGGTATCACGGTTTAAGGCATAGGCCGCGCCTACTTGCGCCGCTTCCTGTCCTTGACATGAAACAACGAACGGAATTTTGCCCGAGCGGTTTAAGAGCCACATTCTTTCGTCGATTTTTCTGGCTAACAGCATGGTTCTATACATTTCAACGGCTTCTTCGTCAGAGAGCCCTAATGCTTGATGGCGGTTTGTAGTCATTCAAACCCCTCCTTCTTTCCTTTTAAAAATGAATCGCGTTTCCGTCTGCGGCTAACGCAGCTTCTCCAATCGCCTCTGAAAGCGACGGATGCGGATGTATGGACTGGCCGATTTCCCAAGGCGTCGCGTCGAGCACCTTGGCAAGCCCCGCTTCAGAGATCATATCGGTGACGTGCGGGCCGATCATATGAACACCGAGAATATCATCTGTATTCCGATCGGCGACGATTTTGACAAAGCCGTCGCTTTCTCCGTATACAAGAGCCTTTCCGATCGCCATGAACGGAAACTTCCCGATCTTCAGTTCATGCCCTTTTCGAAGAGCTTCCTCTTCTGTCAGACCGACGCTCGCCGCTTCCGGATTTGAATAAATACATTTCGGCACAAGAGCGGCATCAAGCGGAGCCGGATTAAGACCCGCCATATGCTCAACGGCAATGATGCCCTCACGGGAGGCCACATGCGCAAGCTGCAGCCCGCCGACAACATCACCGATCGCATAAATGTGCGATTCCTTCGTCTGCCCGGCTTCGTTCACGATGATAGAACCGTTTTCCGCTTCAATATCCGTGTTTTCAAGCCCGATCCCTTCAATGTTCGGCTGGCGGCCGATGGAAACAAGCATTTGTTCCGCGTGATACGTTTCTTTTTTTCCATTCTTTTCAGCGGCAATTGAAACGCCGTCCGCTTTTTCCAATGTATCCGGAAGCACTTTCGCACCCGTCACGATCTTAATTCCTTTTTTCGTTAACAGTTTTTCCATCTCGCTTGAAATATCACGGTCTTCCGTCGGCAAAATGCGGTCCGCATATTCAATCACAGTGATATTGACGCCGAAATCGTTCAGCATGGAGGCCCATTCAATTCCGATGACACCGCCGCCGACGATCATCATGGATTGGGGCAGACGTTCAAGCTCTAACGCTTCATCTGATGTCAGAATATATGTACCGTCTGCTTCTAAACCCGGCAGCATTTTCGGCCTTGAACCGGTTGCGATAATCAATTGTTTCGGTATCAGCATGTCGTTTTCTTCACCATTTGCGTATTCGACGGAAACCGTACCGGGCAGAGGTGAGAAGATGGAAGGGCCGAGCATACGTCCGTACCCGTTGAATACATCAATCTTCCCCTTTTTCATCAAGTGGGCGACACCACCGGCCAGCCGGTCAACGATTCCCTGCTTTCGTTTTTGCACGCTGTCAAAGCGGAGGGAGACACCTTCCGTTTCAATGCCGAATGCTGCCGCTTCCTTTGCGGTTCGGTACACTTCCGCGCTTCTTAACAGCGCTTTACTCGGGATACATCCTTTATGCAGGCATGTTCCGCCGAGCTTTTCTTTTTCTACAACGGCCGTTTTTAAGCCGAGCTGGGCCGCTCTGATGGCGGCTACATAACCGCCCGTGCCGCCGCCCAGAATGACCACATCATACTCAGTCGCCATTTGTTTTCACTCCTTCGCCGATCTGATATTGCTTTGACTGCTCCTCACCGGCTAAAACCCGAAGCGCGCCTTGCGCGAGAGATTGCAGTTCATTTTCTCCCGGGTACACCAGTACATCCGAAATCCAATCTATGTACGATCTGATGGCGGATACGAAACTTTTCCCGTACGCCAATCCGCCCGTCAGGACGATAATGTCTACTTTTCCTTTTAAAACGGCGCTTGCCGCCCCGATTTCTTTTGCTACTTGATAAGCCATGGCGTCATAAATGAGACGCGCATGCTCATCTCCGGCCTGAATGCGTTTTTCCACCTTCACCGCGTCCGTTGTCCCCAGGTAGCCGGAGAGTCCGCCCGTGCCGACAAGTTTTTTCATCATATCGGCTTTTGAATACTTGCCGGAAAAACACATTTCTACCAAATCACCCGCCGGAACAGTTCCCGCGCGCTCCGGGCTGAAGGGTCCTTCTCCGTGAAGCCCGTTGTTGACATCCGTCACCCGTCCGCAATCATGGACACCGACTGTGGTGCCGCCGCCCATATGAGTGACGATCATCTTCATCTGTTCATACCGTTTGCCGAGGGACGCCGCCGCCTGACGGGCAACAGCTTTTTGGTTCAAAGCATGGAAAATGCTTTTCCGCTTGATCTCAGGCATTCCTGATACTTTAGCGAGCGGAGTCATCTCATCCACCACGACCGGATCGACGATATACGCGGGGATATTTAATCCGTCAGCTATTTCCCTGGCAATAATTCCGCCCAGATTAGAAGCATGCTGGCCGTTGTAGCCGTTTTTCAAATCAGTGATCATGGCGTCATTCACTTCATATGTGCCGCCCTCAATCGGTCTGAGCAGGCCGCCCCTGGCACAAACGGCATCGAACTTTGAAATGTTGATGCCCTGTTCGTGCAAAGACTCAAGAATGCTTATTTTTCGAAATTCGTATTGGTCGATAATGCTGTTAAATGTTTTCAGCTCTTCTTCGGGATGCCGCAGCGTCTTTTCAAAGATACAGCGTTCATTGTGAAAGACACCGATTTTCGTTGATGTTGAGCCTGGATTCAGAATGAGAATGCGTTTTTCCTTTTCGAACATTTTCATACCTCCAGATCAAATTCCTATCGTCTGCTTAATATACTTTGGCCGTTTTGCAGAAACTGGCTTCTTGAACGGCGCATGCGCTCAATTCGTTCCTCAGCCAGACGGTCGGCCGCTAAGTATGTCGGAATGCCGTCACGCGCGGAAATATCGAGCACCCGCTCAATGTTTGCATAGATGCCTTCAACTTTTTTCAAAGCCCGCTCAGCATTGTAGCCGTAAAGCTCATCGGCCACATTGATGACGCCGCCTGCATTGATGACATAATCCGGAGCGTACACGATTCCCATTTCATGAATGGTATCGCCGTGACGTGTTTCTTTCAGCTGGTTATTGGCCGCTCCCGCAATGACTTTCGCCTTCAGCTGTTTAATCGTGTCATCGTTAATGACGGCGCCGAGAGCACATGGGGCATAAATATCGCACGCCTGTGAGTAAATGTCGCCGGGATCAACTGCGCGGGCGCCGAAATCCTCAACGGCACGTTTAACAGATTCTTTATTGATATCCGTTACGATTAAAGAAGCGCCTTCTTCGTGAAGGTGGCGGCATAGATTGTAAGCCACATTTCCCACGCCTTGCACGGCAATTGTTTTACCTTCCAGTGAATCAGTGCCAAACGCCGCTTTCGCTGCGGCTTTCATCCCTTTGTAGACGCCGTACGCCGTAACGGGAGACGGATTTCCTGATGAACCGAATGCCGGAGAAATTCCGGTTACATAGTCTGTTTCATCATGAATGATGTCCATATCTTCAACGGTCGTGCCGACGTCTTCCGCCGTAATATACCTTCCGTTTAAGCCTTGGATGTACCGGCCGAACGCGCGGAACATTTCTTCATTTTTATCTTTGCGCGGGTCTCCGATAATAACGGTTTTCCCGCCGCCTAAGTTTAAACCGGCAGCCGCATTTTTATAAGTCATGCCTTTTGCAAGTCTTAGTGCATCTTCAATCGCCGCTTCTTCACTGTCATATGTCCACATTCTTGTTCCGCCGAGTGCGGGGCCGAGCGTCGTATCATGAATCGCGATGATCGCTTTTAATCCGGATTGTTCATCTTGGCAGAATACCAATTGTTCGTAATCATAAGTCTCCATATATTTAAAAATTTCCATTGGTTCGTTCCTCCTACTGTTCTTGTGATGCGCAAATCGCAAGCGCAATTGAATACAGTTTATTTTCTGCGGTATCCGCTCTGCTCGTTAATGCGATCGGCGCTTTTGCACCGGCGATGACGGCAGCAACACTTGCTTTCGCAAAATAAATCATTGACTTATAAAGCATATTTCCGGCCTCGATTGAAGGAACCAAGAGAATATCCGCCTGGCCCGCTACGCTTCCGGAAATCCCTTTTTGCAGCGCAGCCGCTTGGGATACGGCATTATCCAAAGCAAGCGGTCCGTCCGCAATGCAGCCGGTAATCTGTCCTCTATTGCACATCTGGACGATCGCAGCCGCGTTCAGCGTCGCCTCCATTTTCGGATTAACCGTTTCAATAGCGGCAAGGACTGCGGCTTTCGGCATAGGATTCCCTACTGAATGTGCGACATGAACCGCATTTTGCAGAATATGCCCGAGCTCTTCAAGAGACGGGGCAATGTTCAGCGCTGAATCAGTCACATACATCAGCCGGTCATAGTCCGGCACCTCAAAAACAGCTACATGTGATAACACCCTTTTTGAACGAAGCCCTTCATGGCGGTTTAAAACCGATTTCAGAAGAGTAGAGCTCGGGAGATTCCCTTTCATTAAAACGTCCGCCTCTTGTTCACGCACTGCGCGCACTGCTTTTGCCGCAGATTCTTCGGATGAATCGGCGTGGATGATTTCAGCATTGAACTTCGGCTCATTTGCGAGAAGCTCTTTCAGCTTTCCGCTGTCACCCGTCAGTAAAAATCGTGCCGACAAGTGTTCTGCCGCCATTTTGACGGCCTGGATCACTTCTTTATCTGCTGCGTGGGCCACTGCAATGGTTTTTGCGTTTTTTGCCGCGGCTTTTTCAACTAGGTCTCTCAGCTTCATTTTGTACCACCTTCCTTGTGCGAATCCGCTTTTAACAATGCAAGTTCCGTGCCAAATATGCGGGAGGGTTTATTCCGGCTTTCTTCAAGAAAACATGCAGCTGTTTGCGCTTTCTCTGCAATTTATTGCATGCCGTCATTTGCAAGGCCGTACTTATCCATTTTGTAGTACAGATTCCGAATACTGACACCAAGCGCTTTTGCCGTTTTGGTTCGGTTGAATTTATGCTTTTCAAGCGTTTTTTGAATGACGTGCGCTTCAAATTTTTCAACAGCCTGAGACAGCTTTTCCCCTTCCACATCCGGAAAATCACTTTGGGTGCCGTTTTTTTCATTCAGCTCTGATTCAAAAACAGGCAGATGCTGCTGTTCGATCCGTTCCATGTGCGGCTCTAAAAATATCATTGCCCGTCCGAGAACATTTTCAAGCTCCCGGACGTTTCCCGGCCAGCTGTAGGCTGATAAAGCTCGCAGCGCGTTCGGCGTGAGCCCCTTTACATTGCGGCCGTAATCCTGATTGATTTTTTCAATGAGCCGAATGCTCAGCGCTTCAATATCTTCTTTGCGCTGCCGAAGCGGCGGGATTGAGATCGGATAGCGGTTAATCCGGTAATACAGGTCTTCACGGAACGCGCCTTCCGCCATGGCCTTTTCGATGTTGACGTTTGTCGCTGCGATAATTCTGACATTGACAGAAATCGCTTTAGCGCCGCCGACTCTGATAATTTCTTTTTCCTGCAGAACTCTGAGCAGCTTTGCCTGGGTGCTTTGGGTCAGCTCTCCGATTTCATCTAAGAAAATGCTGCCGTTATTCGCTTCCTCAAAAAGTCCTTTTTTGCCCCCGCGCCTCGCGCCCGTAAACGCGCCTTCCTCATAGCCGAAAAGCTCGGATTCTAGCAGTGATTCAGACAGGGCCGCACAATTGACCCGGATGAACTTATTGTATTTTCGGTCGCTTTCATTATGGATGGCGTGGGCGAAAAGTTCTTTTCCTGTGCCGGATTCTCCCCGCAGCAGAATCGTCGCCGGCGTTTTCGCCCCGAGCTTCGCCTGTTCAAGGGCGACCAGCATTTGTTCACTCGTGCCGATAATGTCGTCAAACGTGTATTTCGCTTCAAGCGTGCGGATGATCTGGCGCGCCCGATTCAGCTCAGCAGTCAGCGTTTTAATTTCTGACACGTCGTGGATGACGCCGACGCTGCCTTTTAAAATACCGTCCACAATAACGGGGGCAACATTTACGATAACATCCTTTTTATTGGGGCCGACCTTCATTCTCACACCCCGCACGGGCCGCCTTGTCCCCAATACTTTCAGGTGCATGCTCTCCCCTTCTGAGATATCGGTGGAAGCGGGTTTTCCGATGACTTCGCTTTCTGACAGCCCGGTCATTTTTGTATACGCTTTGTTGATTAACATTCCGATGCCGTTTTCATCAACGACAGAAATGGCCTCATCTGACGATTGTATAATCGCTTCAAGCATGGTGCGGATTTGTTTTAAGTTCGTGACCTCTTCCGCCAGTTCAACTGCGTCGGTGATATCTTTAAACACGCATAACGCGCCGAGAAGTTTTCCGCCTTCATCAATGATCGGCAGTCTTGTCGTGACAATCTGCAGGTGCTTTCCGAGAAGCTGCTTCTGGTTATATTCCGGCTCTCTCGTTTCCAGAATCCGCGGCAGCTTTGTGTTCGGCACTACATCTTTAATTTGGCGGCCGATGACATCCTCCCGTTTTTGGCCGACCATTTTTTCTGCCATCTGATTAAATAAAATGATCGTTTCGTTGACGTCTATAAAAATCATGCCGTCGTGCGTTGAATTAAAAATCCGGTCATGCTTATACGTCTGCGACTTCAGCATTTGGATAAGCTGCTGTTTTTCCTCCATCAGCTGAAACACCATGTACGCCAATTTTCCCGGCATGACGATGGTTTGTTCTTTTTTCTCATGGAGCAGCTCATCCATGACCGCTTTATCGCCTGTTGTATGGATGATAATATCTATATCTTCAGTTATGTAGGGTTTCCAATCTGATGAGGTTGCAATTCCATATCTCCGGGCTTCTTGCAGCCCTTGCGCCTCCGGATCTTGATCAACCACCGCAATAATCCGGATCAGCTTTGTTTTCATCAAAATCTGTAGGAGCGCCGTGCCTCCTTTACCAGCACCTATAATCAGCACCTTCTGCATCCCGATACCCCTTTATATGAAAAAATTTGCACACCTGTATTTCCCGTTGCAATAATTTGCACAACCCCTATGTTACCACGTTTTGATCTCTTGACAAAATATTTTTTCGATTGGACAATAAAGGAAAACATATCGTAAAGGGGTTTTCTGAATATGAGCCGGCTTGTTGCGCTTTTAATTCTGGTCCTCCCCGGCGCTGTCGCGGCGCTCGGCATTAAGCTGATGAGAGATGCATTATTCGGGCATGCGTTTTCCCCGTTTCCGTCCCTTTTTCTTCAGGGGGCGGCCGGATTGGCGTTTTTTTTGTTCGGCCTTTATGTTCTGGCCGGATTTATTCTGTACAGAGATCGGAAACGCAATCAAGTCAGCCCGCGGTTCAGGAAAAAAAAGCTGTAAAAAAAGCCCTTGCAAAAAAAGGGCTTTTTCAGTCGTCCGGCAGTATTGTTTTGGCAATGGATTGATCCAGTTCTTCATAGTCATCGTAAGCGATCGTTTCATATAATTCTTTTCTCGTCTGCATATCCGAAAGCCCCTCTTTTTGCGAGCCTTCTTCTTTCAGAAGGCGGAAAATACGCTCAAAAGCCTTGGCTGCCGTTCTGAGTGACGTGACCGGGTAAATGACCATCTGACAGCCCATATCGGAAAATTCATCAGCACTGTAATACGGCGTTTTTCCGAATTCAGTCATGTTTGCGAGAATCGGCACACTGATTTGTTTGGAAAACGCTCTGAATTCACTTTCGGATTGGAGCGCTTCCGGAAAAACAGCGTCAGCACCCGCTTTTATATAAGCGGACGCCCTTTTTAATGCCCCCTCCAATCCTTCCTGCTGTCTGGCGTCTGTTCTCGCAACAACAAGAAGAGTCGGCGCGGCCCGCTTGACCGCTTGGATTTTTTGCGCCATTTCTTCAATCGGCACGAGCTGCTTCCCATTCAGATGTCCGCATTTTTTCGGCAGGCGCTGATCCTCCATCTGGACGGCGGCCGCGCGCGCTTCATACATTTCTTTCGCCGTCCGGGCGGCATTCAGCACGCCTCCGAAACCCGTGTCAATATCGACAAGGACGGGCAGATCAGACGAGCGGACCAGATCTTTAACCCGTTCAGCCATTTCCGCCGACGTGATGATCCCTAAATCGGGCAGCCCTCTGCTCGCCGTGTAAGCCGCGCCTGATAAATAAAGAGCCGAAAAACCCGTTTTCTTGGCGATAAGAGCGGCCATGGCATCGTGAGCGCCGGGAATCTGCAATAGATCCGGCGCTGCCATCAGCGTACGGAACCGCTCTGCAAGCTCCTCTTGAGACGACTGCTTGCTGACGATCCACGTCATGTTTGTCACCCTCCTATTTTATACGAGAAATAAGTCCATAAATTCACTGACGCTGAGCTTCTGCATTCGGCCGCTGTGTTCGCAGGCCTCTTCGATTTTCCGCTGCTGCTTCAATGAAAAATGAGTGCTGATGTTTGCTGAAAACTTGGCAAGAATCTTCGGAACGGCTTCTTTTCTGCGGAATCGGTGCCCGAGCGGATATTCACATTCAATCCGTCCCGTAGCCGTGCCGTCTGTAAAATGCACCTGTACGGCATTTGATATGGATCGCTTATTCGGGTCTAAGTAATCTTTTGAGTACGCTTTGTGTTCCGTCACCTCCATTTTACTCCGCAATGTATCAATTCGCGGGTCAGACGCCGTTTCCTCTTCATAATGATCCGCCGTGATATCTCCGAAAAGCAGCCCGATTGCCGTAATGTACTGGAGGCAGTGATCCCGGTCAGCCGGATTGTGAAGCGGCCCTTTTTTATCGATAATCCGGATTGCCGACTCATGGGTCATAATCGTGATCCTATCAATGTCTTCGATGCGGTCTTTCACCTCCGGATGAAGCCGGACCGCGCATTCCGCCGCTGTCTGGGCGTGGAATTCAGCCGGGTAGGATACTTTAAACAAAACATTCTCCATCACATAGGACCCAAGCGGGCGGGCAAGCTTCATTTCCTGCCGGTTAAACAATACGTCTTGAAATCCCCACCCAGATGCGGTCAGAGCCGTCGGGTACCCCATTTCACCTTTTTGCGCCATAAGGGCCAAATATACGCCTCTGCTCGTCGCGTCGCCGGCCGCCCATGATTTGCGTGATCCGGTGTTCGGCGCATGACGATACGTTCTGAGGCTTGAATTATCAATCCAAGCGTGAGATACGGCGTTATTGATTTCCTCTCTTGAGCCGCCCAGCATTTGTGCGCAAACAGCCGCAGTCGCCACTTTCACAAACAGCACATGATCAAGCCCCACTCTGTTTAAGCTGTTTTCCAAAGCGAGAATTCCTTGAATTTCGTGCGCTTTGATCATTGCGCAAAGCACATCGCGCACGGTAAGCGGTTCTTTCCCTTCTGAAATCCGCACTCTGGATATATAATCCGCACAAGCCAATATGCCTCCGAGATTGTCAGACGGATGACCCCATTCCGCCGCAAGCCACGTATCATTATAATCGAGCCACCTGTTGATACAGCCGATATTAAAAGCAGCCGTGACCGGGTCTAAAACAAAAGGCGTGCCCGGGACTCTGCTGCCGTTGGGCACGGAGGTTCCCGGGACAATCGGGCCGAGCAGCTTTGTACATTCGGGATAGCTGAGCGCCAAAATTCCGCAGCCTATCGTATCAAGAAGCACATGTCCTGCCGTAGTAAAAGCTTCTGAACTGTCAATCTCCTGATGGAGCACGTAGTCAGAAATCTCTTCGATTACAGCGTCCATTCGGCGGGGTTCTGTCATGTTTTCATCTTCCTTTCTCATCTGTTTACAGGCGCGCTCCGGTATAGCGGACACGCGGGCGGAAAAGCCGGTTTCGGCTGTGCTGTTCAATGACGTGGGCGCACAGTCCGACCGTCCGTGCGCTGAAGAATATAGGCGTGTACAGCGGTATTGGGATGCCGAGCATGTAATAGACCGGCGCTGCGTAGTAATCTAAATTCGGATAAAGGCCTTTTTTCTCCCGCATGACGGTTTCGCCGGCTTCACACATATGATAAAGACGGAAATCACCTGAAAGATCAGACAGCTTTTTTAACGCTTCTTTCATCATGAGCGCCCTCGGGTCCATTTTTTTCATGTAGACACGGTGGCCGAAGCCCATGATTTTTTCTTTATTTGCGAGTTTTTGAGTTAATAATTGTGTAAACCCGTCTGTATCCTTCGCTTCTTCAAGCATGTACATAACCGCTTCGTTCGCGCCGCCGTGAAGGTTTCCTTTAAGCGAGGCGACGGCTCCGGTCAGCGCGCCGTAAATATCCGATTGCGTCGAAGCGATGACACGGGCCGTAAACGTTGAGTTCGGCAATTCATGCTCACTGTATAAAAGAAGCGACCTGTCGAAGATTTCTTCTTCCAAAGATGACGGCGTTTTTCCGGTAATCATATATAAAAAGTTTGCGCTGTATGATAAGGTTCCGACCGGCGCCAAAGGCTCCAGCCCGTTGATGACTCGATAGCTGTTGACCGTCAGATTCGGCATTTTGCCTATCAGTCCGCGTACGCGGTGCTGATTTACGGAAGATGAACGGTCATCGATGTCCTTGTCAAAGCCTCCAAGCGCGGACAAACCCGTCCTCAGTCCGTCCATCGGGTGAGTATGTTCGGGCAGCAGACGGCATATGTGCAAGATTTCCTCGGGAAGGTGTCCGACGCGCCGAACGTCTTCTTCAAGCGCCGCCTTCTCTTTCGCATCAGGAAGTCTGTCTTCCAATAAGAGATGAACAATGTCCATATAGCCGGCCGTTTTAGAAAGCTCAATCAGATCGTGGCCTTTGATTAAAATACTGCCCTGCTGTGTATCCAGGAAAGAAATCCCCGTTTCCACCGCAATGACGCCATCTAAACCGGGAGAATAAGATTCCATGGTTTCGCTCCTTTGCGCACTTTTTATTGAAGAAGATACTTAGAAATAATCAGCCTTTGAATCTCATTGGTTCCTTCATAGATTTGCGTGACTTTCGCATCCCGAAATAAACGCTCCGCGGGATACTCTTTCATATAGCCGTAGCCGCCGTGAATCTGCACAGCCTCCACCGCCGCTTTCATCGCCGCATCGGACGCGAATTGCTTCGCCATAGATGCTTCTTTTCCGCACGGAAGCCCTCGCTGATACAGTTCAGCGGCATGATAGACCAATAATTTGGCAGCTTCCGCATTCGTCGCCATGTCAGATAATTTAAATGAAACGGCCTGATTCGAAGCGATGGGTCTGCCGAACTGGCTGCGGGTTTTGGCGTACTCCACCGAGCAGCCGAGCGCCGCTTCGATAATCCCGAGCGCCTGAGCCGCTATGCCGATCCGTCCGACGTCAAGGTTTTTCATGGCGATTGAAAAGCCCTCGCCCTCTTCGCCGAGCCGGTTTTCAATCGGAATTTCCGCTTGGTCAAACTGCAATTCGACAGTATTGGAACCTAACAGTCCGAGCTTTTTTTCTTTTTTTCCGACAGAAAAACCGGGTGTGTTTTTCTCAATGATAAACGCGGAAATTCCCTTTCTCCCCTTACCTGGATCGGTTATGGCGAATGTCAGATACAGATCTGCCGCTCCGCCGTTTGTAATAAAGATTTTTGAACCGTTCAGAATATATGAATCGCCTTTTCGCACGGCTCTTGTTTTCAGGCTCCCCGCATCAGATCCGGATTGAGGCTCAGTAAGCGCAAAAGCCCCAATATATTCGCCCGCTGCCAGCTTCGGAATATACGTTTGTTTTTGGGCTTCTGTCCCGAAATGCAAAATCGGGATTGTCCCTACCGATGTGTGGACGGACAAAATGACGCCGACGGCCGCGCTGACTTTTGATATTTCATGAATCGCTAAAATGTAAGATGTTGTATCAGCACCCGCCCCGCCGTAAGTTTCCGGGACGGGAATGCCCATCAATCCCGCTTCGCCCATTTTTTTAATCAGCCGCTCCGGAAATTCATCTGTTGATTCCATGAGCTCAACCACCGGCGCGATTTCCTTGCGGGCAAAATCACGCACCATTTTTCTCATCATGATGTGCTCTTCTGTAAAATGCATGGCTGCCGTCTCCCCTCATGATCTTTACGTCATCTGCCGTACTCATAAAAACCGCGCCCGCTTTTTTTGCCGAGCCAGCCGGCGCTGACATATTTTCTGAGCAGAGGGCATGGGCGGTATTTCGGATCTCCGAGCCCCGCATAGAGAACCTCCATAATGGAAAGGCACGTATCCAGCCCGATGAAGTCAGCTAATGTTAATGGACCCATCGGATGCCGCATGCCGAGCTTCATCACCGCATCAATGGCTTCCTTTGAAGCTGCTCCTTCGTAAAGGCAATAAACGGCTTCGTTAATCATCGGCATTAATATGCGATTAGATATAAAGCCCGGGAAGTCATTGACTTCGACAGGGGTTTTATTCATCCGGACGGCAAGCTTCTTTACTGTTTCCGCCGTTTCTTCCGATGTGGCGAGTCCTCTGATGACTTCGACAAGCTCCATGACAGGAACCGGATTCATAAAATGCATGCCGATTACTTTTTCAGGCCTTTTTGTGGCCGCGGCAAGCTCCGTAATGGGAAGAGAAGACGTATTGCTTGCCAATACGGCATGAGGGGGACAGATTTTATCTAGTGTGTCAAACAATTCTGCTTTTGCTTTTTTGTTTTCGGCAATGGCTTCAATTACAAAATCAGCATCTCCCGCTTCTGTGAGTTCTGCCGGGGAAATACGGCTGAAAACGGCATCTGTCTCCTGCCGTGACTTCCGTCCTTTTGCCTGCTCTTTCTCCAGGTTTGTCTTTATGCGGTGAAGACCTTTTGTTACCGTTTCCGGCTCCCAATCGTATAACATGACGGCAAACCCGGCTTCTGCAGCCGTCTGCGCGATGCCTGCTCCCATCTGACCGGCACCTGCGACCATGATTGTTTTCATTTTCATCCGGCGCTCCCTCCTTTGATCAGTACACCTCAAGCAGGACGGCATCTCCTTGAGCCGCTCCGCTGCATATAGCCGCTATGCCTAAACCTCCTCCGCGACGCTTTAATTCGTATATTAAACTCATGATGATTCTCGCTCCGCTTGCGCCGATCGGGTGGCCGAACGCGATTGCCCCTCCGTTTACATTCACTTTTTCCCGGCTGAACCCGGCTATTTTTTCACTCACGAGCACGACGGACGCAAATGCTTCATTTACTTCAAACAAATCAATATCGTCAACGGACAGTCCGGTTTTTGTCAAGAGCCGGCTGATGGCCTCTCCCGGCGCGCTTGCCAGCTCGCACGCTTCCAGTCCGACTGACGCAAAGCCAAGTATCGCTGCGAGCGGCCTGACATGCTGCTTCGCGGCTTTTTCCTCTGACATCAGCACAAATGCTCCGGCCCCGTCATTTACACCGGGAGCGTTTCCGGCTGTAACCGTTCCGTCGGCTGTAAAAATTGGCTTGAGCGCTGCAAGCTGCTCAAGGCTCGTATCAGGGCGCAGCCCCTCATCCGCTTCAACGGTATGCTGTTTGCCCTTTTTGCCGGTCCAGGTGACGGGGACAATTTCTTCACGCAATTTGCCCGCCTCGGCCGCCTCAGCCGCGCGTTTCTGGCTCAAAAGAGCGTAATGATCCTGTTCATCCCGGGAAATGCCGTACTTTTTGGCCGCAGTGCTTCCGTGGACAGCCATATGCACCTGGTCGAACGCACAGGTCAGCCCGTCATGAACCATTAAATCCTGAAACACCCCGTCCCCCATCCTCACACCCCAGCGGCCGGCCGGAATGGCGTACGGAATGTTGCTCATGCTTTCCATTCCGCCTGCAATCAGCACGTCCGCATCTTTCGCCCGGATCATTTGATCACAGATGGTAACGGCCCTGAGCCCTGATGCACAGACCTTATTAATGGTTTCAGCCGGAACGGACCACGGAAGCCCGGCATATCTTGCAGCCTGCCGTGCCGGAATCTGCCCGGCACCCGCCTGGACGACCATTCCCATCACCGTTCCTTCCGCTTCGCTTTCACTGATAGCGGCGCGCTTGATTGCTTCTTTTATGGCGATGCCGCCAAGCTCGGCCGCCTTTACCTCTTTTAATGCGCCGCCAAATTTTCCGAACGGCGTTCTTGCCGCACTGACGATAACCGTTTTTCCCACAATTTTGCCTCACTTTCAATAAGATAAAAGATAACGCTTACACAAAACGCCCTGTTACAATATATGAACCGGCTGACCGAGTTATGAGTGCACCGCCTCTTTCCCGCCCATAAAAAAAGAAGACTGTCTGAACAGTCTTCTCAGCTGCGGCATTCTTTTTTTATAGAAACAGCCAGCTTTGGATAATCGGTAAAAATTGCGTCTGCTCCCGCTTTCATCAGCTGCTTCATATCCTCAGGACGATTGACGGTGAACGGACGGAGCGCCGCTTGGTGTTTTGCAAGATGTTTGATCACTTCAGCGCTCACCGCCGGCGTACCGAGCTTCGGATGATAACCCGAAGCGGGAATGGCGGCAAGATACCGTTCAGGCCGGTACAGCACATCCATTGTCAGCACCGCCCGTTCAATTTCAGGCGCCAAGGCGTGGCAAACCGCAAGACTCTCATGATTAAATGAAGAAAAAATAACGCGCTTTTCCAGTCCGTAATATCTGACTTTTTTAATCACTTCTTCTTCCATTCCTTCGTAACGGAATACACTGTTTTTCAGCTCAATGTTTATCAGAAAATCAGCACGTTCCGCAAAACGCAGCACATCTGACAAAAGCGGAATTCTGACACCTTTAAAAGCATCTTTCCATTTTCCGGCGGCATCGGCGGTTCTGATTTTGTCATACGCCGTATCTTTCACAAATCCTTTCAAAGACGTCGTGCGGTCGAGGGTTTCATCGTGAATGACCACGATACGGCCGTCTTTTGTCATCTGTACATCAAGTTCGATTCCGTCAGCCCCGTCCTCAATCGCTTTTTTAAACGCGGGCATCGTATTTTCAGGGCAGTCGCCCGACGCCCCCCGGTGGGCAAAAATATTCGTCATATGTGTCACCTCAGGTGTTTGTCATCGGTTTTCTCTATTATAATCGTTATGCACATAAGGAGGGGGCTATTTACACATATTTTATAATTACCGTCCGCTGTAATAGGTTTCGATTCCTTTTACAACGGCGTCCGCGGCGTGCTCTTGTCCGTTATCGCTTTTCAGCTTGTCCGCATCTTGAGGATTTGTGATAAAACCTAATTCAGCCAGCACACTCGGCATCTTTGAATATGTAATGACATAAAAAGGAGCTTCTTTTACGCCTCTGTCCTTCATCCCTAAAGACGTGACAAGCTGCTGCTGGATGTCGGAAGCAAGCCTTTCGCTGTCTGCTCCTTCATATGTCGAATTAAAATACGTTTCCGTGCCCGATGCCGTTGAGACGGCTGAATTCGTATGGAGGCTGACGAATAAATCGGATTGGCTGGCGCTTGCTTTCGCCACCCGCTCGTCCAAACGTAAAAAAGTATCGTCAGTCCTTGAAGCAACAGGTTTTGCGCCTTCTGTCTCCAATTTGGCGATCACCTTGTTTGACACCGCTAAATTGATGTTTTTCTCAAGCAGTCCATTTCCGCCGGCCCCGCTGTCTTCTCCGCCATGTCCGGCATCGATATAAATGGTTTTTCCTTGCAAAGGTTCAGCTGCATAAGCAGACGGCGCAAGCAGAAGAAGAGCGGCACCGAAGGTAGCAGCGCTTTTTGTCAGTAAACCCACGTTTTTTCCTCCCCGTTTTCACATATCTGTTTCTTTTTTCAGTTCCTCAAGCCGTAATTGTCCGTTGCTCTCTTTTTTATAGGTGATTTGCACCGCCGTATGTTCAGGCAGAGACTGACATTCAAACCGCTTAGCGAAAGGCACCTTCACCTCTTGCCTTTCTCCGTCAATTTCGACCGCGATCGTATCGTTTCCGGCCGCTTTTATAAATGTTCCTTCCTGTGTAAATGACGGCGCCGCATCAGCCTCCGCGGTATACTCGCAGCCTGATAACAGCCATGCGGTGAAGATCAGAAGTATGACAGACTTCACACAGATCACCTCACGTTTTCTCATTCGGCTTTATCTTTGAACAGAATGACCGATTTGTAAAGGGAGCCTCCATTCCTCCAGCGCTTTTCCATATTTGGAATGAAGGCTATCTGACCTGCTGTTTACCTGAACTTAGAAAGAAAACAAGCTGATCAGTCTATGAAAAAAGTTCTGTCTGAAGGCCGAATATGCAGAATTTAACGGAAACGGACGACTTTCTGTTCATTTTGAAAAAATATCAGATCGGCAAAAAAAGAGAGCCGCGTCATGCGCTCTCCCGAATAGAAACATTCATATTTATTTTGAGCTTTTCATAAAATGAACGGGACAACTTAAAAGAGCAGCGTATTGGCGGCAATGATGAGAATAATCACTCCGCTCAGCACCGTGCTGAACTGTCCGACGTGAAAAGAACCGATGCGCAATGACGCGGCTTTTTTTCCAAGCGAGCAGCCGATCCATATGGTCAAAAAGCTTCCGACCGCCGCAGTAATGGAAATGGCAGCGGGAGAAAGCCCGATCAACCCCGCGCTTAATCCGTTGGTCAGCGCATTTGCGGATACGGCCACCCCGAGAACCATGGATTCCAATATACCGATTTCTCCCGAACCGTCGGCATCCGCTGCCTCCGGATTTTGCAGCAGACCGGCAAAACGGCCTTTTTTTCCTGACGCGCCAACACGCGCTGTTTTTCTCGGCACAGCCAGCAGAATGATGCGGATACCGATGACAGATAAAATAAACGCCGCCAGCAATACAGGAAGAAAGCCCGGTAAAACGGCTGAAATCCATTTGCCGAAATAAATTCCGATATAACTGAATACAAAACAGATAAAAGCGATCATCATATTTGACGCATGCGATATTTTGATTTTTCTGATGCCGTATGACATCCCCACTCCTAAATTATCAATGCTCGAGGACACTGCCAAACCTAAAATCAATAACCAAGCCATGTTCGTTTCTCTCCATTCTTTGATGTCTTTTCAACATGTTGTGCCGTTGAATCTACACTATCCTATTCAGCAGCACAGAAAAGGTACCTTTTCTGCAAAAATTATTGATTAATGATCATCATTCCGGCGGAAACGAGGTGACACCCTTGACAGAAAATAAAAATACGACACTGGGGCCCCTTTTAAAATCACTGCTTGATAAGCACTCGCTCTCCATGAGAAAACTCGGCGCCTTAACAAACATTGATACGGCCACCATCTCCCGGATTATAAACGGCAAGCAGAAGGCCAATTTAAAGCATCTTCAGGAATTTTCAAAACATCTCCGCACCCCGCTGGAGGAATTGCTTGAGGCGTCAGGCATAGACATCGGCCATGAAAAAGAAGCTGCGCCGCAAGACCCGATGCACGCGATTCAGGATATGCTGAATATGGCCGAGATGTTTGATCAGCCTTTTTCCCGGGAGCAAATTGAGCGCGAACTGACCAGATATGAACAATATGCCAAAACCCAGCAGGGCCATCGCCTGATTTGCGATGAGTTTCAAAAGAAAATGGACAATGAAGAAAGCGTCGGCCCTTTTATTGATCATTTGAAAAACATGCATCATCAGTATATGGATGAATCAACACCGGCTGAAGACCGCGCGATTCTCGGGAGCGCGCTGCTGTATTATATTTTAGCGACCGACGTCATTCCGGATTACATGTTTCCGATCGGCTACCTGGATGACGCCATCGCCGTTCAAATCGCTTTGAACCGGCTGAAAAAAAAGTAAAGGCGCTTAAAAAAGCGCCCTTTTTGTGTTGAAAAATATGAAACACCGCATTACGGTTTTGTCAAAACAGAGACAGCTGTCATATGATACATCAACCTAACAAAAAGGAGGGTGTCTTCTATGGACAGCAACACAGTTGTGGCAGTGTGCGCTCTGTTAAGTGTTGTGATTCAGATCGGAACGATATTCGCCGCAGGAAAGTGGAAAAAAGAATAAACAAATTGACGGTTTTTTCGCACAAGCGTATGCTTATAAATAACCTTGTAAAAGATAAGAAAGAAGATATGCATATGAAAAAAATCATTCTCCTCTTCGCCGCCGCTGTCATATTCAGCTCGATCGGCCATCAAATTTCAGGAGGATATAAAGATCCTGAAAAGGAACGGAGAAAACCGTTTCATTCGTTTAAATGGTTCAGCCGGTCATAACCTCAGGAAGAAGAACAAGCAAAATAATTGCACACAATTAAAACATAAGCTAGAATACGGACGAGTTAAACTCCTAAGGAAGAAGGCGAAATGATGAAGCAAACTTATAAACCGCTGTTTGAACCTTTTACGTTCGAAAGCGGCGTCACCATACCAAACCGTATTTCAGTCGCACCGATGACACACTATTCATCAAATGATGACGGAACGATTTCCGATCGTGAATTAAGCTACATTACTCCCCGTTCAAAAGAAATGGGCATGGTCATTACGGCATGTGCAAACGTAACGCCGGACGGCAAAGCGTTTCCAGGCCAGCCCGGCATCTATGATGATTCTCACATTCCCGGCTTGAAAAAACTCGCTCAGGCGATCCAGTCTCAAGGAGCGAAAGCCGTTGTGCAGATTCACCACGGAGGATTGGAATGCCCTCCTGAACTCGTGCCAAACAACGACGTCGTCAGTCCGAGCGGCTCAGAAGAAGACGGGAGACAAACGTCCCGGGCTCTCACCGAACAAGAAATTGAGCACATCGTGAAAGCATTCGGCGAAGCGACACGCAGAGCGATTGAAGCCGGCTTTGACGGTGTTGAAATTCACGGGGCAAACGGGTACCTGATTCACCAATTTTATTCACCGAAAACAAACCGGCGCACAGACCGCTGGGGCGGAAGCGATGAAAAGCGCCTTGCGTTCCCGCTTGCAGTCGTTGACGCTGTCAAACAGGCAATTGATACACACGCTGAAAATCCATTCGTTCTCGGCTACCGCCTGTCACCGGAAGAGCCGGAAACACCGGGGCTTACAATGAAAGAAACATTCATGCTCGCTGACGCGCTTGCGGAAGAGAACTTGGATTATCTGCATATTTCACTGATGGATGTCAATTCCAAAGCCCGCCGCGGAGCGGATACTTCACGGACGCGGATGGATTTATTAAACGAACGCGTCGGCCATAAAGTGCCGCTGATGGCCGTCGGTTCCATCTATACCGCGGACGAAGCGCTTGCTGTATTAGAAAGCGGAATTCCGCTGGTGGCTCTGGGACGTGTCATTTTGATTAACCCCGAATGGGCGGTGCTGGTCAAAGAAGGCCGCGAACAGGAAATCGAAAAAGCCATTCAAGCATCTGAAATTGAGAAATACCGACTTCCTGAACCGTTATGGGAAATGATTCAGAATACAGGCGGCTGGGTGCCGTTTGAAAAGTAGACTAAAAAAACTGCCGGATGTCCGGCAGTTTTTTTGATTTACAAGTTTTTACCGCTTTGTTTACTCCTATTTCTAACACACAGCGTACATATAGTAAATAGATTAATAGAAAGGAGACCGTATATGATGGCTGGTTTTCCTATTACGATTAACAGTCTTTCCGGAAACGGGGTTGTCAATGTCAGCGGTGCGTTTTCGATAAGTCCTTTAACCGTATCAAAAACCGTCTACGGCTCAGGTGGGGGAAATACAGGGATGGTCCTGCAAATGAATCAATCCAGCACATCTCAATCTTCAAGCTCTCAATACTCTGATCAAAATGTAACGAAAACACTATGACATCCGTATTTCCCTCCCTTTCCGGCTGGCAGCAGCCGGATTCTTTTTGCCGTTTTGTTTAATCTTATTCCATATCACAGCGTACATATAGTTAGTAGACTGTGAGAGAAAGGAGAAAAAATAGAATGAGCGGTTGCCCGATTACGATAAACAACGTATCAGGAAACGGAGTTGTCAATGTTGGCGGCGCCATATCCATCAGTCCGCTGACTGCATCAAAAACCGTTTTCGGTGCCGGAGGGGGAAATATCGGCATTGTCATTCAAAACAATGCTGTAAGCCAGTCCAAAATGTTTGAACATCAATTTTCAGATCAGAATATTGTAAAGTCAATTTAAGGGCTGCCAAGCAGCCCTTTCAGCATAAATAAAGCAGGCGTACTGATTTCCTGAAACCTTGATTTTTAAACATCAGCGATCACCTTCCCTTGTTTTGAATGATTTCAGTTCAAGGTGAATAGAATGCAGATTGAAAGCATGAGTACTGAAACTCATTAAGGAAAGAAGGAATCGTGATGAAAAAACTTTGCCGGGAAGTTTGGATTGAAGTTGACCTTGATGCGATAAAAAAGAATGTACGGGCGATCCGCCGCCATATTCCGAATACGTCTAAAATTATGGCCGTCGTAAAAGCGAACGCTTATGGCCACGGGTCTGTGGAAGTAGCGCGGCAGGCACTGGAAAGCGGGGCGAGCGAGCTCGCTGTCGCAAGTGTCGAAGAGGGAATTGTGTTACGGAGAGCGGGAATTACGGCACCTATTCTTGTGCTCGGCTTCACAGCTCTCAGCTGTGTGAAAAAATCTGCCGTTTGGAACATAACATTATCAGCGTTTCAAGTCAGCTGGATCAAAAAAGCGAATCGGATATTGGAAAAAGAAGCAGATTCGAAACGGCTGTCCATTCATATCAATGTGGATACGGGAATGGGCCGGCTGGGTGTGCGTACGGAAGAAGATCTTTTAGCAGTGGTGAAAGCGCTCAAGTCGAGTACATATCTGTCATGGGATGGCATCTTTACACATTTTTCAACAGCGGATGAACCGGACACTGAGCTGACGATGCTGCAGCACGAAAAGTTTATCAGCTTTCTCCGCTTTTTAAAAAATCAAGACATTACGCTGCCTACCGTGCATATGTGCAATACAGCCGCCGCTATCGCATTCCCGGAATTCAGCGCCGACATGATCCGTTTAGGCATTGGGTTATATGGTTTATATCCGTCCGCCTCGATAAAGGAACTGAACCTCGTGGATCTCACACCCGCACTAAGTTTAAAGGCGCGTATCGCTTATGTGAAAGCCATGGTGACAGATCCCCGGACCGTCAGTTATGGCGCCACATATATCGCCGAACCTGGTGAAATCATCGCGACGATTCCAATCGGCTATGCTGACGGTTACTCCCGCGCCCTGTCCAACCGCGGGTTTATTCTTCACCGCGGCAGACGGGTGCCGGTGGCGGGGAGAGTGACAATGGATATGATCATGGTCAGTTTAGGTGAGAATGAGGGCAAACAAGGAGAAGAAGTCGTCATCTACGGTAAACAACAAGGAGCCGAGATTTCCGTTGATGAAATTGCCGAAATGCTCGGTACGATCAGCTACGAAGTCTTATCTGTGTTAAGCCGCCGCGTCCCCCGCTTTTATTTCAGAGACGGCAAAATCATTAAAATATCAGCTCCGGTATTATACGTGTAGACGGCATAGATCCCGCATTTATGTATAGAACAAGTACCGGCGTGAGTGATTTCCATTGTTTTCGTCAGCAAAATTTCAAAACGCCTTCTCTTCCGCGTTCATGCACGGAATAGAAGGCGCGAAAAAGACATCTAGCCAAAAGCTTGCGTTACGAAGCTTTATGCTCCAATCTCAGCTTGTCAGCAACCATCGCGATGAACTCTGAATTGGTTGGCTTTGCTTTTGTCATGCTTACCGTATATCCGAACAGTGAAGAAATGGAATCAATATTTCCCCTGCTCCATGCGACTTCAATGGCGTGGCGGATGGCCCGTTCTACACGGCTTGCGGTCGTGTTGAATTTTTTGGCGATGTCGGGATAAAGGACTTTTGTGATGCTGCCGAGGAGTTCAATATCGTTATACACCATGGAAATGGCTTCACGCAAATAAAGATAGCCTTTGATATGGGCAGGCACACCGATCTCATGGATAATGCTTGTAATGCTGGCATCGAGATTTTTCCGCTTCGGCTCAGGCTGGCTGCGGATAATGCTGCTTTGCGCAGACGGCGCACGGTGTGTGACACTGCTGACATTTCCGCTTACCTGGCGGATATGGCCGACAAGGTTTTCCATATCAAACGGCTTCAGGATGAAATAGGACGCGCCTAAATCGACGGCTTTTTTCGTAACGTCTTCCTGACCGAATGCCGTCAGCATGATGACGTTCGGCTGCTTCTCGAGCTCTGATTCCCGCAGACGCTCCAAAACCGCAAGTCCGTCCAGATGCGGCATGATAATGTCTAAAACGAGCACATCTGGATTCTTATCTTTAAACAAAGAAAGACATTCCTGTCCGTTATAAGCAACGCCGATCACTTCCATATCATCCTGTCCCTCTATATATTCACTCAACAGGCTTACAAGCTCTCGATTATCATCAGCAACACAAACTTTAATTTTCTCCACGTTTCTTCCTCCCCCAATGTATTAACAGGACGCAACCCATTTGACTGCTACATGTTACATTCGACAAAACCACTACTTCCCCTTTTAAAAAATCCATATTTACCAATAATAGTGGTATATCTTTGTTTTTCTAGCATTTTCTAGGTTTTTCGACTAAAAATTAAGTTTGACAAATCAGGAAACGTGAATTTGTCGAAAAATCTTCATGTCTTATTTTACATGAATCCAGGAAAGAAGTGAAGAACGCATCACATAAAAAAACTGCCGGATCATCCGGCAGTCAGCTTGCTTTGTCTTTCCCGTAAACATCAACACCCGCTTCAGACAGCATCCATTCGATATGAACGCCGTAGCCGCTTGTCGGATCATTGACAAATACGTGGGTTACGGCTCCGACGACCTTTCCGTTCTGGATGATCGGGCTTCCGCTCATCCCCTGAACGATTCCGCCGGTTCTTTTCAGCAGTTTCGGATCTGTCACTTTCAACACCATTCCCTTTGTCGCCGGGAATTTTTGCGGCGTGGTGCTGACGATTTCAATATCAAATTTCTCTACTTTATCGTTTTCGATAACCGTCAGCATTTGCGCAGGTCCTTTTTTCACTTCATTTGACAAAGCAATCGGAAGCGCTTTGTCGGAAATGTTGTTTTTAATCGGCTGATGCAGTGTCCCGAAGATGCCGAACGGGCTGTTGCGGTTAATATCGCCGATCGTTTTCCGTTCTGACGAAAACCTTGCCAGTTTTTCGCCGGGATTGCCGCCTTTTCCTTTTTCAATCGATGTTACAGTTGAACGGACGATTTCTCCGTCTTCTACAACAATCGGTTTTTTTGTATCCATATCAGAGATGACGTGGCCCAATGCGCCGTATTTTTTTGTTTTCGGTTCAAAAAATGTCATGGTGCCGATGCCGGCTGCCGAATCGCGGATATAAAGGCCGATTCGATATTTCCCCTCGGCTTCGTCCTTTGTCGGAATCAGCTTTGTTTTGATTTTTTGCTTATCGCGTTTCACCAATAAATCCAAAGATTCACCGGTTTTGCCCGCTTTTTGAATAAACGGGGCGATATCGCTCATTTTTTCAATTTTATGTCCGTTCATTTTAATAATGATGTCGCCAGATTCAATTCCCGCTTGTTCTCCCGGAGACTTTTTCCCATCCTTTGTCATCACTTGGTGAAAACCGACCACCAAAACACCGACTGAATGCAGTTTTACACCGATGGACTGTCCGCCCGGAATGACCTTCAATTCTGGAAGGACACGCACTTTCGTTTTTTTAATGGGAAATCCGGCAAGATCATATACTACTTCTGACCGGCCTTGTGTTTGCCCTGTTATGTTTGCATGGCCGTGCTCTTCTTTCAGCGTAAAGGCTTCTGATAATTCGCCCTTTTCAGCGCTTATTGATGCATTAACCGGAACGGCCTGTGTCTGGTTTTCAAAGACGCTCATTTCTGACGGTATCAGTAAATATTCTTTAAATGGCTTAAAAAAGCCTACACTTAGTAAAGAAACAAGGAGAATTACACCTATTGCTTTCCTCATGTTATCGTGCATTCATTCCTTCACTCTCCTCGCTCCTATCCCACACCACTTTCTTTTTCTGCTACATCTATACTTTTGCCTTCCTGCGCTTGATTTATAACCGGCATACGAAGAAAAACATTGGATACACTGTTAGAGAAATGGAACAAAAAAATAAGCTGCCTGTATCAGCAGCTTATCCTGTCGTTTTTACCTGTCCGGCCTGTTTTAAAAGCTCTTGTGCATGCCGTTTTGTCAGATCGGTCACTTCGACGCCCGCAATCATGCGGCCGATTTCCGCTACCTTGTCCTGTTTAGAAAGCGGCGTGACATGCGTTGTCGTCCGGCCGTCTTTGAATTCTTTTGCGATCAGAAGGTGCGTATCCGCCATAGCGGCAACCTGCGGCAGGTGTGTAATGCAGAGCACCTGTGAACCGGTCGATACTTTATGGATTTTTTCCGCGATGGCTTGGGCAACCCGCCCGCTTACACCGGTGTCCACTTCGTCAAAGATGATGGAGGTGACATCCTGCTGGGAAGAAAAAATACTCTTCATCGCCAGCATCACCCTTGAAAGCTCGCCTCCGGAAGCGACCTTTGACAGCGGTTTTAAAGGCTCACCGGTGTTTGTTGAAATTAAAAACTTCACAAGGTCAATCCCCTTTTGGGTAAGCTGCACGGGCTGCCCGTTAACAACCGGTGCTTCACTGGCTGACGGATCGGTTTTCACGAGAAATTCCGTATCAAACGTTGATTTGCCCATATACAGACTTTTTAATTCCTGATGAATCGCTTCCGCCAGTTTCTTAGCCCATGCTTTTCTGATTTTTGATAAATTGGCGGCTTCTACGGCCACATCTTTGCCGACCGACTCCAATTCCTTCTTCAGCGCTTCAAGGTGGCTGTCGCGGTTCTCGATTTGATCGATTTCCTCTTCTATTTTGGAGCCGTATTCCAAAATGTCTTCTACCGTCGCTCCGTATTTGCGCTTCAGCTGTTTGATCTCATTTAAACGGGTTTCAATAAAATTCAGCCGTTCCGGGTCATATTCCAGATCATCTAACAGATTGCGCATCTGAAAGGTTGCATCCTCCAGCAGATAATAGGAACTTGACACACTTTCAGACAGCTTTTGCAGCGGTTCATTGATATCCGAAATATCTTCAAGCTGGGCAGAGGCCATTCCGACCCAGTCAAGCCCCCCCTGCTCGCTGCGGAGCGCATTATAGGCGTTTTGCAATGATTCATAAATTTTTTCAAAGTTGGATATCTGCTTCCGCTCTTCCTGAAGAAGTTCGTCTTCATTCAATTCAAGCTTCGCCGACTCGATTTCTTCAAGCTGAAATTGAATCAGGTCTAATCGATGCGCCATTTCCTGCTCGCTTTCTGACAGCTTCTTCACTTTTTTGAGCAGCTTCATATAACGCTCATAGCCTTCATGGTAAGCCTGAAGCGCGGATTCGGCCTCAGCACCCGCAAATTTATCCAAAAGCTCCAAGTGTTTGTCGTCCTCCATTAACAGCTGGTTATCATGCTGTCCGTGAATATCTAATAAAAGTCTGCCGATTTCCCTCAAAGCCGCAATCGTCACTAATTTTCCGTTGACACGGCAGACGCTTTTTCCTCCGGCATTAATGTCCCTTCTCATGACAATCATGTCGTCAGATGCGTCTATTCCCTGCTCACGGCATACTTCAAAAACGGGATGACCGCTGTCCAAAAGAAACAGTCCTTCAAGCTCGGCCTTTGTTTCACCGTAACGGACAAATTCAGACGAGCCGCGGCCGCCGACTAATAGGGAAACGGCGTCTATAATAATTGACTTGCCGGCCCCTGTTTCTCCCGTCAGGACGGTGAGCCCCCGCTCAAACGAAATCGTCAGTTCCTCTATAATGGCAAAGTTTTTTATTGATAGTTCAGCTAACAAACAGCATTCCACCTTTTATCTGATAATTACGCTACAGCAGCTCCAAAAGACGGCTTTGAACGCCCTCAGTATCTTCAGGCGTCCTGCAGATGATTAAGATCGTGTCATCTCCGCAAATCGTGCCCATGATTTCTTCCCATTCGAGATTATCCATCAGAGCGCCGATTGCCTGAGCATTGCCCGGCATCGTTTTTAATACGATCATATGGCTTGCTGAGTCAATTTTTACGAACGCATCCATTAATGAACGCTTCAGTTTTGACAGCGGATTGAACCGCTGATCCGCCGGCAGGCTGTATTTGTAGGAGCCGTTGTTTGTCGGCACCTTTACGAGATGCAGCTCTTTAATGTCTCTGGAGACAGTCGCCTGAGTTACCTTATATCCTTCTTCTCTCAGCATGTCAACTAAGTCATCCTGCGTTTCAATCTCATGGCTTGTAATAAGCTCTCTGATTTTTATATGCCTTTGGCCTTTTGTCATGTAAGCACCTCTGTTTTCAAGCTGTTCTTGTCATTATGTTAACCGCTTCTTGATAAAAAGTACATGATGGCAGAAAAAAGGAATAATAGCCCCCTATTATTCCGGTACATCTGTCTTTTTGGCTTTTAATGTCTCATGTGCTTCGCGGACGGTACGGAGAATGTCTTCTTCCGGCAGTTCAGCGCCGTTTCCGTCTTCTCCGCCCCATTCCAAATGAAGCAGAAACTCAATATTACCGTCTCCCCCTGTAATCGGTGAGAAGGACAGTCCTTTCACTGTATATCCTTCAGAAGCGGCAAATTGATTCATGCGGCGGAGAACGTCAGTATGAACGCCGGGATCTCTGACAATGCCTTTTTTTCCGACGGATTCCCGTCCGGCTTCAAATTGCGGCTTTACCAGTGCGATACAATCGCTCCCCGGTACAAGCAGCGTTTTTAAAACCGGGAGAATGAGGCGGAGTGAGATGAAAGAAACATCGATTGTCGCAAATTCCGGCAAACCCTCTGTGAAATCGGAAGGCTCGGAATAGCGGAAATTCGTCCGTTCCATGACGACGACCCTCTCGTCCTGTCTGAGCTTCCAGGCAAGCTGATTATAGCCGACATCCACTGCGTAGGACCGCTCGGCTCCGTTTTGGAGGGCGCAATCCGTGAATCCCCCTGTAGACGAGCCGATGTCAATCATCGTTTTGCCTTTTACCGAGACGGGAAACACTTCCAGGGCTTTTTCAAGCTTTAATCCGCCTCTGCTGACGTATTTAAGAGGGTTTCCTTTTACCGTTAACGGAAGATCCCGGGCGATTTTTTCACCCGGTTTGTCCAATCGGTTTTCATTTGAGTATACGATGCCCGCCATAATGGCGCGTTTCGCTTTTTCCCGCGTTTCCGCAAGGCCTTTTTCTACAAGAAGTACATCTAATCGTTCTTTTTTTGCTGTCATGATCCAATTCCTTTATGTGTCTTCGGCGGCATCAGCAGTTTGATCCGGTTCATAACCTCAGCCTTCGTGAGACCGATTTCTTCAAGCAGGGCGGTTACGCTGCCGTGCTCAATAAACCGGTCTGGGATGCCCATTCTGTCAATCGGTGTATGATACATGCCGAGGTCATGAGCGTATTCAAGAATCGTGCTGCCGAATCCGCCTTCAAGCACGGCTTCTTCTATCGTTAAAATCGGCAGACCTTCATTAAGAATGGCCTTCATCATTTGTTTATCAATCGGTTTTATAAACCGCGCATTCACGACACGCACGGACAGGCCTTCTTTTTGCAGTTCTTCAGCCGCTTCCAGCGCCATTTCAATGGTCGTACCGAATGTTAAAATGACCGCGTCTTTTCCGGGACGGAGCACTTCCCATGTTCCGATCTGAATGGTTTTCAGCTCTTTATCCATCTTTACGCCGAGCCCGTTTCCGCGCGGGAAGCGCATCGCGATCGGACCCTCCTCATAATTAAGGGCTGTATTGACCATATGGCGGCCTTCATTTTCATCCTTCGGCATCATTAAAACGAGGTTTGGTATATGCCGCAAAAAGGCGATGTCAAAGACGCCTTGATGCGTCTCCCCGTCGGCGCCGACCAAACCGGCGCGGTCAATGCCGATAAATACATTCGCGTTTTGACGGCAGATGTCATGGACGACCTGATCGTACGCCCGCTGCAAAAAGGTCGAATAAATCGCAAGAAACGGCTTCATGCCTTGGAGCGCCATTCCAGCCGCCATCGTCGCCGCATGCTGTTCTGCGATTCCGACATCAAACATGCGTTCAGGGAATTCTTTCGCAAACCCTTCCAGTTTAGAGCCGACCGGCATGGCCGGTGTAATGGCGACAATTCTGTCATCCTCGCGCGCCAGCTCCTGCACGGTGCCGCTGACAAGTCCGCTCCATGAAGGCGCCGCGGCTTTCGGCTTGACGAAATCACCCGTATTGATTTTATAAGGACCCGTTCCGTGCCATGTGCCGATTGTGTCGGTCTCAGCCGGTTTATAGCCTTTGCCCTTTTTCGTAATGACATGTAAAAGGACAGGGCCTTTCGTTTTTTTGGCGTATTGCAGGTTTTCAAACAGTTCGTGGTAGGAATGACCGTCAACCGGGCCTAAATACGTAAAGCCCAGCTCTTCAAAAAACATGCCTGACACAAGCATATATTTCAAACTGTCTTTTATCCGTTCAGCTGTGGCGGCCAATTTTCCGCCGACGGCCGGGATGCGCTTAAATAAATATTCAAGCTCGTCTTTTACCCATTGATATTTGCCGGCCGTGCGAAGCCGTCCCAGCATAGAATGAATCGCCCCGACATTCGGCGCAATGCTCATCTCATTATCATTCAGGATGACGATCATGTCTTTCTTCTCATCACCGATATGGTTCAGCGCTTCAAGCGCCATTCCTCCGGTTAAAGCGCCGTCTCCGATAATCGGGATGATATATTCTTTCGATCCTTTAATATCACGGGCGGCAGCCATTCCCATCGCGCCTGAGAGCGAGGTTGAGCTGTGGCCTGTTTCCCATACGTCATGTTCGCTTTCGCTGCGTTTCGGGAAACCGCAAAGCCCTTTATATTGGCGCAAGGTTTCAAACTCCTTGCCGCGCCCGGTTAACAGTTTATGAACATAGGACTGATGTCCGACATCCCATAAAAATTTATCTTTCGGACTGTCAAATTCTTTGTGAAGCGCAATTGTCAGCTCGACAACCCCGAGGTTCGGCCCGATATGGCCGCCAGAGGCCGACAGCGATGTGATGAGGAAATTGCGGATCTCCTCACTCAGCTCTTCCAGCTGTTCAATTGACATCTTTTTAAGAAATGACGGGTCCTGTATTGATAAAAGATCCAAAGCGGATCAACTCACTTTCAGCATGAATTTCTGCAAATTAAACAGTGTCTTTTTGAAAAAAGAAAAAGACTCCCTTTGTATTTTCATCGAAACTGCTTACATTTTACCATAGGAGCGGCAGCCCCTTCAAATCAGGACCGTTTTTAATGATCTCTCGCCGCGATTAAATCACAGAGGTCATGCAGCAATTCTTTCTGAAGAGAAAGGCCGCTGATGATCTGTTTCGCCTCGCTGATATGATACGCAAGCTTTTCTTTCGCACCTTCAAGCGTTAAAAGCGACGGATACGTTGATTTTTCATTCGACGTATCTGAGCCGACCGGTTTGCCGATCCTCTCCTCATGCCCTTCAATATCAAGGATGTCGTCTCTGATTTGAAATCCGATGCCGATATGGCTGCTGAACAAACGGAGCTTTTCGACTTCATCCTCCGGCGCATCTGCCAAAATGGCGCCCGCCGTCACGGAAAAACCGAGAAGCTTGGCCGTTTTCCGCTCGTGGATGGATTCCAGCTCCTCAAGCGTTATCCGCTTTTGCTCCGCTTCCATGTCGGCAGCCTGTCCGCCGACCATTCCTTCCGTTCCCGCCGCGCTGATCAGCTCATCGACGAGACGGAGCCGTTTTTCTGCTGAAACCGCCTCAGACACATGAGATGTGATCAATTTAAAGCTTTCTGTCAGAAGCCCGTCTCCGGCCAATACGGCTGCCGCTTCTCCGAAGACTTTATGGTTTGTGGGCTTTCCCCGGCGCAGATCATCATCGTCCATGCAAGGCAGATCATCATGGATTAAAGAATACGTATGAATCATTTCGACAGCGCATCCGACCGGAATCCCGTCTTTTTCATCTTTTCCGTAAGCATTCAGAACGGCTAAGACGACGAGAGGGCGCAGCCTCTTTCCGCCCGCTTCCAAAGAATACAGCATAGATTTTTTGAGGGTTTCCGGCATCGCAAGCCGTTCTGTATACAAAGAAAGCTGCTGTTCAATCAGTTGTTTGCGCGATGCTAAAAATGCGTCCAGTTTATTTGTCACCTTCGTCTTCCTCCTGAACGCTGAAAGGTGCAAGTTCGCCGTTATCTTTTAAAATAAAGTCCATTTGCTTTTCGACATGCTGCAGCTTTTCATGGCACATTTTTGAAAGGGCCATCCCTTCCTGAAAATAATTAATCGCCTGCTCCAGCGGCACGTCTCCTTCTTCAAGCTTTGCCACAATGCCTTCAAGGCCTTTCATCGCCTCTTCAAATGTCAGCTCTTCACTTTTTTTGGTTTCTGTCATTATCGTTCGCCTCTCTTTTGCAATACTTCACACGTCAGAACGCCGTCTGTCATCTTTACTTCAAGCGTATCATTTTGTTCCACTTGATCAACGCTTTTGATCAGCTCTTTGTCTTTATAGGCCAGGCTGTATCCTCTCTCCATCACCTGAAGCGGACTTAATGCATTCAGTTTACCAAGAACCGTCTGAAACTGCGAATGAAGCTGCTTCAGCTGGACATTCATGCTTCGGGCGAGCTGATTTGAGCGCTCCTCGTACCGTTTTTTCGCCTGTTTCAGCTGGGTTTCAGGGTGGAGCGCCGTTAATCTGTACGTATTCCGCTCAAGCTGCCTTTGTTTCCTGTCCGTAAGCCCTGTGAGCTGTGATTGGAACTGCTGATACAAAAGGTCAAACTGCTGTTCTTTTTGGGTATACAATCGTTTCGGAAAACGGAACGCGTAGGATGACTGGAGCGATTGAACCCGTTCTTTTTTCTTGCTGATATGCTGCTGTATCGCTCTTGTCAGGCGGACTTCCGCCGTTTTTGTCCGTTCCATTAAGTCCGTCGTGTGGGGGACGGCGATTTCTGCCGCTCCTGTCGGCGTTGCCGCCCGGATATCCGCGACGAAATCACTGATTGTAAAATCTGTTTCATGTCCGACGGCTGATATAATCGGAATGGCGGAAGCAAAAATCGCCCGGGCCACGATTTCTTCGTTAAATGCCCACAATTCTTCGATCGAGCCCCCTCCCCTTCCGACGATCAGAACGTCACACATTTTTTGTGCATTGGCTTCTTCAATGCGCTTCACAATCGATCTGCTGGCATTTTCACCTTGAACGAGCGCGGGAAGCACAATGACTTTCACAAGGGGGTATCTTCTTTTAAGTGTGGTAATGACGTCTCTGACGGCTGCTCCCGTCGGTGACGTGACGACCCCGATCGTGGCCGGAAAAGCGGGGATGGCCTGCTTATGCCGGTCATCAAACAACCCTTCGCCGGCAAGTTTTTTCTTTAATTCTTCATAGGCTAAGTAGAGCGCCCCCACACCGTCCGGCTGCATTTCTTTCGCGTACAGCTGATAGCTTCCGCTCGGTTCATAGACGGAGATGCCGCCTCTTACGATGACCTTCATTCCGTCTTCTGGCTTAAACGCAAGCCTCGAACTTTGCCTCTGAAACATGACGGCCTGCATGCGGGCATGCTCATCTTTTAATGTAAAATAGATGTGGCCTCTCGTATGAATTTTAACATTGGAGAGCTCACCCTTAATCCAAATGTCTTCAAGATGAGGGTCCACATCGAATTTTCGTTTAATGTATTTGGTCAGCGCGGAAACCGTGACATATGCCGCTTCACTCACATCCTGCACTCCTTTCATAAAGGCTTTTTGCCCTAAACTAAGAAAACCCGCTCTGGCTGAAAGGAGCCTTAAGAAGCGGGTATCGTGCTCATTGTCACACTTTTTGTGACTGTCTCCGGTTATCTATGATAACGTACGTCTGGCAGATTTAACAGTATTATGCGCAAGCATTGTGATGGTCATCGGACCTACTCCGCCCGGCACCGGCGTAATGAAAGATGCTTTTTCTTTCGCTTCATCAAACTGAACGTCTCCGCAGAGTTTTCCGCTTTCGAGACGGTTGACGCCGACATCAATGACAATGGCTCCCTCTTTGATTTGATCAGCTTTGATGAAGTTCGCTTTACCGACCGCTACCACAAGAATATCTGCTTTTTTCGTATGCTCAGACATATTTTTCGTGCGGGAATGGCAATATGTGACGGTCGCGTTTTCGTTCAGCAGCAGCTGGCCGACCGGTTTACCGACAATATTGCTTCGTCCGACTACAACAACTTCTTTGCTGGAAAGATCTACGTTCGTCTTTTTCAATAACTCGACAATTCCGTGCGGCGTGCATGGAAGAAATGTATCTTCGCCAAGCAGCATTTTCCCGACGTTGAGAGGGTGGAAACCGTCAACATCCTTATCAGGGCAGATCCGCTCGATTACGGCTTTTTCAGAAATATGATCCGGGAGCGGCAGCTGGACGAGAATGCCGTGGAATTCCGGATTTTGATTATACTGATCAATCACTGTTAAAAGCTCCGCCTCGGTTAAGCTTGAGTCAAAGCGGTCAAGCTTAAATTTCATTCCCATTGTTTCAGCGGCTTTTTTCTTGCCTGTCACATATGAAACAGAAGCGGGATCGTCTCCGATTAAAATGACCGCCAATCCAGGCACTACGCCTTGTGCTTTCAGCTCTTCTACTTCTTTTGCCAATTGTTCGCGTTTTTCTTTAGCCGTTTCTTTTCCGTCGATGATTGTTGCAGTCATTTTCTTTCCTCCTATGATTCGATATCAGTTTTAATGTTAGAAAGAACCCCGTTTACGAATTTTGCAGCTTTATCGTCGCCGAACCGTTTTGCCAGCTCGATTGCTTCGTTTAATGACACGTTAGCAGGAATGTCGTCAGAATAAACCATTTCATACACCGCCAGACGCAGGATCGCGCGGTCTACGTTTGCAATCCGGTCAAGCTTCCAATTGACGAGATGGCCGGAAATCATTTCATCAAGCTGAACCTGATGTTCGATCACTCCGTACACCAGCTGTTCAAAGAAGGCATCTGTTTTTTCACCATCAAGCGCGTGCTCAATGGCATCGTTCGGTGCAATATCGCTGACATCAATCTGAAAAAGTGCCTGCAAAGCTTTTTCTCTAGCTGTTCTTCTTTTCATTTTCTTTCTCCTTCAGATCCGCTTTATCCGCTTGTCGTTAAGCTTAAAGAGATCATAACATATTTTTTTCTCAATCGCATGTCGAAATTTAGGTTTTTTACCCTAATGCCGAATATTTTCACAAAACGCATTAATTTCATTCGGATTTCACAGCATGAAGAAACTCGGCTGCCGTTTGTAAGCCGGCTTTCTTCATGCCTGAAATGACGGGAAACGTATAAAAAACCAAAGGGCTGCCCATCCCCTTGGTTTTTATACGCTCATTACATTTCTTCGTCGATTTCGACTTCTTGGGCTTTCGTGTCAAATTGAATGCCGACGATATGAATATTGATTTCATTAATGGTCAGAGACGTCATGTTTAATAAGGTTTGGCGGATATTCTCCTGAACGCTTGCCGCCACTTTCGGGATCGAGATCCCGAATTGAACGACGCAATAGACGTCGATGGTAATCCCGTCATCGGCTAAATCGACCTTTACGCCTTTGCCGTGATTGATTTTGCCGAAGCGTTCTACGACGCCCGTGGCGAAATTGCCGCGCATTTCAGCAACTCCTTCAACTTCGGAAGCGGCGATGCCGGCAATGACTTCAATGACCTCAGGAGCAATTTCAACCTTGCCTAAATGAGCCTCATCATGATCCATTTTAAGCACACTGTTGTCTTCCATTCAATTCACCTCCCGCAAAAATTATGAGCCCATTACATCATATGTTTCTAAAAACTTTGTATTAAACTCTCCGCTGACAAATGTTTCGTGTTCAAGCAGTTTCAAATGGAACGGAATCGTCGTTTCAATACCTTCAATCACGAATTCGCTCAGCGCGCGTTTCATCCGTGCGACTGCCTCATCACGCGTTGTTCCGTATGTGATGACTTTAGCAATCATACTGTCATAGTACGGCGGGATCGAGTAGCCGGGATATGCGGCTGAATCCACGCGTACACCGAGTCCGCCCGGCGGCAGGTACATGTTAATTTTACCGGGTGAAGGCATGAAGTTTTTCGCAGGGTTTTCAGCGTTGATGCGGCATTCAATCGCCCAGCCGTTAAATTCAACATCTTCCTGTCTGAGCGAAAGCTCCTGTCCGGATGCCACTTTGATCTGTTCTTTGATCAGATCCGTTCCCGTCACCATTTCTGTGACAGGGTGCTCTACTTGAATACGCGTGTTCATCTCCATGAAGTAGTAGCGCTGTTCTCTGTAGTCATAGATGAATTCTACTGTGCCGGCTCCCGTGTAACCGACGGCCTTCGCTGCTTTTACCGCTGCTTCACCCATCTGCTCCCTGATTTCAGAATCAAGCGCAGGTGACGGTGACTCTTCAAGAAGTTTTTGCAGACGTCTTTGGATAGAACAGTCACGCTCTCCGAGATGGATCGTGTTTCCGTAATTATCCGCAAGCACCTGAATTTCAACATGGCGGAAATCTTCTATGTACTTCTCGATGTACACACCCGGATTTCCGAATGCCGTAGCGGCTTCCTGCTGGGTAATCTCAATGCCTTTGATCAATTCTTCTTCTGTGCGTGCGACCCGGATGCCTTTTCCGCCTCCGCCCGCAGTGGCTTTTATAATGACAGGATACCCAATTTCACCTGCAAGCGAAACCGCTTCTTCCGTATTTTTTATGATTCCTTTTGAACCGGGCACAATCGGCACGCCCGCCAGCTGCATCGTGTCGCGGGCGATATCTTTTGTTCCCATTTTTGAAATGGCGTCAGCCGTAGGGCCGACAAACGTTACGTTTAATTCTTCGCACAGCTCGGCAAAGTCGGCGTTTTCAGCTAAAAACCCGTATCCCGGATGAATCGCATCCGTGCCGGTCAGCTTTGCGACGCTGACGATGTTCGTTACATTTAAATAGCTTTCTTTTGATGTTTTCGGCCCGATACAAAAAGCCTCATCGGCCATTTGGACATGCAGGGCGTCTTTATCTGCCTCAGAATAAACGGCTACAGTTTCAATGCCCAGCTCTTTGCAGGCCCGGATGATTCTGACGGCGATTTCTCCTCGGTTGGCGATCAATAGCTTTTTAATCATAATAGCAGGTCTCCTTACTCAGCTTTTACAAGAAATAGAGGTTGTCCGTATTCGACCAGCTGGCCGTTTTCAACTAACACTTCAACGATTTCTCCTTTTACTTCGGCTTCAATCTCGTTAAAGAGTTTCATTGCTTCTACGATACAAACAACTGTATTTTCGCTCACTTTTGAACCTTGGTTTACGTAAGGGCCGGCTTCCGGCGATGAAGAAGCATAAAACGTTCCGACCATCGGAGACGTAATTTTGTGCAGGTTTTCGTCTTGTTTCGGCGCTTCCTGAGCAGGAGCGGCTTCACTCGCTTCCGGTTTTGCAGCCTGCGGAGCAGGTGCGTAAGCGGCGGGAACGGCTTGGGCTTGTCCCGTTACATTCACTGCCGGCGCTTCATTTTTTTTCAGTTTGAGGCTTACGCCTTCAATTTCGTAAACAAATTCGTCGATGGAAGATTCATCGATTCTTTTTATCAGTTCATGAATTTCGTTGATTTTTAACATCAGTTTCCACTCCTATGTATAAAAAATAGAAATTTATGGGTTGCTACTAAAAGTACATACTATGTTTATCTTACAGGAGCGCTTGTGTAAATTCAACACTGATCTAAAATGACATCAGAAAAGCCCGCAGCGGGTGCGGGCGGTTCAGGTCTCTTATTTTGTCGGTTCAAACGTGACGGCGACGTCTTTCATCGTCTTGATTTCTTTTTCCACCAGGTCAATGATAGCGGAAGCTTTTGCGTTTGAATGTTTGTCAGACATGACGGTAATGTTGATTTTGTCTCCTTCAGCATCCACGAGCGCATCTTTGTAGCCTTGTGTTTTAATCAGCGTTTCCAGCTGTTTTTCCGTCCCTTCAGCATTGCTCAGCGCCGTCATTTTATCGTAGGCTTCGCTTTTTTCCTTTGCGGTCGCATCATCGCTTGAAACAATGCTGTTTAACTGTTCCCTTTCTTTGCTTCTCGCGTCTTCAAGCTCCATGCGGTATGCGGTAAATAAGTTTTCATCAGCTGTTTCTGTGGCGACCGATCCGTCTTTGTCCGAAGCTTCGGCTGATGTTTCTTTATCCTCTTTTGTGCCTTTAGAATCTTTCGTTCCTTTTGTACCGTCTTCTTTTTCCGTGCCGCTTCCGCTCTTATCTTTCGTTTCAGGAGCCGGCGTTTTTTCAGTGGCGACTTCTCCGCTGCTTTTTTCGCTTTTCATCTGCACGGCATTTTTGCTTTCCGGCGACATAATATAATAAACACTTAATACCACGACGAGACTGAGCATTGTTAAAAGCCAAACCGTTTGTTTTTTCAGCATGATTTATGAATCCTCCTTGATTTTTTTAGGGGCAACCGCTACACGGTAGCTCGGAACATCAAGCACCCTTGTGACGGCATCAATGATGGTTTTTTTTATTTGAACGTTGTCCACTCCCTGAGCGACAACGAGTACACCGCGGATATCGGGCTTTTTCGTCTGGACGACGACCGGGGTTTCCTGATCCCCGTTTCGAATCATGACAATTTGTTCTTCAGAGGTTTGATCGGTTACGCTTCTTTTGCCGCCTTCTTTATCGGTTTCTTCAGTGGTGGTGTCTTTTTTCGTTTTATTTTTCTCAAACACTTTCAAAGATGTTGCGTCTACGTTTACGACAATTGAGACATCCTCCACGCCGATAATCGTTTCAAGGATTTCTTTCAGCTGGTTTTCATAGTCTCTTTCGTAATCATCGATCGTGGTTTTTGCGCTGCCGTCTTTCGATGCCTTAAAAACGGGTGCGCTTTTTTGCCCGCTTTTGTCTTCCGTTCGGCCGGACATGACGGTCTGCACCGCTTGGTCCTTCCCGGTATTCTCCGGTGAAGAGAACAGCTGGCTCACCAGCATAAAAGATACCCCGAGCACAAACACGAACAGAAAGTAATGATATTTTGTCAGTTTTGGTTTTTCTCCGTCTTTCGCCTGTCCGATCATCAGCTGTTTTTTGAGTATGGTCCATAGTCCGTTTTTATTCATGGCCGTTTTTCTCCCCGCCTTCCATATAAACCGTAATTTTCTCACTGCCGATTTCCCATATATCCGCAAGTTTTTCTTTGATGTCTGCGGCCTCTTTTTTGTCGGCTGCGCCTTCCGGTTCGTATTTGCGGTCTGTGCGGATGTCGATCGGTGCGACGGTTTGCACGGTTTTTTCAGAAGATGGGGCCATATACACGCTGATCGTTTTTACATCTTCTTCTGAACGAACCTGTTCTTCCGCTGTAAGGCGGATGTCGTCTATTTTGTATTCGTCATGACTGAACATCTCCTCCGCTTTCTTTTTTAGTTGGACAGCCATTTCTTCTAAAACATATGCGCGGTTTGATGCTTGTATTTCTTTTTTTTCTGATTTAATTTGATTTTTTATATCAGCGGATTGAGATTGCTCTTGTTTTGTCAAATAATCGAAGATGATTTCCGGGTCTGTTTTGAAAAGTTTGAATATCGGGTTGAGCATGACAATGATTAACAGCAGACTGACAACCATCTTTGCGTATTTTTGCATACTGGAGCTGGGCAGCAGCATGTCGATGACGATGGCGAATAAGATAAATAAAATAATGCTTGTCAGCCATTCTGTTAAAAAGCTCATATCCAATGGGCCTCCTTTATTTCATCATCATGGTGAGGTTGCCTGCTGTAATAATGACTGTGATGCTGAGGAAAAACATGAGAGAGACGATGGCGAGCGCCGCGAAAATATACAGTACGCTTCTGCTGATGACGCCGAGGCACGTAATGACGGGCCCGCCTCCGAGCGGCTGCAGAATAGCGGCCGCGAGCTTATAAATAAAAGCGAGCGAGAGCACTTTGATCGCCGGAAACGCGGAGATGCAGATCAAAATTCCGACTCCGAGGATTCCCACGGTGTTTTTTAATAGGAGCGAGGCGCTGATGACCGTATCCGTCGCATCCGTAAACATCCGGCCGAGCACGGGAATAAAATTGCCTGTTATAAATTTTGCAGTCCTGAGAGTAATCCCGTCCGTCACGGCAGCCGAAGCCCCCTGTACGGAGATGACGCCGAGAAACACGGTGAGAAATACGGCAAGCGCGCCGATCGCGATATTTCTGAGCAGATTGGCAAGCTGCGTGACTTTATATTGATCCGTCATCGTGCTGACGATGCTTAAAATCGCTGACAGGAAGATAAGCGGCATGACGATGTTTTGAATGAGAAGGCCGCTCGTATTCATCAGAAATAAAATAACGGGGTGAAAAAAAGCTGCGGAAACGGCTCCCCCGGAAGACGCCAAAAGCGCAAGTAAAAGCGGGATGAGCGCGAGAATGAAGCTTGTCATCGTCTGGATCGCTTCACTGGCATAATTAACGGCAACATGAAAGCTGTTTAAAGCGAGAATAATCAGCACCATGTAGACGATTGCATAAGCCACTTTGCTGACGGTGCTCTGCTGGAACGCATTTTGCAGGAGCTGCAGAATGACACAAAAAATGGTGAGAAGAATCAAAGTTCCCAGAAGCTTTCCGTTTGCGAGCACTTCATGAAACAAGTATGAAAATAAAGCCTTCAGCCATGCCTCCGGCGAGAACGTTTTTTCTCCGTTAATAAAGTCGACGATGCTTCCCTTTTGGCTTTCAGGCAGAAGACCGCCGTATTCTGTCATGATGTCGTCCCAAAACTTTCCGATGCCTTCTGTTTTCAGCGCTTCGGCCTGCTTTTTCGCCACTTCATCAGCGGATTCTTGGTGAACTGCGGTTTCCTGCGACGCACCGTCTGTTCCGGCAGCTTGTACACATTCAGTCTGAAAAAATAAGAGGATGAACAAAAAAGCTCCCGCCCACCGAAAGCGCTTCATTTTTTGTGCCCCCCCCTTTCCATTTTATTTATAATCAAGAAGGAATAAGTCCGAGAATCGTTTCAATAATGACGGTGAGTATCGGCACGGCCATTACCAGTATCAAAATTTTTCCGGCCAGCTCTATTTTCGAAGCAATCGCTCCCTGGCCCGCATCCTTTGTAAGCTGCGCTCCGAATTCAGCGATGTAGGCGATGCCGATAATTTTTAAAATGGTTTCCACATAGACCATATTGACATTTGCATTGACGGCTATTTTTTCTATCATTCTGATAATGTCGTAAATCTGGTCGATGAGATAAAGAAAGATCACGCAGCCGCTGAAGACGACAATCATAAACGCGAAAGTCGGTTTCTGTTCTTTTACGATCAGGGAGAGAAATGTGGCGATCAGGCCTAAACCTACAATTTGAACAATCTCAATCTGTAAGCCCCCCTATCCTTGGAATAGAAACACAGCTTTGATCTTTTTGAACAGGTCATCGACAATCGTCGCCACCATAAATAAAATATAGATAAAGCCAAGCAGCGTCACCCACTGGGCGTATTCTTTTTTTCCCATTTGATCAAGTATGGTGTGCAGAAACGCAACCACGATACCGACTCCGGCGATTTGAAAAATGACATTTACGTCGACTCCCATTTTATGTTTGCTCCCCTCATGTTTACATCAATAGAAGAATGAGTAACAGTCCGGCTAAAAATCCTAAGCTTTTCACCATTTTTTCATTTTTCGCCTGCGCCCGTCCGGCATCCGCTTCCGCCGCTTCCAAATGTGTAAGCGCAAGCTTGATATGTTTCTGCTGAGAAACACGGTCATGGAGCCCGAGCGTCTCTCCGAATTGCTTCAGCACATCATATTCGCTTTTTTTCATCGCCATGGACGACCAATTATGTTTCAAGCTCTGTTCCCAAGCCGTTTTGGCGGAATCGCTTCCCTGCTCAAGCCTTCTGCTGAAAGCTTGAAACAATAACGATACAGGTTTGGAAAGCTGTGCGGCAATTTGTCCCGAGGCGGTATGCAGCGGTGTATGCCCGAACATGATTTCCGCTTCAAGCGATTGGAGCGCCGCGCGCAGCTGACGGATCTGCCTCGGCCTTTCTATATACATTTTGGCGATCTCAAATCCGGTCCAAGTCGTCGCTGTCAGAATAAACACGGCACCCAAAAGCTTCAGCATGTCATCACGCTTTCAGCATGCGGAACAGGTTCCCCGTCCTTTCCGTACATCCTGCTGATCGTTCCCGGACCGCGGCGCCTTGACAGTTCAACATACCGGTCAAACACGTTTTCCTCCCAAAGCATTTTCAGCGACGGCCTCTTTACCAAGTCTTTCATATTCCACCCGTGCGCAGATACGATAACGGATACGCCCGCATGGAGCGCCTCCAGCAGCGCTTGTGAGTCTTCCATTCTCCCGATTTCATCCACAATTATGACATCAGGACTCATAGAGCGAATCATCATCATCAGCCCTTCCGCCTTCGGACAGGCATCAAGGACATCGATTCTGCGGCCGAAACTGTGCTGGGGAATGCCCCGCAGGCAGCCGGCAATTTCCGAACGTTCATCTACGATACCTGTCTTTTTTGCGGGAATGCGTTTTGATCCGGTGCTGGAAAGCCGGGCCAAATCACGAAGCAAGGTCGTTTTCCCCGTTTGCGGAGGACCGATGATCAGCGTATTCAGCCAGTTTTCTTTCCATAAGAAAGGAATGAGCGGTTCTGCGATTCCCAGCTTCTCCCGGGCGATTCGGATATTAAAAGAAGTAATATCCCGGAGTCCTTTGACGGCTCCGTTTTCGACGATGACTCTTCCGGCCAGCCCCACACGGTGGCCTCCTCTGATTGTGATATATCCTTTTTTCAGCTCTTCTTCCAGCGTGTACATACTGTAATTGCTGAGCCGGCTGAGGATCAGCTGTGCGTCGCCGGCCGTACAGACATATGACAAATACAAAGGTTGTCCTTTTTGGATCAGTTCAACCGGCCTGTCGACGCGGATTCTGATTTCTTCTGTATCCCGTCTCGCTTCTTCGGGCACAGCGGAGATGGCATCTCTCAATAATTCAGGGAGAACCTCTGTAATCTCATTCAATAGAGTCTCCTCCTTTTTTACCGATTGGCTTCTTTAAAATGTATGATCCGGGACAGACTTTATGACACCCCGGCCCTCTATTTATGCACACCGGCCAAAATCAGCACCACTCCCGCAAAAATCAATATTAATTTTGCATATGAGAGCTGTCCGGCAATCTGATAAATGCCGATCGTCATTGTGATGATAAAGATCAGCGGGCCGACGATTGCCAAAATACTATTCACCACAACCGCCTTTCTGATGTCGTTTGTCAAAAGCATGATAATAGCGGCCGATAATTCAATGAGCGAGGACAAAACTCGTAAACCGGCCATCGTTAAAACAGTAGAATTGATTGAACCAAACAAAAATTTCATTGCAATCCCCCAACTTCAAGCATTTTGTTACACTATATGCTCTAGCTGACGGAAGTAGTCTCACTATTTTCATATAGAAGAAAGATTCAGGCAGAACGCAAAAAAAGCCTGCCCCGTAAAAGGAGCAGACTCCGAATGTCTTTGACTACGCTCTTGACACGTAAGAGCCGTCTGATGTATTTACAACCAGCGTATCGCCTTCGTTCACGAAAAACGGTACGTTTACGACAAGGCCTGTTTCCGTTTTGGCAGGTTTTGTGCCGCCTGACGCCGTGTCGCCTTTAATTCCCGGCTCTGTTTCAACAACTTTCAGTTCAACTGTGTTCGGCAGTTCAATACCGAGCGTTTCAGACTGATACATCATGATGTGCACAGACATATTTTCCAGAAGATATTTCAATTCTTCTTCGATTTGGTTTTCGTTCAATTCAAGCTGTTCATATGAGCTTGTATCCATGAACACGTGCTGATCGCCGTTGGCATAAAGATACTGCATCGTTTTTGTTTCGATTTGAGCTTTCGCGACTTTTTCACCTGCACGGAATGTTTTCTCCTGAATAGCGCCCGTGCGGAGGTTACGCAATTTAGAACGGACAAATGCCGCTCCTTTTCCCGGCTTTACGTGCTGGAAGTCAACGACGCGCCAAATGCCGCCGTCTACTTCAATCGTTAGTCCTGTACGAAAATCGTTAACTGAAATCATGTTTGATGTCCTCCTATATTCCGATCACAAAATAATTAATTCTTTAGGGGAATGCGTAATTGTCCGGTTGCCGTCGTCAGTGATGATGATATCATCTTCGATTCTTGCGCCCCCAACTTCCGGTATGTATATGCCCGGCTCAACCGTTACCGCCATGCCCGGCTCAAGAACGGCCGATGACCTGAAAGACAGCCCCGGTGATTCATGGACTTCCATTCCGAACCCGTGTCCTGTCGAATGGCCGAAATACTGTCCGTAGCCTTTTGCAGTGATGTGATCCCTCGTCAGGGCGTCCGCTTCTTTTCCCGTCATGCCGGGTTTAATATGCAGGACACCAAGCGCTTGGGCATCGTATACGACCTGATAAATCTCTTTCAGTTTATCACTTGGCTCTCCGACCGCGACGGTGCGTGTGATATCAGAACAATAGCCTTTATAATAAGCGCCGAAATCGAGCGTGACCAAGTCTCCCTTTTCAATCAATTTGCCGCTTGCCACTCCGTGGGGAAGGCTGGATCTGACTCCCGAGGCGACGATCATATCAAAGGAAGAGCCGTCTGCTCCTTGACGTCTCATATAAAATTCAAGCTCGTTTGCAACTGAAATCTCTGAGATGCCCGGTTTGATAAACGTCAGAATATGTTCAAACGCATCATCCGCAATCTTCGCAGCTTCCTCTAATATCTTAATCTCTTCACTTGACTTAATCAAGCGCAACTTTTCAACGGAATCCGCGACGGGAACCATCTCCGCTTCCTGCAGCACCGCTTGGTAGGATGCATATGTTCCGTACGTCATGCTGTTTTGCTCGAAGCCGAGTTTTTTAATGCCGTACTCAAGAATCGTATCCGCAGCCGTTTGGATTAAGCTTCCGCCGTGCTCGATAATGTCAAAACCCTTCACTTGCGTCTTCGCCTGCTCGGTGTAACGGAAATCCGTGATAAATGCCGCACGTTCTTTCGATATGACCGCAAGGCCTGACGAACCCGTAAATCCCGTCATATACTGCAGATTGGCGGAGCTTGTCACCAACATTCCGTCTATATCCAGCTGACCGAAAAGATTTCGCAATTTCTCAAGTTTCATTCCCTTTCTCCTCCTCGCCGATTCTTGACTGCCGCCTGACAACGCGGGAGCATCCCCGCCCGGTTTTCAGCATAAAAAATGTTCACTTCTCGTGAACATTTTACCATACCGGACAGGGATTATACACTTATTCACTTGTTGCCAAGCGCCCTTGCAAGCTTGTCTGACGTAAGTTCATTGTAGTTGAAGGAAATTGAGTAGCCGACAAACAAACCGTACAGAATGTAAAGGCAAAGCGTCGTCACGATTGTATCTGATTTCAATTCAGTGACGGATTTCACATCTTCGAAAATCGGATTGAATAAGAAAAAAACCGCACACCATAAAATGACGCCGTACACCATCCCCGGCCACATGGTTTTAAAACGTTTCAGGCAGACGAAATAAATAAACGCCCCGGCAATTGAAATGAATCCGATGACAACGATGCTGACCATCGTGCCGAGCCATTGTTTTTTCCATTCTCCGATCATAAACGGCTGAAGAATCATGTTGGGGCTGATCTCTGAAAAATGAAAGACATACCCGAGATAGCCGATCAAACTCCAAAATACACCGCCGGCAAATCCGATACCGCAAATTCTGCCGGTAAATGAAACAGGCTGCTGATCATCATCCTGCTTCTTTTTTTCTTCCTGTTCTGAATGTTTTTCGCTTGTCATCATGGCACCTCCAGTCATAGACTGCCCCAAAATTGAAAAGTCATAAAAAGCTGCGCCATATTTTCATTCAATGAGTAAAATCTAAAGAAACGGGGTATACTGCATGTAGAAAAAGCATTGATTTTCCGGCTGTCTAACTAGAGGTTTACCGCGGTTTCCTGTACAATAGAGTGAAAGGAAATGGTTAGTAAATCCTAAAAAAACAGGCAGGTTGATAAACAATGTCCAAACAAAAAACGCCCCCTGCTTACGGCGGGCAGGCTGTCGTTGAAGGGGTCATGTTCGGCGGCAGAAAAAATTATGTTACCGCCATCCGCAGGAATGACGGAAGCATTGATTTTTTCAAGCTTCCGAGAGTGCCGAACGCCAAGCTTTCGGCTTTAAAAAAGATTCCTTTTTTGCGGGGAATCGTCGCCATCATTGAGGCGAGCGCCAACGGCACAAAGCATTTAAACTTTTCCAGCGAACGTTACGGGCTTGATCCTCAAGATGACGCAAAGCTGGAGCAGGAAGATAAGAAAGGTTCGGGCTTATCGATGTTTTTCAGCCTGGCGGTGATCGGCGTTCTGTCGTTTTTGTTCAGCAAATTCGTTTTTACGCTCGTCCCGGTCTTCTTAGCGGAGCTTGTAAGGCCCGTATTTTCCTCAGACGCCGCGCAGATCGGAATCGAAAGTCTGTTTAAGCTTATTCTGCTTCTCGGCTACATTTATTTTTTATCAATGACGCCGTTAATTAAAAGAGTGTTTCAATATCATGGAGCCGAACATAAGGTCATAAACTGTTATGAACAGAATTTGCCAATTACAATAGAAAATGTTCAGAAACAGTCACGGCTTCATTACCGTTGCGGTTCAAGCTTTATTTTATTTACGATCATTGTCGGCATGTTCATCTATTTACTCGTTCCGACAGATCCGCTTTGGGTGCGGATTTTAGACAGGATTGCGCTTATACCGGTCGTTCTCGGCATCTCCTTTGAAGTACTCCAGCTGACGAACAGAGTGCGGAATATCCCCGTTTTGAAAGTGCTCGGTTATCCCGGCCTGTGGCTGCAGCTTTTAACGACAAAGGAACCGGCGGATGACCAGGTCGAGGTTGCCATAGAAAGCTTTAACGAGCTTCTCAGACTGGAAGACATTTCAGAACAGAGCGAAAAACCGTCTCACAACGTAATCTGAACCGTTACCGTTATTATTTTGGAGGTGGGCAGTTATGAATCATCGTGTACAACCTTTTTTTGCTGTATTGATAGCGCTTGGCGCATTCGGTTTCATTTATGCGGCGGTAACCAACCCCGGGCAGATGATTTCAAGAGCGATCACCGTTATTATCGCAGGCATCATAATTTATTTTATCGTGAGGACGGTCCTGAACCGCCGCACCGGCCGTGACGGAACCGCTTTCAGAAAAGCGGCCAGACAATCGCGGCTCCGAATGAAGGAGCAAAAAGCGAAGCACCGCGCCGGACACAGAGGCCGGGTCAGCCATTTGCGGAGCGTGCCGAGCAGCAGCAGACCGAAGCCGATGATTCTTAAGAAAAAAAGCCAGACCCAGCTTACCGTCATAGAAGGCAAAAAGAATAAAAAGAAAAACAGAGCGCTTTTTTAATAGCTCCATTGCTTCAAAAATTGCTCTGTTCTGCTTTTTCCTAGCTCAATGAGAGCTAGTTTTTTTTGCGGTGTGAGATGAAACTCCGTCGCCATCACATGTTCCACCGGAATAAAAATAATATTCTGTTCGTACTTTGTCGCGATATGCCTGGCATCATGAGCGTCTTTCATCGTTTCAAACAAAGCCCCGAACAGCTCAAAAGCGTTGCGGATTGATTTTTTCGGGCGCTCTTTTTCGTTTGGCGAAAGCGAAATTCCGATGACCGGCCGTTTGCGTTCTTTTGAATACAGCCAAATCGGGAAATTGCTTAACACGCCGCCGTCAACAACCGTTGAGCTTCCTTTTTCTGTCTTCAGTTTTATCGGTTCAAAAAAATAAGGAATGCTGCAGCTCATTCTGACGGCTCTGGCAACCGGGAACATCTCCGGATTTAATCCGTAGCGGGGAAGATCGTCAGGAAGCACGATCATCGTTCCGTTCGTCAGATCTGAAGCGATGAGACGGAGCGAGCCTTTTTTCAAATCGCCGAACGCGATGATGCCCTTCGCTTTTAATTTATCCGCAATCCATTTTTCCAGCATATCGCCTCTGTATAGTCCGAGGCGCCAATATATCGACACCCACCGCAGGATTTTCAGCGGGAGGAATGAGTATCTCTGATCAAGCAATTGCCTTCCGTCCACCTCATCTATGATGGAATGAACCTCTCTGCTCGTATAGCCCGCAGCGATAAATGCGGCAATAATTGCGCCGGCGCTTGTTCCGGCGAGCCTTTCAAAGCGAAAGCCCTTTTCTTCCAGCGCTTCATAAGCGCCGGCAAGCGCCACCCCTTTTATCCCCCCGCCCGAAAATACGCCGTCAATCTGCATAGCGCGCCCTCTCCCTTCCATCTCAAGGTGTATTATTATTTTAAGAAACGGCTGGGCGAAATAGACCAAAGAATGAAGACATTAAAAAAAGGGCGCCCCATTTCGGGCTGCCCTTTATTCACCGGGATTTTCGGTTTTTTTCTGTACGGATTTCAATTCTTTTTTCCGGCTTTCGTCATCTTCAAAATACTGAACGAGGTCGCCGATGCGGTCAATGCTGTTCCAGCTCAGATGATGTTCGATTCCTTCAACATCATTGTAAATCTTCTCTTCATCAACACCAATGATTCTTAAAAACTGCTCAAGCAATTCGTGTCTGTATACGAGCCGTTTGCCGATCTTTTTGCCTTTTGACGTCAATACGAGCCCGCGATATTTTTCATAAATCAAATACTCGTCTTTATCTAGTTTTTGAACCATTTTCGTTACAGAGGAGGGGTGGACTGCCAAAGCTTCCGCGATATCAGAAACCCGTGCATATCCTTTTTCTTCTATCAGCATATAAATCTGTTCAATATAATCTTCCATACTTGGTGTTGTCATAAGTAACCCTCCCAAAAAGCACCTTAACTTTATAAACCATTACAAGTTTACACTAACGGTCATGAAAAAACAAGGATGCTTCCGGTCTGTCAAGCCTTATCAGCGCTTATAATTCCATTCATCAGACGCGTATTTCGTCTCAGCCAGCTCATTGACAAATGCAAGCTCTTCAGACGTGAGTGTGTAAGGCTCAAGATGAATGTTCAGCCCTTCCTCAAAACCGGCTTTAAAAGCGATTCTGGCCTCATCCATCGTTACCCGTTTCGGCGCTAAGGCGTTGATGGCTACCGCCTTGTTTTTGAAATTCCGCTGCATGCGCTCACGGACTCTGTCGCTCGGATATAAAAACAGATCAAACAGCTTATCCTCATCAATGTCAAGCAGGATGGAACCGTGCTGAAGAATGACGCCTTTTTGGCGTGTCTGTGCGCTTCCGGCAACTTTCCGTCCTTCGACGACCAGTTCATACCACGAAGGCGCATCAAAGCAGACGGACGAGCGCGGATTTTTCAAGCTTTCTTTTTCTTTCTCCGTTCGCGGAATCGCAAAGCAGGCATCAAGTCCAAGGTTTCTGAATCCCTGCAGAATACCTTCTGAAATCACCCGGTACGCCTCTGTCACCGTGGCCGGCATTTCCGGGTGATCCTCTGAAACGATTACGCTGTATGTCAATTCTTTATCATGCAGAACACCCCGTCCGCCTGTCGGTCTTCTGACAAACCCGAGGCCGTGTTTATGTACTGCGTCAAAGTTAATTTCCTTCTTAATATTTTGAAAATACCCGACAGACAAAGTTGCCGGATTCCAGCCGTAAAAACGGATCACCGGTGGAATTTTTTTTTGGCTGTGCCAATATAAAAGCGCTTCATCCAGCGCCATGTTAAATGCCGGGCTTTCGTTCCCTGAGTCAATAAACCGCCATGTTTCTTTTTCCATACACTGAACCCTTCTTTATCGTTTTAATAAAATCAGTTTAACAAACTGCCTTGAAAATGAAAAATATTTCGTTTCATTAAGGATGACAATCGCTTCATGCTTTACTATAATAGTATTTGTCCCAAAACGTCCGGTAAGCCTTGTTTTCAGGAAGCAGGGTTTTGATTTTATAAGTTAAAGGAGTAGAATCGCATTGTCTAATATGATTGCTTTAATTATTGTTGCGGCGTTTATCGTTTATATGATCGTGTCGTATTTTTACCAGCAGCGTTTAATGAAAACACTTACGGAAGAGGAATTCCGCGCGGGCTACAGAAAAGCGCAGCTGATTGACGTCCGTGAACCGAATGAATTTGAAGGCGGCCATATTCTCGGCGCGCGCAACATTCCGCTGTCACAGCTGAAACAGCGCAAAAGTGAAATCCGTCCTGATAAACCCGTTTATCTGTACTGCCAAAACAATGTCCGCAGCGGACGCGCGGCACAGACGCTCCGCAAACACGGCTGTAAAGATATTTACAACCTGAAAGGCGGATTTAAAAAATGGGGCGGAAAAATTAAAGCAAAAAACTAATCATAAAAAAGAGCTTCCGTATAAAACGGACAGCTCTTTTTTTTACACCGTGTCAGCGGATGCCGTCAAGTGTACGTTCGTATTTTAAAACGGGCTTTCTTGCCGCCTTGGTTTCATCCATTCTTTTGACAACTGTTGTATGCGGCGCTTCCTGAACGATTTCAGGCGATTCCTCCGCTTCCCGCGCAATTTGAATCATGGCATCTATAAACGCATCTAGCGTTTCCTTTGATTCCGTTTCCGTCGGTTCGACCATGATGCTTTCTTCAACATTGAGAGGAAAATACACAGTCGGCGGATGATAGCCGAAATCCAAAAGCCGTTTGGCAATATCAAGCGTTCGTACGCCGAGCTTTTTCTGCCTTCTTCCCGATAACACAAATTCATGCTTGCAATGACGGTCATACGGGAGATCATAATAAGGCGCGAGTCTTCTCATCATATAATTTGCATTTAAAACCGCGTTTTCGGTCACAGCTTTTAAGCCGTCAGGCCCCATGGAACGGATATACGTGTAGGCTCTGACATTAATGCCGAAGTTGCCGTAATAAGGTTTTACGCGCCCGATCGACTGCGGCCGGTCATAGTCAAAAGTCAAACGGCCCTCTTTTTTCGTGAGTACGGGTTTCGGCAGATACGGAATGAATTCTTTTTTCACTCCGACCGGACCTGAGCCCGGTCCTCCCCCGCCGTGCGGCCCGGTAAATGTTTTATGCAGATTAAGGTGAACGACGTCAAATCCCATATCTCCCGGTCTTGCTTTACTTAAAACGGCATTTAAATTCGCTCCGTCATAATAAAGCTTTCCGCCGGCCTGATGGACGATTTCAGCCATTTCCGTAATGTTTTCCTCAAATAATCCAAGGGTGTTCGGATTCGTCAGCATCAGCGCCGCTGTTTCTTCGTTTACCGCTCTTTTCAAATCTTCAATGTCAACCAGCCCGTGCTCATTTGACTTGACGGTAATCGTTTCAAAACCGGCGACCGTGGCGGATGCCGGATTCGTACCGTGGGCTGAATCAGGGACAATCACCTTCGTCCGTCCGAAGTCTCCCCGCGCTTCGTGATAGGCGCGGATCATCATCAGGCCGGTCCATTCGCCGTGAGCGCCCGCCGCAGGCTGCAGCGTCACCTCGTCCATGCCCGTAATCTCCTCCAAGTGTCCGCTTAAATCGTATAAAAGCTCAAGCGCCCCCTGAACCGTGTCCTCGTCCTGAAGCGGATGAATAGCGGAAAAACCTGCGATCCGGGCAATTTTTTCATTTAATTTCGGATTGTATTTCATCGTACAGGAGCCGAGCGGATAAAAGCCTGAATCAACTCCGTGGTTCCTCTTAGAAAGAGCGGTATAATGCCGCATAATATCGAGCTCTGATACTTCCGGCAGCTTTGCGTCTTCATCGCGGATATAGTCACCGGGAAGAAGGCTTCCAAGCTCTGTTTCCGGCACATCAAGCTCCGGAAGGCTGTAACCGATACGCCCTTCGCGGGACATTTCAAAAATAAGCGCCTGATCTTGATTATTCATGTTGATCCCCCAATCCCGCAATAAGCGAATCGATCTCTTCTTTTGTTCTCAGCTCTGTGACGGCAATGAGCATATGCTGATTCAGTTCCGGATACGCAAGGCCTAAATCATATCCGCCGATGATGCCGTCTTGCAGGAGCCGCCGGTTTGCTTCCTTGACGGGAAGATTCAGCCTGACGGCAAATTCATTAAATATCGGGCCGTCAAATGCTACGTGCAAGCCGGCTTTTTCCGCTTGGCGTCTCGCGTAATCAGCTTTCAATATATTTTGGCGGGCCATGTCTTTGACGCCGTTTTTTCCGAGCGCCGTCATCGCGACTGAAGCCGCTAAAGCATTCAGCGCCTGATTTGAACAAATGTTAGACGTGGCTTTGTCTCTTCTGATATGCTGCTCGCGCGCCTGAAGAGTGAGAACAAAACCTCTTCGCCCGTTTTCATCCTCCGTTTGGCCGACAAGCCGACCCGGCACCTTTCTCATCAGTTTTTTCGTTACTGCAAAATAGCCGCAGTGCGGGCCGCCGAACGCCGCAGGTATGCCGAAAGGCTGCGCGTCCCCGACGACGATATCAGCTCCGTATGCCCCGGGCGGTCTCAAAATACCGAGCGCGAGCGGGTTTGAAGAAACAATCAGCTGGCTGTTTCCTTTATGTGCGAGCGGCTCAATGTCCTTTAACGGCTCGATTTGTCCGAAGAAGTTCGGATACTGGACGATCACGGCGGCCGTTTCATCACAAACGGCATGTTCCAATGCTTCAAGATCTGTGACGCCGTTTTTCGCGGGCACCTCTACAACCTCAATATATTGGCCCTTTGCGTATGTTTTCAAAACATCCCGCGATTCCGGATGAACGGCTGCGGAAATAACGATTTTTTTCTTTTTCGTATGTCCCGACGCAAGCATCGCCGCTTCCGCCAGCGCCGTTCCCCCGTCGTACATAGAGGAGTTTGCGATATCCATTCCCGTTAATTCACAGATCATCGTTTGAAATTCAAAAATCGCCTGCAGCTCTCCTTGTGAGATTTCAGGCTGGTAAGGCGTATATGCCGTGTAAAACTCTGATCGGGATATCACATGATCGACGATAACCGGCTGGTAGTGATCGTACACTCCTGCGCCTAGAAAAGATGCATATGTAACAGCGTCTTTATTTTTCGCCGCAAGCTTCGTCAGCTCTCTCGTCAGCTCAGTTTCTGACTTTGCTTGTTTAATGCGGTAGTCTTTTTGAAACCGTACATTTTCCGGAATATCGGCAAACAGTTCATCAATTGTTTCTGCGCCGATGGCTTTCAGCATTTCTTTTTTATCCTGTTCTGTCGCGGGCAAATATCGATGCTTCATATGACTCTCCTTTTTCAGCTCTGTTTTGGACGTTTATAAAACGGTGTGCGGACAATCTTCGCTTTTACCGTTTTTTTACGGATTTCCACTTCTACTTCCGTTCCGACTTCACTGAATTCCGTTTTGATTAAGGCAAGGCCGATATTTTTCTTTAAAGTCGGAGATTGCGTGCCTGTCGTGATTTCACCGATCGGAACACCGTCTTTTTTCACGGCGTACCCGTGTCTCGGAATCCCTTTTTCAATCATCTCAAGTCCGACCAGCTTTCGCGGGGCTCCTTTTTCTTTCTGTTCGCGCAATACAGACTTCCCGAAAAAATCGGAATCTTTCTTGTGTTTCACGGCAAATCTGATTCCGGCTTCAATCGGTGTAATATCTTTCGTCAATTCCTGACCGTATAAAGCAAGCTTCGCTTCAAATCTCAGCGTATCACGGGCGCCGAGGCCGCACGGAACGAGGCCTTCATGCTCTCCCGCTGCAAGTATCTCCTTAAATAGATGAACCGCATCTTCATTGCGGCAATATAACTCAAATCCGTCTTCACCGGTATAGCCTGTTCTTGAAAGCAGGACTTGTCGTCCGGCAACGTCCGCCTCGTCAATAAATGTAAACGGCTTTAAGGAGGACAAAGCACATTCAGTCAGCTTCGTAAGAACCGACTGAGCATTCGGCCCCTGAACAGCAAGCAGTGAAATCCCGTCAGACTGATTCGTCAGCGTGACATCGCCTTCCGCATGTTCCGTCAGCCAGGCGATGTCCTTTTCAATATTAGACGCGTTAATCACGAGCAGATAGCAGCTCTCGCTTTTCTGATAGATCAGCAAGTCATCCACCGTACCGCCGTCAGGATAACACATGGCGGTATAAAGCGCGTTTCCCGGCTTTAAATCGGCAACGTCATTTGTCATCATTTTTTGGAGAAAAGACAGGGCGTCTTTACCGGATACTTCAACTTCCCCCATATGGGACACATCAAACAGGCCCGCTTTTGTGCGGACGGCTTCATGCTCCTCTTTAATAGAAGAAAATTGAACCGGCAGCTCCCATCCTCCAAAATCAATCGTTTTTCCGCCGTATTCTTTATACACGTCATAAAGCGGTGTTCGTTTCAGCATCATCTTCCCCCTTCAGTCATTGGCGCATTGTAAAAACATATAAAAAAGGACAGAGAAACACCTCATGAAAATGAAGGTTTCTCTGTCCCGGCACCTGAAAGTTTACTTTATGAACATATCATAAAGACGTCCCCTTTGGTGGCCTGCTTCTTCTAAGTGCAGACACTCTCCAGAGTTGCGTCGAGCAAGAGTTCTTTTGCCTGAGAGATTCACTCCGCAGTTTGCTCCTTCGGCGCCCGGACGCCCATCTTTCGTCCGAGTCTCTCCCCTTGCTGTCATTCGCTCATATTTACCAATTTTATGGACATACTAAAGCAATATCTTTTAGTGAAATCATTACTTATATCCTACCACCCTCATTTACGTCCGGCAACAAAAATTATGATAAATCAGTTTTTTAAAAGAAAGGCGGTTTTGTTACATATGACAGCAGAGATCATATTTGATGCAAACTGGCCGGGAGAGTTTTCTGAGCGGCTGAAAACGGACGGTCCCTGGTCAAATTGGGAGATGTACAAACTGTCGGCTGAAGTCCAGCAGACCCTTGCCATTCCTGAATTTGAAGGATTGAGGGCTCCTTTATACCTGCCCGATTTCACTCCGCTTCCCCATCAGCTTGAGGTCGCGCAGAAAGTCGTTGAAAAAATGAACGGCAAGGCGATTTTGGCTGATGAAGTGGGGCTCGGAAAAACGGTGGAAGCGGGCCTGATTTTAAAAGAATATATGATTCGCGGGCTGGCCAAAAAAATCCTGATTCTTGTGCCGGCATCACTCGTTTCCCAGTGGGTGAAAGAGCTTCAGGAGAAGTTTTTAATACCCGCTGTTGAACAGAAGAAAAGCTATGTGTGGGAACAGTGCGATATCGTCGTTTCTTCTATTGATACGGCCAAACGCTCGCCTCACAAAGACATTGTCCTTTCTATTCCGTATGATCTCGTCATTATTGACGAGGCGCACAAGCTCAAAAACAGCAAAACGAAAAATTATGAATTTGCGAGAAGTCTTGTGAAGAAATACTGCCTGCTTTTGACGGCAACGCCGATTCAAAACCGGATCGAAGAAATCTTCAATTTAGTGTCACTGTTAAAGCCCGGCCATTTAGGAAACGAAAGCGGATTTCAAGAAACCTTCAATCAGAAGGACGGGATTGACGCTCATGAGCATTTGAAAGAACTCGTCAATAAGGTGATGATCCGCAACACGCGGAGCGACACCGGCCTTACATGGACGAAGCGCCACGTGGAAACAGTGCCGATCACCTTTTCACCGACGGAACAGGCGCTTTACGATGACATCGTCGCACTGAAAAACGGCACGGAAAAGCCCGCAAGCGCATTTTCCATTATGACGCTGCAAAGAGAATGCTGTTCAAGCAGGGAAGCCGTGTATATGACGCTCAAAAAAATGCTTGACCAAAAAGACAAACAAGCGCCCGCATTCGATGATCAGACGATCGCTAATTTAATGGACCGCATCAATCAAGTCACGCAAAACTCAAAAGCGATTCAAGTTGTTGACTTGATCCAAAAGATTAATGATAAAGTCATTATTTTTACTGAATACAGGGCGACACAGATTTACCTGCAATGGTTCCTTCAGCAGAACGGCATAAGCTCCGTTCCGTTCAGAGGCGGATTTAAACGCGGAAAAAAAGACTGGATGAAGGATCTCTTCCGCGGCAAAGTGCAGGTGCTGATCGCTACAGAAGCCGGAGGCGAAGGGATCAACCTGCAATTCTGCAACCATATTATCAATTATGACCTCCCGTGGAACCCGATGCGGCTTGAACAAAGAATCGGAAGGATTCACAGACTCGGTCAGGAAAGAGATGTTCATATCTACAATATGGCGACAAAACATACGGTGGAAGAGCATATCTTAAAACTTCTGTATGACAAAATTCATTTATTTGAAAATGTCGTCGGAGAATTAGATGACATCTTAACAAAAATCAAAGTGAGCAATTTTGAAGACCATTTGCATGATATTTTATGCCATTCGCTGACAGAGGAAGAAATGAGAATCAAAATGGACAATCTCACCTCTTTTCTGTCGTACGGTACGGAAAAGCCCGCCAGAAAAAAAGGATCTTAATCTAAAAGGAGGAAGCGCGACATGAGACAGCAGGAGGTTCACGAATTTTTACTGCGCTTTTTTGAAGCGAACCACTGTCCGATTACAGAACACGGGCCGGGTTTTATGACGGTTCAGTTGACGGTCGAGATGGACAAACAAATTATGAACCGCCCGTTTTATTGGCATTGGCGTGAAAAAACGGGCGGCGAACCGAACCCGATGAAGATCACGTTCATCACTGATAAAGAAACGACTCCGGAGGATATGGACGGCGAATTTATTTACTTTGGAGCCCCGCGCCTCTTTCAAATCTTTCAAGCAGTTAAACAAAATGGGAGATTTACAAGAATATATGAGAAAATTGTATCAGCCGGAGCCAGAGTGCCGCTTCAGCCCTGGCTTGGATTAAATGTAGTGATTTCATACCAATCCGACATGAAAAAAGACAGACTTTTGTCTTTAGGCCTGCATCTTGTATCTGGAACAATTATAGAAGGGTTTCAGCAGAAGCTTGCACCGCTTCCGCTGACCTCGCAAATATCAGACTATTGCTTTACCATATCGCCGATGATTAAGCCGGAAAGCGGAATTAAAAGAATGGAGCATTACTTAAAAGACGCTGCCGCCAAAGAGCCGTCAGACTGGGCTGACAGCGCGATCGCCAGATGGAAAAAGGACCTCTGTCTGCTCGATCAGTTTTATGAGCAGACAGAGGAAAAACCTGAGGAATACCATTTGGAAAAACAAGCGCTGAAAGCCTTATATCAGCCGAACATTCACATTCAGATTGAAAACGGCGGTTTATTTTTCCTGCAAAGTAATTTTTCTGGATAAGCGTTATCCATTCGACACCTTTCCCGTTTTTTCTGGAAATTCTATATTATAATAAAAGTATATAGAAAAAATTTCTGGCGTTTCGCATGCGATGAATCACTTCCAGACATGTAAAGATAAGGTCATGGGCGGATTGGCTGAAATACATAAACAAGTATTTTAGGAGGAGAAAATGCATGAAAAATGCAAAAATGGAATTTTCGCAATTAGATAAGGAATGGGTTGAGCTGATATTAGAAGCCCAAAAAGCAAATATCAGCCTAGAAGAAATACGCAAATACCTGCTTTCGCATAAAAAGTCTTCTCAACATATCCAGGCAGCCAGAAGTCATACCGTAAATCCTTTCTGAATGTGCTATAATATCACAAGGAAGGTGATGACATTGATTGGCCAGCGTATTAAACAATACCGAAAAGAAAAAGGCTACTCACTATCAGAACTAGCTGAAAAAGCTGGGGTAGCGAAGTCTTATTTAAGCTCAATAGAACGAAATTTACAGACGAACCCCTCCATTCAATTTCTCGAAAAAGTCTCCGCTGTTCTGGACGTCTCGGTTCATACTTTACTTGATGAAAAACATGAAACCGAATACGATGGTCAATTAGATAGTGAATGGGAGAAATTAGTTCGCGATGCGATGACATCCGGGGTATCAAAAAAACAATTTCGTGAATTTTTAGATTATCAAAAATGGAGAAAAGCGCAAAAAGAGGAGTAGTGCCGCCATATGTGCACAACTCCTCTTTTAACTGTCCGACTTTCGGATTAGTTTTTATCCTCACTGTGAGCCTTTTCATTTTCCTTGACGTAACCGTCTTTATCCGTATGATCTTTCGTAATGGTCAAGCCGTTCCATTGCGTTGCTTCAAAAGAGAATTGAAGAGAAATCGCATTGCCTTGGAACTTGTTTTGCACACTTAATCCGTCCGCAGTTTTTGCGGTGTCATTTTTAAATTGGATTTCCATTCTCACCTGGTCATAATCAGCAGGCGTTTTCGGAACTCCGTCGTACTCAGGAGCTGTTTTGCCGTTAATGGTTGCTACATTGACTTTTCCGCTCTCACTCAGGAATTTCGGATCAATGTGCTTGCTGATCGCTTCGGCAGCTGCTTTATCCTGTTTTGTTGACATTAAGTATAAGTCTTTCAGGCTGGCCGCCTTCAAAATGATATTTTTAGGATAGCCGTTGCCCCCTTCTTTACCGACTGTCAGAACCGTAATTTCAAACTGGCTGAGGAAATCCTCCGCAGATTCATTTCCTTTCTTTGCTCCTTTAAAGTCAGTAAAATTCAAAGCCATCAGCACTTCTTTAATGGCAAGTGAACCGTTGTTTCTGAATTCAAAATCTTTCGTCAATTTATCACCTGGTTTTAAGTTTGACAAATTGACATTGGCTGATTGTTCTTTAGCCGATAAATCAAGTGTTCCTGACGCAAATGTAGCGTCTGTCGACTTCACATCATTAAATGCGGCCCATGTGCCTCCTCCTACTAATGCTAAACCGAGTGCGGCTGAGGCAACGCCCAAGCTTAATTTCTTTTTCATACCCATGTCTGTACTCTCCCCTTACTTTTTATTTTTGTTATCAAATCCTGTCGCCAGGTTGCAACCGTATTCATGTAGAGATGGTTCCCTTTTTCGCATGTTCTTCCAGCGCTTTCGTTTTCCGCTCAATATCGCGGAGGGCGCTGACAATGACTGTTATTGAGTAAATCAAAAGCATGACGCCGGGAACGATTAACAGAATCGCCGTTCCGATCGGCTGGCTGGCCAAATGTATGACATATCCGGCATACGGAAGCTGATATCCCGTATACTGGGCCGCCACTTTTTCAGCTTGAACGGGTGCGGCATCCGGGGCGGCATTATGGTCCCCTTTTGTCTCAAACAGCAGGCTCCCGTCCTTTTTTGTGATCCCGATTATTCTGTGTGTGACGGCTGTTCCGTCATCTTGGGTAAAGGTGATCACATCCCCTTTTTTTAAGTCATTCACGTCAGAAATTTTCTTTACCGCTATGAGCGAACCCGTCTTAAATTCCGGGTCCATTGAACCCGACAGCACGGATTTCAGCGTATAGCCGAAGATGGCCGGCTCACCCCCGGAAGCCCGGGTCGAAATCACCGTTAACGTCAGCACAATAATCAAGCTGAAGATGACGGCATACAAAATATTACTGATCAGTTTCAGCGTTTTTTTCATGTTCTTCCCCGCTTTCTTTTACCGGCTCAGCCGGCTCTTTCTCCGTTTTCTTTAGATCGGAAACGGTCGCCTGTTCCCGGCATTTGACGAGTTTCATCGGTTTTGACCACTCAAATTTTTCTTCGTCCGCCGGATACCCTTCAGGCTTGTAAACCTTGAATGCGTATATGCCCGGCTGCAAAGACCGCTTTGACTCAATTTTATAAATCGTTTTGCTTTTTTTATCAGTAATAAGCCCTTTATCCACAACATTGCCGTTTCGTAAAGGCTGCTGCTGAGAAGCAATTTTATGGAGCTCCCATTTCCAGTCAGAAACAGTCCGCTCTTTTCCCTTATTCTCCAGCTCGGCATAGAGCTGAAGCGGCGCACACACGGTGCCTGACGTATCAGTTTGATTTGTTATATGTAAATCACTTTGATCCCAGCGTTCGTCATAACGGCAATCGTCATCCGTATATTGAAAATCTCCGCACGTTTGAACCTGGAGACTGAAGCTTTTCACATCATTGAAGGAGGAACTTGTATCACCTGTGAACTGAGCACATATCGTCACGGACAGGCAAAAAATGAACGAAAGCCGTAAAAATAGCATCATCCGCCATCTCACCTTGCCCTTTTTTTCCATTCGCAACAATCGGAACATGCCTTACCCCCTGTAAAACTGTTAATAAATATGACAACCGTTCTCTTTAAAGAACTGTATGAACAAAGTATAATCAAGGATTATCGTCTTGAAAAATGTCAAAATCGGTCAAATTGTTCGTTTTTGAGAATGGTATCTTTTAAAAACAGCGTTTTGCTTCAAATTACACACCTTTTTGGAATTTTTTCTAATAAAACGTGAGAAAATAACGAGGTGCCTAGAACAAAATGGAAAGTATATACAGCGAAAGGACGAAGAATGATGATCAAACAAAGTCTGATTTGCCTTTCTCTTCTTGTTTTCGGGGTTTCAGGAACAGCTCAGGCGGAAACGGTGCCTTATTATGCTGTTCACCATAAATCAAAATGGGAAAAGTTAGCAGAAAAGGAAGCTAAAAAAAGATATCCGCTCGCCCAAACGTTATTTATTCAAAAGGTGTGGGATCGGAAAAGAACGGACGAAGCAGTCAAGCAATACCACTTGACATTGCGGGATGGCGAAAAAGAATTTGGCGTGTTTGTTACGATTTCTTTTAATCCCTACAGCCAAAAGGTAAATAAAATTGCCGTCATTGAGGAATACCAATAAGGCCCTCCTGTATCAGGAGGACCTTTCGTGTGATTCACTTTATTTTTTCCGCTGCATCCACAGCTTAAAACTATACGGCAATATTCCGAACCAGTGCTGAGAAGCCGGCACTTTCTTTTCTTTCCGCACTTCTTTTCGCTCTCTCCGTTCCTGTTTCGGCGTATCGAAATATTTAACGAATTGCTCAGTCATATATTTTACATAATCATTTGTTTTCACGGCTCTCACCTCATAGTGCTGTCTTTACTATGAAGTGTTGTCCCGCCGCCTCTTTTTTATACTTCCGTCCATTGAATCAGCTGTTTCTTCTTCTGATCGAACAAAAGGTGAGCCTCCCGTCTCGTTCCTGTCGTGGTTTCCGCCTGAATTGTAACCTGAACCGTTTCCCGCCGATCACTCCCCGTGATGTGAAAAGAAACGGTGCCATACGGAAAACGCTGTGTACCAGTTTGGACCCTTTGTCCCTGTGTCATATGGCGGCTTGACAGCAGCGCGCCGTTTTGGAGCAGGTTCTCTCCGGTCCAGTACTCCCCGGCCTCTTTTGCAAATGTTTTTCGGGTGATGAAATCAGATGAAGTATAGCTGATGACAAGTAAAACTGCGGCAGAAACAAACAGAACCGCGGGATATATAAAACCGTCAGATTTGTACATTTAATCACCTTTAAAAAAGCTGTAAACCGGAATGACCGCCTGATTCTTTTTACCTGCAACGCTTGAGATCTCTAATAAGAGCAGGCCGTTTTTCACATCAGCCGTTAATGATGCCGCGTTTTGCAGGATCGGCACGTGGCCTTTTCCGTTTACTCTTTTCCTTATCATCTTATGATAAATTTCAAAACGCACTTCTTCGCCTCCTGTTTTCCGGCATGCTAACGCCCGTCCGCCGTCCGCCGGCTTCACAGTCTCAGCCTGTTTACATTCGTTCATGATCTGCTGAACGGCAATTTGATGCTCCCGGCTGTCTAATCCGCCGTTATCGGTCCGGTTTGATAAAAACAGATGTAAAATCGGGCCCAAGGTGCCTGATAGGAAAAGACAGACTGCCAAGGAGAACAAAACATTAAGAAGCGTAAAGCCAGTCTGTTTTGAGAATGCTGAGGCACATTTCTTTTTCGCTGCGGTCAGCCGTACACACTTTGTAATACTCACCATCCTCCTTCCACTTCACACCGGGAGACGGCGGCTTTTTTCCGGTCATCATATAAGTGCTGATATGTTTCTGAAGAAGCTGGTACGCTTCATGGCGATCTTCTATTTTCAGACCATCAGTCAGCATGCCCGTCCAGACCGGAATGATAGACGTCATAAGGAACAGCCAAATGGCCATTGCTGATAGTGTTTCAATAGTAGAGAACCCCTTATTTCCGTTTAGCATGGACATTTCCGCTCCCTAAGTAAACTGTGATCTCATAGGTGAACCCGGCGCTCTTCAATTGAATCTTTCCTCCCGAATTCGGATGGCCTTTTTCGTTAAATTCAAGGCTCTCCGGTAAAGTCACAAGTGTAATGTGAAGCGAATCAAAGGAACGCTCGACAATCCTTCCGCCTGACTGCAGTTTATATTTATGCTCTTTTGGAAGAAAAGTGATTTTTGTTCTTTTATGTTCTGCGATAGCCGTTTCCTGAGCAAGCTGAATATCTTTTTGGAGCTGTTCTGTTTTTTGCCGCACGGCAAGGTGGGTGTAGGCCGGCGGAACCGTCGTGAACAAAACCGTCAGCAGGACGGACGCCAGGCTTAACACAATCAGGCTTTCAAGAAGGGTAAACCCATTTTCTGTCCGCCTGTTATTGTTCAACTGTAACTTCTCCGCCACTAATTAAGATCTGTTTACCATTCGGGCAGGCTGTATTCTTTTTGATATACCCCTCTGATTGTAAATCGTTCATATCCGGCATTTTACCTTCATGATCGATTTCGTACGCCGTCACTTGGGCTTTCACCATATTCTGCAGTCCTTCACAGCCTTTATGCTGAATGCTTTGATTATGTTTTGTAACGTTAGGAATGGTGATTAAAAGCAGAATGGAAACGATAAATAAAACGATCAGCATTTCAATTAAAGTAAATCCATCTTGATTTTTCAGACGAAGCACTCCCTTACATTTGGTTCATCATCTGGTACATCGGCATCAGCATTGACATGTAGACAATTAAAATCATACCGGCCACAACACCGTAAATGACAGGCTGGAGAATGCCGGTATACTTCGCCGCGTTTTGTTCAAGACGCTCCATCATAAACTGGCTGTACGTATAAAGTTCGCGGTGAAGCAGGCCGTTTGCCTGTCCGTGGCTGACTGCAGCCGCAAGGTCTTTTTCATAACACGGATGCCCGGAAAGAGCGGATTCTATGGTTTCTCCGGCTTTCAGACGTGTAATGAGCATCTCTGCTTCTTCACGATAAAAAGGCAGAAAAGATTGTTCTTTAAAAGCTGTTAAGCTGTCATAGATAGAAAGGCCGGATTTCAGAAGACTGCTGAGCTGTAAAGAGAAAAAGTAGCTGTTAAAAAGAACGGCCGCTTTTCCTAAGAGGGGTATTTTCACAACAATCAGCATTTTATCTTGCGGGGATTTTTTTTTACATAAGAACCAAACGTACAAAAACAAGCAGAAAGCGGCGGACAGCGCCAGTGCGCAGGCTTCATGAAAATGCCGAAAAAACGCAAAGATGAAAGCAGTCGTACCGGATGTATTCATATTCATTGATTGATAAATCCCAGCAAACTGCGGAATAATTAAACTTTGCAGAATATAAAACATGACACAGACGGAAGATATTAAAAACATCGGATACCGGAGCATTTTTTTGATTTGATTCGTCTGCATGAGCTTTCTCTGTAATAATTCGCCGCTTTGTTTCATCGCCCCCGGCAATTCCCCGTGTTTCTCCGCGAAATAGCAGATAGAGACGGCTTCTTTATGAAAAGACAGTGCCTCAAGCACTTGGTAAAACGCATCACCTTCCCTCAGCCGGCGGATTCCGTCCGTCAGCTCTGCAAGCTGACGTTTATGCAGCTGGAGTTGCAGCAGTCTGAGCCCTTCAATCAGACTGTATCCTTTTTCCGTCATTTCACCGAGCCTTTTCAAAAAAGCCGCTTGATCCTTCAACGGCCAGGTTCGTTTAATCCGCTTCATGATACACCCACCGATCGTAATTGTCGGTCGTGACATAGCCGAGCGCGATTCCTTTTCTGATCAGCCTGCGGAGCGTCTGATATTGAAAATTGGCGTGCTCTCCCTTTGCTTCCTGAAAGCATTGGGTGAGGTTTTTCCCGTAGAGCAGTTCATAAATGCCCGCACGGCGTGTCTGCCTGTACATCCGGCAGTACACGGAACAGTTTTCCTCTTTGCAGAACGGACATGTTAAATCAACCAGACGCTGAGCGGCAATGGCAATGACGGTTTGTTCAATTTCTGTCATGTTCACGCCGAACTCCAGCAGCCTGTATATGGCGCCCTTAGCATCTCTTGTATGCAGGCTTGAAAGAACGAGGTGTCCCGTCATGGCCGCGCGGACTGCGATTTCAGCCGTCTCGGCATCCCTGATTTCCCCTAAGATGATCATATCGGGATCATGTCTTAAAATCGCTTTTAAACCGGCGGAATATGTGACTCCGGCTTTTTCATTCACCTGAACTTGCAACACATCCTCATCTCTTGTTTCTACGGGGTCTTCAAGCGTGACAATCCGACGGTTGAAATGCCTTTTTGCATAGTTGACAAGCGAGTAAAGAGTGGTCGTTTTTCCAGATCCGGTGGGGCCGGTAAACAGAAGCAGGCCGTGCGAATGCTTCAGAAAGGACAATAGTGCGGCGCCCGCCCCCCGAAATAAGGACAATTTATCCAGAGGGGGAATCTGCCGCTTAGGCAAAAGCCTGATGACAAGACTTTCATCATTCATTGTCGGCAAGGTTGACATTCTCAAATGAACGGTTTCCGTCGGAAGCGGCAGAGACAATGACCCGTTTTGCGGCTTACGTCTTTCTCCTATATCCATGGCCGATAAAAACTTGAAATGAGAAATAAGCCTTACGCATTCCTCTTTTTTTAAGACTCTTTTTTTCACAAGAGCATGGCCGATGCGAAAATGAATGAAAGCATCCTTTTCTCTCGGCACAATGTGTATATCTGAAGCCCTTGCCGTATAGGCCTCGTTTATGATGTTCCTGCTGTATGTTTCTATATTTTTCACAAGACTTCCCTCCTTCCGCACGTATTGTAAATCAGATACACAAAAGCCGGCAAAGGAGAGATTATGCGTTTTACAGTGTGTAAAACGTAAAAAAATAAAAAATAAGCCACCTGACATTGATTTACCGAATGAAATCCGGAACCATTCGGCCATTTTCAGCCATCAAAAAAAGCAGGCGTATGCCTGCTCTTCTTAGCGTTTCTTTTCTTTCCGCAAATATTTTTTTTGATGCTCCCTCAAAATGTCCCCTGTCCAGCCTTTCTGCCGCAGATAAATATAAATCAGCAGGGTTGATACAATAATGAGCACGATGGAACAAATATACGCATATTTCCAATGAAGCTCCGGCATGTTATCAAAGTTCATCCCCCAGAGAGCTCCAAGCGCCGTCATCGGTGTAAAGAGAGTTGTAAAGATCGTCAAGGCTTTCACAATTTCATTTCCTCTTTGGGAGGTAATGACTTCCTCGGCGTGCAGCAGATTGCTCAGTTCCTGATCAAACTCATTGATATATGTAATTCCTCTTTCCATCTTTTGATGAGCTCTGAGGTAATCTTTCTGCCTGTCATTTTTCGGGAGAAAAGCTTCTTTTAAAGCCATTTCCACTTTTTGAGCCCCCAGTGTAAGGCCTTTCCAAATGAACAGCTCATGGCGCAGTTTATGCACATTTTCCAAGATTCCTTTGCTGTTGTCATCATGAATCTGCCATTTCAGCGTCCGCTGCTTGACTTCAAATTCATCCAGTCCGATCAGATAGGAATTCATCAGCTCTCCCAGCAGAACAAAAAAGCCTTCAATCGGATTTTCACAGGTTTGAATCTGCTGTGTGGCATGCTTTTCTTTTACACCGCGCAGCAGCGAAAAATCAAAATTAATTGTAAAAAAGAAGTCTCTCGTAATATAAAAGTGAAATACGGTATGGTTTTTTTCATCATCTAATCCTTGATGATAGATTAAAGAACCGAAAACCGCTTCATTATTCTGATCATTTGTATCTGAGCGCAGAAAGTTTATATGATTTTCATGTTCAAACCACTTTTCGCATTGCGGCCAGTGATTGTGATGGATCATTTTTTTCGCTTCTCTCTTTTCATGCGGACCGAGCTGGTACCACAGCCAGTCCGCACCCGAATGTACCTTCATCTCTTGTCATCCTCCAGTATCGCTTTCTTGTTTTATTACCGTAAATGAAGCAGGCTAAACCAGGTTCGATGTTTGAGCAGCTTTCTACAGTGGTATTATTCCGAAAAAAGGGAGGTGCAAGCCTTCCTTCGCGGAAGGCGTTACATTGTATATCATCAAACTATCTGCCATCGTACTATTTATTTTATTAACGGCATGTTTTGTCGCCATAGAGTTTTCAATCGTTAAAGCAAGGCGCTCCCGCATTAATCAGCTCATTGAGGAAGATGTAAAAGGAGCAAAAGCAGCCAAGCATGTCATTACACACCTCGATGAATATTTATCGGCATGCCAATTGGGCATCACCGTCACCGCTTTGGGAATCGGCTGGCTGGGTGAACCGACAGTCAAAGCGATGCTTCAGCCGTTATTTTTAAAGACCGGAGTTCACGAAGCGGTTGCCCAAGTCCTGTCATTGATCATCGCCTTTCTGCTGGTTACATATGTGAATGTCGTTATCGGCGAACTCGCCCCGAAAAGTTTTGCTATCCAAAAAGCCGAGCGGATTACACTTTTGTCTGCCAGACCGATGATTTTGTTTTATAAGTTAATGTTTCCGTTCATCTGGCTGCTCAATCATTCCGCCCGCCTGATTACAGCCATGTTCGGCTTGAAGCCTGCTTCCGAACATGAAATGGCTTATACGGAAGAGGAATTGCGGGTGCTCCTTGCCGAAAGCTATCGAAGCGGCATGATTAAAAAAAGCGAGCTGCATTACGTAAATAACATTTTTACATTTGATAAGCGCACTGCCAAAGAAATTATGGTGCCCCGGAATGAAATGGTGAGCCTGCCGTTAGACAGCGGATCGGGACATATGCTCCGGGACATTATCAAAACAAATAAATATACCCGGTATCCCGTAGTAAAAGGAGATAAAGATCATGTAGTCGGCATCATCAATATAAAAGAAGTTTTATTCAGATTCCTGTCAGAAGGAGCGGCGTTTACAAAACATGAACTCAGCCCTTACATCCAGCCGGCGATCCATGTGATTGAGACGATTCCGATTTATCAATTATTCGTTAAAATGCAGCGGGAACACGCCCATATGGCCATTCTCATTGATGAGTACGGCGGAACCGCGGGATTAGTAACGGCGGAAGACATCATTGAAGAGATCGTCGGCGAAATCCGCGACGAATTTGATACGGATGAAACACCTTCCGTTCAAAAGCTTGGGAAGAACCGCTATCTCCTGAACGCCAAATTGCTGATCAGTGACGTCAATGATGTACTCGGAACAGAGATTACGGCTGATCAAGTCGATACACTCGGGGGCTGGTTTCTTACTCAGCATATTGACGCGAAGCCCGGGAGCACCATTGATTTTGAAGGCTACACATTTACGGTAAAAGAAATCGACAGCCATCATATCATTACGATTGAAGCTGAAAAAGCTGAATAGCTGAGGGAGACATCCCTCCCGGCCATTCAGCTTTTTATCATCTTAATGATTCTTTTACGATAAATCCGTTTTTTGCCAGCGCTTTCGCCAGACTCTGCTCCGTTTTCACCTGAGAAAAATCGATGCCGAGCTTCACGACGGTCTGCGCGATTTCCGGCCTGATGCCTGAGATTGTCGTTTCTATGCCAAGAAGTTTTGTGCTGTCAATCACTTTAAAAATCTGATAAGCGACCATCGTATCCACAATCGGCACACCTGATATATCTAAAAATAAATAAGAAAGACGGAGTGAAGAACATTGGTCAAGCACCGATTCCAAAATCATTTTTGCCCGGTAGGTGTCAATTTCGCCGACGAGCGGCAAAATTCCAATACCGTCGGCAATCGGCATAATCGGCGCACTTAGTTCGTTAATCATTTCTTTTTGGGCGTTTAATTGTGTAACCGTCACTTTATAATATTCCTCTGTAAATACTTCAATCATATGGTCAATTGCTTTGTTCAGCTTCTCTCCCCAATGGAATACCGCATTCGCCCCAGGCTTCTCAGACATTGTTTCACAGCACGTCTGTATGCGGTTCCAGACCAATCTTCGGAATTCTTTAAAGCTCGTGACGCTTTCATAGACCGGTACTTCATGGACGGCCCGGTCCCTTGCGAACTGAAGCGCCCATTTCGTCAGCTCCTCTTCCGCGCCGTCTTTTTCCGATAAAATGCCGGCAACGATTTCAATTAACAGACGGTGCTGCATTTCCGCTTTCTGATCATCTGTAGGCCGCCCCGATTTTGGTATGAGCAGCCACTGGCGTGTGATTTCACCTGATTCTTCAATTAAGGTTCGAGATAATGCTTCACTCAAATGTTTCACGGGTCTCCTCCATTCAAATTCCTTTGTATGTATAAATCGGCGCCGGACGCACATACTGTATTTACATCCGATGGGCTATAGCCAAGCGGTAAGGCAATGGACTTTGACTCCGTGATCGTTGGTTCGAATCCAGCTAGCCCAGTCCCGCAACCGCAAAAAACGAAGATTAGCTGATAAATTTTGATCAGCGGATCTTCGTTTTTCTCTTATGATACAGATTGATGTACCGTTTTTTTCTTCGTCAGCTTCATCAGTTCTCCCGGATTGTATCCGATAACGAGTTTATTGCGATCGATCAGAATCGGACGCCGCAGCAGTTTCGGCTTCTCAGTCAAAAGCTTCAGCACTTCATTTACAGTCATTTCTTCAATGTTCAGGTTGAGATTTTTAAATGTTTGACTTCTCGTCGCCAATATTTCATCAATTCCTTCAGTCGTTAATGATAAGATCTGCTTCAATTCATCAATTGTCGGTGTCTCCCTGAATAGATGGCGCTCTTGAAAGTCAACATTGTGGGCTTTTAACCAATGTTTCGTTTTTCGGCATGATGTGCAGCTCGGGTATGAATAAAAAATAAGTTCTTTCATTTTTAAAAATTCCTCCCTCGGATAATCCGTCTCTTTGTTAACATAAGTACCCTGAACTTTTTTTCATTAAACATATTTCAAAAAGATTTTTCGGATCTTTTTCAGAGGGCGGCATAAGATATAAAACACAGGGAAAGACATAAATTCCACAATAAATATAATCATGAAAATGTTTACATTTCGAGTGCCGATCTATTATAATAAACTTCAGATAGACTCTCGGGAGGGGATAAGGAATGAATCGCATGTTCCGGGTGTTAGGATTTTGGACGGGGATATTTGCAGTCATGTTTTTTTTAGGGGGCATGAAAGACGCTTCACTTTTGTTTTTTGGACAGACGATCTTTTTCGTATTTCTTTCTTATTTGAATCTGACTGAGCGGATGTATATTTATATTTTCGGAGCTTACTTAACCGTATTTTTCGCCGGATTTACATATTACTCTATTTTTATTATGACACCGGGCGGCGGAACCCACTGACAGAAAAAGACAGACCGATTATGGTCTGTCTTTTTTCATTTACAGTGAAAAACCATTGATAAACGGGTTTCGCTCCTGCTCTGTCTGAATATCCGTTTCCGGCCCGTGCCCGCTTAACACAAGTGTATATCCGGGAAGCGTGAGCAGTTTTTGATGAATGGAATCAAGCAATACGTCCTGACTTCCGCCGTGTAAATCAGTGCGGCCGATGCCTCCCTGAAAGAGCACATCACCTGAAATCACCAGATCCGCGTCCTTCACATAATAAGAAACGCTTCCCGGTGAATGTCCCGGCGTAAACAATGTCTCCAAATGGAAAGGCCCGATGTCCAATATGCCGTCGCCTTCGATGAGCCGTTCGGCGGGCCGTGCCGTTACGGCGATGCCACGCAATATGCCCGATCCGTTTAAGGAAGAGTCCTCCAGCCACTTTTCTTCATTTTTGTGAAGATATACGGGAACATCCCATCTGTCTCTTACTTCGTCAAGCGCGCCGATATGGTCAAAATGGGCGTGCGTCAGTAAGATGGCCAGCGGCTTCAGATTGTTTTCTTTTATGTAATTGTTGATTTTGTCCGCTTCTCCGCCCGGATCAAAAATAAGACAGGACTGATCCTCACTGACAAGAAAATACGCGTTTGCCTGAATCGGACCGGCCGGCATTCGTCTCCATTTCACTTTCATCACCTCTTTATGTATATGCCCTTATTATGAAGGTTTTCTGCGGAAGATTCAATGAATGCGGCCGGGAAAACGCTATCGACAAACAAAATGAAAACGGTTAAAATGAAATGGAAAGATTTTCAGGTTCCAATGACAAAGGAGGAGCATGATGTTACTTGTTGTAATCTTCGGCCTTGTCGCATTATTAGCTGTATTAGGAGTCCTGCGGGCTGTCAGACAGAGAAATATCCTGGGATTTTTGTTAGCCGCCGCCACGCTGGGCGTGTTTGGCTGGTTTACCGTAATGACCGTTGTAACCAGCGGCTATCCGACTGCACATTAAAAGCCTGTATCCAATGGATACAGGCTTATTTTTTATTGCTGCAAATGTTTGCTGACACTTTTGATTTTGCTCTCCAGTGTCGTTTCTTTATCACGTCTGTCATCAATGCGGATATTTGTCGCCACTCTGTGCAGCCCTTTTTGGAACGGGGCTTCGTGAATGTCCTGAATGACTGCGAATAAGTCGCTCAGCTCACCTTCAATCAAAGTGTTCATCGGCGTGAGCTGAAATTTGATCTTGCCGGCAGCTTTGTAACCCTCCAAAATGTTTTGCACATCCGCTACATACTCACTGACGCTCGGTGTTTTTGTTCCGATCGGAATGATTGTCACATCTGCAATTGCCATTTGGTTCAAACTCCTTTTTCATTTGTTATGATTGGTTCTGTCATGCCTGTTTTCAGTGAAATCAGACGGTCATACGTAAAGCCGTATAAAGCGTATTCCCCGTTCGGAGAGATCTGAATCGGCTCCATTTCCGTGTTTTTGAGCACCGTCCGCTCCCGTTCGTCTCCTAAGTCAAAGCTGATCAGATTGTAAGAGCGGCCTTCAGGCTTGAATATGTAAAACCGCTTGTGTGTCTGATCGTAATCATATTCCATCGGCGCAAAGCTCTGATACTTTTTTTGGAGAGGAAAGCGGTGCGTCACGGATGCCGGCTTTTGGAAAAGGAACTCGCCGTCTCCGTCCGATTGATCCGTTTGTCTGACGGCAATCGTCATGCCCGGGCGGGAATCGGCCCAGATGACGTGATGAAGCACTCTTTTTTCTTTTTTTGTCTGCAAGTCATAAGAATATAAAGGACCCTCTTCCTCCGTTTTTCCTTGCTTGATATATTGGAATTCATCAGTGGAGGTCCAATGGACAAAAGGAGCCTGAACGGGACTCTTTTTTAAAATGCCGTTGTTCATATCGGCCGTATAGGCAGTGAAGTCCCATGTTTCAGTAAAAACGGTAATCATCATTTGATACGGGTCATACGGATTCCAAGCCGTCTCCAGTTCATAAGAGTTAAAGGCTTTGTGATAAAGTCTTTTCCCCTGCTTGTTCATAAGCACAAGCTCAGTCTGACCGCTGCTTGTCACCTGTACGAGAATCAGCTGTTTTTTCCGGCTGATCTTTACATTGACAATATTGCCCTTTGTTTCATAGAGCCGTTCGGATTTTCCGCTGAAAAGATCATATTTCATCAGCTGATGATGTGCTGTATACAGGATCGTTCTGTTATCCAGCCATCCTTCCGTTTTCTCCGCTTCCTTTTTACTGAGCGGAACGATTTTCTGTTCTGCCGATTTTGCCGAAACGCCTGTGTCTTGCTGCTGATGAGATGGTTCACAGGCCGCTAAACACAGAACGAATGCGGACAGCAGAACACAAACCAAGTATCTCACCAGCCTTCCCTCCATTCTTTTCTATTGTCCCATATTTGTTTATGTAAACAAATGAGAAATTTCACAGATGTCTCAAAAAACAAGCGACCTCCACAAAATACCTTCCGTCGCTTGATAAATATCAGCAAACTGATGAAAAGGCAAAGGGTTTTTTCCCTTCCCGAGCTCAATGGTATAGCCCTCTTTTCCATACTGCTGTATAAACCAATCCCTAAAACCCGCATGGCTGTCAATGGTTTTAACGCCTTGATAGCGGTTTCCGCTTATCGCTTCAAACTCCCGAATCATCCGGGATGATTGCTCCGGTTCACATCCTTCGTACCCCCAATAAATCTCTTCTCCCTGCGTATGAAGAGCGATCAGCCGGTCAGGCGGCTGTTCCGTTATCAGCCGGTGCATCGCCTGCGCCTCCGGTTCAGTGAGCGGCGCCGTCCCCGGAAAATCACGGTGTGAAGGGGCTTTCGGTTTGCGCCTCTGTTCAATATCCCAATTGGATGGGAAATGTTTATTTAAATCCACACCGTTTATATTCGCCTTCCATTCGCGGAAATCCGGGCGGTGTTCATTTAATCGATTAAGAAATTCATTTTTTTCTGATAAATCTTCACATCCGTAAAGTACGAGATCAACACCGTCGGGATTTACGAGCGGAACGAATGACAATGATGTCAGGCTGAATATATCAAGCGCAGAGTGCCCGAAAACGGTTTTATTTTCGCATAATCCCGTGCAATATTCTTTACACCATTTAAGCGCGACCGAGGTGGTGATCCATTCATTGGCATGAAATGAGGCGTTTACATGGACTTTTCTTTCGGCCGTATCCGCACCTATTTTCAGCTCATAAAGCGGCTTTCCCAATACGGAACTGCCGATTTTACGGCACGTGACAAACGGAAAGACATCCGTTATTTTCTCAATTTCTTCATAAACCGATTGGGACCCGTACACCTTTTCTTCCTTCACCCATTGATCAGTGGAAAGAGTCCTTTCACAGTGCCGGATGTATCGCGAAAGCCCGCTCAGCGTCTCAAGCGGCGGACCCTCTGACTGCCCGCTCACGGCAAAGCCGGGGCAAAATAATTCATCGTTTTCCGCCGTTTTATCAGCGGCTTTCAACAGTTTTTCATCAATTGAAAGCACCTTTGCAATATCTTTCATATGCTGTTTCAATTCAGGTTTGACACGAATTCCCGCCATGTTCATCCCCCTTTTTTAAAAACTATATGACAGGGGAGATAAAAAAAGAAAGCCGCCCGCGATATGGGCAGGCAGACTTTCTTCAGCAGTTTTGATGTTTGAGCCATTCATTTTTGGCAATCCACGCCCCGCCGATGACTCCGGCGTCATTTCCAAGTGCCGCAATCGAAATATCCGCCGCTTCCGCAGAACGCGGGAATGCGGTGATTTTGAAAGTCTCTTCCACTTTTGACCGCAGGATTTCACCCGCTTTAGACACGCCTCCGCCGAGCACGATTTTCGTCGGATTCATGGCGCTTGCCAGATTTCCGAGCACGAGGCCTAAATGTTTTGCGACATAATCGACGACTTCAAGCGCTGTCTTATCCTGCTGTTTAGCCGCTTCGAACACGTCACGTGCCGTCAGATCATCCACTTGTAAGAGCGAAGAGTCGGAAACCGCCGCAAGCTTTTCTTTCGCGATGCGGACGATGCCGGTTGCGGACGCAATCGTTTCGATGCAGCCGGATTTTCCGCAGTTGCACGGAGCTCCTCCTTCCGGAATACTGCAAATATGACCGATTTCTCCGCCGGCCCCGTTTTTACCGTGAACGATTTCTCCGTTGACGATGATGCCTCCGCCGACTCCGGTTCCGAGCGTCACTAAAATGACATCTTTGGCCCCGTCACCTGCACCCTTCCACATTTCTCCGAGCGCCGCGATATTGGCATCGTTTTCAATGACGGCCGGAATACCCGTTTCCGCCTCGAGATGGTCTTTCAGCGGATAGTTTTTCCACCCCATATTTGTCGTCTCATAGACCACTCCCGTCGCCATTTCCACGGGTCCGGGCGCTCCCATTCCGATCCATTTTACGATCCGTTTCGGCTTGTTCAGTTCTTCCAGCTTCTGATCAAGCGCTTTGGCGATCGTGACCGTAATTGTGTTTCCTGATTTATCGGTCGGAACTTCCCATTTATGCTGAATTTCACCGTACATGTTGATGAAGGCCAGCTTGATGGTTGTCCCGCCAAGATCAATCCCCGCAAACCATGTATCTTCCATAATAATCTCCTTTTCTTATTAAAATCCTGCTTTGTTATCTGCCTTTGATCCGCTCCGATTCTCTCTGAAGAACACCGGCGGCTTTTTGCCATAATTCTCTTTCAATCACGTTTGACAAGTACATTTCCTTTAATTCATCTTTCATAAAGTCTATTTCGGCTTGTCTGTCACCGAAATAAACGATATGTCCGAATGACTTAAACAGCTGCTGCACGTCATAAAATGAATTCATCTGCTTCACCATTTCTATTCTTCTTAGTATAAGCGTATTTCATCACTGATCCGGGCGTCAAGCAAAAAACGATTGGAGAAAATATCCTTGTATTATTTTCATAAATTGTATATTCACAATTGTAAAAAAACACTCATTTAAGCGTTTTTCTGTTACAATACTTTCGTGCCCAAAAGCACAAAAGGATTAAAGTTTGATGGGGTGTTGTTTTGAAACAAGAAAAAAGGCTGACGTTCATCTCAGCCATCAGTTTATTTGTCTTGATGTTAGCAGTCATTATGTCCTGCCTGTTTTTCTTTCATACAGAGCCGCATATGCCGCTGTTCTTTTGCGTCATTATTCTGTCTCTGGCAGGTTTGTGGCTCGGTTTCTCGTGGGAGAGTCTTGAAAAAGGAATTGTCAGCGGATTGAAAAACGGTGTGCAGCCGATTATCGTACTGGCTTTGATCGGTATGCTGATCGGCGCCTGGATGTACAGCGGCGCCATTCCCACCGTCACCGTTTACGCTTTGTCAATTATACAGCCGAGTCAGCTGCTTTTGACCGCATTATTTTCCTGCATGATTATCAGCACGCTTGTCGGCTCAAGTCTGACAACTGTCAGTACAATCGGCGTCGCGCTGTTAGGGGTAGCAAGCGCGGCGGGAGTTCCGCTCGAATGGACGGCGGGAGCAGTCATTTGCGGGGCTTGTTTCGGTGATAAAATGTCACCGATGTCCGACACGACGAATTTTGCCGCCGGAATCGGCGAAATTCCGATTTTTAAGCATATTCGCCATATGATGGGCACTACCGTTCCGGCACTGCTGATCACGATTGTTCTTTTTTATATTCTCGGTTCATCGGTTTCAATAAATGCCGCTTCAACGCAAAATATTGAGGCGGTCATTTCCGGAATGAAAGAGGCCGTGCACATTACGCCTTGGTCGCTTCTTTCACCTCTGTTGGTGATCATTTTAGCTGTGAGACGGATTTCCGTGATTCCGGTGCTTACCGCCGGTATTATTTCCGCAGGGCTTCTGACTGCTGTTTTTATTCCTGACAGCAGCATTCAAGGATTTATATCCGCCCTGCAAAGCGGGACGGCGTTTAAAACCGGCGACCAGGCTGTGGCCAGCATTATCAACAGAGGCGGGCTCCAATCGATGATGGGATCAGTCTCTCTGATCATGATCGCCTTTGCGCTCGGCGGCCTGATGGAAAAAACGGGCCTGATCGCGGCGCTGCTTCAAGGATTGATAAAAGGCGTGCATACGAAAGGACGTCTTGTCATGGCGACCGTCTTCTCAAGTATAGGCGTAAACCTTGCGACAGGTGAGCAGTATTTGTCGATCTTAATTCCGGGTCAATCTTATAAACCTTTATATGACAAGCTCAGCATTAAGCGGATTCACCTTGCGCGGTCGCTTGAGGACGGCGGAACATTGATCAACCCGCTGATTCCCTGGGGAGTAAGCGGCGCTTTTATGGCAAGCGCACTAGGGGTTTCCGTCATCGACTACCTGCCGTTTACCTTTTTCCTGTACATTTCTCCTATGATCTCAATTCTGCTCGGTTTCCTGAAAAAAAGCTGACAATACGAGAAAACCTGCCGTTTTTTACCGGCAGGTTTTCTTATGCAAAAAATCCCGCTGAAAAACGGGATTTGTTTAAAATGCCTGCTGAATGAATTTGTTTCTGATAAACGGTATTTTTAAAAAGAAATGAATGAATGACCGTCTAATCCCCGGCTGGCTGAGCACGCTGTTCATCAGACGGTAGCGGTTTTGGTAAACGGCTAAAACAGATACGGCGCATAATGAGTAGATCAACAATTTTTTCATCTTATCCCTCCTGCCCCTATCGTTTGTCAAACAGCGAGAATTATTCCGGTGCAAGAAGTTTTTATGCGATTAAGCGATGGTTTCAGATTCAGTCACGATCATATCGACCGGAATATCGTGGGGCATGCGGGGAATGCGGTCTGTCAGCTGGCAGTCAAAGAGAAGCGACACGGTACGGCCTTTATAACCGGAGAGGTACCGATCATAATATCCTCCGCCGTATCCGATTCTGAAGCCTTCCCGGTCAAAAGCCACGCCGGGCACAATCACAAGGTCAATGTCATTTGGGGCGGCTTTTTCCGTCTGGCTCTCGATCGGTTCACTGAGGCCCGCATATACGGTTTCCAGCTGATCATACGCAGAAAATGTACGGAACTCCATCGCTCCCGTCTGCGGAAAGCATTTTGGGATACAGACTTGTTTTTTCTCTTTCCAGGCCTGTTCAATAATCGGCCGTGTCGGAATTTCCAGGCGTGTCGAGATGGTAACGGCGATCACGCGGGCCTGTTTCCATTCTTTTAAAGAAAACAGCGTTTCACGCATGCTGCGGCATTTTTTCTCCCATTCACTTTCTGTCATGTCAGAAAGCTTTGCTTTGATAGCGGTTCTGATTTGTGCTTTCACGTTTCTCAAACCTCCCTGAAAGACAAAAAAGCCAGAACTTTATTGAAAGCTCCAGCTTTTTCCGCTGTTTTAAACAGCTTATTTTGTTTCACGGTGTAACGTAGATTTTTTATCACGTGGGCAATATTTTTTAAATTCAACGCGGTCCGGATTGTTGCGTTTGTTCTTTTTAGAAATATAGTTACGCTCACCACATTCAGTGCAAGCCAAAGTAATATTAACGCGCATTATTTTCCCTCCAAACTAAATATCATTTACTTATTCAGACTTATATATAATACCACTATAATGGACGGAATGCTAGAGTGATTTACATGAAATGTTGTTTAAGTGCAGAAAACATCAGTTTATGCTTCTGATCCTCTGAATGAGCTTGCGCCAGGTGAAGGGAAAATATGACGAAACAGGACAAAAAAGGACTTTCTGATGCGAAATCTATAGAGAAATAACCGTTTGCTCCCCGAATAAAAAAGATTTCCCGACAAAATTCCGTTTTTTTCTCTATTTCCTTTAGAATGGCGGCGTTTTATGGTATAAAAAAGAAGGGCAAATTAATAATAGAAGGTGATGAAACGTGGAAATTGCTATTATTGCGTTGTTTATCGTCAGTATAGCGCTTATTGCATTCTCATATTCTCAAAGAGATCCGATGAAAGACGTGGAACAGGAGCTTGAAACGCTTCAGCTTTCCGCCATGCAGGAAATTTACAAGTTGAAAAAGAAAATGACGGTGCTTGAAGAAGAATTGCTGGAAACCAACCTCGTGATCCGCAAAGCCAAAAGCAGCGGCATTAACCAAAAAATCGCCAAACAAATCATTTCAAAATATAACAACGGAATGTCTGCGGAAGCCATCGCAAAAGCGGAGCACGTGTCTGTCGAGGACGTCAATACCATTATTAAAGATAATGAGAAGGTGCTCGTATGACAAAACGGGGCATTCAGGCTTTTGCAGCAGGCATGATTTTAGCGACGGCCGTTCTCGCCGCTGTCTTCTATTTGACTGACCATGACCAGGCAGCCGCCGTTAAAACCGAAAAAACAGCATTGACAGAAAAAGAAGTAAACAGCTACCTCGACGATCAGCAAAAAGTCTCCGTCAACCGGGATGACTATCAAAAACTGCTTGATTCTAAAGAAAAATCGTTAAACAACGACCAAAACACAGACGCCAAAAAGAAAAAAGTAACATACAAACTGACGATTAAAGACGGAATGAGCACTGCTGATGTGTCATCCATTCTTGAAAAAGAAGGGATTATTCCTTCAGCGAAGGACTTTAATGATTACGTCATTGACGCAGGCTACCATAAAGAAATCCGCGCCGGCCATTTCAAAGTCGACTCAGATATGAGCTTTAAAAAAATCGTCAAAACATTAACCCGCTAAAAAAGCTTGCAGGCATCGTCCATTCAGATGGATACGGCCGGCAGGCTTTTTTAATAGGGAGTATAAAACGGACCCGGTCAATGGCCGGGTCCGTTTTTTTCATCCGAATTTTCCGGTGATATAATCATGTGTTTTTTGATGATCCGGCTGAGAAAATATTTTGCCCGTATCGCCCCACTCTACCAGTTCGCCCATATAGAAAAACGCGGTTTGATCAGAGACCCTCGCAGCCTGCTGCATGTTGTGCGTCACAATGACGATTGTATACTTTTCTTTCAATGTCAAAATCAGCTCTTCTATTTTCCGCGTGGACACGGGATCAAGAGCGGACGTCGGTTCATCCATCAGAAGGACGTCCGGTTTTGTGGCGAGCGCCCTTGCGATGCACAGCCGCTGCTGCTGACCGCCTGACAGTGAAAGCGCCTGCTGGTGAAGGCGATCTTTCACTTCATCCCAGAGCGCGGCGGCCTTTAAAGATTCCTCGGCGATTTCAAGCAGTTTCTTTTTATTTTTTTCGCCGTGAATTCTCGGACCGTACACGACATTCTCAAATATCGACTGCGGAAACGGATTGCCTTTTTGAAACACCATACCGATCTGTTTTCTTAATTCTGCCGCATCCGTCTTTTCTTTCAGCAGATTGCGTCCGTTATAGATCATGTCGCCTGTCACTTTGACATTCGGGGCCATTTGCAGCATTAAGTTTAATGTTTTAATAAAAGTGGATTTCCCGCAGCCGGACGGACCGATGATCGCAGTTACCTTCCGCTCCTCAAAACCGATCGTAATGTCTTTTAAAGCCTGGTGGGCTCCGTACCATACGTTCATGCCGTGAATATCAAATAAATTCTGTGTGTGCACCGCTTCCTTCACAAGGCTCACAGTCCTTCCCCCTATCCGAACTTTCCGTTAATGTAGTCATCTGTCTTTTGCGCTTTAGGACTCGTGAAAATTTGTTCTGTCTGCCCGTATTCCACCACTTCCCCGTTTAAAAAGAAAGCCGTTCGGTCAGACACCCTCAGCGCCTGCTGCATGTTATGCGTAACGATAATAATCGAATAATCTTTTTTCAGTTCTGTCAAAAGCGTCTCGATTCTGGCGTTTGAAATAGGGTCCAGAGCTGAGGCCGGTTCATCTAAAAGAAGTACGGCAGGTTTCATCGCAAGCGTACGGGCGATACAAAGACGCTGCTGCTGGCCGCCTGATAACGAAAGAGCCGATGAATGAAGCCGGTCTTTAACTTCATCCCAAAGCGCCGCCTTCGTTAAGCTTTCCTCGACCGCATCATCCAAAACGGCTTTCCTGCGTTCCCCCGCATACTTCAGCGCATGTGTGATGTTATTGTAAATGGATTTCGGGAACGGATTCGGTTTTTGAAACACCATACCGATCTCCCGTCTGAGAGACACGACATTAATCGCTTCCCCCAAAATATTCAGCCCCTCATAAAGGATATCTCCCTCGCTTCTTGCAAAAGGGATGGCATCGTTCATTCTGTTAATCTGTCTCAAAAATGTTGATTTCCCGCAGCCGGAGGGACCGATCAGAGCCGTCACCGCATGTTTTTCAATATCCATGTTTACATCTTTAACCGCTTGTTTGTCACCGTAATAAATTGATAAATGCTTCACTTCCAAAATTGAAGACTCCGGCGAACGCTTTGTCTGTTCCGCTTGTTCCCTGATGATGTGATCAATCATGTTTTCGCCTCTTTCCGATTAATTTGCCGTAAGCTTTTTATAAATGACAGATCCGAGCCATCTTGCACAAAGGTTAAACAAGAGCACCGAAATCACCAGCACCGCCGAGCCGCCGTTTGCAATCGCTTCGGCGTCAGGGATGATTCCCTGCGTATTGACACTCCATATATGAACCGCCAGCGTCTCAGCCGGCCTGAAAATGTTGAAAGGAGATGATTCAGAAAACGGGTTCAAATCCGTAAAATTCAGCCGCGGCGTTGTCAGTCCCGCTGTAAATAACAATGCGGCCGCTTCTCCGAATACTCTTCCTGATGCGAGAATGGCTCCGGTTAAAATCGAAGGAATCGCACTCGGAATCAGCACCGTTTTGACGGTATGCCATCTCGATACGCCTAAAGCGAGAGAAGCTTCTTTCAGCTCCTTAGGAACTGCAGTGAGCGCGCCTTCTGTCACCCGGACCATAACGGGAAGGTTAAAGACCGTTAATGCGAGCGCGCCTCCGATAATCGTGTAGCCCCATCCGGTCAGGTTTACAAACATCAGCATGCCGAACATCCCGATGACAATGGACGGAAGCGAAGACAGCACCTCAATACACGTTCTGATAAAATCAGTGATTTTATTTTGGGGCGCATATTCAGCCATAAAGACGCCGCCCCCCACTCCAAGCGGTATCGTGATCAGCATGGTGATAAACAGAATGTAAAAGGAGTTAAAAAGCTGATCCCGTATTCCGCCGCCTGACGCAATGGCGCTCGATTTTGACGTAAGAAAATGCAAGGAGATTTCAGAGACGCCGTGAATAAGAATGTACAAAAACAATCCTGCCAAAATCGCCGCGATTACAGCGGCGCATAACCCGAATACACCGGTGGCCAATTTATCCGTTATTTTCCGGTTCATTACACTTTCCTCCTAGACGACAAGTAGCGTATGAGCAATATAAACAAAAACGACATGATGAGAAGAACGAGCCCCATAGACCATAACGTATTATTTTCAATACTGCCGTATGTGGTATGGCCCATGTTTAACGTAATAATCGTCGTTAATGTTCCCGCCGTATCAAGCAGGCTTTCCGGCAGAAGCTTTGTATTTCCGATAACCATCTGTACGGCGAGTGCTTCTCCGAACGCTCTTGCCATCCCGAGTACGACAGCGGTCAGCAATGTCGGAAACGCCGCCGGGATAAGCACCTTTCTGATTGTCTGCCACCTCGTCGCACCAAGCGCGTATGAACCGTCGCGAAGGTGTTTCGGAAGTGACGCTAGCGCATCAGCGGAAATCGATGTAACAGTAGGCAGAATCATCACCGAAAGTACGATCGTTCCCGCCAAAAGGCTGTGACCCGTTCCGCTTGATTTAAAAGAGCCGATAAACGGAACCAATACTGTAAGACCTATGAATCCATAAACGACGGACGGAATGCCGACAAGCAGCTCAATTACCGGCTGCAGCACCTTTTTTCCCCAAGTCGGCGCAATTTCCGTCATAAACACGGCACCCGCAATACCGAGGGGCGCTGCGATCAAAGCGGACAGAACGGTGACCGCAAATGATCCGAAAATAAAAGGCAGCGCGCCGAACTCAGGTTTTGCCTGGGTTGGATTCCAATTCAGACTTGTTAAGAACTCAATCGGGCTTACACCATTTACAAAAAAAGATTGCAGCCCCTTTATGCCGAGAAAAATTGTGATCGCCGCTGATGCCGCAATGATAATCGCGGCACACACAGACACAATCACCCTTCCGCGGACTTCATCCATTTGCCTGTTTTGTTTTGAGCTTATTAAGCGTTCGCTTACAGACTCTTTTTCTCTGTGATTTATCATTTGTTTACACTCCTATAAGGAAGAAGAGGCGGGGAGCCCGCCCTCCCCTCAGCTTTGCTTGCCGTTTGCGTCACGTGTGACTTTCATATCAGAGATCGGAATGTAACCTTGATCTTTTACGATACTTTTCTGTACTTCATCGCTGTTCATATAGTCAAGAAACGTTTTTGTAAGGCCTGACGCTTCACCTTTCGTATAAGAGTGCTCGTAAGCCCAAATCGGATACTCGCCTGTGACGACGTTTTTCTCTTCCGGTTTGATGCCTCCGATCGATAAAGGCGTTACTTTGTCATCGTTTATATAAGAGAATGCCAGATAACCGATTGCTCCCGGCGTTTCCGCAATGATTTTTTTGACTGTATTGGAGGAATCCTCTGTAATGCCCTCAGCAGGATCTGCTCCGTCAAGCGCGTATTTGACGAACGTAGCGCGTGTTCCTGATGAATCAGGACGGTTCACGAGTGTAATTTTTTGATCTTTACCGCCAAGCTCTTTCCAGTTTTTAATTTTTCCTGTAAAGACGTCTGTCAGCTGTTTTTTGGTTATATCCTTTACGCCCGCACCGGGGTTGACCGCAGCCGCCATCGCCACTACCGCTACTCGGTGGTCTTTTAGGGCTTTTGCATCAATGCCTTCTTTTTCTTCAGCAAAGACATCTGAGTTGCCGATTTGCACTGCCCCTTCAGACACTTGCGAAAGACCTGTTCCTGAACCTCCCGCTTGCACCTGCACATCAGCATCCGGATGTTTTTCCATAAACTTTTCCGCCGCTGCCAGTACTAACGGCTGCATGGCTGATGAACCAGAAATGGTTAAAGAACCTGATGCTTTTTTATCCTCACTTGCAGATTGACTGTCTGTCTTGCCGCTTTCCTTTGCATTTCCGCATGCTGCAGCAACAATCATAACAGCAGCCATCAGAAGCATAAGCATCCATTTGTTTTTTTTCATTTCCTGAATTCCCCCTGCATTTAATGTGTAATTTGTCCTACAGGTCTAGAGTAAAGGGTTCTTGTAAAATGCGTATAAATCAAGTGTTAAGGTTTTGTAAATCCGGATGTTTTTTTGTATAAAAAAAACGCTCACAGATTGTGAGCGTTTTTCTATTAGTTGTTTGTATTGCCGTTTTCAGCGTCTTCCTGAATTTTATCTTCGTTTTTCTGCTTCGTATTATTATCTTCTTGCTTCTTTTTCAGCTCAAAGTATTTGTCCAGAGCTGCTCTTCCTATATCATCCGTAATCGAATATCGATCGCTGTAATTAATATAGGCCCAAGGAACGACTACAGAAATAGCCACTTCCGGATTATCAGCAGGTGCATACGCGACAAGAGTCGTGTTATATGTTGCTTCACCCGTCTCTGATTTGTCAGGACCGTCATAGAAAGATTGCGCGGTACCCGTTTTACCGGCAGGACTGTAAGTCGCAGTCGCAAAATCAGTTGCGGCTGTCCCTTTTGTCATGACGCGTCTGAAACCTGCCTGCACTTCTTTAATGTCTGCATTATTCATATCAATCTTGTTCAGCACTTGGGGCTGAACAGACTCTACAACGGCTCCGATTCCTTTTTTCGAATCAGGCTGCCTGACCTCTTTTACAAGCTGAGGCTTCAAACGATAGCCTCCATTGGCGATTGTAGATACATACTGCGCCATTTGCAGCGGTGTAAACGTATCATACTGTCCGATGGCAAAGTCTAACAGAAGACCGGAAATTCGCTGTGACCCTTGGTACCCGGTCGCTTCATTCGGAAGATCAATCCCCGTCTTAACTCCGAGTCCGAACTGATTGAAGTAGTATCTGAAAGTATCGAATGCCTTCATATCAAGCGGCAGGGACTGGCCTTTTTTGTACTCCCCTTTACCGACGGCAATCGCCGTTTTGAACATGAACACGTTTGATGATTCCTGAAGCGCTTTTTGGATATCTACGGGACCTAAATTCGTCCATGATTTTTTCGGGTTTTTACTTCCCTTGAAATACATAGGTTCATCCTGGAAAACGGTGTTCAAATTAATCGCGCCCGTCTGCAGTCCGGTCAACACCGTCGCTCCTTTGACCGCCGATCCCATTGCGTAGGAGGAAGTCATTGCGCCGAGGGCATAATCATTAATTTTGTACTTTCCATGGTCATTCGTAATCTGTTTGCCGGCCATCGTCAGCACTTCTCCGTTTTTCGGGTTCATCATGACGACGAAGGCCCGATCAAGAAGCTTCGTGCTCGGTCTCGCTTTTGCCGATTTTAAATTTTTCTCAATGATTTTTTCAACGGATTTCTGCAGGTCCATATCAATGGATAAAACAAGGTCTTTGCCGGCCTGTCCTTTTGAAATCACTTTGCTGCCCGTGACATTTCCGGATGAGTCGGTTAAGTTCTGCACTTTCTCTTTTTGCCCCTGCAGCAGGCTTTCATATTGATATTCTAAATAGCTTTTTCCGACCCTGTCATTCCGGCTGTAGCCAAGTGACAGATAGTGATCCAGCAGGTTGGACGGAAGACCTTCGTTCGAACTGGATACACTGCCGAGCAATGTCCGGATCAGGCTTTTATAAGGATAAGACCGTTCCCAGTCAGACGTCACGTCAACTCCCGGCAGTTCATCCAAATGTTCGCTGACGACGGCCATTTCTTTTGCCGACACCCCTTCATTTTTGATGTATTGAGGCGTCAGTGAGTAGCCTGAATCCATCTGCCTTTTGATCGCAAGGATCTGCATATCTTTTGAAGTGAGCTCATTCAGCTGTTTGTCTGTGATACGTTTCAGCTGAAGCTGATATAAATCATCGTCAGACAGTTTTTTGTCTTCAGCTTTTTGCTTTTCTTCGGCCGTAATCAGTTTTTTCGCTTCATCAGGCCTCGTTAACATCCAATAGTCTTTTTTATCCCGCTCAGTCACCTTTTTGGTGCTTACCTTAATCATACCCGACAGTTTTTTTGCGATTTTCAAACGCTGCGCCTGGGTGGTTGAGGCTGAACGTGTATATGTAATCGCATTTAATGCTTTATTCGTTACGATGGGATTTAGGTTCCGGTCGTAAATTTTCCCTCTCGGAACCGCCGTGCTGACATCAGACTCCTCCTGCTTATTAGCGGCGTTTTTATAATCATCACCCTGAACGATCTGCTTGATGCCAAGCTCGACGATAATCCAAGTGAAAATAAGAAACGCAGCCAAAAACAAAAAATTAAGCCGGATCGGCAGTGATTTTTTCTTTTCTTTGTTTACAGCTATTTTCTTTTTATTTCTCCTCATGACATCACCTTTTCTTATTTACAGAAAGAAATGACACCTTCTGTTCAGGTGCCATTTTTCATTCTAAAGGTTTTTTCGATATTTTTCTACAGATAACCCTTTTATCTTTCTCCTTTTATAAAATTCGGTTCCGCCGCCCGTTTTTGTCGGTCTTCTTCCACTGTTTCATCAGAAGTTTCCGTGTCCAGTTTGATGTCTTTTATAAAGTAATAAATCAGCGGATGCCCGGCTCCGAGCAGCACGAGCGCCGCCGGTATTCCCACTTTTTCCTTGAACAATGTAACGATGACAAGGAAACAAAGGATGGAAACGATCCGGCCCGCATTTAAAAATAACTCCCTGAGCACAATGTATTCAATTCTGGCTTTTCTGGCAAGCCGCGCCCGGCCTATCACATCGTATGTAAGCGAGACATACGGCACGAGAAGAACTGGATAGCCGATCGCAATAAACACTCCGTACAAAAGGAGCGTCGTGAAGCTCATTTTAAAAATGATGAGAAACAGGGCGCCGTACAAGATCAATCCGCCGATAAGAATCGCCTTTTTCCGCGCTCTTTTTTTGATGAGCCTTGATGCAAAATAATAGGCAAAAAAAGAAACCGCGGAATTGACGAGACCGAATGTTCCGAGCGCCAGCTCACTGTTTGTCGCAATGAATACAAATACACTGATTAAAAAAACAAAAATCCCTTCTCTCAAGCCTTGAAAAAAGTGCGCGTTGGTAATCCGGCGCCAATTCAGATTCGTGTGGCGCTCATCAAAAACTTTTTTCAGCATAAACCGGCCTTTCGACTCCCTCCGCTTCAGAAAAAAGCTCATGACCACGGCAAGGGCAAATAAGCCGAGCGACAGGCTGAAAATGATTGTATAACCCGTATTGTTTTCAAGTCTTGAAATGACATATCCGGCCACAATCGGACCGATCATGCCCGCCGATGAAGACAAAATGCCTAAAAACCCGTTAAAAAAATCTCTCGTTTCCGGTTCCGTGATTTCGAAAGTCAGCACATTAAAAGCCAGCCAGTAAAAGCCGTATCCAACTCCGAGCACGGCCCCTATCAAAACGAGACGGGAAGCCGCAGTTTCTCCGGCAAGCAGCACACTTAAATAAAAAGCGGCCAAAAAGATAACGCCGAACCTTAGAATAAACACCCTGTCAATTTTTTTAGCCAGCCGGCCCGCCAGCAGAAAGGTAACCGGCTGCATCGTTACGACCGACAAATTGTATATGGCCAAATCAATAAATTTTCCCGACTGCTTCCACAAATACACGTTGACAAATGTATTTGACAGCGCGATGCCCAATGAGTAAAGGCCGCCAATCGTCAATAACAGCAGCAGCCCTTTATTTATTTCGATGTCGCCGATAATTTTTTTTATTTTGCTCATCATTGACTCCCCTTTACTACACATTAGTTTGTCTCACTCAAACTGAGATATGTAAAAGGAATCAAAGTCAATAAAAAAACAAGGCCTCCCGCGGGAGACCTTGTGATCATTCAACTCAATTATTTTGCTTCGCTGTAAAGACGGGCAACTTCATCCCAGTTCACAACATTCCAGAAAGCTGAAATGTAATCAGGACGGCGGTTTTGGTAGTTCAGGTAGTACGCGTGCTCCCAAACATCAAGACCGAGAACAGGTGTTTTACCTTCTGAAAGCGGTGAATCTTGGTTTGGCGTGCTTGTAATTTCAAGTTTGCCGTTGTTTACAACGAGCCAAGCCCAGCCTGAACCGAAACGGCCTGCAGCTGCTGCGGCGAATTTTTCTTTAAATTGATCGAAGCTTCCGAACGTGCTTTTGATCTCTTCAGCAAGCTCACCAGTCGGTTCGCCTCCGCCGTTCGGAGATAAAAGAGTCCAGAATAAAGAGTGGTTTGCATGTCCGCCGCCATTGTTGCGGACTGCCGTGCGGATGTCCTCCGGCACTGCGTTCAAATCAGCAACAAGCTCATCTACAGATTTCTCTGCAAGCGCAGATCCTTCGATCGCTTTGTTGAGGTTTGTCACGTATGTGTTATGGTGCTTCGTATGGTGAATCGTCATCGTTTCCTTATCGATATGAGGTTCTAAAGCATCATAAGCGTAAGGCAATTCTGGAAGTTTGTAAGCCATAATTTTTTCCTCCTTTAAATATATGTACTGAAATGCCGCTTAACGCGAACTTTTCTAATCTCAATGTAACAAAAGAAAGCGTGGTAATCAATGAAAAAGCTCACAATCCGGCGATTCCAGCAGACATATTACACTTTATCCGTTCACGGCCGAAATTAAACCTTTCTAAAGCACCGTCCATAAGAAATACCCGATCATAAAGAGCTGAATGACGCCTTTTGCCGCCACGCTTGTTAAAAAGCCGATTAACGAGCCGAGCCCCACTTTTGCCGCGGACTTGATATCCTTTTGATGAACAAACACCTCAGCGCAGAGAGCACCGATAAACGGGCCTAATATAATGCCTGCCACGGGAATAACGAAGGGTCCGATCAATAATCCGATCGTGCTTCCCCAGATTGCCGCCCTGCTTCCTCCGTACCTTTTAACGCCAAGTAAATTTGACACATAGTCAGCTGCGAATAAAACGGCCGCAAATACCGCCTCAATGAGCCAAAACAGGTAAGAATAAGGACTGAAGGAAAACAAAAATCCGTAGAGAAGAAAACCGGCCACAATAAAAATAACGCTTGGAATCACCGGATATACAAGCCCGATAAAAGCAATGACGAAGACCGCAATGATAATCAGCCAATACAAAACACTCATGAAAAAAACACCCTCCTTTGTTTTGCGGGCGATCACCGCTTCCCGCTTTATCTTATTATGTATGATTCCTTATCACCGCTTTAAATACTCTCACTTGTGTTCATCCCCTGTGAACGATACAATAAGCAACATATACCAGTTTAGGCTAGGAAGTGAAGATGTTGAACATATTTACGGCTTTATTGAAAAGTACATACTCTCCGGCGGATATTGCAAAAACACGTTTTCAGGGGATAGGAAAAGCGATCCTTTATGTATTTTTGCTGTCTGTCCTTTTTACGCTGCCAAGCGCTTATTACCTTTCCTCAGGCACCGTAAACTCAATGAACGGTTTCAAAACCGTGTTAAAGAAAGATTTCCCTGATTTCAGCATTTCAAACGGAGAATTGCAGACGAAAGCATCCGCCTCTAAGGAAACGGAAGCGAACGGGTTCGTCATCGTGTTTGATCCGACAGATGCTTACGGCGCGAAACAAATAGCGGCGAAACAAAATGCGATCGGCATTTTGAAAAATAAAATGGTGCTTGCTGTAGACGGACAGGCGACAGAAATGAATTATTCGCTGATGCCAGCTGATATCACAAAAAAAGAAATCATATCAGCATTAAACCAAAATAAAACAATGATCGTCACTGTCCTGTCCGTTTTGCTGTTCATCATGACAGCGGCCGGAAAATTCATTGAAGTATCATTTCTCGCCGTCATCGGACTGATATTGAAAAATGCGCAAAGAAAGACATTGAATTACCAGCAGCTCTGGAAGCTTTCGGCTTATTCCATTACACTTTCGACCATATTCTTTACAATCATGCGCGCGCTTGTTATTACGGTGCCGAGTGAATTTTTAGTGAATTGGTTTGTAAACTTTATCATCCTTTTCCTCGTCTTAAAAGAGATACCGCCAAGAAAAACAGCTGTGTAACAAAGACTGCCCCCGGCGGTCTTCTTTTTTGTCATGAACAAAATGGGACAAGCATACAATGAAGTAAAAATGTATGCGGGAGGCGGTTGGAATGAAGCGGCTTACTTTTGTATTCGGCAGTTTATTTGTGATATTCATTATCTTTTACGATCTTAAAATCGGCACGATCCCTTCTCAAGACCTTCCAGCATACGCAGCGGCAGCACAGCCAGCCCGACAGGAATCTTCATACAGAACGGTTACGGTCAAAAAAGGCGATACGGTGATGTCGATAGTCGGCGCACATAAAGCGCCAGATGATATTGCGCAAGATTTTGAAGCGCTGAATCCGAATGTAAAAGCAAACGCAATTCAGGCAGGCACCGCTTATAAATTCCCCGTCTACCGCAATTAAACGTTAATTTCTTGTCAGTTCGGCAAATACACTGTTACAATATAACATGTAAATAGAAGTTGCCTGACATGTAAAAGGCTCAGCCTGCAAAAGCGGTAACTACAATTAAGGAGCGATTGACAAGTGAGTGAAATCACACATCGTACAAAAACGCGTCCCGTCAAAGTGGGACCTTTAACAATAGGCGGAAATAACGAAGTCGTCATTCAGAGTATGACGACGACCAAAACACACGACGTAGAAGCAACAGTTGCGGAAATCAACCGTTTAGCCGAAGCCGGCTGCCAAATTGTCCGGGTGGCATGTCCGGACGAACGCGCCGCTAACGCGATTGCCGACATCAAAAAACAAATTTCCATCCCTCTCGTTGTCGATATTCATTTTGACTACAAGCTTGCATTAAAAGCAATTGAGGGCGGGGCCGACAAAATCAGAATCAACCCGGGAAACATCGGCCGCCGCGAAAAAGTGGAAGCCGTCGTAAAAGCAGCGAAAGAAAAAGGAATTCCAATCCGGATCGGCGTAAACGCGGGTTCTTTGGAAAAACGCATTTTAGAAAAATACGGCTATCCGACTGCTGACGGAATGGTTGAGAGTGCGCTTCATCATATCAAAATCCTGGAAGACCTTGACTTTCACGACATCATCGTCAGCATGAAAGCGTCTGACGTCAATCTAGCCATAGAAGCATACGAAAAAGCTTCAAAAGCATTTGATTATCCGCTCCACCTCGGAATTACAGAATCGGGCACGCTGTTTGCCGGAACGGTAAAAAGCGCGGCCGGACTCGGAGCGATTTTAAGCAAAGGAATCGGAAACACGCTCCGGATCTCTCTGAGCGCCGACCCGGTTGAAGAAGTAAAAGTAGCCAGAGAACTGCTGAAATCATTCGGTCTTGCTTCAAACGCGGCTACGCTTATTTCATGCCCGACATGCGGACGGATCGAAATTGATCTCATCAGCATCGCAAATGAAGTGGAAGAATACATTTCTAAAGTCAAAGCGCCGATTAAAGTAGCCGTTCTCGGATGTGCCGTTAACGGACCGGGCGAAGCAAGAGAAGCTGATATCGGGATTGCCGGCGCGCGCGGCGAAGGACTTCTTTTCCGCAAAGGCCAAATCGTCCGCAAAGTCCCTGAAGAAACCATGGTCGAAGAGCTGAAAAAAGAAATCGACAAGCTGGCAGAAGAACACTACGCAAAGCTTGAAGCGGAAAAAGCAAAAGCAGAACAAGAAACACAAAAAGCTTGACGGATATTCCGCCAAGCTTTTTTTGCGTTGTGTTAAAAAAACGGTGTAATGAAGATGCCGAGCACAAGGGAAACAATACCGATTCCCATCGCCCATCCGCCTAAAGCGCCTGCTCCTCTTCTTCTGGCGATATAGCCGACGATAATGCCGCATGCCCCTAATAAAACAGGGAGCACAAACAGGGAAATGATAGAAATAGCCAATGCTGCATACCCTATCCCCCGGCCTTCACTTACTCCGTCCCGATTATCATCACGGTCTGCTGCCCGGTCAGAAGCACGATATGGCTCTGAAATTTCGGCCGCTGTTTCTTCTGAATAAACATCACGCGTGATATCGGTTCCTTCCGATCCATGATCCACGTAGTAGTCGTTGCCTTTTCGATTTTCGTAATCGTATGCCACCTTCAATTCCCCCTTTTTCTTTTATGAAAGGAGCTTTTTTAGTTTCCGCGTTTTTTACGAATTCATGTTTGCTAAACTTTTCTGGTATTGTTAATTGTTTATGTTACACTTGAAGGGATGAATTTATAGGAGTGTGGACATGTTACGGTTAGGTATAGATATTGACGGCACAGTTACGGCACAGGATACATTTGTCCCTTATTTAAACCGCTCATTTCATCTTTCCATTACCTTGGATGATATGACTGATTATGATCTGACGAAGCTTTTGAACATTACAGACGAGGAATTTTGGGAATGGATGAACGTTCATGAAGCAGCCATATATAAAGAAGCGAAGCTCGCGGAATTTGCCAAGCAGGCACTGGACGGACTGAAAGAAGAGCACCGTCTGATCTACATTACGGCAAGACGCGGCCACTTAGAAGATGTTACACTGGACTGGTTTGCAAACCGGGACATTCATTACGATCACATTGAGCTTGTCGGAGGCCATCACAAAGTGGAAGCCGTCAAAAAACACGGCATTGATTTATTTTTCGAAGATCACCACGGCAATGCGACAATGATCGCAAAAGAAGCAGGCATTCCGGTTATCCTTTTTAACTCCCCATATAATCAGCTCCCCATCGATTCCAATATTATCAGGGTGCAGAATTGGCTTGAAGCCGTCGCCTGGATTAATAAAAACAAACACAGCTTTCAGCATGTTAAAAGCTGAAAAAAACCTCCTGTATAAGCAGGAGGTTTTTTATCGGCACGCCGGACAGGTGCCGTAAATTTCAAACTTATGGCCGCTGATTTCATACCCTTCCAAATCATCGTGCAGCTTATCCATCGGACAGGACTCAATTTCCTTCGTTTTCCCGCAGGTTAAACAGATAAAATGGTGATGATGATGGGTATAAGAGCATGTAAAACGGAACAGTTTTTCTCCGGAAAGCTCCGTCGTTTCCAAAATGCCGAGTTCTTCATATAACGAAAGATTTCTGTATATGGTATCAAAGCTCAGACCCGGATAGTCGTCATTTAATGCGGCAAGCACGTTTTTGGCGGTCAGATATTTATCAGAATCAGCAAAAAGCTGCAGCATGTCTTCTCGCTTACTCGTATATTTATACCCTTTTTCTTTCAGCAGGTTCAACGCTTCTTGTACGTTCATGAGGACCTCCCCTTTACAACACGGTATCGCTCCAAAAAGAAAATGGCAGCTGTCTGAACAGCAGGCCATTTTCTTATGATGTATCAAATTATACCTATAAAATGATGAAAAGTAAATGAAAGCCTAGTGAATCGCGGTTTTGAACTTACCGCCCCTCGTTTCATGGGTATTCATGATTGTAATAAAGGCGTTTTTATCAATTTCAAACACAATGGATTTCAATTTAGTCACTTCAAGCCTTGTCACGACCGCGTAAATGACTTCTTTGGTTTCATCCGTATATCCGCCTTTTCCCTGAAGCTTAGTGGTTCCCCGTCCAAGCCGGTGCAATATTGCATCTGAGATCTCAGCATATTGCTCTGCAACAATAATGACCGCTTTTGTTTCATCAAGCCCCTGGATGACCGCGTCAATCGTTTTCATGGCAATATAATAAGTCATGAAAGAATACATTGCCTGCTCCGGACCGAACACAAAACCGGCCCAAATGAAAATAAACACATTGATGAGCATAACGAATTCCCCGACTGAAAAGGGCAGCTTTTTCGTGAGAAGGATACCGAGGATTTCAGTACCGTCCATCGAGCCTCCGTTTCGGATGACAAGGCCTACCCCGAAACCGAGCAAAAGCCCCCCGAATACCGTCGCCAAAATAGGCTGGGTCGTAATGGCCTCCACATGGTGCAATGAGGATTCAATCAGCGCTAAACCGACGATTCCGATAACAGTAGAGATGAGAAATGTTTTTCCGATATATTTATATCCGAAAATCATAAATGGAATGTTGAGTAACACAACGAATAAGGCAAAATTGAGGAGGGGATTGGACATAAAGAGGTGGTCTAAAATTAATGAAACACCGATAATGCCTCCGTCGATAAAATTATTAGGGACCAGAAACAATTCAATACTTACGGCGGCTGAACCCGCCCCGATCAGAATCATAATGACCCTGAAGATAAAGTGTAAAAATGATTCTCTTTTATGCTGTTTATTTGGGGTCATAAAATCTCCTTTCCTATAATAACTATTTTAAACAGTAAGCAACTTTATTTTACCATTAAAAGCTGTAACATTTTAATGATCTGCTCAATACATTATGTCTAAAGAGGTGAAAGTATCGATGATTTTAATACAAAGAATTATTTTGCAGCGGCTCAATCAAGTCACTGCGGACGATCTGCTGAAATATTCCAAGCAATACGGGATCAGCATTACAAGAAGTCAAGCGGCTGAGGTAGCGGCTCTGATGCACGGAAAAAACATCAATATTTTTGATGAACAGGAGCGGCTGCGCCTGCTGAAAAAAGTGGAAACGATAACTTCAAAAGAAACGGCGCGGAAAGTTGACGAACTTTTCAATCAATTCTCAGGGTAAAAAAGGAGGGACACCCGCCCCTCCTTTCTTTCTTATTGAGCTGATATTTTTTCAAGAAGCTCCTTATCAAACTGCTTTTCTTTCAGCATTTCGATTTCAAAACGGTACGGCGGCTTCTTATTTTTCTTGTCTTCGCCTACATACGGTGTTTCGAGGATTTTCGGGATATCGGCAAGCTGCTCGTGATGAACGATGTACTGCAGAGCGTCAAAACCGATCTCTCCGAACCCGATATTTTCATGGCGGTCTTTCCGGGCGCCTTTGACATTTTTACTGTCGTTAACATGAAGGACTTTTATCCGATCGATGCCGACGATTTTATCAAACTCGTTAAGAACACCGTCAAAATCATTAGCGACATCATACCCGGCGTCATGGGTGTGGCAAGTGTCAAAGCAGACGGATAGATGTTCATTATGCGTGACTCCCGCAATGATCTCGGCCAGCTCTTCAAAGCTTCTCCCGCATTCTGATCCTTTGCCCGCCATTGTCTCCAGCGCAATCTGCACGTTTTGCCCGGGAACAATCACTTCGTTTAAACCTTCAATGATTTTTTTGATGCCCGTCTCAGCCCCGGCTCCGACATGCGCCCCTGGATGAAGCACGATCTGTCTCGCGCCGATCGCTGCCGTTCTTTCAATTTCAGAACGCAGAAAATCAACGCCCAGCTCAAATGTTGCCGGATTTGTCGTATTTCCGATGTTAATGATGTACGGCGCATGCACGACAATCTCATCGATGCCGTTTTCCTTCATATGGGCGCGGCCCGCTTCAATATTCAAGTCCTCAATTTTTTTGCGGCGCGTGTTTTGGGGAGCGCCCGTATAGATCATAAATGTGTTCGCCCCGTACGAAACAGCTTCCTTGCTTGCGGCAAGGAGCATATGTTTTCCGCTCATTGAGACGTGTGAACCTATTTTCAGCAACCCGATTCCCCTACTTTCCTTTGTTAGATTTGTTTCTTCTCTGCTTTCTTTTTATCTTTTCCATTTCGTAGCTCATTTTCTTTTTATAGCCCGGCTTCACTTTTTTCGGTTTTTTCACGAGGCGCTTCGCCATTTGGTCAGCCTCATTCTCCGATTTTTTGCGTTTTTTGCGGCGGTGGCGGTCATCGCCTTTCTTCCATTCGCCGTTTACAAGCTCCGCATAGTCAAACACAATACCCATCTTTTCGAGTCTTACGAGCGCATCTTCGTCAGAAAGCTCATAAATGGTCAGTGCTTGGCCTGATGAACCCGCGCGTGCGGTTCTCCCGACGCGGTGAACATAAAAATCCAGATCGTCCGGAAGCTCATAGTTGATGACGTGGCTTACGCCTTTAATGTCAATTCCTCTTGCCGCAAGGTCTGTCGCAATGACATAAGTGAATTCCAGATCATTAATCTGCTTCATTACCTTCTTACGCTCACGCGGCGTTAATCCCCCGTGCAGAAGACCAATCCTCATGCCCTTTTCAGTCAGGTATTTCGCAATATGGTCAGCCGTGTTTTTCGTATTTGCAAACACAATGCCCAGATAAGGGTTCAGATGAGACATCATATCAAAAAGCAGTTTGTCTTTATCACGCTGTTTAGAAGGAACCAAAACATGTTCAATCTTTTCGGCTGTGATTCTTTTCGGCTCAACATGCGCGTACTTCGGATTTTCCATATACTTTTTCAAAAACGGCTTCAGCTTTTCCGGAATCGTAGCTGAGAACACAAGCATCTGAAGTTCTTCCGGCATACGGGATCCGATGTAATCAACGTCTTCTAAAAAGCCCATGTCAAGCATCAGATCAGCTTCGTCAATGACGAGAGACTGCGCTTTATAGACGTTCAATGCCTGCGCCTTAATCAGATCCGCGATCCGGCCCGGCGTTCCGACGACGAGATGAGGCTGTGTTTTCAGCTTATCAATTGATTTTTGCTTGTCCGTCCCGCCGATGAAGCATTTTGTCCGGATCGGCTCATCTTCCGCACCCTGTGTGATTTTGAGCGCTTCCTGATGAATCTGATTGGCAAGCTCTCTCGTCGGCGCCGTAATAACAGCCTGTACCGTATCAGAACCCGGATCAATCCGATTCAAAATTGGCAATAAATAGGCGTGGGTTTTCCCCGTCCCCGTCTGGGACTGCCCGATCACGCTTTCGTTTTTCAGTACAGCAGGTATCAGACGCTTTTGAATATCTGTCGGTTCATAAAAACCAAGGCGGTGAACTGCATCTATAATAAACGGTTTTAAGTTGTATCCATCAAATTTAGTTTCTTTCATTTTTCCCAGCTCCTTAAAGCGGCACATTCTGTGTCCATCATCACATTATAACCGATTTTACTTAAAAACACCATGTCTTGGGGGAATCCTGTTTTCGAGACAGAAAAGCAAATGCCCCCTCCGATGCATATTGTAATAGCAGAGAGACAGAAAGGAGGTACAAGTATGTTTCCACAGCAGCCGATGAGAAATATGGCGCAGCAGGGCCGGCCGTTTATGAATCCGCGTATGATGATGGGAGGAAGACCGTCATTGCCGGGACGGCAGCTGATGCAGCAGGGACGGCAGCTTTTCCCTCAGCAGCAGATTGCCGGAGCGGGCCTGAGAAACGCAGGCACGGGCGGCGGAGGGGGCTTAAAAGGTATGCTTTCCCGTTTTTTACCCGGTTCAGGAGGAGGAAGCGCTGCCGCGTCGGCACCGGCGGCGGCCAGCGGAGGAGCAGGTGCAGGACTGCAGGGAATACAGAACCTGGCAAGTCCGGCATCCCTGTCGAGCATGCTCGGCAACGTTCAGAAGGTGCTCGGCGTGGCGCAGCAGGTTACGCCGATGATCCAGCAGTACGGTCCTTTAGTACGGAGTCTGCCCGCCATGATGAAGCTTTACAGCCAATTAAGCAGCAGTGATGACGAGAATGAATCTGACGAGACGAAAGAAACAGACGAACAGGACAAAAAGGATGAAGCTGAAAAAACAGATGAAACAGAAGATGAAAACAAATCAGACGCCTCATCCAAAACATCAAAGAAGACGTCTGAAAAAGCATCCGCTTCAAAAGAAAAAGACGCCGCACAGGCAGACTCAGCGGAACAGCCGCGTCCAAAAAGAACATCGGGCAGATCAAAGCCGAAATTATATATTTAACATTCTTTGATATCTCACGAAAGATTAGCTATAATGAGATCAGAAGAATGCAAGATTTGAGCCGTTTAACTACGGCTTTTTATATTGCCTCTACACTCACTTTTGATAGGAGGACATCTACATTGGACGTTATCAAAATATCGCCGCGCGGCTACTGTTACGGCGTTGTTGATGCCATGGTCATAGCCAAAAACGCGTCACTCGATAAAACACTGCCAAGACCTATATATATACTCGGAATGATTGTTCATAATAAGCATGTCACAGATGCGTTTGAGGAAGACGGCATTTACACGCTTGACGGCACAAACCGTCTGGAGATTTTAAAGCAGGTGGAAAAAGGAACCGTTATTTTCACGGCTCACGGGGTATCTCCGGAAGTAAGAAAAGCCGCTGAGGAAAAAGGGCTTGTTACGATTGACGCCACATGCCCGGACGTCACGAAAACACATGACTTAATCCGAAAAGTAAAAGCTGAAGGTTATCACGTCATATACATCGGTAAAAAAGGCCACCCCGAGCCTGAAGGAGCCGTCGGCGTCGCTCCTGAAATCGTTCATCTCGTTGAAACAGAGGAAGACGTGAGAAATCTCGATATTCAGGCTGAGAAATTAATCGTTACAAACCAAACGACAATGTCCCAGTGGGACGTCCACGATATTATGGAATCAGTCAAAGAAAAGTACCCGTACGTGGAATACCATCAGGAAATCTGCCTGGCCACACAGGTTCGTCAAGAAGCTGTATCAGAGCAGGCAAAAAAAGCGGACTTAACCATTGTTGTCGGTGATCCGAAAAGCAATAACTCCAACAGACTGGCGCAAGTGTCAGAAGAAATCGCCGGAACAAAAGCCTACCGAATCGGAGACATCAGTGAACTGAAGCTCGAATGGCTGAAAGACGTCAATACCGTCGCCGTTACCGCAGGCGCATCAACACCGACACCGATTACAAAGGAAGTCATCCGCTTTTTAGAGCAGTTTGACCACAACGATGAATCGACATGGCAGCTTGAACACAGTGTGCCGCTTAAAAAAATCCTTCCGAAAGTAAAAATAAAAAACTGAGGCCCGGGGCCTCAGTTTTTTATAAGAAGGTAAATGGGTTTGTATCTGTTTCAGAAGCGAAAATGCGCACATCATAGTTTTTCTCCCCGGCCATTGCCGTAAGCTTCTCAGCCGTGCCTTTTCTCATGATCTTTTCAGCATAATGCCCCGGATCCACAACGTTTAATCCCATCATCATCGCATCATGCGCTACATGGAAATAAAGATCGCCCGTCACGTAAACATCTGCACCCTTCCGCTTTGCCTGATAAATATATTTATTTCCGTCACCACCAAGAACCGCGACTTTTTTCACCTTGCTGTTTCGCTCTCCGACCATCCGGACTCCGTTAACGTCAAACTTTTCTTTCACAAACAGCGCAAACTCTTCAAGCGTCATGTCTTGCTGAAGTTTTCCGATGCGGCCGAGCCCTTTTTCAAGCGGAGACTGCTCCACTGGATAAATATCATATGCCACCTCTTCATACGGATGGCTTTTTTTCAGCGCTTTTACGACGGTTTTCTCCATACTTGCCGGAAAAACGGTCTCAAGTCTCACTTCATGGACGAGCTCCAGCTCTCCCGTCTGTCCGATAAACGGTTCTGCCCCGTCCAGCGGCTTAAAGCTGCCGATTCCCTCAGAGGAGAACGCGCAATGGCTGTAATTGCCGATATGTCCCGCTCCGGCGTTGCCAAGTGCGGTTCTTACAGCTTCTTCATAGTCTTTCGGAACATATACGGCAAGCTTTTTCAGCGGGTCCGAATATGTCGGGACGAGCACTTCTGTGTCTGTCAGGCCGAGAGCTTCGGCAAGCAGGTCATTCACACCGCCGTCCGCTACATCAAGATTCGTATGAGCCGCATATACGGCAATATCATGCTTTATACATTTCTCAATCAGTCTTCCGCCAGGCTGATCAGTGGTGATCTGTTTAAGCGGCCGAAAAATCGGCGGATGGTGGGCGATAATTAAGTCAACTTTTTTCTCAATGGCTTCATCTACCGTTTGTTCCAGAACATCCAGTGTCACCATGACATTTTTCACCGGCTTATTCAATGTACCGATCTGCAGGCCGATTTTATCTCCTTCCACCGCAAAAGCCTTCGGTGAAAATTGTTCAAACAGCTGGATGATTTCCTGTCCGTTTACATGTTTAGGCATGTCCGATTACCTCCTTCAGCAGAGAAATCCGCTCTTTCAATTCAGCTAATTTTTCATGACTTTCATGCTTTGCGCTGCGGCTGATCTGTTCATAAATTTGTTCAGTATGCTTAAGTTCCTGGCTCCATTTCCGAAGAAACACTTCATTCCTCTCTTTTAATAAAAACGGACCCGCAAGCATTCCGGCAGCCATCGGCACGTCCCGATACGGCGCATCACGGTCGCCAGTTTCCGCAACGAGGATCTCATAACACTTTCCGTCTTCTTCGAGAATCACTTCATCAATCAATTCATAGCCTTCCTGATACAGCCACTCTCTTATATGAACGGCATGAATATTCGGCTGCAGAATCAGCCGTTCACGCCCCGTCAATTTCGTTTTTCCGGACTCCAAAATATGAGCGATCAGCGCTCCGCCCATGCCAGCGATTGTAATGGCGCCGGCTTCTCCTTTTTCAAGGACGCTCAGCCCGTCACCTTTCCTTACGGAGATAAGAGTGCTTAAGTCCAGTTTTTCCACCTGCTGTTTGGCGGATAGAAACGGTCCGTCTGTAATTTCACCGGCGATTGCCCGGCTTGCCAAATGATTCAAAACGGCATAGCAAGGAAGATACGCGTGGTCCGACCCGATATCAGCAACCAGGGCACCCGGAGGGATATATTCCGCCACAGACTGCAATCTTTTAGATAACTTCATTTCATTCACAATATCACAACTTTTCTCAGGTTCTTTTTCCTTTACTATCATATAAAAAAACCGCCCGGAATCCAAGCGGCGGATAGAGTTTTTCATATGTCTTTTATATAGGGACCGGTAAAGCTTTATTTAATGTCAGAAACCCATTTTGCCATGTCATCCAGCTTTTCGGCCGGCACAAGGCCTGCGGGCATCCCGTTGCCGCCTTTTTCAATTTTTGTTTTAATCTCAGCGACATCTTTTCTTTTGCCGACGCCTTTTAAGTTCGGCCCTGATACACCTTCATAGTTTTCCCCGTGACAGGTGATGCAGTTCGCTTTATAAATCTCTTCAGGTGAAGCGTTTGCAGTTTCCTTCTCGGCATTTTTGCTTTCACCGCCGCTTGCGATCTGATGCGCATCTCCATTGCCTTTTACAGCTAAAAAGAAAGTCAGCCCTATTCCCAGCACTGCAATGAGCAAAAAAGGAATCAGCGGATTCCACTTCATATCTCCATCCCCCTTTTTCATTCTCCCCCTATGTAAACACTTCTAATTCTAACTTATTTTTACAAAAAGTAAATGGTCTTACTCAGCAATTTCATTGATTTCACAATTTATACAAAAAGCAAAAATAACTGTTTTGTTTATCACAAAATTATCTTTATTCTATTGTATAATGAATTGTATACGCTTACAATAAAGAATATAAATAAACTTATCTCATTTTCCCCCTTTCAGACATGCCGCATTTTTTCCAAACTCATTTGCAAAACATATGCTTATCCAGTAAAATAAAGGTATATTATCCATATATCTTATACATAAAAAAGAACGGATCAAAAAGACCCGTTCCATTCTATTCGAGAAAATCCTTCAGACGTTTGCTTCTGCTCGGATGTCTCAATTTGCGAAGCGCTTTTGCTTCAATTTGGCGAATACGCTCTCTCGTTACTCCAAACACTTTGCCTACTTCTTCCAAAGTTCTTGTGCGTCCGTCATCCAGACCGAAACGGAGACGCAGCACGTTTTCTTCACGATCTGTCAACGTATCCAGCACATCTTCCAGCTGTTCTTTTAAAAGCTCATATGCCGCATGATCCGACGGAGATGTCGCTTCCTGGTCTTCGATGAAATCACCGAGATGTGAGTCGTCTTCTTCACCGATCGGCGTTTCTAAAGAAACAGGCTCTTGAGCAATTTTTAATATTTCACGGACTTTTTCAGGTGTAAGATCCATGTCTTCAGCAATCTCTTCCGGTGTCGGCTCTCTGCCAAGATCCTGAAGAAGCTGACGCTGCACCCGGATTAATTTGTTGATGGTTTCCACCATGTGAACCGGGATACGGATTGTTCTCGCCTGGTCAGCGATGGCGCGTGTAATCGCCTGTCTGATCCACCAAGTCGCATACGTACTGAATTTATATCCTTTACGGTAGTCAAACTTCTCGACGGCTTTCATGAGACCCATGTTTCCTTCTTGGATCAAGTCTAAGAAAAGCATGCCGCGGCCGACATACCGTTTAGCAATGCTGACAACTAAACGAAGGTTTGCTTCAGCCAGTCTGCGTTTAGATTCCTCGTCACCCTCTTCAATTTTTTGAGCGTAGGTGATTTCTTCTTTAGCAGAAAGAAGATTTACCCGTCCGATTTCCTTAAGGTACATGCGGACTGGATCATTGATCTTTACGCCAGGCGGTACGCTGAGGTCATTAAGGTCAAATTCTTCTTCGGCTTTGGCAAGCTGTTGAATATTAGGATCTTCCGTTTCTTCATTTTCACTAATTAATTCAACACCTTGTTCTCCTAAAAATTCATAATACTCATCCATTTGGTCTGATTCAATTTCAAAGCTGGACATGCGTTCAGCAATTTCTTCATATGTTAAAACGCCACGTTTTTTTCCAGTTTCAGTAAGCTGTTCTTTTACCTGGTCTAATGTAAGTTCTGTTTCTGTTTCGTGGGTTTGTTTATCAGCCATTATGGATCCCTCCTTCCAAAGCTTGCAACGAATTCTAAAAGCGGTATGTTTCTTATCCGACCCGGAAGCCTTCTCTCTTTTTCAGCATGCAGGGCTGCGGATAATAAATGACAATTCATGATGAGGTTAAGCGATCTATTTGCTCCTCCGCAAGGAATCATTGCCAATCAGAACGCAAGCCTCTTTGTGGTGTTACTTTAATGATCGGTTCAATGCAACAATTTCTTGAGCCAGAGACGCAGCTTTCACGAAGTCTTTCTGCCTCTCCGCATCCGCTCTTTCTGCTTCTTTTTCCTTTATCATTGACCATTTTCGGTGATCCAACACTTTTTTTACGTAATCGGATAACTCGGCCTCTGAGAGCTCCTCGTTTACTTGGAGCATCCCTATATCTGAAAGCAGCTGGCTGATTTCCTCATCCTGCATTCTCGCCATAAGATGCTGCGGCGTCATGTCAGCGCCCTCTTCATAAACAGCGTACAGGTATGCTGCCAGCGCACGATGTCCGTCAATGTTAAATTCAAAGCCGACACGCTCAATCACTTTCTTTATGACGTTTCGGTCTCTCAGCATATGAGCGAGCAGAAGTCTTTCCGCGTTCTCATAGGCGGGACGGAGACGGCGCCGTTTTGCTTTTGTCGTCACCCGGGCCCGTCTTGTCTGCGGTTCGGCGTTTTTGTCGCCGGGGGCGTTTTGTCTGGCGTAGATGGAAAGCTGTTCCGTCAAAGATTCTACCGAAAGAGAAAATTCTGAGGCGAGCTGCTTCACATACATTTCCTGCTCAAGCGACCCGGAAAGAGCGCTGATTTCTTTCAGCACTTCTTTCATGTAAGCGAGCCGGTCTCCTTCGTCAGATAAGTTTTTCCCTTTGCGGAAATATTGCATTTTAAAAGCCATGACCGTAACGCTTGCATCAATGATATCGGTCCGGAATTTTTCTCCGCCCCGGGTTCTGATATAATCATCAGGATCAAGCCCGTCAGGCAGCATGCTTACTCTTACCTTACAATCGGCTTTCTGAAGCAGGCCGGCCGCTTTCAGCGTAGCTTCGTACCCGGCTTTATCCGAATCGTAGCAGAGAATGACCTCCTGAACATTTCTCCTGAGAATTTTCACATGTTCTTCGGTGAGCGACGTCCCCATTGTGGCGATACTTTCTTTTACGCCTGAGCTGACGGCGGATATGACGTCAGCGAAGCCTTCAAACAGAACGGCTCTCTCCTCTTTCCTGATCGGCAGGCGCGCCTTATGAAAGTTATACAGCAGCTTAGATTTATGAAACAGCGGCGTTTCCGGGCTGTTCATATATTTCGGCTGCTGGCTTCCGAGCGCCCTTCCTGAAAAAGCCGCCACGGCTCCGTGGTGATCATGAATGGGAAACATAATTCTGTTTCTGAAACGGTCAAAATACCCGCTGCCGTCTTCCCTTCTGATCAGCAGACCCGCTTTTTCCATCAGTTCTTCCTCAAAACCGCGCTTTTTCAAGAATTTCGTCATGAAATCCCAGGAATCCAGCGCGTAGCCGATTTCAAACTCATCTATGAGCTCTTTCGTAAAACCCCTTGATAAAAGGTAATCTAACGCTTCCTGGCCTTCCTTTGTATTTATTAGCAAATGATGGTAAAATTTCTTCAAAAGCTCGTGGGCTTCCGCCATCTTCTGCTCTCCGGAAGATTCCGGCCTGGATGCAGAGTGAATCGTTATATCATCAGGGAAATCAATCTGATATTTATCCGCAAGGTGAGAAACAGCTTCCGTAAATGAATAGCCTTCCATCTGCCGTAAGAAAGAGAAAACGTTCCCGCCCGCCCCGCATCCGAAGCAATGAAAGATCTGCTTATCGCTGGAGACGGAAAACGAGGGCGTGTTTTCCCCGTGAAACGGACAGAGCCCAAAGTAGTTGCGGCCTTGCTTTTTCAATTGGACATAATCACCTATGACTTCAACAATGTCTGCTGACTGCTGCACCTGATTAACTACTTCATCTGGTATGCGGTTTCCCATCTTATAACACTCCGTCGTACATTATTCGATGCTTTGATTTGAAATCCCTTCATCATTCGACAGGATTTTTTTAAGCAGGGTAACAAATCGATTCCGATCTTCTTTATTTAATTTTTTAGGTCCTTTGGAATGAATGCCGCTTCTTCTCATTTTGCCTGACATATGACGGCTCATCAGAGCGAAGTCAATCGTTTCTTCAGTATAAGAACGGCCCCTTTCCGATAAGACGGCAATATTTCTGTTCAGCAAAAGAGAGGCTAAACCGATATCCTGCGTGACTACGACGTCTCCCGATCTCACATGGTTTGCGATATATAAATCTGCCGCTTCTTTATGAGGATCAACGTATACCCAGTTCTCGTCTTTGCTTCTGGAAAGCTGGTAGTGTTCAAATGATGCGACGAAAATAACCCGAACGCTGTATTGCGATGCAATGAGCATTATTTCCTCTTTTACGGGGCATGCGTCTGCATCGACAAAAATCGTCTTTTCTTTTTCATTTAGAAGACTAATTCTCCATCCCTCCATCAATCTCCTGCATAAAAACAAGCGAAATCGCATATGCTCCATGACTGCGGATCTATTTTGAGCTTTGTCGAAAAATTTCCGGGAGTTATTCTTGACATCTTACCCATAATAGTTTATTCGTATCACACGAAGCTTAAACCTAAAAATAAACATTTTATCACAATTTTTTATTATAATACAAACTTCGCGAAGATGCCATCCTTTTTGTTTATTCCCTATTTGCATACCCAAAAACCCAGGATAAAGCGTCCTGAGTTATCGGCCCTTTGTTTTGAGGTGATGAATGATGTTCGCTGTTTCCTCGACCGCTTTATTCGAAACGTCAACGACTTGGCAGCCGATCCGGTCCACGATTTTCTCAAAATACTCCAGCTCTTCTTTAATTCTGTTGATATTGGCGTAAATGGCTTTGTCATTTAAGCCGAGAGATTTTAACCGTTCTTTTCGTATATGGTTCAGTTTATCAGGGCTGATTTTTAAGCCGATGCATTTTTTCGGATCAACGCTGAACAGTTCTTCCGGCGGATCGACCTCAGGAACGATCGGCACATTGGCCACTTTCAGACGCTTATGGGCAAGATATTGTGATAATGGGGTTTTAGACGTTCTGGATACTCCGAGCAGGATGATATCGGCTTTTAAAATGCCTCTTGGATCTCTGCCATCGTCATATTTGACGGCAAACTCGATCGCCTCGACCTTTTTGAAATAATCTTCATCAAGCTGGCGGACGCGGCCCGGTTCATATTTAGCGGTCAGACCGTAAGCCGATTCCATTTTATCGATGAGCGGACCGATAATATCGTAATACAGCACATTCGCTTTTTCCGCTTGTTCAACCAGGTATTTGCGCATTTCAGGAACAACGAGCGTAAAACAAATAATGCCGCCGTCCGCTTTGGCGAGAGACACGACTTCATTAATGGTGCCGATATCTTCCACATAAGGTATTCTTCTGATATGCGTATCATCTGCTGAGCCGTTAAACTGGCTGAGCGAGGCTTTTACAACGAGTTCGGCGGTTTCTCCGACTGAGTCTGATACTACATAAATGATGCGATTGTCCATGTTATCCCCCCGTTAGTTTTCAAGCTTATATGATTTCATTTTCTGATAAACTGACAAGTATCCTAGTCATATTCGTTTTGGTAAACCGGCCGATGACCTCAAAGCCTTTATCCGTATCTTTAATAACGGGCAGGGCATCGATCTGTTTTTCAATTAAATACTTGGCGATGTCCATCACATAATCGTCACGCCGGCAGACGGCGATATTCGGCATTCTTGTCATGATAATATGAACCGGTATTGAGGCAAGTTCCTGCTGGCCGATGCTCGCCCGCAGCAAATCTTTGCGTGACAGCACACCGACTAAGACAGCATCACGATCTACGACAAATAACGTGCCGACATCTTCTAAAAACATTGTGCAGATGGCATCGTATACCGAGACATTCTCATTGATGACAACAGGGATCGATTGAAAATCTTTCACTTGCAGCTTTTTCAGTTTATCCGCAAGCAGCTGATTTCCCGTTTTCCCCGTATAAAAATAACCGACCCGCGGACGGGCCTCTAAGAAGCCTGACATGGTGAGTATGGCCAAGTCCGGCCGCAGCGTGGCCCTCGTTAAATTGAGCTGTTCTGCGATATGCTCTCCGGTAATCGGGCCGTTTTCCTTTACAATCTGTAAAATTTGTTCTTGCCGTTTATTTAATTCGATCGTACTCACCACCTTTATGGAAGGGTTTCTTTATCTATGTTTTCATTCTGTGATGTTTATGTAAAAGGGGAAAAGACGATTGCCGATCACACAGCAACCGTCTTTTTCTTTATTTTACAATAAGATGATTCATATTAGCAAAAGACTTGATTACATCTGCAAGAGCGGTCATTTGCGCTAAACGGTTGGTTTTTAATGCTTCATCGTCCGCATTTACCATCGTGTGATTAAAGTAGTCTTCAATCGGCTCCTTTAATCCGCTGAGCACGGCAAGCGCCTGTTCATAGTTTTTGGAGGCAAAGCTTTCCGCGACACTGTCTTTTGTTTTTTGATAAGCGTCAAACAGCTTTTTCTCCTGTTCATTTTCAAACAGATCCGGATTGATATCGCGGCTCTCGCCTTTTTTGCTGATGGAGATGACCCGGCCGAGTGATTCAGCCGTTTCTTTAAATCCGGGTGTGCCGAGGTGCTTCTCAAGCACTCTTGCTTTATGAACGGCTGCATACGGCTCAAGCTCTGTGCTGTCCAGAACGGCTTCGATAACGTCATGACGGATGTCTTCAGCGTTTAAGACGTATTTCAGACGCTGTGTAAAGAAATCGAGGAGCTCATTTTCTTTTTCCGTTTCTGTCAATGACAGCAGCTCTTTAAAAGAAATGCCCCAGTTGCGGTCGATCAGAATGGAAACGATGCCGCTTGCCTGACGACGCAATCCGTACGGGTCCTGAGAACCTGTCGGAATCACGTCAATGCTGAAGAAGGAAGCAATCGTGTCCAGTTTATCAGCTAACGCTACAACCGCGCCGGTGAAGGTTGAAGGCACTTCTCCCCCGGCCGCTCTCGGCATATAGTGCTCATTGACAGCGGCAGCGACGGCTTCATCTTCACCGAGCATGCGCGCATATTTTTCTCCCATCACGCCCTGAAGCTCAGGGAACTCATAGATCATATGTGTAACCAGGTCAAATTTAGAAATCTCTGCGGCGCGCTTCACAAGGTTTTGCGTCTGTTCATCCGCTTTCAGGCGGACGGCAAGTTTGCCCGCAATGGCGGCCACTCTTCTTACTTTATCTCCAAGGGAGCCGAGCTCTTCATGGAAAACGATATTTTCCAGTTTCTTCACGTTTTCATCAATGTTGAGCTTTTGGTCTTCTTTGTAGAAGAACGCAGCATCTGAAAGCCTTGCTCTCAGCACTTTCTCGTTTCCGCGGGCAACATTTTCAATTGCATGGCTGTTCCCGTTTCTTACCGTAATAAAATGAGGCAGCAGATTCCCGTTTTCATCTTTTACCGGGAAGTAGCGCTGATGCTCTTTCATTGTTGTTACAAGTACTTCTTCAGGGATAGAAAGAAACTCGGATTCAAAAGATCCGTAAAGCGCCGTCGGGTATTCCACCAGATGGTTGACTTCGTTCAGCAGGTCCTCATCGATCGGAATGTTCCATTTCTTCTCGGCCGCAAGCGCGTCCAGCTGGCTTTGGATCATTTGTTTGCGTTCTTTCGGGTCAGCAATGACGCTTTGTTCTTTCAGCAGCTTTTCGTATGATGACGGTGCATCAACAGATACTTCTTGGCCGAGAAAGCGGTGTCCCTGCGTGTTCCGGCCCGTCTCGACATTTGTGATTTCAAACGGAATGACGTCTTTCCCAAAGAGAGCGATAATCCATTTGATCGGACGGATATAGCGCAGATCCTGCGTGCCCCAGCGCATGTTTTTCGGAAAATGCATTCCGGCAATCAAATTTTCCAGCTGCGGTAAAAGTGTCTTCGTCTCTTGTCCCGCCTGGAATTTTTGAACGAAGACATATTCCGTGCCGTTTACATCTTTTATATACAGATCATCCACTCCGGCGCCTTGGCCTTTTGAAAATCCGATAGCGGCTTTTGTCCAGTTTCCGTCAGCATCCAGAGCGATTTTTTTCGCAGGGCCTTTTGCTTCTTCCTGAATATCAGCCTGTTTTTCTGCTACGTCTTTTATATATACTGCCAGACGTCTCGGCGTATTAAAAAGTTTCACTTCGCCATGGGCGATATTTTTTTCAGCCAGCCAGTCGGTCAGCTTTTCACCGAGCTGCACCATGCTGTCATGTAAAAACCGCGCCGGCATTTCCTCGAGTCCGATCTCTAAAAGCAAGTCTTGTTTACTCATGGGAAGAGCCCTCCTCTTTAAGCATTGGGAACCCTAATTTTTCCCGTTCTTCATAATACGTTTTTGCCACTTTTCTCGCTAAGTTGCGGACACGGCCGATATAACCCGTCCGCTCCGTCACCGAGATCGCGCCTTTTGCATCGAGCAGATTAAATGTGTGAGAGCATTTCAGCACATAATCATAGGCCGGATGCACGAGCCCGTTATCCATTTGTCTGATCGCTTCTTTTTCATAGGTGCTGAACAAATGGAAAAGCATATCCACGTCAGATGTTTCAAAAGTATAAACGGAATGCTCATATTCAGCCATCATAAATAAATCTTTCACAGTAAATCCTGACGTCCATTCAAGATCAAAGACGTTTTCTTTATCCTGAATATATGACGCGAGACGTTCAATACCATACGTGATCTCAACGGATACCGGTTTACATTCAATTCCGCCCACCTGCTGGAAGTATGTAAACTGAGTAATTTCCATCCCGTCAAGCCATACTTCCCAGCCGAGACCTGCACAGCCTAAAGACGGGTTTTCCCAGTTGTCTTCTACGAAACGGATATCATGTTCAAGCGGGTCAATGCCGAGCGCACGCAATGAATCAAGGTAAAGCTCTTGAATGTTATCAGGCGACGGCTTGATAATGACTTGGAATTGATGATGCTGATAGAGCCTGTTCGGGTTTTCACCGTACCGTCCGTCCGCAGGCCGTCTGGACGGCTCAACGTAAGCCACTCTCCACGGTTCCGGCCCGATGCTTCGTAAAAATGTATACGGGCTCATTGTGCCTGCGCCTTTCTCCACATCATACGACTGCATGAGCACACAGCCTTCATTCGACCAGTGCTTCTGCAAGGTTAAAATCATATCTTGAATGTTCATTTCAAGCACCTCCACTTTCTCCATTCTTTTACAAGTGCGGCGGCAACCAAAAAACTCCCGTCTCTATGCTTGCCGGCCGCAAACATAGGGACGAGAGTTCTCCCGCGGTTCCACCCTAGTTGCTGAGGATGTGAATCACTCAGCCTCTTTTTAAAGGGTTGCTCGAGAATGCCTTTCGTTGCGCGCTCATCCTTAGCTTACACTGCCCTAAGGTCGCTTGTATGAGTTGGACGCAAGTACTTCTTTCTGTCACTGCAACATATTTTATAATAAATGATCATATAAAAAGATGGGCAGAATGTCAACTTTTGTTTTCATCCAAAAGGTTCTTCATGCTTTCCATCTGATCTAAAAACCGTTTTGACTTTAAATAAAGTCCTGAATATTCCTCGTAATACAGATCAATGACCCGTTTAATTTCGTTTTTGGTTTCCTGTTTTAACGAGACGCTGCCGAGCCTTCCGATATCAAAGTAATAAAAAAGCCTTAGCAGCCTTGCCGTTTGCGGCGAAATCGGAACTCTGTACGGATCCTTTTCAAAGCAGCGGTGGCAGATAAACCCGTTATCTCTTATCGAAAAATGAAACGTTCCTTCCCCGCTTTTGCAGTGGACACAATGATTCAGCTCCGGATACAGCCCCATGACGCCGAGCATTTTCATCTGCACGATGAAGGTGATCACGTCCGGGTCAGTCCCGTCATTCAGCCTCTTAAAGGATTCGAGAATCAATTCGAATAAATAGGGGTTCGGTTTCTTCTCTTCCGTTCCTTTGTCAGTGAGTTCAGCGATAAAAGCGGCATACGCCGTCAAAAATAAATCTTCTCTGATCGTTCTCATGCTGAGAATCATTTCACCCTGCTGGAGCGTGCCGAGTCCGGATGTTCTTTGCATTAAAAATGACCCGTACAAAAACGGCTGGCTGACTGCTGACAGCCGGCTGGCTGACTTCCTGGCGCCCCTTGCCATGACGCCGATTTTGCCGTGTTCCCTCGTCAGCAATGTCACGATTTTATTCGTCTCCCCGTAGTCATTCGTACGGAGCACGATTCCTTCACATTTAGTCAGCATTTCCGCACCTTCCAACAATGGGAGGGGCCAAGAGGTTTACAAAATTGGAAAATCAATTCGGGCTAGCTCATCTTCCGGTTCTTCGGGTCTTTCCAGGTTCTCTTTTTCCAGTTCTTTAAAAAGAAGGTACGTATCAACACTTCCTGTTTGAGAAAATACGTTCCAGGTAAAATTCAACACAAAAAACCCACCTTTCATCATTAAACTAGCTTGCAAATCCAAATTCTTACCCTTATCTTGACCTGATGTCCTCCTTTTCATGTTAAACAAATTTTGCTAACGAATCCCTGCTTCTGTGAGGTAATCTCACACCTCAGGCATGCGCCTTAGATGAATTAATATTCATCCTCTTTGAAGCCGAAATCACGCAGCTGAGACATTTTATTCCGCCAGTCCTTCTGCACCTTCACCCATAATTCCAGGTAAACGCGTGAGCCCAAAAGAGCTTCAATATCAGCCCGCGCTCTTTTGCCGACTTCTTTCAGAAGCGCTCCTTTTTTGCCGATGACGATGCCTTTTTGAGAATCCCGCTCGACCACAATGGTGGCAGCGACATGGACGGAGCCGTTTTCCTGCCCTTTAATGGACTCGATAGCGACAGCGATGCTGTGCGGCACTTCTTCCCTTGTCAGATGGAGCACCTTTTCTCTGATCAGTTCAGAAATAATGAACCGCTCGGGGTGGTCAGTCACCTGATCGCTCGGATAGAACTGAGGCCCTTCCGGTAAATACGCTTCAATCTGCGCGAGAAGGGTTTCGACGTTGTTCCCTTCCAAAGCTGAGATCGGCACGATTTCTTTAAACGGATAGCGCGTACGGTACTCATCAATTAAAAGAAGCAGCTGGTCAGGGTGGATCTTATCAATTTTGTTTACGATCAGAAAGACCGGTGTAGACGTCTGTCCGAGCTTTTCAATGATAAACTCGTCGCCTTTTCCGTACCCTTCTTCGGCGTTAATCATAAATAACACCAAGTCAACTTCTTTCAGCGTATTCTGCGCCACTTTCATCATAAAGTCGCCAAGCTTGTGCTTTGGTTTGTGAATGCCCGGTGTATCAATAAAAATGGTCTGCGACGTGCCGGTTGTCAGCACCCCTTGGACTTTATTTCTTGTCGTCTGGGGTTTGTCGCTCATGATGGCGATCTTTTGACCGATGACCCTGTTTAAAAAGGTAGACTTTCCTACATTCGGCCTTCCGATGATAGATACAAATCCTGATTTAAAGCTTTCGTTCGTCATGTAAATCCTCCGATGAAAATGCGCCTGGTAATAATTCTTCCGCAGTCATTTCTTTTATTTGTCCTTGTAAGTTGGTCAGAATAACAAGCATATCCTTTGAGCACAGCTCGGAAATTACTTGTCTGCAGGCTCCGCACGGCGAAACCGGTCCCGGAGTATCCGCAGCCACGGCGAGCATCGCAAATTCCGTATCCCCCTCGGAAACAGCTTTGAATATCGCCGTGCGTTCAGCACAGTTGCACATGCTGTATGCCGCATTTTCGATGTTGCAGCCTCTGTACACTTTTCCGTCTTTGGTAAGAAGAGCGGCTCCCACTCTGAAATTTGAATACGGCACATACGCTGTGTCCCGCGCTTTTAATGCTTCTGCAATCAATTCTTGTCTGTTCATGTGTACTTAATTCCTCTCTTACCTTTATCCTGTATGATACCGCTGTCACTTTTATTTTACATAATTATGATTGGTTTTTCACGCCCATTTTTGGCAATGTAAAATAATTGTAAGAATCTTCTGCTAACATATCTTCGGCAAGAAGATGAGTAAACCAATGATACACGATATCACGGCAAAGACGCAAACGGCTCCGGCGGCCGCGTCCTTTGCCGCTTTTGCGAGCGGGTGATACTGATCGGTAACTAAATCCACAACATGCTCTATCGCCGTATTTAAAAGCTCCAAAGCAAGCATTCCTCCGATCAGCACCAAAACAACGGCCCATTCGGCTGTGCTCAGCCCGGTGAGAAAACCGCAAACGATAACGGCGCAGGCCGCGGTAATATGAAATTGAAAATTCCGCTCTGACCGCGCCGTTTTCCAGATTCCCCTCCATGCATGGACAAAGCTCTTCAGGAACCTGCTCCACTCGTTTTTATGATCTCGTGAGTCCATACTCATCCAGCAAATCCTTTTGCTTTGAAAACATTTCTTCCTCTTCTTCTTTTGTCATGTGATCATAGCCAAGCAAATGCAAAAAGCCGTGCACGGCCAGAAAACCGAGCTCCCTCATAAACGAATGGCCGTACTCTTCCGCCTGCTCTTTCGTTCTGTCTGCGCTGATGATAATATCTCCTAAAACAGGCGGCATGTCGGCGCCTACGATTTCAACCTCGTCTTCGCCTTCTTCTTCAAGCGCAAACGAAATGACGTCAGTCGGAGTGTCTTTTCCCCGGTAGTCTCTGTTGATTTCTCTGATTTCCTCATTTGTCACAATCGTGACCGATACTTCAGCCTGGTCCTGAACGCCTTCTTTTTCCGCCGCGAATTGGAGCAGCTTCTCCACTTCTTGGAGCGCATCAGCTGAGACGCTGTTCGTTTCATCAACAATATCTATGAGTAAACCCATTTATTTCACCTTCTTCGTAGCCTCCGGATATTCAATCCGGGAGTGGAAAATTCCTTTTAAAGTCGCACATAGTGTTTTTGCGATCGTATCCAGTTCTCGGAACGTGAGATCACATTCTGAGAATTGTCCGTCCTGAAGCTTATCGGATATAATTCCCCGCACCAGTTTTTCGATCCGCTCGGGATTGGGATTATGCATGGAACGGACGGCGGCTTCAACGCTGTCGGCCACTGAGATAATAGCCGCTTCTTTCGATTGCGGCTTCGGCCCCGGGTAGCGGAACTCTTTCTCTGTAATCTGGTCGCCCTTTTCTTTCGCTTTATAATAAAAGAATTTTAAAAGGGACGTTCCGTGATGCTGCTCCGCGATATCCACAAGCTCTTTCGGAAACTTATAGCTTCTGAGCATATTCGCACCGTCTGTCGTATGTGCGATAATGATATTTTTGCTGAGCTGAGGAGACAGCTTGTCATGCGGATTATCCATATTCATCTGATTTTCAATAAAATATTGCGGACGTTTCGTTTTGCCGAGATCGTGATAATACGCTCCGACCCGTGCTAAAAGACCGTTTGCCCCTACGGCTTCACAAGCCGCTTCCGACAGATTTGCCACCATGACGCTGTGATGATATGTACCGGGTGTTTCCGTTAAAATCTTTCGAAGCAGGGGATGATTCGGATTAGACAGTTCAATCAGCCTCATTGTTGAAAGAATGCCGAATCCCGTCTCAAAAAACGGCATCAGACCGATAATCAAAACGGATGAAGCAAGTCCCGAGACGACCCCCATCAGCATCAGCGTTCCGATTTCAACCGGTGACAGCGCCGTATTTTGTATTAATAAAAGCGACAGCACGATAATCATATTAATAAATGAGACGAACAGTCCCGTCTGCAATATTTTTGATCTCGCATTATGTTTTCCCAAAAACAGAATGCCTGAAATGCTGCTGATTAAATAGTAAATGCCGATGACGTAATTAAATGTTCCCGTCACACCCTGATTAAACATCATACTGCCGCAGATCGCCAGAATGATGCTTCCTAAAATGGCGAGCCTTTCATTGAGCAGCAGCCTGATTAAAATCGCGCCGGCGGCGATCGGCACAAGATAGCCGATATTGGTGTATTCAATCTTCTGAAAGAGACTGACGACTTCCATAATGACGAGAATAAGCGTTGTAATGATAGAAAACAGCAAAAGAGATTTATTTTTCAGCTTAAGCTCCTGCTGCTGTTTCTCAAAATAGTAGACAAGCGTGGCAATAAACAGGCCGATCATCAGAAGGAGACCGCTGATCGGTTTTAACAGGTTGGAATTATTCAAAAGACCCGTCAGTTCAAGCTTCCTGTATACTTCCCGGTCAATCAGATCATTCTCTTCCACGAGAACCTGTCCCTGTTTGATCTGTACCGGCTGGACGCTGTCTGACGCTTCCTGGCGTTTTTCATCGGTCGCTTTCGGATCAAAAACGTAATTCGGGATGACCGCGTATTTTCCGATTTCAGTCGCAGCCGCTAAATATTTTGACGGCACAGAAGCGCTTTTCAGCTCTTTTGCGACCTTATCCTTCGCTTCAGCAAGCTTTTCAGAAGGAATTTCACTGCTCATCACCGTATTCACCGCGGTAATGACGGAATCCCTCACAAATGAGAAATCTTCATTGTTTGCATGGAGAAGCGATTTAATGGCATCTTCCGAGACGGATTCATTGACATCCTGTGTCAGCTTGTTTTTCACCGATTTTACCAGTGATTTTTCCGAAGGTGACTTTTTGTCTTTTTCCGCATCTTTTTTCACTTCGCCGATACTGTCAAAAATGGAAGTGATCAGGTCAAGCCGGTTGTCGGTATAGCCTTTTTTCAGAGTGTATTGATCTTCCACCGCATCTTCGGCCGCCTGTTTTTTCGATTCCGTCGCCTGCTGATCTTCCACTGTGGCGGGCGCGTAAATCGTTTTATCACTGACTGCAAACAAATCCAAATTAAGTGATTCAGGTTTTACATGAATAAAGAGCAAACCAAACATGATCGCTGAAAGCAGCAGGTACAGCAGCACATGGGCTGAGCGGGCATGTCTGAAACTGCGGAACCGTTCCCGGGCGCTTTTGCCCTTTCCCTTCTTTTTCAAAACAAGAACCTCCTCCCTGAAACATCAGGAACACATCATATAAAAATGACCCGATAACGGGAGATCGGGTCATTTTTGCATTACTTTTGCTTATCATAAGCTTCAATAATTTTTGCAACAAGCGGATGCCTGACCACATCTGTCTGGTCAAGTTCAATCACGGAGATGCCGTTTACGTCCTTCAGCATGTCCTTCGCTACTGCAAGTCCCGATGTGACGCCTTTCGGCAGGTCAATTTGGCTTACGTCGCCCGTAATGATCATTTTAGAGCCAAAACCCAATCTCGTCAAAAACATTTTCATTTGAGCGGGAGTGGTATTCTGGGCTTCATCAAGAATCACATACGCGTCGTCAAGCGTCCGCCCTCTCATATAGGCAAGCGGGGCGATTTCGATAACCCCTCTTTCCATAAGACGCTCCGTATGGTCGCTTCCGAGCACATCATGGAGCGCATCATACAGCGGGCGCAGATAAGGATCTACTTTTTCCTTTAAATCTCCGGGCAGAAAACCGAGGCTCTCGCCGGCTTCCACAGCGGGTCTTGTTAAAATGATTTTTTTAATGTGGCCGTTTTTTAAAGCATGCACCGCTTTTACGACCGCCAAATAAGTTTTGCCGGTTCCCGCCGGCCCGATGCCGAACACCATGTCGTTTTTCTTCATCGCCGCCACATATTCTCTTTGGCCGATGGTTTTGACACGGATCGGTTTGCCTTTTGCCGTTTTCGTTATTTCCTCTTCATACATGCTTTCAAAATAGTCCAGTTCATCTTTTTTTGCCATTTTCACGGCATACAGCACATCACGTTCCGAAATCTCGATCCCCTTGCGAATTAAAGTAAGGAGCGAGCCCAATAATCTGTCAGCGATCTCAAATGTTTCATCATTCCCGGAAACGTAAATGGTTTCACCGCGTGTGATGAGGCTAATGCCCAGATCCTTCTCCATTAAATGTAAAAAGGCATCTTGGCTGCCGAACAAAGAAAGTGCTTCGTCCGGGCTTTTCAGTTTGTGATTAATCGCAAGTAAATGTTCTGCCATTCTTTAGTCTCCCTGAACAATAGGTGTGGTTTGAACGATATCTTCTATAACTTGGTAGAGAATAATCAACTTTACTTTACCATTCTCAACGGATTGGTGCAAAACTTTTTCACTTTCCACCTCTCCGCTGCCGTTTAATCGCTTTTCTACATCTTGTCTTCCCATTTTGATACCGGCCTGAACCGCTTCGCCTTTCGTATAAGTCCGCACGGATGTTTCACTTTCTCTTGTCTGTTCTTGAACGTAAGAAACCGGAAGCTTCATCCCCAGAAATTGAAACGGATGCTTTTCTTCCTCTGTTTTCGGATGTTTCAGCGGCTTCTCATTAAATTCAAAGCCCCAAAAAGGAACGCCCCATGATCCGAAAGACAGCTTGTGCTTCGTCCTTACTTTACCCGTATATAGCGTAAATGATGTTTCAAGAGGCACGGTTACTTCTGACTTGTACCATGTTTCTCCGTAAATTTCCGCTTTTGAGGCGACTTTCCGGTCTTCATTTCCGATCAGTCCTGAGACGAGGAGCTGTCCTTTGTCAACATGATCGTTCACAAAAGCCATCGGCTGCCCCTTTTGCACGAACATCCTTTTGATGACCGCCTTCTTTTTGGCAACGATATGGCGGGGGCTTACGTACTTTTCTTTTGTCGGTTCGTTCTTTTCGACCACTTTCATATGAAGGGCTGTCCCGTTCAATTCCACACCGACCCACGTAATATTATCGATGCCGTTTGTTAATGATTTTTGAATTTTTTCCGGCGTCATCATTAAAAATTGCAAACGGCCTTTTTTCACACCGATTTCTTCAAGGTGCTTTACCATCTGATGCTCGGTTTCTGGCTTGGCCCCTTTAATATCAATTTCCCAAATCATGTTGGACAAAAGAAACAATATAACAAAAAATATCACAAATCCCGCAGTGAAGCCCAGATTTAACTTTGATTTGAGAAGCAGAAAGGGAAGACCCTTTCTTTTTGTAAAGCTTGCTTTGCATTCATGTTTTCTGATGACTCTTCTGAAAGCATGTACATCTTGAAGCTGAATCATCAGCAGAACACAGTCTTGCTTTTTTTTCACCGCAAAGATGGCGATTCCGTTTCTCGTGCATTCATTCAGCAGCCGTTCAATCCCTTTTCCTTTGACTTCCATTTGGACTTTACCCGAAAAAAATGACAGCCATTTGTTTTTCACATTATTTCCCCCCGGCTTTATGAATCGACATATCGTACGTGATCTATCGTGCCTTCCAAAAGGATTTCCTCAGGAAGGATTGCCTTAATGACCAAGTTTTTTCCTGATATGATACACTGCCCCTGCTTGAGCATCAGCCTGACTTCTTCTTCACTGAACAGCAGGAGGCCTCTGTGATTCTCTATGTAGATATGAAGTCTGCCGACCATCGTAATACGAGGCAGATCCATCATAACGTCCGGGGGAATTTCCAATGCTCTTGTCAGCCATGCCTTTACACGATTCTTTCTTTGCCCCATAAAAAAAGAACCCCCTTTCATCTCATATGTATGATTTGAAAAGGGGTTCTAACACTTTATTTTTTACCGATGTTCCGCATGGTCCGGTGCGGTTTTTTTGCACGGGGCGGACCCAAAACCTCACTGAATATAATGCCTTGGACCGCAGTTTCTTTATTTATTTTGAGGGCTGATTTCTTCAGAGACGCGTTTCGTGCGCGTGCGGATGTCAGCTTATGTTCGAGCCCGTTAAACATCTGCTCCGTCTCCGCTAGGCGCTTTTCAGCTTCCCTTCTTTTTTGCTCAAAAGGGTTCTCTTCTGAAACGGCAGGCAATTCTTCCGCTTCCGGCTTATGCTCTTTCTGCGGCTGTTTTTGATCCTGCTTTTTTGCCTGATTTCCGGGACGTGTACCCGGCGGACGTTTTTCATCTTTGTTTTTCTTGCCGAATATTGCCGATATAATGCCGATGACGGCGGCAATGACGAGCGGATTTGTCAGAATCTCGTGCATATAGCGGCTCCCTCCTTAATAGAGAGGTTATTGTTGGTCTTCATCTTGCTGGTCATTCGTCAGCTTGCCGATAGAATCCCTCATGTCCGTATCCGCGTCGATATTTTTTATGTTCATATAGTCCATGACGCCGATGTTTCCTTCACGCAACGCTTCTGCCATCGCAAGCGGCACTTCGGCTTCTGCTTCTACGACTTTCGCACGCATTTCTTCTACGCGAGCGCGCATTTCCTGCTCTTGGGCGACCGCCATGGCGCGGCGCTCTTCGGCTTTGGCCTGCGCAATGTTTTTGTCTGCTTCTGCCTGATCCGTCTGAAGAATCGCTCCGATGTTTTTGCCGATATCAACGTCGGCGATGTCAATCGAAAGAATTTCAAATGCGGTGCCTGAATCCAGCCCTTTGCCAAGTACGGTCTGAGAAATCATATCAGGGTTTTCAAGCACTTTTTTATGATTGTGTGAAGAACCGATTGTCGAGACAATCCCTTCTCCGACACGGGCGACAACCGTCTCTTCTCCCGCTCCTCCGACAAGGCGCTCAATATTGGCTCTTACCGTGATTCTGGCTTTTGCTTTTACTTCAATTCCGTCCATGGCGACACCCGCGATAAACGGTGTTTCAATGACCTTCGGATTGACGCTCATCTGTACGGCTTCCAATACGTCACGCCCGGCCAGGTCAATGGCTGCGCAGCGTTCAAATGACAGCTCAATATTGGCGCGCTGTGCCGCAATCAGGGCATTGACCACCCTGTCGACATTACCTCCGGCCAGATAATGGCTTTCGAGCTGATTTGTTGTTGCGGACAGGCCGGCTTTGTGCGCTTTAATTAACGGATTGACAACGCGGCTTGGTATGACGCGCCGCAGCCTCATCCCGACCAAAGTGAAAATGCTGATTCTGACTCCTGCCGCAAGCGCCGAAATCCATAGCATCACCGGTACAAAGGTGAAGAATATGACTAACACAATAATGGCAGCAGCAACTAATGCTAAAATCGCCAAACTTGACAGTTCCATCTAATTCCTCCTCAAGGTTATCATCTATATTTCTCTCACGACAATGCGTGAGCCTTCCGCTTTCACTACTTTCACCTGTCTGTCTTTTTCAGTGAATGATCCTTCCGAGACGACATCCAGACGTTCATCATCAATTATGACGGTGCCTGACGGTCTGAGGGCTGTAGCGGTAACGCCGACTTTTCCCAACAGCTCCGTCCGGTTCTGATTTGAAACATAACCGCTCTCCGTGCTTGTTGAATCAGTTAATATTAATTTTTTAAAGAATTTCATTCGTTTCCCCAACACCCTTGTTAATATGATAAAGGCTGTAATAGACACAGCAATGGCGATCAAGAGAGAAACCGCCATTACGGTAAAGCTGCCCGCAGCGAGAAAGAGGCTCGCGATGACGCCTGCAATACCGATAAGACCGATTATGCCTCCGGGCAGAAATATCTCTAAAAGGATAAAAACCAAGCCCGCGCAAAATAAGAATACGCTGTCATAGCCGGCGAATCCGGCAGCGATATGCCCGGTGAAAAACAGCAGCATGGCTGTCAGTCCGACGGCACCCGGTATCCCGAGGCCCGGCGAGAACAATTCAATGGTCAAACCAAGCAAAGCAAGCGTTAATAAGACGGGGACAACAAACGGATTTGTCAGCCATCTGCCCAGTTTGCCGACGAAACCTTCTTCTGCATGGTGAACATCCGCTTTGTCAAAACCGAGCTTTGTATATAAAGCATCAAGGTCTGAAACCGTGCCCTCCGAATATCCGACTTCCTTGGCTTTTTCAGCTGTCAGTGTCAGCAGTTTTCCCTTTGGGGCGCCCGCTTCCTTTGCATTAATGGCGGGATCTGCCATGGCCAGGGCGTATTTCGGATTTCGGTTGTTTTTAACCGCTGCGTCCTCCATTTCTGCATGCCACAGTGATTGGGCCTTTTTGTCTGCCGCGTTTCCCTTTCCGTCGATGATGGCTGCGGCACCCATTTTTCCGCCCGGCGCCATATAGATTTCATCTGCCTGGAGCGCTATATACGCTCCGGCAGAAAGCGCCCGTTTATTAACGTAAGCGGTAACAGGCACATCCGCGCGGCCGATGATATCCGCAATATCCAAGGCTGATTGAACGGCGCCTCCCGGTGTATTGATGTCAAGAATAATGTGTGACGCGCCGGACTCTTTCGCTTCTTTGAAAGAACGCGATAAAAACGAGGCGAGCCCCTGTTCGACATTTTTCTCAACCGGGATGACATAAACCGATGGGTGATCAGCTTTCGCGTTCAATTGAACCCCTAATAAAGATAATACAAATAAGCCCAATAGAGCAACAGCAATTCCGGTTTTTTTTCGGAACAAGGCAAATATACCCTCCTTCCCGTTTCGTTCTTCTTTATATACGTAACAAATGTACTTTAGTTTCATTTTTTTATGTATAAAAAAAGACATCTCTCAAGGAAAGATGTCTTTTTTCTTGTCAATTAAGATAATTGACTGCTGACAAGTCTGTTAATTACGCTGCCGTCAGCTTTACCTTTTACTTTAGGCATAATAGCACTCATCACTTTGCCCATGTCCGCTTTGGAGCTCGCACCGACTTCAGCGATGGTTTCATTTACGATTGTCTGCAGCTCTTCTTCAGAAAGCTGCTTCGGTAAATAAACTTCTAAAATGTCCAGCTCTTTTTGAACTTTATCTACTAAATCTAAACGATTAGCGTTTGAAAATTCATGGAGGGAGTCTTTACGTTGCTTAAGTTCACGAGATAGGACAGTAAGTTCCTCATCCTCGGTCAAACTGTCTTTCTTAAGCTTAATTGCTTCGTTTTGAAGTGAAGCTTTCACCATTCGAACGACAGTCAGTTTGTCTTTCTCACGGCTTTTCATATACAGCTTCATATCTTGGTTAAGTCGCTCAAGAAGACTCATAAATCCACCCTCTTTTAGAATTTGCGTTTTCTAGCAGCTTCTGACTTTTTCTTGCGCTTTACGCTAGGTTTTTCATAAAATTCGCGCTTTCTTGCTTCTTGCAAAGTACCTGTCTTTGATACACTGCGTTTGAAGCGACGAAGAGCATCTTCAAGCGATTCGTTTTTTCTAACGACCGTTTTTGACATTCTCTTTCCCTCCCTCCGAATACACCAATCGACTACCTTTAAAAAGATACATATATAAACATGTACTTTGACATTATAATATAAGCCATCAGTCAGGTCAACTAAGCGAGCTCACTTTTCCGTCATGAATAAGGCTGCTTGTCTATATAATGATGGAAAGGGGTGTTTCGTTTGATGATACTGATTCTCTTTACCGCACTTATCCTGGTTTTTTTACTCGGAATGAGCCTGCTCAGGCAGGGGCTGATCGCATTAACGTATTCAAAAATTGAGAAAAGCCTGCTCTTATTTACCGACCACCCTTTGAAAGCTTTTCTCATAAGCATCGTGTTCACCGGTTTTCTTCAGAGCAGCTCAGCCTTCATGGTCATTGTCATCGGCTTTGTCAGCGCAGGCGCTTTATCTTTTAAACGGACCATTCCGATGATTCTCGGTACGAATGTCGGTTCCACGTTTACGACGGAGTTTTTAGCCATAAAGATGGATGTGCTCATTTGGGTGCTTTTTATCGGAGGCCTTGTGTTTATCCTCCTCCGTAAATATCCGTTCAGGCAGATCGGCATAAGCTTCCTCGGTCTCGGCATCATCTTTTTTTGCATCACATGCTTCAGCCGGCTCGCCGTTCCGCTGACAGAAATGAAGGCGGGGGCGGAGGTTTTGCGGCATGTGAATGATTCGAGCTGGTCCGCTCTTTTTATCGGCATGATATTGACGGCAATCATTCATTCAAGCTCCGTCTGCATCGGCATTTTGATGAGTTTTATGAACGAAGGGGTGATCGGCATTGAACAAGCGGTCAGCGTCGTTCTGGGATCTAATATCGGGACATGCGTCACGGCCGTCATGGCTGCTGTTTCAGGCGGTTATGCCGCCAGACAGACCGCCGGTGCTCACGTTGTGTTTAATATTCTCGGCGTGCTGCTCGTATTTCCCTTCCTGTCCGCATCAGCAGGTTTTACGGAGCGCCTGTCTGATGATCCCGCGCAGATGATTGCGCATTTCAGCCTGTTATTTAACGTAGTCACCGCCTTATTGTTTCTGCCGTTCACACATTTGTTTTACCGGCTGATTGACAGGCTGATTCCTCCGAAACCGTAAAAAAACCGATGCGGGAAGGCACCGGTTTTTTTATCTGTTATGAAGACATGCGCATGTTCCGGGTCATTTCATCCTCAACGACGCGGACGAATTGCCCTTCATTATACGGATAGCCCGCTTTTTGAATTTTGACTTTGACAAGTTTGCCGATTACATCTTCCGTGCCTTTGAAGACGACTTTCATGTAATTGTCCGTATAGCCGACGAACATGCCGTCTTCATCAGACTCTTTAAACGCCTCTTCCGGAATGATTTCCAGAACCTCTCCTTCATAATCGGAGGCGTATTCTTTTGCAAGCTGGTCAGACAGCGCGATCAGCTTATGCACCCGTTCGTTTTTCACGTTCTCGTCAACCTGGTCTTCCATTCTGGCCGCAGGTGTTCCGGTGCGTTTGCTGTAAGGGAATACGTGAAGCTCTGAAAACTTATGTTCTTTAATGAACCGGTATGTTTCCATAAATTCTTCTTCCGTTTCTCCCGGGAAACCGACGATGACATCAGATGTGACGGCAAGACCCGGCAGCGCTTCTTTCAGCTTATTTAAACGGTCCGCGAAAAATTCCATCGTATATTTGCGTCTCATCCGTTTCAGAACGGTGTTTGATCCTGACTGAATCGGGATATGAAGGTGACGGACGATTTTATCAGACGCATCCAGCACTTCAATCACTTCATCAGTGATTTGGCTTGCTTCAATAGATGAAATTCTGATCCGCTTCAGTCCTTCTACACGTGTATCAAGCTCGCGGAGAAGCTTGGCGAAATTATAATCTTTCATATCTTCGCCGTAGCCGCCCGTATGAATCCCCGTCAGGACGATTTCTTTATAGCCGGCATCCACCAGCTGCTGCGCCTGTTTAATGACTTCTTCCGGATCGCGGGAACGAAGCAGGCCGCGCGCCCAAGGGATAATGCAGAACGTACAGAAGTTGTTGCAGCCCTCTTGGATTTTTAACGACGCTCTTGTACGGTCAGTAAAAGCGGGAACATCCAGCTCTTCAAACACGCGTGCTTTCATAATATTGCCGACGCCGTTGATCGGCTGGCGCTCTTCCCTGTACTGCTCAATGTAACCGAGCATTTTTTCACGATCCTGCGTGCCGACGACGATGTCAACACCCGGGATGGCCATAATTTCCGCCGGAGAGGTTTGCGCATAGCACCCTGTTACGCAGATGACGCCGTCAGGATTTTGGCGGATCGCCCGTCTGATGACTTGACGGCTTTTTTTATCTCCCGTGTTTGTTACCGTACATGTATTAATGACATATACATCTGCTGTCTGTTCGAATTCTTTTCGTTCATAACCCGCATCTTTAAACAGCTGCCAGATTGCTTCTGTTTCATAATGGTTGACCTTGCAGCCAAGGGTATGAAAAGCAACAGTTGCCATTACTGATCACCTCTTAATAACTCTGTATGATAGGAAACTGCGCTTAACGCGTAAAGAGGCGCAGTTTCAGTCCGTAAAATTCTCGGTCCGAGGCCGCATAAGACGGCGCCTTTTTCTGAAAGCTGATGAACTTCAGACTCAGTCAGACCGCCTTCAGGGCCGAATACGATTAAAAGAGACGAACCTTGCGGAAGGCTTTTGAGCTCCGCAGCGAAAGCGCCCGTTTCTCCCTGCTTTGATGACTCCTCGTATGCAACGACACATTTATCGACATTCTCCGCCATTTCAAGCAGCTGCCGGAACGTATGAACGGTTTTCACTTCGGGAATTTCATTGCGGTACGATTGCTCCGCCGCTTCCTTCGCGATTTTCGCCCATCTCTCCCGCTTTTTCTTTGCCTTTTTGTCGTCTAGCTTAACGACGGATCTGGCGCCCTGAAAGGGGATGAACATACTAGCCCCCAGCTCGGTCCCTTTTTGGATAATCCATTCAAGCTTATCGCCTTTCGGGAGGCCGCTTGCGATCCTGATCTTCAGCGGCAGTTCACGGTTTTCACCCGTCCACTCAGCAATGCTGCATGATATATGATCTTTAGAAACCTCTTTAAGCAGGCATAACGCTTCATGGCCGTCTTTCGAACAGCAGATAATCCGGCCGCCCGCACTCATTCTCATGACGTTCGCTATATGGTGGACGTCTTCCCCCGTGATTTGAAAATCGGGAGTTTCGTCCATCTCCTGCTTCGTGAGCTCGATAAAATATCGTTGCATACGCTGTGACACCTACTAACTGTTATTTTTTCGCGATGATGCTGACCCAATCTTCCATAGACAGAATTTCTATGATGGTAAAGCCGGCTTTTTCCAACGCTTCTTTTACTTCCTGTTTTTTCTGGCCGATAATGCCTGAAGTAATAAAATGGCCTCCGTCTTTGAGCAGGTCGTACGCCTGTGATGTAAAGCGGAGAATCACTTCCGCCAAAATATTTGCGACAATGACATCATGTTCGCCCGTGATGCCGTCTAACAAATTGTTCTGCTTCACTTCGGCCGTATCACTCACTTTGTTCAATTTTACATTCAGACGCGCGCTTTCAACAGCGACCGGATCAAGGTCATACGCATGAACCGATTCGGCCTCAAGCATGGCGGCCGCGATGCTTAAAATTCCTGAACCGGTGCCGACATCAATGACACGGTCGCCTTTTTGAACGATACGCTCAAGCGCCTGAATGCACAGAACGGTTGTCGGATGCGTTCCCGTACCGAATGCCATACCCGGATCCATTTCGATAATCAGTTCATCTGTATGAACAGGTGTGTACGTTTCCCAAGTGGGAACGATCGTGAACTTTTCAGAAATTTTCACAGGATGATAATACTTTTTCCAAGCTGTCGCCCATTCTTCTTCATTAACTTCAGAAATGGTGATTGTGTTTCTGCCCAAATCAATGTCGTACAAAAGCAGATTATTAATCGTCTCTTTAATGCCGTCCACCGTTTCGCCGAGGAAACTGTTGATCGGCAGATACGCTTTGACAATGACACCCTCATCGGGGTAATCATTGGGGTCGAGCTGGTAGATTTCCCCGTAAACATTCTCACGCTCTTTCATTAAATCAAGCGGATCTTCGATGACAACCCCGCTCGCACCAGCTTCATGCAAAATATTTGAGATGGGTTCGACCGCTTCATGTGTTGTGTGAATGCTGATTTCGGACCATTTCAAAACTACCAACTCCTATCCAATCATTACTCGCCTTTAAATGCGCGTTTTACTTTGTCAAAGAAACTCATTTCTTGTTCATCCGGCAGGTTTCCGCTGACTTCAGCGAACTCGCGGATGATGTCTTTTTGTTTGTCTGTCAGATTCGTCGGTGTGACGACGCGGACGACAATGTGCTGGTCGCCTTGTCCGTAGCCCCGGACGTTCTGAACGCCTTTGCCTCTTAATCTGAATTTCGTGCCTGTTTGTGTGCCGGCAGGTATTTTCAATTTCACTTTTCCGTGAAGCGTCGGCACTTCCACTTCGTCTCCGAGTGCCGCTTGGGCAAACGTTAACGGCATTTCGCAATAAATATCGTCTCCGTCGCGCTCAAAGAACTCGTGGGCGCGCACATGGAATACGACAAACAGATCTCCCGCCGGCCCTCCGTTTACGCCCGGTTCACCTTGGCCCGGAACGCGCAGCTGCTGTCCGTCATCCACACCGGCAGGAATCGTGACATTGATTTTTTTCCGTTTTTTCACTTTGCCCGTGCCGCCGCAGTCAGAACACTTGTTTTTGATGATTTTTCCTGTTCCTTCACAGTGGTGGCAGACTCTTCGGTTAACCACTTTGCCAAACGGCGTGTTCTGTTCGACGTTCAGCTGGCCAGAACCTCCGCAGTGCGAGCACGTATCCGGCTTTGTTCCCGGCTTCGCGCCAGACCCTTTACATGTTTCGCAATTCTCTTCGCGCGGAATTTCAATGATCGTTTCTTTCCCGAAAGCCGCGTCTTCAAATGACAGGGTCATTGTATACTGCAGATCCGCGCCTTGCCGCGGCGCATTCGGGTCACGGCGTCTCGTGCCGCCTCCGAAGATGCTTGAGAAGATGTCATCGAAACCGAAGCCGCCGAAGTCTCCGCCGCCTCCGAAACCGCCGCCGAATCCCTGGTTAGGGTCTGTATGGCCGAATTGGTCATATTGAGCGCGTTTTTGGTCGTCTGAGAGCGCTTCGTACGCTTCTTTTACCTCTTTGAATTTTTCATCTGCTCCGGATTCTTTATTGATATCAGGATGATATTTTTTTGAAAGCTTCCGATAGGCTTTTTTGATTTCATCCTTTGAAGCGCTCTTACTTACCCCAAGCACTTCATAGTAATCACGCTTACTCATCTCGCTTCACTCTCCCGAATTTCTCACATAAATTAGATTGTATCATTTTGAATTATGTTTTTTCAATTCCTTTTATCCCGGGCAAGAAAAAAAGTCAAAGCCAAGAGATGCCTGACTTTGACTTTCTGTCTGTTGAATCAGAATATGCTGTGTGTTCTTCCGCCTATAGTCTGTGCGGGAAAGAACTTATTTTTTCGTTTCGTCGTCTTTTACTTCTTCGTATTCCGCATCGACAACGTTGTCATCCGCTTTTTGGCCTTCAGCGTTTGCTCCGCCTTCAGCCTGCTGCGCTTTCGCCGCTTCTTCGTAAAGCTTCATAGAAAGCTCTTGAACGATTGTTTGAAGCTCATCTTTTTTCGCTTTGATGTCTTCAATTTCGTTTTTCTCGATAGCGGCTTTCAGCGCGTCTTTCGCGTCGTTTGCTTTTTTCACTTGCTCTTCGTCCACTTTGCCTTCCAGATCTTTTAATGTTTTTTCCGTTTGGAACACAAGCTGGTCAGCTTCGTTGCGGACTTCGATTTCTTCTTTTCTCTTCGCATCAGCGTCAGCGTTTTCTTCCGCTTCTTTTACCATGCGTTCGATTTCATCATCAGAAAGACCTGAAGAAGATTTGATTGTAATGTTTTGTTCTTTTCCTGTGCCTAAGTCTTTCGCTCTTACGTTTACGATACCGTTTTTGTCAATATCGAAAGAAACTTCGATTTGCGGTACGCCGCGCGGTGCAGGCGGGATATCAGTAAGCTGGAAGCGGCCGAGCGTTTTGTTGTCGGCAGACATCGGGCGCTCACCTTGAAGCACGTGAATGTCAACAGCCGTTTGGTTGTCAGCTGCAGTTGAGAATACTTGAGACTTGCTCGTCGGAATTGTCGTGTTGCGGTCGATCAGTTTTGTGAACACGCCGCCCATTGTTTCAATACCGAGAGAAAGCGGTGTAACGTCAAGAAGAACAACGTCTTTTACGTCTCCCGTGATGACGCCGCCTTGAATCGCTGCACCCAGCGCTACAACTTCATCAGGGTTTACGCCTTTATGCGCTTCTTTACCCGTTTCTTTTTTGATTGCTTCCTGTACGGCAGGAATACGTGTTGATCCGCCGACAAGGATAACTTTATCGATTTCGCTTGCAGAAAGATCCGCATCTTGAAGAGCCTGACGGACAGGAGCCATTGTGCGCTCAACAAGGTGAGCGGAAAGCTCTTCGAATTTAGCGCGGGTCAGTGTCAGCTCAAGGTGAAGAGGACCTGCTTCTCCCGCCGTGATAAATGGTAAAGAAATTTGTGTGGATGATACGCCGGAAAGATCTTTTTTCGCTTTCTCAGCTGCATCTTTCAAACGCTGAAGCGCCATTTTGTCTTTTGAAAGATCAATGCCGTTTTCTTTTTTGAATTCTGCTACGAGATGATCGATGATGACTTGGTCAAAGTCGTCTCCGCCAAGACGGTTGTCACCGGCAGTTGAACGGACTTCAAACACGCCGTCGCCAAGTTCAAGAACAGATACGTCAAACGTACCGCCGCCAAGGTCGTAAACAAGAATTGTTTGGTCTTCGTCCGTTTTATCAAGTCCGTATGCAAGCGCTGCTGCAGTCGGCTCGTTGATAATACGCTCTACTTCAAGACCGGCGATTTTACCGGCATCTTTTGTCGCTTGGCGCTCTGCATCGTTGAAGTATGCAGGAACCGTGATAACGGCTTTTGAAACTGTTTCGCCGAGGTAGCTTTCAGCATATGCTTTCAGATGCTGAAGGATAATAGCTGACACCTCTTGAGGCGTGTAGTCTTTTCCTTCGATTTCCACTTTATAGTCAGTACCCATATGGCGTTTGACAGACATGATTGTGTTAGGGTTTGTGATGGATTGGCGTTTTGCCACTTCCCCTACTTGGCGCTCGCCGTTTTTAAATGCAACGACTGACGGAGTCGTACGGTTTCCTTCAGCGTTGGCGATGACTGTAGGCTCTCCGCCTTCAAGCACTGCCACACATGAGTTTGTCGTACCCAAGTCAATTCCGATTACTTTACTCACTTTGAATTACCTCCTGCTATGTAGTTATTGATTCACTTTTACCATTGAAGGACGAATGACGCGATCCTTCAGTTTGTAGCCTTTTTGCAGTTCTTCGATAACAATATTGCTGCCGAAGTTTTCATCTTCCACCTGCATGACGGCTTGGTGAAGGTTCGGATCAAATTCCTGACCGACAGCTTCGATGGCTTCAACGCCTTCTTTTTCAAGTGCGTCCATCAGCTGGCGGCGGACCATTTCCATACCTTGCAGCAAGCTTTTTGTCTGCTCGCTTTCAGCTTCTACCTGTAACGCCCGTTCAAAGTTGTCGAGCGCCGGAAGGATTTCCGTTACGACGTTTTGAGAACGGTATTTCTGAGCAGCTTCCATTTCAAGGCGGCTGCGTCGTTTATAGTTTTCAAAGTCTGCTTGAACACGCAAAAGCTTGTTTTCTTTTTCATCAAGCAAACCCTGCAATTCATCAATTTGGTGCTGAAGGGCTTCTTCCTGACCTGCCGTTTCTTCATGCTGCTCTTGTGAAGCGGCTTGTTCTGCCTGTTCTGTCACTTCTTCTTGTTCTGCTGCTTCAACCTGTTCTGCGGTTTGTTTTTCTTCTGACATTGTGTTCACCTCCCTCAAATGCTGTAAAAAGATGACTGAAAATGATTGCCAAAATTCCCTTATTCATCATACAAACTTGTGAATGCTTTTGACAAGTCCGAAGTCACGTGCTGCAGCAGGCTGACGACTCTTGAATAATTCATACGCGTCGGCCCGATAATGGCGATTGATCCGATCTGTTTCGTATCAACTGTATAGGTGGCCGTGATTAAACTGCAGTTTTCCATTTCTTCGTAGTCATTTTCTTTCCCGATTTTGATTGAAATCCCGGCTTTTGATGACTGAAACAGCTTCAGAACATCCTGCTCTTTTTCAATTAAAGATAAGAGCGAGCGGACCCTTTCAATATCATGGAACTCCGGCTGATTCAGCATGTTGATCTTTCCGCCGAAAAACAATTTCTCAACGTGGGCCGCCGGATGGAATGTGGAGCGGAGCGATTCAAGTATGCTGTCATAGTTGGCGATATGCTGCCTTAAATATGTGACAACCTCTTTGAAAATGCGCTCATTCAGTTCGTCCATCGGCACGCCCGCTAATCGATCGTTTAGTATATTGACCAGTTTTTCAATATCGGCCAAATCCACTTTAGCCGGGAAATTGATGGTGCGGTTTTCGACATGCCCCGTGTTCGTGACGAGAATGGCGACCGCCTTATCCGGCTGGATCGGTACGATTTGAATCTGTTTAAGATAGTTCTCGCTCAGCGTCGGCCCGAGGACAATCGATGTGTAGTTTGTCAGGTCGGACAGGATTTGCGCTGATTTTTGGACTGTTTTTTCCAGCTCGAAGATTTTTTCTTTAAATATCGAGTGAATTAAATCCAGATCGGTTTTTGTCAGCTTGACGGGTGACAGCAAATGATCGACATAATACCTGTACCCTTTTTCCGACGGAATCCGTCCTGAGGATGAATGGGTTTTTTCAATAAAGCCCAATTCCTCCAAGTCAGCCATCTCGTTTCTGATCGTTGCAGAGCTGAATGTAATCTCGTCTTTTTTTGAAAGAGTTCTTGATCCTACAGGCTGCGCTGATTGTATAAAATCATTAATAATCACTTGCAGGATCAACAGCTGACGATTTGTTAACATCATCATCACCCCTGTTAGCACTCAAGGTCAGCGAGTGCTAATTCTATATCAAAAGTAACAAACCAAAAGAAAAATGTCAATTATAACTCACCCAAAAAAGCGCCAAAAACCTCATTTCCTAATAATTTGCCCTCATGCGTTAATGCAACCGATTCTTTCGTGTCACAAATCAGGCCTTTTTCGGTTAAATCTTTGAGAACATCGGGAAACAGTTCGTCGACCGAGCGTCCGAATTTATCGAGAAAAGCTTGCTTTTGTACGCCGGACATTTTTCTGAGACCGAGGAACATTTCTTCTTCAATCTGCTCCTCACGTGTCACCTCGTGCGTGTCACGGTAAGGCAGCCCCTTTTCTTCGATGAGCTGCATGTAATGTTTCACAGGCCCGGCGTTGACGGTGCGCGTGCCGCTGATATATCCGTGAGCGCCTGCGCCAAAACCGAAATACTCTTCATTGCTCCAATACGTCAGATTATGCTGCGACTCGTATCCGGGCTTTGCAAAGTTACTGATCTCGTATTGACGGATGCCCGCTTCACTCATCTGCCTCATGACCGTTTCATACATCTCGGCCTCTTGTTCTTGCGCGGGGAGATGCAGGCGGCCTTTTTGCATTAAATTATAAAACACCGTTTTCGGCTCTACGATCAGCGAGTAAACGGAATAGTGCTCCGCATCAAGAGACAAAGCCGTTTTGACGGAATTGTCAAGATCGGCCAGCGTCTGACCCGGCAGGCCGAACATCAAATCGAGACTGATGTTGTCGAAGCCGAGAGCCCTCGCACGTTCAAAGGAAGTGAATACGTCCTTTTGTTTATGCACTCTGCCGATTTTTTGTAAAAGCTCATCTTCAAAGGTTTGAACACCGAAGCTCAGCCGGTTGACACCGGCATTTTTCAGGATTTTTAATTTTTCCGGGGACAAATCATCCGGATTCGCTTCCGCGGCAAATTCTATGAGTCCGTCAGAAGGCTTCAGCACGCGGTGAATGGAATCCATCAATTTTTCCAGCTGGACGGGTGAGAGCGATGTCGGCGTGCCTCCCCCGATAAAAATCGTGCGGAGATCAGGGCGTCCCGTCCGTTCTATTGTATTTATCATTTCCTTTTCGAGTGAGTTTAAGTACTCATCGACAGGCTGGCTCTGAATAAAATATTTATTGAAATCGCAATAGTGGCAGATATGCTCACAAAACGGAATATGAATATAAGCTGATTTCATTATGAAACACCTTCTTCTTTACAGAAAGAAGCCGCAGCGCGGGACTGCGGCGGCTTCCGTTATTTTTTCGGGCTGTCATCCATTTTAAGAACGGCCATAAACGCTTCCTGCGGCACTTCTACTGAGCCGACCTGCTTCATCCGGCGTTTTCCTTCTTTTTGTTTTTCAAGAAGCTTCCGTTTCCGCGAGATGTCTCCTCCGTAACATTTTGCAAGGACGTTTTTCCGCATGGCCTTAATGGTTGAGCGGGCCACGATTTTCTGTCCGATCGCCGCTTGAATCGGTACTTCAAAGTGCTGACGCGGAATAAGCTCTTTCAGTTTTTCCACAATTACTTTTCCGCGTTCGTACGCGTAATCGCGATGCACAATAAATGAAAGGGCGTCGATTTTTTCTCCGTTCAGCATAATGTCCATCTTGACAAGTTTAGACGGTTTGTAGCCGATCAGCTCGTAATCGAAAGAGGCGTATCCTTTCGTGCTGGATTTCAGCTGATCAAAAAATTCATATACGATTTCCGCAAGAGGCATCTCATATACAATGCTGACCCGGTTGGCGTCTAAGTACTGCATATCGATAAAGTTGCCCCGTTTCCCCTGACAAAGCTCCATAACCGCTCCGACGTAATCGTTCGGAACCATCATTGTCGCTTTTACATACGGCTCCTCGATTCTTTCGATCTTTTGTGGGTCAGGCATGTTGGACGGGTTGTCGACAACAACCTTTTCGCCGTCTGTCATATACACATCATAGATAACACTCGGTGCCGTTGTGATCAGGTCGATTTTAAACTCACGCTCAATCCGCTCCTGAATGATTTCCATGTGAAGCATACCTAAAAATCCGCAGCGGAAACCGAATCCGAGCGCTTGGGATGTCTCTGCTTCATATTGAAGCGATGAGTCATTCAGTTCAAGCTTCTCAAGAGCTTCCCTTAAATCATTGTATTTGGCCGTATCGATCGGATACAAACCGCAATACACCATCGGGTTCAGCTTGCGATACCCAGGCAATGCTTCGGCAGCCTGATTGGCCGCACTTGTTATCGTGTCACCGACGCGTGTGTCACCGACATTTTTGATCGCAGCAGTTAAAAAGCCTACATCGCCGACAGTCAGTTCATCTGTCGGAGTTGCTTTCGGCGTGAACACACCGACTTCTGTCACTTCAAACTCTTTTCCGGTTGCCATCATTTTAATTTTCTGGCCCGGTTTGACCGTTCCTTCTACGACTCTGATATACGCGACGACTCCGCGGTACGCGTCATAAAGCGAGTCAAAGATGAGCGCTTTCAGCGGAGCTTCCGGATCTCCCGCGGGAGCCGGCACTTTTTCTACGATCTGTTCTAAAATGTCTTCGATGCCGATGCCCGCTTTCGCTGAAGCGAGGACGGCGTCTGAAGCGTCAAGGCCGATAACGTCCTCAACCTCTTGACGCACACGTTCTGGCTCTGCGCTCGGGAGATCGATTTTATTAATGACAGGAAGAATCTCAAGATCATTATCAAGCGCCAGATAGACGTTCGCCAATGTCTGCGCTTCTATTCCCTGAGCCGCATCAACAACGAGAATCGCGCCTTCACAGGCAGCCAGGCTTCGCGAAACTTCATATGTAAAGTCGACGTGTCCGGGCGTGTCGATGAGATGGAATATATATTCTTCTCCGTCTTTTGCTTTGTATTTCAGCTGAACGGAATTTAATTTGATGGTAATTCCCCGTTCGCGTTCAAGGTCCATTGAATCAAGCAATTGTTCTTTCATTTCCCGCTGGGTGATCGCCGATGTTTTTTCTAAAATCCGATCCGCCAAGGTCGATTTGCCGTGGTCTATGTGGGCGATGATGGAGAAATTCCGGATTCTTGACTGCCTCTCTAAACGCTTTTCTTTATCTGTCACAATCTATCACTCCTACTATTAAACGCAAAATACACTAGCTTAGATTATATCAATAGGATTGTAAACATTCAATTAAAACAAGAAAGAGAAAAGCTTCCTTTAAGGAATCATCCGCTTTTCTCTTCATCAATGCTAACGGTTCAGTTTCGAAACCCACTCATACATCGCCTGCGCCGAGTCCGTCACGGTATTTGAAAGGGTTTCTCCGGCTTTTGAAAACAGGTTGAAGGTTTCCGCCTGTTCCAGCTGTTTTTGTTTTTCTTCCAGATCTTTCGCCGTAACGGTTTGCCCCAAAATGGAAGCTTCTTTTTCCTGTCGTTCTCCGCCGCCGAGCGTGAATGCTCCTTTTAAGGAGGGATCTTTGTATCCTTTCATATCAAGCATTCCGCTGTTTGCCTGCTGCATGCCGAACAAAACGCCGAAAAACATGACAATGGCGATCAGCAGGCATTTGCCGGTAAAACGGATCATTCGAATCACCTGATTTCTATTGTTTTTTCTTCTCTCCTGATTGCGAGCTGACCTTTTCTGCATCCCAGTACAGTTCGCTGAACACATCGGCCACGGCATCTGATGCGCGCCTCAGTTCTTCAAGATTGTTATCCACGCCCCCGAATTCCAGCAGAAGCGACCGGTCGTTTAAATCCTGGTTGTATACTCCATTATCTCCCGGAGAGCCTTTTGATAAAACACCGACGCTTAAGCCGGGGTATTTTTTCTCCATGAGCTTATGAAGTTCACTTGCGAGTTTATAGTTTTCTTCAAAGTTAGCGCTTTTTTTGCCGACGACGATGGCGACTCTGGCATAGCTTTTTCCTTTGATGTCGGCTGTCGTATTTTTCTTGCGGCGGGAATCCCGGTGAATGTCTATGGTATATTGCAGGTTTTTATTTTTGGCGAGCGCGCTTTTTACGACCGGCCTTGATTCGTCGTAGCTTCGCGCATAATTTAAGCCGTCTTTGTTCAGGCGGGCCTGAATGTCGGTTTTATCTACGGTCGCTCCTACACCTTGCGCTTCAAGCGCTTTTCCGAACATATCTCCGACAAGCGTGACATTGGCCTTCGAATGGCGGGCGTTATCCGGATTTGTTTCCCCCTTTAACAGAGGAAGATAGGATTCGGTATTATGAGTGTGGTAAATAAAAACGACTTTTTTGCTGCCTGTTGAATGTTTCGGCGGCGCCGTTTCTTCTTTTTTCGTTTTGTTTTCGATTTCTGCCAGGTTCACTTCTTTTTCTTTTTCCATCACCTTTGACGGCGGCGGAGATTCAGCCGGCATATTCGTATAATCCGTCCCCTGCCCCGCCAGAAGGATCTCCGTATCGTATTGGGCAAATCCCGGCAGCTCACGTCCCAAGAAACTCCGCGGGTCTTCCATATTAATGCTTGTCGCCAGTTTTAAGGAAAGCCGGGACAGCTGAAAAGAGTCTTTTTCAGGAAGCTCTGAGGCGAAATAATGATTTTCCATGCCGAGGAGGTGTGCAAACGCGTCACCCGGAAGTTCTCCGGCAATCCCGTGAAGAGAATCCGAAGAAAGCCTCAGTTCAGGGCGAAGCGATGTGAGCACACCCGATAATACGAAAATAACGATAAGGCTTGTCATAAACAAAAACATGCCCTTGAGCGCATTTCCACCGTTTACTGCAACGACAATTTGACGGTTTCTGCGTTTTTTTCTCATGATTTGAATCCCTCCAGCGCTTGTCTAGTAATTACTCTATGAACAAGCTAGAGGAGGTAGAACCATTTTAATGATTATAAGAACCTTTGTTATCTTGTGACACTTTTTCATGAAGGGCGGTGTTTAACCCGTTTGCAAGTACGTTCGCCATATCATCAATAAAGGTGTCAATCTCCTTCGGCGTGACCATCAGATTATGGCCGAGCGGAGAAAGCACCTCGTGAATCAGCTGGCGTTTTTCGTTTTCGTCCAGCGTGCCGACAATACCGAGAAAGGATTGGCGTTCTTTTTCTCCCGGAAGGTCTTCGTCTGTCAGCACCTTCTTTTTGCCGAAGTTCATTCCGGCGGGCACCAGAGATCTTGACGGGCTGTCATCTTTCATCTCTCTTCCGAAATGTTTTAATATATAATCCACCGTATCGCTTGCGATCGTAACCGCGTCAACAACAGTCGGTACCCCGATTGCGATGACGGGAATGCCGAGCGTTTCCTTGCTTAATTCTTTTCTCTTATTGCCGACGCCTGATCCCGGGTGAATGCCAGTATCAGAAAATTGGATGGTCGTGTTCACCCTTTCAACGGCTCTTGCCGCAAGAGCGTCTACCGCGATCACAAAATCCGGCTTTGATTCTTTGATCACACCTTGAATAATATCGCTCGTTTCAATTCCCGTTAATCCCATCACACCGGGAGCAAGCGCGCTGACCGGCCTGTACCCTTCCTGCACGTTTTCCGGCTGAAGCCTGAACAGATGCCTTGTCACAAGAAGGTTTTCGGTCACGAGAGGGCCGAGCGCATCCGGCGTCACATTCCAGTTGCCCAGACCGACGATCAAACAGCTTGCATCCTTTGGAATCTTTAATGCCGACAGATAGGCGGAAAATTCCTCGGCAAACACTTCCGTTACTTTTTCCTGCATGTCAGAGTCGTGTTCCCGGACCCCTTGAGCCTCGATCGTGACATAGCGTCCCTGCTTTTTCCCCGATAGCTCGGCGCCTTCTTTGGTAATATCGACGGTTCTGACTTTAATGCCGCCCTTGTCGCGTTCTTTTTCAATAAACCCGTTTATTTCTTTTTTCTGACCGGCTTGTCCGTCTTTTACCGCCTGTTTCGTTTCTACCGCTAAATCCGTCCGTATCAGAAATTGATTGACATCCAGTTCGTTGTTTTTCACAGGGAAGACCTCCTTCAATCATCGTGGTACATAGTGTGGCCATTTACAAAACGAATCATGCGAATTTACCCATCAACGAAAAATACTTTACATTTATATTGCAATCTAAAGTTCTGTTTGATAGAATACAATTTGTTCTATTGTGAAGAAGATTTAACCTTAAGACACTGTGCTACAGGTTGTATCTTAGGAGGTGAAACACATGCCAAACATTAAATCAGCGATTAAACGTACAAAAACAAACAACGAACGCCGCGCTCATAACGCGACAATCAAATCTGCTATGCGTACTGCAATCAAACAAGTTGAAGCTTCTGTTGCTAACAACGAAGCGGATAAAGCGAAAACTGCTCTTTCTGAAGCAGCGAAACGCATTGATAAAGCAGTGAAAACAGGTCTTGTACACAAAAATGCCGCAGCTCGATACAAATCTAGACTTGCGAAACAAGTGAACGGACTTTCTGCATAATACAAAAACGATCCCTTTAACGGGGATCGTTTTTTTCATTCAGTCCGGAGAAGCTCAAGGAGAAAGAGCTCCAGCAAGAGCTGCTTGTCCTTTTTCCCCGTTTTCATTTCATAGTCCATCACTGCGAGTCTTTCTATAATACGCCGCAGCTCTTCTTCTGAAAAAAGCCTCGCCTGATCCATCGCCAGCTTTACCCGGAAGGGGTGCACCTTTAAGTTGGAAGCGATTTGCTTTTGGCCGTATCCTTGTCCCGCAAAATACTTCGTCTGCATAATCAGACGGAATTGGTTGGCGATCAGCGCCATAATTTTGATCGGTTCTTCGTTTTGTTTTAAAAGATCATAAAATATTTGAAGACTTTCCGTCCGTTTTCGGTTCACGATTTTGTTGATCAGCTCAAAAATATTCTGCTCCAAACTTCTTGCGACAAGCTCCCGGACATCTTCAAGCGTGATCTCATGTCTGTCACCGGTGTAGGCGGAGAGTTTTTGTATTTCCTGATATATGGAAGACAGATGACCGTTTGCAAGCAGAACCAAATGCTCGGCAGCTTCTGTATCCATCGTTTTATTTTCGGATTTCGCCAGATTAATCGTAAAATCAGTCGTCTCCTTTGCATTCAGCTCCTTAGCTTCAATCATAAGGGCTTTTTGCTTCAGCGCTTTCGTCAGCTTTTTCCGTTCGTCCAGCTTCTCATACGGAGCCACAATCACAAAGACCGTATAAGGCGCAGGCTCCTTCAGATAAGTCTCCAGAGCGGCTGTATTATGCTCTATTTTTTCTTTCTTTTTTTCCCCTGTTAAAAAAGACGGATTTTTTACGATGACCAGCCGCTTCTCTCCCATAAACGGAAACGTTTCCGCATCGGTTACGGCCTGGTCAAGCGGATCTTCTTCAAGATCAAAAACAGACAGGTTAAAATCCTTTGTCTCCTCATCAACGACAGCTTGTCTGATCCGGCTGACAGTCTCTTGGAGCAGATACGTTTCTTTTCCGTATAAGCAATAAACGGAGCGGACATCCCCTTTTTTCAGGGCTTTCCAAACATCAAATACCATGATCGTATGACTTCCTCTCTTTCTTGATCCCCTTCTATCCTAAATTGAGTTCGGCAATTAGTAAAGAGGAAGCTTTAAGGACAGCTTCCTCATTTATAATAAACGCCTGATTCACAAGCTCCCGGGTCTGCTTGTAAAAAGGCGATAATCACAAGAACAGAAAACGTTACCATCACTTCTAGATTTTTCAAAACAATTCCAGTATACTTAGGGAAGTCAGGAGGGATGAAATTGAATGATTTTGAAAAAAACGTTCAAAGCAAACGAAATGATGCTGTTGACTCAGCTGTCGGTTTTGTCGTGTCCTTCGGATTTTTCGCCTTTTTGTTCGTGATGGCAACAGCCATCCATCTTATCGGCTCTTAGCCGCATTCCGGGCTGCTGTCAATCGGCAGTCTTTTTTACTTCTTGCGCCCTGGTTTCTTCTATATCATATGGAGGGAAGACGGAAAACGTTCCGGCGCCTTTTTTAAATCTGTATTGAATCGTTCCGCTGATATCGGTGCGAAGCACATTTACAGAGTACGCCTTCAAACGATCCAGCACTTCTTCATGCGGATGATGGTATCGATTCTCTTTTCCTGCTGAAATCAGCGCTGCTTCCGGCTGAAGCTGCTTCAAAAAGGCTTCACTCGTTGAGCTTTTGCTGCCGTGATGACCCGCCTTCAATATATCAGCCTTCAGATTCGGATACGTTTTCAGCACTTCTGTTTCGCCGTCCGATTCTAAATCTCCCGTCAAAAGCCAGCTCACTCCGCCAAAAACCGTCCAAAGCACCAGTGACGAATCATTTTTACTCCTTCCGTCAGACGACTCCGGAGACAGCACCTGAAACTGAAGATCACCGGTTGTAATGGTGTCGCCCCGCTTTGCTTCGGCAACGGGAATGTTGTTTTCTTTCGCCATATTTAATATGTTCTGATCCTTCGGTTCTTTTACGAATCCTACGGGGACAATTAACCGTTTGACTCTATGATTTTTGATTAACACTCCGGCTTCCCCGATGTGATCTTGATCCGCATGGGTTAAAATCAGCGCATCCAGCTTTTTCACCCCTTTTCCGTTTAAAAACGGAATCAAAACCTTCTCGCCGATAGAATACGGGTGGCGTTTTTCTTTCCATGATTCTCCGGGATAAGCAATCACTCCCCCTGTATCAACCATTACGGTCCCTTTGCGGTGCGGCGCGCTTATAAACAGTGAGTCTCCCTGCCCGATATCAAGCATATCCGCTTCTCCCCATGGACTGAAATACGGACGGCATATTAAATAAGCCAAAACCGCGCAGAAAAAAAGAGCCGATTTCCTGAGTTTTAAAAAACCTCCCTTTTCCAAAGCCGCAAAAAGCGTAAAAACGGAAACCGCAAGCAGAAGAAGGGAAAGAAAGTCAGGCTTTGACACAATCATAGTAAATAAATCAACGGATGCCGCATATGTAATGAAATCATGCACAGGCTTCATCACAAGGTCAAACATACCAAACAAACATTCTCCCATCTGCCTTGAGAGTAAAAGAAGAAGGAAACCGATGACAGAAACCGGAATGACAAATAACGTATAAAATGGCACCATCACCATATTCATCGAAAAACTGACAAGTGAAATCTGCTGAAAATGATAGAGAAGAAACGGAAGTGAGCTGAGCTCTGCAATCAATGAAGCCATCGCAAGCCCGGCAAGTCTGCTTTTCCCTGCTTTCTTTAAAATGGAGGATGACAGAATTAAAGAGGCGCTTACCGCAAAGGAAAGCTGGAAGCCCGCCTGCCAAAGGAAGTAAGGATTAAACAGCAGAAGCAGCAGATAAGACAGGGACAATGCAGCAGAGGAATGAATGCCGCGTTTAACAAGAGTTCCGGCGATATAAAATCCCAGCATGAGGGATGCGCGCAATACGGATGGGGCGGCACCGCTCAGCAGCGTATACACCGGCAAAAACAGCAGCAGCAAAATTCCCGCCTTTTCTCTTGTCAGCCCGATTCTGATCAGAGCATAAAATAATCCCGCCGTAATAAGACCGACATGCATTCCGGAAATCGCCATTAAATGAACGACTCCCAAATTTTGATATGCACTCAGTATATCGTCCTCTATAGAAAATCTTTCACCTAAGGTCAGCGCTTCAACAATTCCGGCGGAAGATTCAGGCACGTGATTCCGAATGATCGAAATCAAATTTTTTCTGATGTTCAGCAGTTTAAACAGCGGCTGTTTGGATTTTTCACACTGCTCAATGGAAGTCACGGAAAATAACCAGTGAATCTGCTGAGAGTAAAGATATTCCTTATAATCAAAACCTCCGGGAACCGTCGCATGTGCAGGCTGTTCCAGAGAGCCTGTAAACGTGCAGCGCATCCCCGGTTCAAGCTGTTCAATGAGTCTTTTTTCCTCAAGAGAACGGATTTTGTACGAAGCCGCCCATTTTTCCTTGTCATGTGTACGGATAACAGCTGACATTTTCGCTCCGTCAACCTTCGGAATGTTAGTGATGACGGCCTGTTCAGTATAACTGCCGGCCTGATAGCGCGTTACATTCGCAGCGTCACAAACCGTATAAAGAAAGAAATAAAGACAGAAAGAAACGAGGCAGACGATAACCGGAGCATGGTGCTTTGTTTTTACAATAATAAAGAGAAGATACAGAAGAAAAAGGAGCAGAACCCAGAAGACATGAGCAGCGGCAATTCCCGCAGTTGCAGAAACCGCCGCCAGAGGCAGAAGAAGGTATTTATATTTCATTTATACGTAACTGGTAAACAGCTCATTGGCCTGTTCATGAATTTTTTTCAGTTCATCTGCCTTAACTCCCGCATCAGATAATTGCTGAATCAGACCTGCGACAAAAGACAATTTTTCGCGGTTTTTCAGATCGATGATCATTTCATCAAGTTCGACCTGCTCCACCTTGACTCCGGCTTGGCTGAACAGCTCTTTTGCATAAGGCTGTGTTTTGTAATCTTCGGCATAATAGACCGTTTTGATGCCTGCCTGGATAATTGATTTGCAGCATTGAATACAAGGATAATGCGTCACATAAATTTCGGCGCCCTCCGTCGGAACACCGAACTTAGAACATTGCAGAATCGCATTCATCTCTGCATGTATGGTCCTCTGGCAATGATTATCTATTAAAAGGCATCCTTCATCAGCGCAATGGACGCCGCCGGCGATTGAGCCGTTGTATCCGCCGGCAATCATCCGCTTATCTCTGACTACGGTTGCCCCGACTGACAGTCTCGGACATGTGCTTCTCAGCGCCAGCAAATGGCTTTGCGCCATAAAATATTGATTCCATGAGATTCGTTCCACAAGTGTTCCCTCCAAAAAGTCTTGTTGCTTTTCTAAGTTTACATAGATTTAAGCAAAACCGTCAATTCACTTTACCGTAATGGAAGTTTTTATCCGCTCAAATGACTTTTCTCCAAAGCCTGATACACTCATCAAATCTTCAGCAGTCTGAAACCGTCCGTTTTCTTCTCGGTAGGCGATAATCGCTTCCGCTTTTTTCTGCCCCACCCCGGAAATCGCCTGAAGTTCGTCCAGAGATGCCGTATTGATATTGACAGCTGCATTCTCCTTTTCACCCGCCGCTGTTTTCGGGCGATTCTCCTCTTCGCCTTCACTCGGAATATAAACAATCGTCCCGTCCTGCAGCTGCTCTGCTAAATTAACATTCAATTCATCCGCCTTTTTCTTCAGGCCGCCGGCTTTTTCAATGGCTTGCGTCACTCTGTCTCCCGCTTTCATTTCATACACGCCGGGATTTCGGACCGCACCTTTCACATCAATCATAATCTTATCGTCTGCGGTGTCTTTTTTGTCCGCAACGGATGCTGAGGCTGTTTGGCCGAGCACGGACTGCTGTTTGACCGGCTCTTCCTTTTCAGAACGAAACAGCCAAATACAGATAAAAACCGCCCCTGCCGCAAGACAAGCGCTCAGAATTTTCAGGTTCCGCCGCAGCCGCTCCGTCATCATCGCTTTCGTCATATTGCATTGCCTCCCCGCATAAGGTTTAGAGGATTAAGGGAAAAAGGAGGGGAATTCATTGAAAATAGGCTTTATCGGCACCGGAAACATGGGAACGATCCTGATTGAATCTTTTATCGAATCAAACGCTGCCGATCCCTCACATATCACCATCACAAACAGAACAATCGAAAAAGCATTAAAACTAAAAGAACGTTTCAGCGGCATCCATGTCACCGAGGATCAGGAAAAGCTCGTACAGGATAATGAAATAATATTCATTTGTGTAAAACCGCTGGATATATATCCTTTGCTGAAAAAACTCACACCGCATTTACGGAAAGATCACATTTTAATCTCCATTACCAGCCCCGTTCAGACGGATCAGATTGAACATACGGTTCCGTGTCAGACGGCCCGCGTCATTCCGAGCATTACGAACCGCGCCTTGGCCGGCGTCTCGCTTGTTACGTTCGGCAAAAGCTGCAGCGAGGCTGCAAAAGCGGATATTCAAACGCTGTTCACTCATATTTCAAAACCTGTGGAAATCAGCAGCGGCATTACAAGAGCGGCGTCAGACATTGTCAGCTGCGGGCCCGCTTTTATGAGTTATCTCGTTCAGCGCTTTATTGACGCGGCAGTGGAAGAAACGGACATCACCAAAGAAGAAGCCGTGATAATGTCGACGGAAATGCTTGTCGGTCTCGGAAAGCTTCTGGAAACAGGGCATTACACGCTTCCCGCCTTGCAGGAAAAAGTATGCGTAAAAGGCGGCGTCACCGGAGAAGGACTGAAGGCTCTCGAAAGCGGTGTTCAGGATATGTTCAACCGTGTCTTTCAGCGTACACATGACAAATACGATGAAGATATATCGTTAGTGAAGAAGCAATTTCACGTGTAACTGAGTATGCCATAAAGTGCTTTATCGCGCCAATCGCAAAAAATGCATTTTAAAAACCATCGTTCCGTTTAAACGATGGTTTTTGGTTTGCCTGCCGTAAAGAAAAGACGTTCAGACTCTGTTGAAGGAGGCCGGTCTGTAAAATCGGCCGTCACTTTCTTCAGTTCAAATCCGGTCTCTGCAAGCATTTGTTCATATTCTTCAATGTAAAATGTTTTTTGCTCATGCGTCTCGTCATAACGGTCATAAGATTGTCCGTTCCATACAAAAAAGGACATATCATGGATGACAGAAAGCTCTTCATCGCCGGCAAAGCTTTGCCAGATATAGCTGATCTGCTCATCCTGATCCGCATGGGTGCTGTCCGGAAAAAGCTCCGTCATTTTAAATGGGGAATGGACGTCAAACAGAAGCAGGCCGCCCTCCTTCAAAACTTGAAAAACACTTTTGAAGGTGCTTAAGACATCATTTTTCGTTTTTAAGTAATTTAGGGAATCACAGCAGATGACAACGGCATCAAACTGTTCTTCAAAACCGGAAAGCTCTCTCATATCCTGTTGGAGAAAAAGAATCGGCTTTCCCGTTTTTTTCTGCTGGGCACAGCTCAGCATATCTTCACTCAAATCAATCCCCGTGACTTCGCAGCCTTTTTCAGCAAGCCTGATGGATATTTCTCCGGTTCCGCAGGCAAGATCAAGCACCCTTCCCTTTTCCGGAAGAGACGCTTCGATCCAGCCCGCCCATTCATCATACGGCGCATGTGACATTAACTCGTCATATACGCCGGCGAAGCCTTGGTAAATCATGAGTTCAAGCCGAGCTCAAGCTCTGCGAGCGGTGCGTCGCCCCATAGCTTTTCAAGATTGTAGTAGCTTCTTTCATCTTTATGGAAAACGTGGACAATGACGTCGCCGAGATCAACTAAAATCCAGCGGGCCTCATCAAACCCTTCCATCTTTTTGACATCAATGCCGTTTTCTTCTGCCTGATCTTTAATTTCACGCGCAATTGCCTGAACCTGCTTATCAGAATTCCCGTGGCAGATTAAAAAGTAATCCGCTATAAGTGAGATTCCTTCCATGTCCAGCGCTAAAATATCTTCTGCACGTTTATCGTCGCATGCTTTTGCCGCGATTTTTAATACGGAAGCTTGATTCATTCTTTAAATTCCTCCTGTCAATTTTGAGACACCAGCCAATTATAGGTTGCAAACGTCTCCGGAAAGACCGGCTGGTTTTTTTTCATCAGAAATATCATTGTATTTTTCATTGCTTGTATGAGCGCTTCGTTCAGATCTGTTTCCGCCAGACGGCGCACCTCTTCCACTCCGGGGAAATGGCGTCCGGGTTCAATGTAATCCGCAACGTAAATGACTTTGTCTAAAAGGGTCATTCCGGGACGCCCTGACGTGTGATAGCGGATTGCATCCAAGATCTCAGGATCAGTGATCCCCGCTTCTTTCTCAGCCAAATACGCTCCCACAGGGGCATGCCACAGCTCGGCATTGTAATCCAAGAGCTCAGCCGGCATTTTTTCCCGCACGATGATCTGCTTCATTTCTTCTTTCGGCCGGAATTTCGCATAATCATGAAAAATAGCCGCCATTTCCGCTTTTTTCGGGTCTGCTCCGAACCGGCCTGCGAGAATAACCGCCGTATCTGTCACGCCGATTGTGTGGATGTAGCGATGCTCGGTCAGCTGCTCTTTGACGCAGGCAAGTGCTTCCTCACGATTCATATAAATCATTCTCCTCTATATACTGCCTCACTTTATCCGGCATTAAGTATTGCGTCGGCTTTTTTGCTTTGAGACGTTCTCTCAGCATCGTTGACGAAATGTCAAATTCCGGAACGTCGGCAAAAAGCAGCGGGTACGGGGTCTCAATATGATACCCCGGGCGCCGCACTCCGATAAATTGAATGAGCGTGAGCAGTTCGTCCAGTTTGTACCATTTCGGCAGATATTCAATCATATCCGCCCCGATAATAAAGAAAAGCTTGTCGTTCGGGTGCCGCTCCTTCAGTAAACGGACGGTATCATAGGTATAAGAAGGGCCTTTCCGGTCCATTTCCGCAAGCTCAAGCTTAAAGCCGGAATTAGAGCTGATGGCAAGCTTCAGCATCTCCACCCGGTGCCGGCTGTCTGTAAAGTCTTCATTCTGCTTATGCGGAGGGATTTTATTGGGCATAAACCAAATCTCATCGAGCTCCGCCTGATGAAGGACTTCATTAGCCATCAGAAGATGTCCGTTGTGCGGAGGGTCAAATGTGCCCCCGAATATTCCGATTTTCTTCATGTCAACCACCTTACGGAAGCTCGATTTGTTTATTTTCCTTTGATTCCTTATACAGTACGATCGTATTTCCGATCGTCTGCACCAATTGTGAGCGGCTGCCTTTCACAAGGGCTTCTGCGACATCATTTTTATCGTCTTCGCAGTTTTGAAGCACGCTGACTTTAATCAGCTCTCTTGCTTCTAAAGCCTCAGCAATCTGTTTCACCATGTTTTCGTTGACTCCGCCTTTTCCCACTTGAAAAATAGGCGTTAAGTGATGCGCTTTTGAACGCAAAAACCGTTTTTGTTTTCCTGTTAACATTGTGTTCCTCCTAGTTTTCCTTCAACAATTGCTCTCATTAAGCCGCTGTCAGGCTCTTGTCCCGTCCACAGCTTGAAAGACAGTGCAGCCTGTTCCACAAACATGCCGACACCGTCAAGGGTTGTTAAACCTCTTTTTTCAGCTTCTTTTAAGAACGCCGTTTGAATCGGATTGTATACGATATCACAAACGATGGCGCCCGTTTTGGCCCGTTCCAATGAGAGCGGCACGGCATCCGTTTTCGGATACATGCCGACAGATGTTGTATGAATAATGACGTCATATTGTTCAAGCTGATTTTCAGCTTCTTTTAAAGTAAGGGCGCGTTTCTGCTGAAAAGAGGGAGCAGCCGCAATCAGGCTTTCCGCTTTTTCCGGCGTGCGGTTGCAAACGTCAAATTGTTTCGGCTCTCCGCGGACGATCGTCGTAAAAATCGCTCTTGCCGCTCCTCCCGCCCCAATCATGAGGATAGAGAGCTCTGATATCGGTTTGTCCAATACTTTGACTAAGGATTTATAAAACCCATCTCCGTCAGTATTATACCCGATGAGCCTGTCTCCCTCTCTTTTGACGGTATTTACGGCCCCAAGTACTTTCGCGCTTTCATGTATTTCATCCAGATGCTCCATGATCGCGACTTTATGCGGGACTGTGACGTTCACTCCGCAGATGCCAAGCGCCTTGATTCCGTTAACGGCGTCCTTGAGATGATGAGGTTCCACCTGAAACGCAAAATACTGCCCGTTGATGTTCTTATCTTGCAAAGCCGCGTTATGAATATCGGGTGACATTGAATGCCCGATCGGATTTCCGATTACTCCGTACAATTGTTTCATGCTCCCTCTCCCCTTCTCTCTATATTAATGAACGGCGGACAAATACGTGTACGCCTTTCGGAGCGTATGCCGTTATTTTTTTATCTTCTTGCTGCACCGTGACCCAGCCGAGACCGGAAAAAACGATATCCGTCTTTCCTTCTTTAATCGTAAACGTGTGGGGCGTAAGCTCCGGAAATTCATCCAAATGATCTTTTCCGGGCGGGGTAAGCAGTTCTCCCGCATGCTTTTCGTATAAGGCATCAGCATTTTCAAGCTTTGTTCTGTGAATCATCAATTCATTCGGCATATAGCAGACAAACGCCGTTTTATCGCCTGATACATAGTCAAACCGGGCAAGCCCGCCGAAATAAAGCGTTTGTTTTTCATTCAGCTGAAAAGTGCGCGGCTTCAGTTCTTTTTTCGGTGTCAGCACCTTTAAGTCACGCTTGTCCACGTAATGCGCCATCTGGTGATGGTTAATGATTCCCGGCGTATCATAAAGCGCAGATCCGTCATCGAGCGGGATTTCAATCGCGTCAAGCGTCGTGCCCGGAAATTGAGAGGTGGTAATAATATTCTCTTCCCCTGAGACCTCTTTAATAATCCGGTTGATAAATGTGGATTTGCCGACATTGGTACAGCCCACCACATACACATCGCGCCCTTCGCGGTAATGTTCAATGGCGTCAATGACTTCCTTCATCCCTTGTCCGCGGGAAGCGCTGATTAAAAAGACATCAAGGGGTTTTAAGCCGTATTCTTTCGCTTCGCGTTTCATCCATTGAACGAGCCGTTCCCGTTTTACGGATTTCGGCAGGATATCGGCCTTATTACCGACAAGAATGATCGGATTACCGCCGACAAAGCGGTTCAGCCCGTTTATCCAGCTTCCGTTAAAATCAAAAATATCAACGACTTTGACAATAAGAGAGTCAGTATCGCCGATTGTGTGCAAGATATTTAAAAAGTCATCATCCGTTAATGAAACATCTTGAATTTCATTGTAATTTTTCAGTCTGAAGCAGCGCTGGCAGATGACATTCTCTTTCGTGAGCGATGCCTTTGGCGCGTATCCGAGACCTTGTTTATCCTCGGTCTGGATCGTTACTCCGCAGCCGATGCAAACAACCTTTTCCATTTCTAATCCTCCCACTGAATATGGCCTTTACGTTTCAAAGAACTCAATATTCTCCGTTCAATCCGGCGGTTAAAGCGCGTCATGACTCCGTCAGAGGAAGCGACAGGCACGACGAGGATCGTATGATACCCGTTTCTGTTTCCGCCGAGAACATCAGTAAGCAGCTGATCGCCGATGACCACACAGTCTTCTTTTTTCAGATCCATGCTGCTGACGGCTCTTTTAAAGGCGCGTCCCATCGGTTTTCTTGCCTTATAAATAAACGGTATGCCAAGCGGCTCCGAGAATAATTTCACTCTTCGTTCATTATTATTGGAGACGATCGTGACTTTAATGCCGTGCTCCTTCATTTCTTCAAACCACTCGATTAATCGAGGTGTCGCACTCGGTCTGTCCCACTCCACAAGCGTGTTGTCAAGGTCTGTAATAATCCCTTTCACATTGCGTTCTTTGAGCTTTTCCGGTGTGATATGAAATATATTTTTCACAAATTCGTCAGGTAAAAAAAACTTTTTTAACAAAACCCGCACCCTTCCTTTTCTTTCTACCATCTATATGTCGAAACCTGTCAGATTTAAAAACAAAGTCGGACTCAGTAAAAAAATTTCGACAAAAATTGGGTTTCTTCACCAGTTGTGGATAAAATTACACACATTATCCACTCTTATTACATCCGGATTTATCCAGATTATAAACAAGATACTAACAGGTTATCCACTTACGAGTGTGGATAACAGAACGATTGTTCTTATTTGTATTTCATGGTAGATTAAAGATAACCTCACCATGATTGAAACGCAACCTTCCATCATATGCTTGCGTCTGATGATTGATTACAATTGTAAGGAGGTGCCACTCCCATTAATTGGGTCCCCGGCATGAGAAAGCTTTCTGATGAATTACTAATAGAATCTTATTTCAAAGCCAATGAAATGAATTTGAGCCGTGAATTTATCGAGTTAATTGAAAACGAAATTAAAAGAAGATCGCTCGGACACATTATTTCCGTTTCTTCTTAAACAGAAAAAAGTTCCCGGGCGAATTTCCTTTTTTTACTCAGATGACTGATATTATATCACTTCGGTTATGCGCATTACTACCACTTTCAACAAAAAACACCCCTAAAATAGAGGTGTTTAAGAGGACAGCTGCTATATATTGAACCAATACAGACCGCCCAGGACGAGAATGACGACGAGCAGCACAACAAAAAATGCGTACCAGTACCCCGCATTCACCCGAGGAGGCGGGCATACAGGATATTGCGGAGGGAAACCGCGGTTCATAGCAATCGCCTCCAAAAAGATGTTTTTTCTACAGCCTATGAAGCAGAAGCAAAACGGTTTAGGCAGCTGACGGCGTCAGCGTTCCAAAACCCGCCCATTTTTTATGCCTTCAATTAAGATTCTGGCGCCTTTTGGCGTCATATGATTTCCGGAGGGATCTATCAGTCCGGATTGAATCAGCGCCCGGTCTGTATCTTTGCCGCCGTCCGCGCGTATAAAGTGTTTCCAGTTATCCACCAGCGGCACTTTCAACTCAGCTGCAACCTGCCTCGTAACGCCGTTATAGGAATTATGCCATTTTCTCGCGCCGCCTTTTTCTTTAAAGGCTGAGGCTTTATATCTCGAATAGTAATAGAGATGATGCGTTCCGTTTCCTTCTATAACCGGGATGCACGTCATTAAAATCGGCTTTATGCCGTGATTTCTGCTTTCGTTTATGAAATAAGTCAGGTTTTCTTTAAACCGTTTCTTTGATACCCGCGGCTGATCGCCCGTCAAAATGCCCGCATCATTTGTTCCGAACATGATAAATAAATATTGGGGCTTACGGTCCAGCACGTCGCTTTGAAAACGCAGGCGCGCATCCTCAGTCGTCTGGCCGCCTATTCCCGCATTTATAACCGTAAGACGGCCGCGTTCCGCTGTTTTTAAAATGTTTACCCACTGCTGCGCCTTCGGATAATCACGATAATCCCAGTTGGAACCGCGCGTATTGCTGTCGCCGAACGCGACAACACTTTTTTCTTTGCCCGCGGCGCATCCTGATAACAGACAGATTATCGTAATAAAAAGAACAGCAAACTTCATTTTCTCTCCCCCCAAACCTTACCTCCTATGGTACACATCTCTTTGGCGGCTTTCAACGCGGCGCTCTCTTTACTGGATATGAAAAGGACCGGAATCCTGTCCGATCAAATCCGAAACCTTAACAAACGTGTAGCCCTGCTTTTTCAGCTTTGGAATGATTTCTTTCAAAGCCTCAACCGTCTGGCGCCGGTTTCCTCCGCCGTCATGCAGAAGAACGATATCTCCATCTCTGGCATGTGAAACAACGTGCCTGACGATTTTTCCTTTCCCTGGCCTTTTCCAGTCCCTCGGATCTTGGTTCCATGACCACATGATGATATGATAGCCCTCTTTTAAGATGCTTTTGAAAGCCGTATGATTCAGCGACCCTCCCGGCGGGCGGAATAACTTGTCCCCTTCCGGCTGCAGCGATGTGATATGATGCGCTGAGCTGTGAAGCTCTTGTAAAATGTCTTTGCGTTTCAGTCGGTGAAAATAAACATGGTTCATCGTATGGTTGCCGATTTCATGCCCTTCTTCAACGATGCGTTTTGCCGTTATGGGGTATTTGTCTATACGGCTCCCGACACAAAAAAAGGTTGCTTTAACATTGTGCTGTTTCAGCACGTCTAACACAGCCTCCGTATAGACAGGATGGGGGCCGTCATCGAAGGTTAAAGATAGTTTCTTTTTTTCAGACCTTTTATCCCAGTACACGTTTCCCGTTTTCTCCATGTCACTTCTTTTTAAAGATTTCGCATCGGCGGACACGGCAGTGAGACTCGTGAGGACGCATATCATGATGATCAGATGAAAGCATCTCAACGTTTACACCTCCAGTAAACACTACTGTTAACGTGTCCCCTTTTATAAAAAATCATTCTCTGCATCAAATGATGCACATCACCCGCTTGTTTTTGTCCAAATCCGGGTGCAGCCGTTTCTCATCAAACGGCAAATGCTGATAAATCAAATACGCTTATCGGACAGCTTATTTTAATAGAAGGAGATAGATTTGTGCTGTATACTAATTGAAAAGAGGTGAACGTGCAGATGATAAAAAAGGGATTCAGTCTTGCCGTCATCATTGCTGTCGTGATGATCGGCTTTTTGCAAAAAGACGTCTGGCTCAGCATGATTCGCGCGGGCGGCATGTACGCCGTGCTTATGAGTATCCTTCTGGTCGCAGCTGACGTATTTTTTCCGATTGTTCCATTCGCCATTATCGCGGCCTTAAACGGAGCGGTTTTCGGGATTGTAAACGGGGTGTGGATTACATTGTCAGGCGCGATGCTCGGAACAATGGCGTTGTTTTTTCTCGTTCGGTACGGATTCAGAGACTGGGCCAGAAAAAAGCTGCTGGCTTACCCGGCAGCGGCCCAATATGAAGATTCATTTCATCAGCACGCGTTTACGGCGGTGCTTTTCGGGCGGCTGATTCCGATTATACCGTCGCTTGCCATGAATACCGTCTGCGGGCTGAGTAATATCCGATGGCCGATCTTTTTTTCTGCGTCGGTGCTCGGCAAAATTCCGAACATTGTGATCGTGACCGTCGCAGGCGCTTCATTTACAAGCAACAAACTGCTGTCTTTCGGGATTTACGGAATGTATATGCTCGTCTTAATGGCGGTCATTTATAAGAAGTTTCCCGGCCTTTTAAAAACAACGAAAAAATGAAGCGCGTACCGCCCCCTATTCCGGCGGTACGGCTCCTCTCATTCTGAGAACTTTTCCGTTACATTCTGAACCGATCACTTCCATGTTTTTCTTTCTGTAAAATGACAGAGCCGCTTCATTGCCCGGCGAAACTCTCAGGTGATATTCCGAAACACCGTTCGCTCTGAAAAACTGATTCGCGTATTGATGCGGTTTCGTTCCGCACCCCCTTCCCCTCTGCTTCTCAGTCATATAGTAAAGGTGCACATAACCGATTTTTTGGCTGCGGTAAAATTTGATGGAAGCTTCTAGCTGTCCGATCGGCTGTCCGTTATGAAAAAGCAGCATAAAACCGTCGGGAAAGCATTTGATTTGGGATGACAGCCACCTGAGATATTCATCCCTATTAAAATGATCCGCCGTGCCAAAGCTGACGAAAAACGAATCCTCACCAAACGAAACGGCCGTCTCTTTATGTTTGTTTAAATTGATCCGCTTGAAATACATCAGGAGTCCTCCTTCTTGCGGCCGCAAATAAGAACGAGCATAAAACGGCTGCCAACGCCAGCATAACAGCAGCGCCTGCGATGACGATGCCGCGGACGGAAGAACTGACAGAAGCCGCTCCGAAAACCGCCGTTACTACTATAATGAAGACGGCTTCGACTAATGAATAAAAGCTCCCCACTCTCCCCATGATGTCCACCGGAACATTCTTTTGATAAAACGTCAGAAAGCCTGTATTGGCAAACGCCAGAAAAAAAGCGAGAAGGAAAAATCCGAAAGCAGCCGTCCAAAAAACGTCAGAAAACGCATAAATCATATATCCGGCCGCTGTGAATAAAGAGCCCATTCCCATCAATAAAGAAGCCGGCATTTTTTTATTAAAGAACACATTGACAAGCGCTCCCGCAATAATGCCTGCCCCTGAGACACTGACGAGAAAACCATAATCGGCATCAGTCAGCTGAAGAACTTCTTTTGCAAAAGCGGCTTCAAGCGAATCAAGCGCGGATGGCATAACGGTCATGACCAGACTGAATAAAAAATAAATGATCATGACGTTTCGCGCCGTTCGGCTGAAGCGATAGACGAGCTTCCAATCTTCTTTGCACACTGCCAAAGAAAGCTTCTGTCTGGGAGAATGTACGTGAGGCTCATTTTCAAGGTTCGGCAGCATCATCGTGATGAAACCGGACAGCACTAAAGCCGCCGCATTCACCCAAATCGCAAAAATCGGCGTGCCGGCGATAAAAAGCAGTCCGGCCGCAGCCGGCCCGAGGAGAAAAGCCCCTGATTCCGACAAAGCCCTTAGTGAATTGAATCGTTTTCTCCTTTCAGCCGGGATAAGCATCGTCACATACGCCATGGAACACGGACGAAACATCGCATTGGCCATATGAATCAAAAACACGATACAATAAACGGAAAATAAAGACCGTGCAGTAACCATCAGCGGCAGAACGGCAATGAATGCAGCCCGGGTGAAATCAAGCGACATCATCATATTCCGTTTGTTACACCGGTCGATGATGCTGCCCGCCCAGCCATTTGTCATCAAAACAGCCGCAGGCCTGATTAAATAAAGGATGGAAACCGCAAAAGCAGACCCCGTTTCTTTTAAGACAATAAGATTAAGAGACAAAAAATAGATCCATTCACCAATATTTGCTATCCCGATTCCGGTTAACAGAAGCAACGGGTACCGCCAAGACTTCAGGTTTTTCATCTTATCCCTCCCTTAGAAATAAAAAACGCCCTCAAGACAATAAAGTCTTGAGGACGGGAAACAGCCCGCTATGCCACCTCAATTCGGTTTGGTGCCGGCCTTGCCGGGTACAAAGCTTATTCGGTAACAGGAGTATCCGCCGCATCATCGTCGGGTTGCATGATTCCGATGCGAAGCTAAGAGGTTTGTTTCAACACATCCATTCATACTCCTTCACAGCTCCCGGAGCTCTCTGTCATGAATGATATCTGTCTACTCGTCTCTTCAGCGCTTTTCGGTTATATTGTTTTCACCCTTACTTTTTTAAAAAATATACAGGCTCAATCATCAAAAATCAAGAGGCTGTAAGAAATAAAACCCGATTTTGATTAATTTCCCTGTACAGACACAAACAGCCCTACCTCCACATACAGTTACATATAGGCGATTGCCTACATAACTTTGTGGAGGTGAGGACGGTGACAGGTGTTTTTGCAGCGCTCGGGTTTATTGTGAAAGAACTTGTGTTTTTAGTATCATACGTGAAAAATAATGCCTTTCCACAACCGCTCTCAAATAATGAGGAGAAAAAATACTTAGACCTTATGGCTGAAGGAGATGAACACGCCCGCAACATGCTGATCGAACATAATCTCCGTTTAGTCGCCCATATTGTGAAAAAATTCGAAAACACGGGAGAGGACGCAGAAGATCTGATCTCCATCGGTACAATCGGGCTGATTAAAGGAATTGAAAGCTACTCAGCCGGAAAAGGAACGAAGCTTGCCACATATGCCGCACGATGTATCGAAAATGAGATTTTAATGCATCTGCGCGCATTGAAAAAAACGAAAAAAGACGTCTCCCTTCATGATCCGATCGGCCAGGATAAAGAAGGGAATGAAATAAGCCTGATCGATGTTCTCAAGTCGGAAAGCGAAGATGTGATCGACACCATTCAGCTCAACATGGAACTTGAAAAGGTCAAAAAATATATCGACATTTTAGACGACCGCGAAAAAGAAGTCATCGTCGGCCGCTTCGGGCTTGATTTAAAAAAAGAAAAAACGCAGCGCGAGATCGCAAAGGAGCTCGGCATTTCAAGGAGTTATGTGTCGCGGATTGAAAAACGCGCATTGATGAAGATGTTCCATGAGTTTTATCGGGCGGAGAAGGAGAAGCGGAAGAAGAAGGGAAAGTGAGCGAAAAGCCGGATCTGACATCCCGGCTTTTTCTGCATTTTAGGACATTGCTCTTCAAGTATAACTTCAGGATTTAAAAATAAAACATAACAAATGAATAGAATTGGTACAATTGTTAACCTTTTTAATAATTTTTCATTGATATTTAACCCCTTCAACATAGCCCTCTTTTTTTAACAATCCGTTTCTTTTGGGCTACACCCCCATCATTGAATGTATTTCCTATGAAAAATGATTTTGAACCTCATAGGAACTCTTACATGACAGGGTTTTTGTTGTTTTTTCATTGTTTATCAAGACCTAAAGCAAAAGAACTTGCTAATTCTCAAATACATCCACCAAATGTTCAATGTTAGTTTGTTTTTCATACATACTAATAATAAAAATAAAACCTAGTTAAAACTTTACAAGACAAGCTGAATTGACTATAGTCTAATTAGACTAAAATATTGATGTAAAGAAGTGAAAAATTAGATGATAAAGTCTTTTTTAATGTTGGGGCAGTCGAATATGGCGGGCCGTGGATTTTTGAATGAAGTAGACCCTATCTATAATGAAAAAATAAAAATGCTGCGCAATGGACAGTGGCAGATGATGACAGAGCCGATTCATTATGATCGTCCGGTTTCCGGCGTTGGCCTGGCGGCATCTTTTGCAGATGCATGGTCGAAAGCTCATCCCGATGAAGAAATTGGCTTGATCCCGTGTGCGGAAGGTGGCAGTTCATTGAATGACTGGCATCCGGAAGGCATCCTTTTTCAGCATGCTTTGTCCGAAGCCCGCTTCGCCCTCCGATCCAGTCAAATTTGCGGAATCCTTTGGCATCAAGGTGAGAGTGACAGTTATCGTTCGCTGCATGAAACTTATTACGAGAAATTAACTCTTATCATCGGGACGCTAAGAAACGAGTTGGAATTAGATGAGGTACCGTTGATTATTGGAGGGCTTGGTGACTTTCTTGGGAAGACTGGTTTTGGACAGCACGCGACTGAATTTCGACAGGTTAATGAACAATTGCTGCGTTTTGCTGATGAACAACAGAATTGTTATTTTGTTACTGCAGCAGGTTTGACTGCGAATCCTGATGGCATTCATTTAGACGCAGCTTCACAACGCAAATTCGGTTACCGCTATTTCGAGGCTTTTTCGAAAAAGTACCATATCCTGAAACCCATTTCGGGAGAGGAGCAATCACTGAAAGTGAATGGTGACTATTCTAAAACAGAACAGATTTACCTTCATAGTATGGATTTGGCTTCGGGTAAAATCACGTACGCGGAATTTGAAGCGCGGATGGCGAAGGTGATGAAACCATGATTCCCTTACTTATCCTTGGCTTGCTCATCCAAAACCCCGGAGCTCACGGCTATGAACTTCTGGCCTTAATGGAAAAACGTCATTACAAGTACATCGTTAACTTCACGAAAGGTTCATTTTATTACAATCTGCAGCAACTTGAAGAAAAGTGTTTGATTGAACAGATTCAGCAGAAACCCTCAACCGGCGGGCGTGAAATCCGTAACTTTAAAGTCACAGATTCGGGAAGGGCAGAATTCGAAAAATTAATGATCAAATACGGCACCAAATCGGAATATGTGAACCTGCAATTTTATGGGGCGTTACTCTTTGCTGATGAATTCGACAAAAATAAATTACTGGATCTGATCCAATCACAAATCGATCAGACTAAAACTCGAATCGAGCTCCTTGATGAATACCTGTCCATCACTCAAGAAATTCCCAGCACAATCAATTACTTTCGCCGCATGAATGAAAATTCCCGTTCACATCACTTGGTTAATTTAGAGTGGTTCGAAAAATTGAAAGCAGAAATAGAGTGAACTATTGCATAATAAAAATGCAATGTTACATATATCAGAATATTAGTTACCTGCATATAAAACCTGTGTCGCAGATATCGAGTAACACCATTGATACAGGTTTTATACCCCTTCTTTTAATTAAACCAGCAATGGGGTTGTCAACACTTGCCCCAAACAAGAGCACGTGAGTCTGCTGCGTGTTCTTCTTTTTCAATCCTTCGTATTAATAACCACTTTTTACACCTATTTATTATTCAAGGAAGTCAACTGATTCTTCTCCTTCTTCCGCTAAACTGCTGCTTGCCCTGTTGTTTTAGCTTTATCTGAATCTGTTTTATCTGTAGAAGCAGAATCAGACCCACATGCAGCCAAAGAAAAGCTTAGAGATAATGCACCAATGCCTAATAACCATTTCTTCAATTTTTCATCAACTGAATTAATCCTATTTTAAGATTTTGTTAAAGTTCAAATCTCCTAAGAAAGTATCTTTAACAAAAGGAAGAAGCTTCTTACATGTAATATAATGTGGTAAAATTTAGATAAGATTAAGTGGGAAGGAGACAGATATGAAAGTATTTGAAGCATCCTCGTTAATCTCAGCAGCGGAAAAGCGAGCAAAAGAATATGATCAGATTAGAGAACAATTTATCAACCTCAGAAAAGCTTTTCAGGGAATGGCTGACTTAGATGACAGTGAGTTTTCAGGTAAAGGTGCTGATAACATCAAAGCATTCTTTCAAGACCATGCAAGTGTTACTGACAGCTGGCTTGATTTGATCGATATGAAGATTGCGTTTCTTAACAGTATTTCAGGAAAAGTAGCTGATGCCGGATTGGCCGCTTCGTTTGTGGAAGAGTCATTTTTAGAACATGAGTTGATTCATGCGAAGAATAAATCAACAGCTATCATGCAGGAGCAGCGCAATGAAATGAAAGGTATCCTTGATGAAATCAGCGATATCATTCATCTTGATGTTTTCTCTATAGAAGATGTCGATCAAAAGCTTAAGTCAGCAGATAAAAAAAGGAACGATACCATACATAAACTCGGCAAGCTTGATCACGATCTAACGAAAGAATACGCAGAAACCGAAGCAAACGAACAGTTCATCCAAGCCGACTTTCAGCAGCTCCAAAACGCCACAGGCAAAGGAAAAAGCGCCACGCCGCTTCACTACAACGCCAAAGCGTACCGTGAAAGCGACATCCATAAGAAAAAAGGCGATATCGCAAGACATTCGGATGCTTATTTGACGATTAAAAAGGAAGAAGCGAAAGAGCGGGAAATCAAGGATCTGAAGAAAAAGCTCGCTGACGGTGTGACCGATCCGGATGAATATTTGGAAATTGCGAAGAAGATCGGCTATGAAAACCTTGAACCTTCCCAGCAGCAATATGTGATTCAGCTTGAACAAGCACAACAGCTCGAAGAAGTTGGTGAAACCACATGGGAAGTCCTGAAAGGAGTTGGAGTCGGTCTCTACGATGTCGCTAAGGATACTGTGACTGGCGTTAAAGATTTAGCTGTCGGGACTTGGGAGTTTTCCCAGCTCTCCGAAGAACAAAAATTAGCCAAAACAATTTCAGCTGTATTGAAGACACCTTCCTATGCAAAAATCATATGGACAAACATAGCGGATTCATGGAATGATAAAATGGTTAACGGAGATGCATACTCACGATCTCATTATATTACCTATGTGGTCGGGAGCCTTGTTGGACTAAAGGGCGTTGGCTCTGCTGTGAAAGTAACAAGCAAACTTGGTAAAGCCGGTGCTGCCAAAGTAGATAAAGTGATTGGAGCTGGAGAAAAAGCAGCTACTAGACATGTAAACAAAGGGATTACCGTAGGGAAAAACTACATAAATTCTTTATCTAGAAATAAAGATGATCTAGCACTTGTAGGTATAGCACAAGATATTGAGAATACGCATAATGTAAAGAATACGTCTATATTAAAAAAAGCAATACAATCCAAACATGATCAATTTGTTAAAGCTGCACCATACACGTACGAAAACAGTGCGGGCAAAACAACGACCATTAACTTAAGAATGGGTCATTTGAAAAATGATGTCCATCCAGTAACAAAAGTTCCCTATGATAAAGACGGATTTCCAATATTCGAATCAAAACATACACTCACACTTGATAAAGCCGACTTTAAAAAAAGTAGAGACCAGCATTTTGATAAATTAAATAAACAATTATATAAGCAGACTGAAGAAGATCCATCATTGATTAAGAAGCTTGATTTGAACGAAGATGATTTACTTGATCTTCAAGATGGAATAACACCAGAGAAATACACATGGCACCACCATCAAACTCCTGGAAAAATGGAGCTAGTAGATCGAGTCATTCATGCTAAAACTGGTCACACTGGCGGATATAAAATTTGGGGAAAAGATGAGAAATAGGAGGTTAATCAATGCAAAGTATTAAATGGAGAAAACGAAGCACTTTTAAAGAGGCGACAAACAGTCAGATCGAAGAGGTAGAAGAAAAATTAAAAATCAAGTTCCCGACAGATTACAGAGAGTTCATTAAAGACCATAATGGATGCTCTCCTATAGATAAAAAGGTTGTTTCATTCCAAAATTCTCGAGAATCAATAAACAATTTACTGAGTATAGGAGATCCAACTCGACCAATTGATCTCCTTAGTACACTTGATAATGTTAAAGATCGGTTAGTTGATAAGATCATACCTTTTGCTACAGATGCAGGGGGAAACCTCTTTTGTTTTGATTATAGATTGTCTTCTCAAGAACCCGTAATTGTTTTTTGGGATCATGAGATCGCTAATGAAGATAAGGGAAGTTCCATTAGCTATGTTTGTGATTCATTTACAGACTTAATGGACAAGCTTGAAGAACAACATTAAGTTTTTTGACTATAGTTCTGAAATTTTCGAACATAACTCTGAGTGTCCTTGGCATTCAAGGTTCTAAAAATAGCAGAGGAATATTGATTAATGTTTAATAATTCATTTTTAGAACAGAAGGAGTTTAACTATTGATTGATCTTACAAATACCGGTCTAAGTATTATTGCATCATTGTTAACCATCATAACAATAATTATAGGGTTTGCCGCTACCAAAGAAACTCCTACTAAAATAATTCAACGAGGCAATAACAACTCTGTGCATATTGGAAAAAAGAAAATCAATATAATAAACATTTTCATGCCTAGTCAAAATCAAATAGATAAAGTCACCAATGCAAAAAGGGAGCCCGGCTCAGATAACTATTTTATGATTGTTCTTTTTTATATAGCTATCATTATCTTTGGTGCATTTTATACTAGTTACTATTATTGGTTTGTTGCAATTCTGTTGGCTGTCTTTATAATCCGGTTTATTAAGTGTATTCGTTTTTCAATTGCCATAAAGCTTACATCAAACTTATATGACAAAAGTAAATTCTTCATCAATTTTATCCAGCAAATAATTTTATGTTGCATTCTTCTAAGTCTGCTGTTTTTTTCAGTACCACAGGAATTACAAATAGTTGCTAATCATATAAAAGTAAATTTTGAAGGAGGCACCTCCTTTAAAATTTGGCTTATAGACTTATTTAAATACACATTCAGTATATGGAATACTACTACTTTTTATTTTTTCATTTTTAGAAGCGTAGGGATGCTGATTCTTACTCTTTTTGTATTCTATACAACAGGCAAGAATGCATTACCAATTTATAAACACAAGTCTTTCACCAGAAGAAAAGTGTTGTTTAATGAACTTTCTTCTTATATTTTTGTTATTATTCTTATTTTTTTCTCCCTCTACCCATGGATATTCATAGACCTAAAAAACAGCTTAGAACCTTTGTGGAATGAATGGGCACGCAAATAAAAAATGTCAAATTTATTAGTGTTAAGGCCCCTATAGAGGGTCTTCTCTTATTTTAATAAAGTTTTAAGTTGCTCTTTCAGTCTATAAATACCATCTCGATAAGCTCGGCATTTCAAGGAGTTATGTGTCGCGGATTGAAAAACGCGCATTGATGAAAATGTTCCATGAGTTTTACCGGGCGGAGAAAGAGAAGCGGAAAAAGTCGAAGGGGAAATGAGCGAAAAGCCGGATCTGACATCCCGGCTTTTTCTATTCAATATAAAACAATGATAACTTTCTTTCATCTTATGAAACCCAAGCAGTTATTAGGTGTTTTCTTTATCTGTACAAATACAGGTGAATCACTTAATTTATTACATATAAGTTATCCTGCAAAACTGTGCACGAAATGTCGGGCAGATACATTTCGCTCCTGTTATTCTTTTGTTAAAGGAGGTCAAATAAATGGATTCGCTTAAAAGGATGAACAGCGCATTAACGTATATTGAAGAAAACCTCACGAACGATATTGATTTCAAAGAAGCAGCAAGGCTTGCTTTCTGCTCTGAATATCATTTTAAAAGGATGTTTTCCTTCCTTACAGGTATTTCATTATCGGAATATATTCGTCGACGACGTCTTACTCTTGCAGCTTTTGAACTTAAAGACAGCCGCGTAAAGGTGATTGATCTTGCAATAAAATACGGTTATCACTCACCAGATTCTTTTGCACGAGCATTTCAAAATCTGCATGGCATAAGCCCATCAGCAGCTAAACATAATGGCCATTCACTTAAAGCTTATCCGCGAATGACCTTCCAGTTATCAATCAAAGGAGGAAATGAAATGAACTATCGTATTGAAGAAAAAGAGGCATTTCGCATCGTCGGCATTAAAAAAAGAGTTCCTATTTTGTTCAAAGGCGTGAATCCTGACATTGCATCGATTTGGGAAAGTTTAGATGAAGCAGCAATCAATCAACTAAAAGAGCTTTCTAATGTAGCGCCTGTAGGACTCATTAGTGCATCCACGAACTTTTCTGAAGGCCGGACAGAGGAAAACGGAGAGCTTGATCACTATATTGGCGCAGCCACAACGAAACATTGCCCAAATCACCTATCACAGCTTGAAGTCCCTGCCTCAACGTGGGCTGTATTCGAAGCAGCCGGATCATTTCCGAATGCACTGCAGGAAGTATGGGGGCGGATTTATTCCGAATGGTTTCCATCGTCACATTATGAACAAATTGAAGGCCCAGAAATCCTGTGGAATGAGCATAAAGATGTAACATCGCCATCTTTTAAAAGTGAAATTTGGATACCCATTTCAAAAAAGTAATATATCTTACAATGAAATTAGAGGAATTGAAGGTTTTAAGGAAGGGGTCTCATCCCTTCACTTTATGTCACTAACCCGATCTGCGGCAATATTGATGCCACTAATCTACGAATTGAGTTTTTTAATGAGCAGAGCCGTTCTTACTGAAAATCTAAATTGAGGTGTCCTATTGCGTTTTGATGATCTGCTTCTCACCTCTTATTTTCCGCCTTAACGTCCGATCCTTTCTGCAATTGCTTCTGCAAAGTCGGACGTTGATGATTGACCGCCAAGATCTCCCATTTTGATTCCTGCCTTCACGGTTTCCCGAAGTGAGTTTTCTATTAATTCCGCTGCTTCTTTCAGCTTTTTATCACGATACTGTGTACTGAGCCATTCAAACAACATAGCAGTTGAAAGTATAATACCGATAGGATTCGCAATATTTTCCCTGCAATGTCAGGTGCCGAACCTTGAGCAGCCTGGGCCATTGCCTGCTTTCCCATTTGTATTAATTGACAGTGCAAGCCCCAAGCTGCCGACGAACTAAATATACCGTCATTGCATCGATATGATAATCATCCACTTCAGGGTATTGTCCGCCACTTCTCGGCACGTATTCAAAAAGAGTCCCGAGCCATGTAACCTTCTTACGGCGTTCCATCGCACTTTGAAAGGCTGCATGCGCAATACGTATAATCGCCTTTTTAGTGAAAACTCCAGTCAATACAGCCACTTCCGGGGTTACCTGCCATACATATTTCGGCCAGCGTAAAAGCCTTCCGTATTTTCACGGAAAATGACCAAATTAGCTTTCCCTGCAATACTTTTCATTCCAGGTATTGTCTTTGCCGGCGGCAATGGCTTTTCACTCAATCGTAACCAGCTTAAACGCTGGCTGGACAGGTTTCAGGGTGTATCTATTCATTGGAGTTCCGTCTCTTGCAACTTAACCAAAATTTCCTCACGAAGAACAAATCACTTCTCTATTGTGGGATACTGCCGAAAATAAATCACTTCACAACAGACAAACTGATAGCGGTATAAAAAAACAGCTCCGTTAAAATGGCCGGAACTGTCTTTGACTTTTGGATTTTGCAGTTATCTCCATCCGTTAGTTTAATTAGAATTCAGATAATCCAAGACACGATCAACTCTTTCATTGACTGAGTAATCTCCTTCAATTTTTAACAATGGACAAGATAAATCTGCCATCCAATGTTCGTGTAAAGCTTTGCTTCTAACTTCCATTCCGGCATGATCATATAAAGAAGCCCACTCTAAAAATGTTTTTGATTGTTCATATTTACTGCCGCCGGCTAACACTTCGTTTCCATAACGCTGAAATTCCCTATGCCTTAATCTCTCGAGCCGTATATCCTGCGGAATCCATAAGAAGATGACAAGGTCAAAATAACTTTTTAAATCATCGCCCCAGCCGCACACTGCGCCAGAAAGAATCCATTTCTCATTTATTGTCAAGTCTTTTTCAAGCAACTTTCTTCTTTCAGGAATTTCTCTTTTCTTAGTGAATTTATCTGTCCAATAGTAATCATCAGTATCAAGATGCGTATGAGGCAAATGCTTTGATAATGCAACACCCAATGTTGAAGTTCCGACTCCGGAGGCTCCCAGTATGTGAATCTTATTTTTCATCGTTCCCCCTCCTTATAAAGCAACGAAACTCCCTGTCCGCTGCACAAAGTTCTTACTATTATTTTAACATAAATCCCCAAAAACCTTTACTTTGCCAGGGGAATCCAGATGCGTGTTAAAACCATACTGCTTACGAACTTCATGGTCATTTTCAAACAGAATGATTAACTTTCTCTCCGGCCTATTTTAATATCCTCATACACTTTCTCAAAAGTCCCGATTGGCAGTGAACTCCCCTTTCATTGATCGACAAAAGCTTCCGGAATAAGGAATCTCCTCAAAAAAGGATCAAAACTTTTATCAAGTTTGATCCTTTTCCCTTTTTAGTCATTTCTTTGCGAACGTTTATAGACATTCATGGTTACCAGCCAGCTCATAACGATGATTCCTGCAAAAAGAATGAGCATATTACTGTACAAATAAGCGGAATGATCAGCGTTAACAGGCAGTAGCCTTTGATCCAGCAAGCGGGTCGATACTAAACCGCCTGCAATCGAAATACCCGTTCCCTCTGATAAAAAGCTCGTAAAATTAAGCAGACTCATTCCGGCGCCGGCTTCCTTTTGTTTCAAACTGCCAGATACCATTGTAGATATAACCGTTTTTGTGAAGGAGAGCCCCCCAAAAACAAAAACGATGATAACGGTCATGAGCCAAGGTGCCGCATCTATAAAAAAGGCAGCAATTAAAAAACTGGAAGACATCAATGCAATCCCAATGGTCAGCACATATAAAGACCTTTCCGATCAACAAGCCACCCTCCAATGTAACCGAAGATGATGACGCTCATCGTTCCGGGAAACATAATCCCGCTTCCAATTGCCGCAGTACTTAAATGGTGAACATCTTTCATCATATAAGGAACCATAGACACAAATCCTGCAGCAGTGCCGAATATCAGGCCTCCGCAAAGGACGCCCATCATAAACAAGACATTTTTCCCCAGTGCAGGGTCAACAAAAGGATCTTGAGTTTTCCTAATATGTTTCACAAATATCAGGAAAGCTAGAATACTGATGATCAGAAAAGATAGTCTATATGACGTTGTAAACAGCAGAAAAAATACGATGCCTGCAGACATTAATATAATCCCCGCCATATCAAAGCGCCCGCTGATTCTTTCTTCCTTTTCCAGCAGTTTCATCAGGAATGGAACGGTGATAACTGTTGCTGTCGGAATAAGCAGCAAATATGACCAGTGAATATAATGAGCGATCATTCCGCCAATAGCTGGTCCGGCACCTTCCCCCATTGCCACCAGCGACCCGATCAGACCAAATGCTTTACCCCTGTTTTCTTTCGGAATATAGCGTACTACTGCAACCATCACAAGAGCCGGGAATGCGGCTGCACCAGCCCCTTGAATAAATCGGGCCAGAATGAGTACAGGAAAGACAGAGTGTCCGACAAATCCAATGATCGACCCGAAGCCATTTACCATAATTCCAAATAGGAGCAGCTTTTTGATCCCCAGCTGATCTGATAACTTTCCATACAGAGCAGTTCCGATGGAAAAGGTTAACATAAAGGCCGTGTTCACCCAGTTTGCACTCGCTGGCAGTTTATGAAAATCGTTGGCGATATCAGGTAATGATACGTTCAAAACCATTTCATTTAATGCGCTGAAAAATGACAGAACACAAAGCCAAATGAACACTTGGTTGTGCCGTAAAGCTGACTGTGAATAAGGCGTATTCACAAATTTCCCTCCATTAATGAGGGCAGACGCAGTTTATAGGGCCATTGATACGCTTCCCTCTTTTAATTGGACCCTGTTCATTTTTTTGCACTTCATACATAACTCCCCCTGCATTGATTGATATACCTTATTATAAATCCTCAAGCCGATGTTTTGAATGCTTTGCGACACACACCCGCAAATGACGAAACATCAAATACTGTTATATTTAAAATTTACAGTACCAAAAAACCGCAATTTCATTTGCTGTTGAAAAATTGGAATAAAGCATTGTATCGACCGCTCCTATGACAAAGTTATTTTTGGCATAAAAATGACAAGCTGAAACATTAATATCTTGTGTTTCAAGCATAAGACCGCATAAATGATTCTCCTTTGCCCACTCAATCACTTTATGCAATAAAGCCGTCCCGACACCATTTTTTCTATAATCTTTTGCAACGGCAATGTCTTCAATCAGTGCGTATCCATTCCAATTAGAACGAAGCTTACTCCGGCCGACACAGTCGTTCTCTGCGTAATAAAAAAAGACAACTTTATCCTCTTCTTCAATATAACTGACATCAATGTCTTCATCGTCATATTTTTTGACATAAGGTTCAGCAAATTTCTCCTCTGTATATGTCCAAACATTGTCCTCAAATGAAGGGATGATTCTCCCTGAAACTACGAAAGGTTCGTTTGGTTTATTGAAGTCTTTCATATTGAATCGCGTCATTTTAGTTATCATCATAATCACCTTTCTGCATTTATTGACCTTAATTTACATCTATTGAACTGTTGATTCGTCTGCATGTCATGGATACCGGTTTAATCACTCTAAGACTAAAACAAAAAAGATACCAACATCGATTGGTATCATCTATTCATTCGAGCCCTTACAACAATATCCTATTTCGGAGCTTCCAAACCGAATTTAATCCATTCCTCTTTTGCCGGACCGTAAATACCCGGAACAGGTAAACCTGCTTGTCTCATAAGGACAGTCATTTGTCCTCGATGATGGTTTTGATGTTGAATTAAAAACATCAAAAGTGAACCATTTGGCAATTGCTGACCAATAAAGTTGACACATTCTTGAAGTGTATCGTCAGTCCATTGCGTTTTTAACGCCTGTACAAATGCATTACTGGCTTGATGATAACTCTCAGCAATAAACCGCGCCGATGCAGGAACAGGATAATCTTCGGCCGGAGCGTGAAACGTTAAATCTGTGTTTGAGGTAATGATGTGAATGGCAGCGACAGTATGCCAAGCAATACGGCCTAAAGTCCAATGTTCTGAAGTGATTTCTTGTTTAAGTGATTCATCAGTCAGATGATTCAGCAGTTTTTGTGTCGCATCGGCTTCGAATTCCCAAGATTTCAAAAAATGGTCTAAAGTTTGAAACATAAAAATCCTCCTTATCCTTTTTTGTTTATCTATATATCTGCAGTTCAATTATAGTGCTCCGTTTAGTTAAAAAAGAACAAAACGATAGACAGACATTTTTAACAGAAAGCCCGAACTGACAACAACAGACAAAATATAAGAACATAACGGATACCTCTATACTTCTTTTTCTTCAATCGACAAAAAAAGGATAGCTGTTCAAACAGGATTCTTCTGTCTAATATTTTCTCTTTGCAAAAGTCCATATCGTCTTAGTGATTGAACCGGAGACAAAACAGCTCCCCGTCATCATAGCCACCCAAATGAAAAATGTCGGCTCGGCACCTATTACAATAAACATAAATATCAAGGACAAAATGAATACAATAGCAACCATCATCCATACTTTTTTGAAAATGAAATATCCTAAAATCCCTAACAGAAAAGAAGCTGCCGGAAGAAAAATAAGAATGATATACGCGGGGCTCAACAGCGGGCTAATACAAACACCTCCCAATTTCAAAACGAGGCAGTTCCTACTTTTTGTCTGATATGAAGTGATTTTTTTCATCTTGATATTACACCGCTTCATTCATTTTATACATATTATACCAATACCATCGAGTCAAATATAGATATTTATTCATTTTTAACATACTTTAGGAAAATCAGGAGTGAATTAAAGTCTGAGGATAGCCCGCTTTTTCTATCCCTAGTAAGTCATGCCGCATTGATTTTAGCCCATCATTGTTTTTGCAGCGCTAATATTCTCATAATCGTGTGCATGACGCTGCTTTCCTCATTTGATTTGATGACAAAGTGCGCCGCATCTTTTATTTCGTCAATGGCATTCTTAACCGCAAAGCTGTAGGATGCCGCTTCCATCAATTCTTTGTCATTGCGGCCGTCTCCGAACGCCATTGTTTCATCAGCCGAAACCCCTAATAATCGCTGCAGTTCTTGTACTGTTGATCCTTTATGTATTCCGATATTTGATATGTCCATCCAGGTATCCTCTGATGCTACGATATATAATTGGTGAAAAAATTCATGCAGCTTTTCTCTCGTTTCCGGACAGTTGGCGTCGGGGTCATGAACCGTAATCTTGATAAAATCGTCTTTTATCTCAGTAAAATCAGTTATTTTCGTTACATGTGCATAAGAAGCATTTACATATTTCATTTCACTTTCAGACAGATTTTCTTTTACGATCGCGCCATTTTTTGTGCATGCGATAATGCTATGCCCGCAGCTGATTTTTTCTAAAGCGCCTATAATTGACAGTCCCGCTTCATTGCTGATCAAAGATTCATATACGAATTTGCCGTTCTTTTTTATACGTGCGGCACTGTCTCCTAAAATCCAAAAATCTTTCGCATCTTCTCCGAATAAAGCTTCCACCCTTTCACACTGCTTCCCGGTGCAGATGGCGAAAGCGACATGCTGTTCCTCCATTACTCGTTTTGTTTTTTCAAATAACGTTCTGTCAAAATCGCCTTGATTATTTAAAAATGTACCGTCTAAATCCGTAATCACTAATTTAATCACCGTTCAGCACCTCCGCAGTTAAAACGTCTTTTTCAGACAAAGGGTTTTTCACATTTGAGGATGGAATCAATCGCATTTAAGACCCCTTCTTCATTGTTTGATTGCGTGATATGCGCGGCAGCCTGTTTAATGCTTTCCTGCGCATTATCCATGGCGACCCCGTATTTCACGGCGGACACCATCTCCAGATCATTGCCGCTGTCTCCGAAGGCCGCACACTCTTCATCACCCATCCCCCATTGTTTCTGGAGGAGCTTAATCCCGCTTGCTTTATGAAGCCCCGGTATGATCAGATCTATGTCACCGTGCCCGCTTGATACAGGCGTGACGAAAGACCCGATGGCGTTTTTCAAATAGCTCAGAAGTGCGGAACAATGTTCGGCGGGAAAGCTGATGGAAAATTTTAAAATGTCATCATCGATGTTTTCAAAATGCGGCACCCTTTTTAACACATAATAATACTTACTGGCATGCAGATATTCATCTTCACCGGCATTTTCATGAATATACGCGCTTTTTTTTCCGCAGGCAATGACGTTTTTCACCTCATACTGCTCTAAAGCACGGATCACTGCATTTATAGTGTCTTCAGACATCCTGCCCGCGAATAATTCTTCTCCGGCATTCACGACGAAAGCGCCATTCTCGGCAACGAAAGCGATTTCACTTTTGATTTCCGGAAAGAAGGATGTAAGCTGCGCATACTGGTTTCCGCTTGCTACGGCAAATTTAATCCCCCGCGATTTTAATTCACGATACTGATTCATAAAACGCTCTTTGTTATATGCCATTTCATCATTCAAAAACGTTCCGTCCATATCAACCGCTATCAGTTTGATACTCATATTGTCCTCCTTTTTTCGGCCGCTTTTGTCAGAGACCCTTGAAGAGATCATGCATAAAGCGTATGAACGAATTATATCCGCAGTTGTTTTGCGCCGTAAATCATTGGCTGACGTCTTGTTTTGAATGACACAAAAAGTGATTTGTCACATAAATATAACACTATGTTTCTTTTAAAAATGATATGTTACGATTAGATGTACATTCACCATTCTCATAAAAAGGAGAATCCCCCTGCATGTTCACACACGAAATGATTGCTTCATTTAACGAGCTTGAAACTTCTTTATACAACTACATCTCCCAAAACAGCGAGAAAGTCGTCTATATGCGAATCCGTGAATTGGCAAATGAAACCCATGTATCTACGGCTTCTATTTTACGTTTCTGCAAAAAAATAAACTGTGAAGGGTTTTCGGAGTTTAAGGTGAAGCTGAAATGTATACGGAGGCAAATAAAAAAACGATTTTAAAGAGTCCCCATCATTCCGTTGCCGAGTTTTTTGAAAGAACAGTGAGCGGAGGGATGGAAGAAAAGCTGAAGGAAGCAGCAGCCCTTGCGGCCGATGCAGAAAGCGTTATTTTTATCGGAGTGGGAAGTTCAGGAATTCTCGCCGAATACGGAGCCAGATATTTTTCGTGCTTAGGGAAACTTTCAATGTATATTAAAGATCCTTACTTTCCGGCCCATTCCCATTTCCGCCATAACAGCATCACGATCGCATTATCGGTTTCAGGTGAAGGAGATTCTACGGTGACTCATCTGAATCAGCTGAAACAAGAAGGCAGCCGGGTCATCAGTATTACAAATCATAAACATTCAACCATTGCCAAAATGTCCGATGTGAATATTTCATATTACGTGACGGAAGAATGGGTTGAAAATGCGAATGTCACCACCCAAATCCCCGCTATGTACATACTTGAATCAATGGCTCGGGAGATATACAAATTGAGAGAATAAATTCAGGAACGAAAACACTGATACACTGGAAATTTCGTCCTTTTTGTAGAAAAATGAAAAACCCTTCTCTGATGCTAGAGAAGGGTTTTGAGGATCACAGATGAGACACAATACAATTTGCATGGCCTGCCAGTTTATATTCTCCCAAACCGGAAGGCAGGAGAATATGATCTCCTTTTCTAAAGGGATATTCATGCCCGCCTGCAATCATTATTCCGTCTCCTTCGATCACGCTGACAAGAAGGAAGGGATGATGCTGGAATAGATTTGCTTCACCTTTTACAACCCACTTTTCGACTGAAAAATAAGGACATTCTATTAAAACAGCTGCCAGCAGATCATCTGTTTGTTTATATTGAACGGTCGGCCGTTCACGGACAGATGGAATGTCTATCACTTCTATACTTTTTTCCAAATGGAGCTCGCGCATCCTGCCGTCCGCATCTTTTCTTCCGTAGTCATACAATCTGTAAGTCGTATCTGAATTTTGCTGCGTCTCTAAAATAAGTGTGCTCTTTCCAATCGCGTGTACGGTGCCGCTTGGGACAAAGAAGAAATCTCCCGGCTTTACCTTAACTCTGTTCAGGAGCCCGTCCCATTCTCCGCGCTCAATCATGGACATCAGTTCTTCTTTTGTTGTTGCGTTGTGGCCGAAAATGATCTCCGCATCTTTTTCACAATCAATGATATACCAGCATTCGGTTTTTCCAAGTTCCCCGTTTTCATGCATTTTGGCAAAGTCATCATTCGGATGCACCTGAACGGACAGGTCTTGGTCCGCATCCAAAATTTTTGTAAGAAGAGGAAAACGGTCTCCTTCAAGGTTTCCGAATAAATCTCTGTGATGCTCCCACAATTCACCGAGCGTACATCCTTTATACATGCCGTTTCGAACTGTGCTCTGTCCATTTTGATGAGCGGCGAAGGCCCAGCACTCCCCTGTCCGCTCGGACGGAATATTATAGTGAAAATCACGCAGGGCGGCGCCTCCCCAGATTCTTTCTTTGAAAACCGGATTGAAAAATATCGGTTCAGTAGACATGATCATCCCCCGCTTTATTCGATTTCTTCCAGAAGCTCATACGCCTCTTCTTTTGTCTGAACGGAGAGCAGCCTTTCCCGATAGCTGTCATCCATCAGTTTTCGGGATAACATCTGCAATATTTTTAGATGCTGATTTCCGCCGCTTTCCTTCGGTACGGCAATCATAAAAATCAGTTTTGCATCAGAACCATCAAGGCTGTTCCAGTCAACACCCGAACGTCTTATTCCGAATGCGACACCCGGCGTTTTGACGGCTTCAGACTTTCCGTGCGGAATGGCGATATTCATACCTATCGCCGTGGTTCCCTGCTGTTCCCGGCTCAAAATGGCCTGCTTAAATCCGCTGTCAGACAGCAGCATACCTTTACGGGACATTTTCTCGATCATTTCGTCGATAATGTCATCCCTCGTTTCGCCGGATAAATGCGGTTCAATCAAGTCCGTACTGATAATGTCAGTCAGTTTTTTGATTTCGGTCATCCCGGCTTTTCGGCTGTCAGCCTGAGATGGTTCCTTTGTTTCTTTTGCCGCTGCAGCTTCATTTGGTGCGGCAGACGGCAGCACCTCGCCGGGCGCGGGGGATTTCGCCATATCTTTCTTCAGTACATTAACCAACAGAGCGGTGACAAGAGAGCCTGCTGTTACAGCGATAAAAAACATCAGTACATGATCTACTGCTCCAAGTACAGCAACGATGGGGCCGCCGTGTGCCACTCTGTCCCCCACATGGCCGATCATCGCTATCACCGAGCCGGTCATAGAACCCGCCATAATACTCGGGATCACACGAAGGGGGTCTTGGGCCGCAAATGGAATGGCTCCTTCCGTGATACCGAAAAGGCCCATCGTAAATGATGCTTTTCCCATTTCTCTTTCTGCGGCTGCGAATTTTCTTTTTCCTAAAAACGTTGCAATCCCAAGCCCTATCGGCGGTATACAAATGGAAACGGCAATCGGGCCCATAATTTCATAATTTCCTTCTCCGATCATTGCCGATCCGAAAAGAAAGGCCACCTTGTTTACGGGTCCTCCCATATCAAAGGAGATCATCGCTCCTAAAATCAATGCCAGGAGAATTGAGCTCGAACCTTTCATTCCCGCAAGCCAAACCGTTAATGATGCGAAAATATGAGCGACGGGGGCGCCGATCAGAAATACAAACGCCAAACCGACGATCAGTGAGGCAAACACCGGAATAATAATAATCGGCATAATCGGCTGTATTGCTTTAGGAACTTTACATTTTTTGATTCCAAGCGCCGCATATCCCGCCAAAAATCCCGCAATGATTCCTCCAAGAAATCCTGCGCCGCTTGCACTGTCGTAAAAGCTGCCGGATGCCGCAATATATCCGCCGATCATTCCGGGGACAAGACCCGGCTTATCAGCGATGCTGAACGCGATGTACCCGGCTAAAATCGGGATCATGAATGAAAAAGAAGCACTGCCGATCTGTTCAATCGTTTTCCAAAAAGACTCGTCCGGAATGACTAACCCCTTTGGTGTTTTTTCTCCTCCAAGCGTCAATGCAACCGCTATCAATAATCCGCCGACGACAATGAAAGGAACCATAAAAGAAACGCCGTTCATTAAATGACGGTAAATCGGGTTTTGTTTTTTGCCCTGCTGACTTGCGGATTCAGCTTTTGAAGCAGATTGATAGACCGGCACTTCACCGCTAAGCGCTTTTTGAATTAATTCTTCCGGTTTGCGGATGCCTTCCTGAACCCCGACGGCCAGCAGCTTTTTTCCCGCGAATCGGTCTTTGTTCACCGAGCGGTCCGCCGCGATAATGATTGCGTCTGCTTCCCGGATTTCCTCTTCGGTCAGCCTATTTTCCACCCCGATTCCGCCTTGGGTTTCCACTTTGATCTCAACGCCTAATCTGCCGGCTGCTTTTTGTAAATTTTCAGCAGCCATATACGTATGGGCAATGCCGTTCGGACATGATGTAATCGCTAACAGTTTCATATAAATCCTCCTTTGCAGTCTGAATTTCAAGATCTTGTCTCAACTTTATACTGAAATCAGCCTGTGATAAGCGCGTTTTTTTACCATAAGTTCCGGAAATAACGGCATTTTTCCCTATAAACAGAAAAAAAGCAGGGAGATATTCCCTGCTTTTAATAGTTTAAATACGATAAAAACGTCATCACATTTTTTTCTTCCGTCAGTTTTTGAATAAATACCGGCTGCTCGCTAAGATAGGAAAGCTCACTGAATAATTGCTTTACCTTGTTTTGATCTTCGTGTTTAACGGCAAGCATAAAAACGAGCGACACCTTTTCTGTCCCCCATTCAATCGGCTCTTTTAAGGTGGCGATTGCAATGGCTGATTGTTTGATATATTTAGAGTTCGCGTGAGGGATGGCAATACCCGCCCCGATATTTGTCGCCGACATTTTTTCTCTCATTACTGCATGAATGCCATACTCTTTTTCTACATAGCCTTTTTCATACAAAGCCTGCGCCAGCTTTTCAATGACCTGATAACGGTGCTCTGTCTCTTGCTGTAAAAAAACGAGAAACGGAGTCGTATCGTTCAGCATTTTAAACGTTTTTTGCTCCCGGCGGTGTGATGTATCAAGCTGTTGCAGAAATGCGCTGAGCTTCTTTTCATCAGCAGACTCCAAAAGCGGTGATACGACAATATGAGGGATCGTTACATTTCCAAGCCCTATCGTAGAAATGACGAAATCTATATCTTTATGCTTTTTGATATACTCTGTCAGCTCCGCTTTTGCGATACAGTCTTTTACCGTAATGTGATGAAATTTGCGTTCAATTTTAGTCCGCAGCAATTGCGACATGCCAATGCCCATATGGCAGACGATGATCGTCCTTTTAGGGTTATGACTGTTTCGGCGCAGCCGTTCGATCGCTGCCTGAAAATGCAGCGTCAAATAGGCCGCCTCTTCTTCAGGAATATAAAGATCAAATGTTTGATTGATGTCTTCTAAAACGTCTATGATAAGATGAAACAAATAAGGGTACATTTTCTTGATGTCGTGAAGCATGGGGTTTGAAACAGAGAGATCATAGCTCAGCCGCTTCAACACCGGATCGAGATGAATGTTCAATCCGTTGATCAGTTCCTGGTCTTTATAAAAATCCAGCATTTGCAGTTCTGAAACACGATTGATCAAATGCCTGACGACTTTGGAAAGCTCAGAATCTTCAAGATCAAGCTTCTTTTCTTGCTGCGATGGATAGCGGACTTTCCCGCCTATTATATGTAAAGTTAAATAGACGGCTTCTTCCTCAGGAAACCGGATGGCAAATACCGGCTCAAGCCGTTTTAAACAAGCCAGTGTCCATTCATATTCTTTCTTCTTTTTTACCGCGTCCAGCTGTCTTGCAGAAATGGCGACCGGCTGTTTCATTTTGATACGGCGGATAGTCAGCAATGTATGCAGCAACAAACTTTCAAATGTTTCATCCGTAAAATAGATAGAATGTTTTTTTTGTAATAACTTGATTTCTTTTCTCACAAAGTCCGCTTCATAACTTAAAAACTTACTTTTTATAAATTGGCTTGTAAATTCCGCATTATCAATCAAATCTGAAATTCGCGCCAATGCTTTTCTTTTGTTTTTTTCGTCCCCTTCAATCTTTAAGCCGAGCCGCTGTTTAGAAACCAGCGTGAGATCAAATCGCTTCAGCCACTCTTCAACCGCACTTACATCCTTTTTAATGGAAGCTCTGTTTACAAAATGCTGTGCGGCAATTTCTTTTGCGGAAACGGGCTTTGAATTCATTAATAAATCATAAGCGATGTGAAGTATTCTTTCTTCATCGGTCTTGTGCCTGCACGTAAAGTGCTCATTATAAATTTGCCGGATTAACCGTGACCTTTCCTGTTCAGATATATGTAAATAGACGCCTAATCCCGGTTTGCGGATCAGCTGAGCTTGAGCATGTTCATTCAGGAAATCTTCAATCGTTTTCAAATCATTCCTGATCGTTTTTTCAGAACAGCGGACCCTGTCTGCGAAATCTTGCACAACTAAGTAGTCATCAGGTTCAGATAACAACAGATACAAAATCTTTTTCTGCCTTGAATTCATGTATTTCATCTGTTTTTCTATCCTTCCTGTCCGTTTCTGCTGGAGCAATTGTGATAGGTTAAATATACTACACATACGAAACCGTTTTCATTTTATAATGAAACAAAAGAGTAAAAAGTTTTGTTTTTTACCGCAGATTCCGGAAAAATCATGTTTTATACTAAAGCTGTTCACCTTTGGTTGACAACAAAACACCAACCGTTTTTAAACGATTGGTGTCGGCAGCGAAAACCTGCTGTTACAGCCAAAATGTTTCGCCAAGCGCTAATGCTTTCAGGTTTTCAGGAGGTAATGCAAGCCGATCCCACTCGCCGTGCAGTCTGCTTAGTGCTTCCGGGCCTGTATCATCAGCAAGCCGGAATGCCCCGTAATGCATGGGAATGAAGCTGTCAGCCTTCAGCTCCAAAAACGCTTTCACGGCGTCTTCCGGATTGATATGTGACACTTGCATAAACCATTCCGGTTCGTATGCTCCGATCGGCATCAGAGCCGCCTTAATACGAAACCTCTCTCCGATTTCTTTAAAGCCTTCAAAATAGCCTGTATCTCCTGCAAAATAGATGGACTCGCCGTTTTTGCTTTCTATGACCCAGCCTCCCCAATGAGAGGTATCGGTATCCCAAAGCGTTCTCCGTGTCCAGTGCTGGGCCGGAACAAATGATATGTTCACCCCCCGCATCTCAAAACGATCCCACCAATTCATTTCATGGACCTTTTTGCGGTCTTTTTTGTTGAACAGCTTTTTCAATCCCGCAGGCACGTAAAAATCCGGGTTTCCTCTCAGTTTATTTATACTCGGAAAATCAAGATGGTCATAATGCCCATGTGAGATGAGCACAGCATCAATGTCAGGCAGTTCGCTCAACTCATATCCCGGCTCTGTCAGCCGTTTTTGAAAACCCATCCTCCGCGCCCATACAGGGTCGGTCATTATGTTAAGCCCCTGTATTTGGATCAGAAATGAAGAATGGCCGATCCATGTTATGGCGGTTTCCGTCCGATTGACAGCAACATCACGGACATCCCTTGTGACCGCTTTCGGAATGTTCTCGCTTAAATCTTTACTTTTTTCTCTTCGTTCTTTCATCCATTTCCACATGTCCCTGAATCCATGTTCATTCTTCACGCCATTCAAGTTTTCATATCTTTTTTTCATTATCATTCTCCCTTGACACGTGTTCCATTAGATTCATCGGACATTTATACAATGTCTGTAAATACCGCCCCGCTTGCTTCGGCTAAATCTTGAGGCGCTGCTTTCAGCTGCATTCCGATTTTCCCCGCACTGACAATCATAAACTCCAGTGTTTCAGCGGATCTATCAATAAAAGTCGGAAACCTTTTTTTCATGCCGATCGGAGAGCAGCCGCCGCGCATATAGCCGGTTACTCCCAAAAGGTCCTTCATAGCAATCATTTCTATTTTCTTCTCACCTGCCGCCTTCGCAGCTTTTTTCAGATTCAGTTCTTTTGCAACGGGAACGACAAAGACGTAATAACGATCAGTTCCTGCAGATGCCACTAAGGTTTTATAAACATATTCGGCAGCGTATCCGATTTTTTGTGAAACGGAAAGACCGTCTGCGGGCTGTCCCCCTTCTGTTTTGTAACCTAATAGCTCATAGGGAATGTTTTGCTGCTCAATGATACGGACAGCATTTGTTTTCACTGTTTTTTTCGCCATGGTTTTCCTCCGTTTTCTGTATTTCTTTCTGCTTTATTTTCAACTTCGATTTTAATAAAATGACCGCTCAGTTGCGTGCTTTGTAATACTCAAGTGCAAACTGTTTAAAACGCTCAGCAGCGGGAGAGAGAGCATGGTTTTTCAGCTGGGCTAACGCTATGGTGCGTTCGCATTGGTAATCTGCAACCGGAAGAAAAACGACCGGAAAGTATGAATGCTCCGCGGTTTTCGGCAGCACTGCAGCCCCCAGACCCGCGGCGGTCAGTCCTAATATGGTTGACACTTCCTCTCCTTCAAATGCGAGATGCGGGTGTATATTCAAATCCCGGCACATCAGATCAAACATATACCTCAGCCCGTATCCCGGTTTAAAACCCACAAAATCCTCGTCCTGCATCTCTTTCATTTGAATGCTTTTATTTCCTGCAAGCGGGTGGTTCTCAGGTAGCACCGCATAAAGAGGCTCTTTCTCCAGCACTGTCCATTGTAAAAGCTCGCTGGGAAGCGGCGGAGAGCTGAGACAGATATCCGCATCTCCCGTTTCCACCATTTTGCGAAGCGTTTCATTTGCGCCTTGATAAAGCCGGAAGGTCACGTTTGGGTATAGCTTTTTAAATTCGGCAATCAGCTGAGGCATTAAGCGCAGCCCGAGTGTATGAAGAAATGATACAGATATTTCGCCGTGCTCCAGGCTCATATTCTTTTTCACTTGTTCAACGCCTTCATTTAAAGCTCTTCTCGCTTGTTTTGCTTTTATTAAGAACTGCTCTCCGTGTCTTGTCAGCCGGACGGCTTTTGTCTCTCTGTAAAATAACGGCGCGCCTAATTCTTCTTCGAGCCTGATAATCGATCGGCTTAATGCCGGCTGAGAAATCATTCTTTCTTTTGCCGCATTTGTGAAATGCTGATGAGCTGCCGCCGCAATGAAGTTGTCAATTTGATGAAGCTCCATTTTCTCCTTCTCCCCTTTCTTCATAACCTACACGCATTAATTCTATAGTTATTATAAATTAGACACATTGAAATGAAAAGCGTACGATACATATATAACCAACAGTGAGAAAAGAGGGACATTCATGACGTTTATTCAGCCTCATACAAAGGCTTACAGAAAGGCCAGCTTGGCTCTGTTTATCAGCGGCTTTGTGACCTTCGCCACGCTTTACACGACACAGCCGCTTATGCCTTTGTTTTCGGAAGAGTTTCATATTTCCGCTGCGGCTGCCAGCTTAACTTTATCCATCTCAACAGCCGTTTTGGCATTTTCATTATTGGCCGCCGCTTCGTTGTCTGACGGATTCGGCAGAAAAAAATTAATGGTGCTGTCGTTAACAGCTACTTCTGTTTTAGGTCTATTAACAGCGTTCAGTCCGGCTTTTCCCGCGCTTTTGGCGATGAGGGCGCTGCTCGGTATTTTCCTGGCAGGAGTTCCGGCTGTCGCTATGACATATGTAGGCGAGGAGTTTGATCCGAAGGGCCTCGGGAAAATGATGGGCTTGTATATCAGCGGCACAAGCATCGGGGGAATGAGCGGCAGGCTGTTAACGGGGCTTCTGACCGATGTATTCGGCTGGCGGCCGGCGCTTGCCATCATCGGCATTCTTTCTATTGTATTAAGCTATTTGTTTTGGCGTTTTCTTCCGGCTCCGCGCCATTCATCTCAGCGGCATGCGGGCGTAAAAGCGGCATGTAAGGAATACGGAGCGGTCCTGCACCGCAAACGGCTGCTTTTGTTAATATCTCTGGGATTTATATTAATGGGGAGTTTTGTGACATTATATAATTATATCGGCTTTCATTTAATGGCGGCTCCTTATCATTTGTCGCAGACTGTGATCGGTTTTATTTTTATTGTCTATCTCGCGGGAACGTTCAGCTCGGTCTATATGGGGAAAAAAGCAGATCTTTTCGGAAGCGGAAAAATGATTAAGATTGCGATTTTTGTTATGCTTGCCGGCGCAGCGGTGACACTTTTGCCCCAGCTTGCGCTCAAAATCGCGGGGATTGCCGTCTTTACCTTCGGCTTTTTCGGCGCGCATTCGATCGCAAGCGCCTGGGTCGGCCGCGCAGCCGGTGATCAGCGCGCGCAAGCCTCTTCATTATATCTGCTTGCATACTATATCGGTTCAAGCGTGGCCGGGTCTTGCGGCGGTTTCTTTTGGACGCATTTTCATTGGATCGGTATCATTTCATTTATTTCGGTTTTGCTATTGCTGTCTTATCCGGTTTTATTTCTGGCGGAATTCAGAAAAAAGGGACATAGCCGCCTGCATGTAAATCAATAAAAACATTAAAGATTTGTGCCTTTTGTCCGATACTAAAGATAAGGCCGGCACGATACTCCCTATAACTATTCCTTTTGATTCAGTAGATTTCAAATATCGTGCCGGCTTTCTTCAATTAAAAAACATTCTTCAGTTGTCTCACTCTTCTGTTACATACCTGCCCAAACATCTTTCGCATATCTTCCTTCCGCCTGCAGCTGTTCAAGCCACTCCAAGGAAACTTTTGAATCGGTGTTATGCACCTTTTCATACGCCTGAAGCAGTACATTTTCGACAGCCGGAGCCATTTTGCTTCCGTCACCGCATATATAGAGATGGCCGCCTTGGTCAAGAAGGGCAATAATTTGTGCAGCCTCGCGAAGCAGAACATCCTGTACATATACTTTACAGTCCTGATCTAACCTGGAATACGCCCGATGCACGGTGACAAGGCCGTTTTTCTCCGCATGGTCGAATTCATCTTTGTACAGATCGTCTTCTTCAGGATGCCGGCAGCCGAAGTATAAATGAGCTTCACCCAGGCTGTTACCGGACATTTTTTCGGCAGCCCGCGCCTGGATAAATCCCCTGAACGGCGCAATTCCTGTGCCTGCTCCGACCATAATGAGAGGCGTTTTCGGATTTTCAGGCAATGCGAAACCCGACTGCGGCGAGCGGATGAAACAGACGGCAGAATCGCCTTTTTGTAATCCGGCTAAATAGTTCGAAGCCACGCCCCGGTATTCCCCACGGCCGCTCCATGCCGGAGCCGTCACAACGCCGACCGTGATACTGAGCTCCCCGCTGGTTGCCTTCGGTGAGCTTGAGATTGAATAATAGCGCGCCTTTAAGGACGGCAGAAGTTCTAAAAAGCGCTCAAACGGCAGTTCACATGCAGGATAATCTTCCAGCAGGTCCAGCATGGTCATTCGTTTTTTCAGCACGTTTTCTTTATATGCCGCATCATCAGAATAAAGATGCTCCAATTCTTTTTGGTGCGGCGGGCACACGGTATGTGCGGCAAGTTCGCGAAGCTGGGCTCTCGTTGCCGGCTCCTGCAGCTCTACATAGGACGCCAAAAGCTCCGGCGCATTAACCGGCCGGTCCATCGGCAGATGAGGCAGCTGCCGGCCCTTGATCTTAAAGTGCTGGTTCGGATCAAGACCGAATCGGCGAATGACACGGCTGATCAGTTCCCCGCTGTTTTGCGGAAGCACCCCGAGATGATCTCCTTCCTGATACGTTTCTGTTTCGGGGAGACGCAGCTCAATATGCCGGACTGAGCGCTTGCTGCTTTCGGTATGAAGCTCTTTGTTCGTGATGACCTCCGCCTCAAATGCTTTGTACGTTTTGGCAATCGGCGTCTCGGCTGCTTCACTTACGTATTCGATTGATAACTGTGATTTGTTTGTCTGTTTTGGAGCGGCCTCTATATGAAAAGCCTTCATGATGTCCTTCCAGAATGAGTCTTCCCAGGCTTCCTGACTGTACTCAAAATCATCGGCATTGTCGCCCTCCCCGATAGAGGTCAGCCGTTTTGCCCCTTTTTCTTCAAGCACTTTGTCTATCAGGCGGGGGATCCTTTGGTAAGTGGCGGCCCAGTTGCGGTCTCCGCAGCCGAAGACGGCGTAAGAAACACCCTTTAATTCCTGATCTTCAAGGGTTTCCATCCATTTCACAAAACCCGCTGCATTATCAGGCGGCGCCCCGTTATAAGAAGCCGTAACAATAACGACCGCGCCTTTTACAGGCAGTTTCCCGGCATAATCATCGAGCGGGCCGGTTTCAGTTGAAAATCCTTTGCTTCTTCCGATATCAGCCAGCTCTTCCGCGATTCCTTCCGCAGTTCCCAAATTTGAACCGTAAAGAATGAGAAGCGGCGTTCCGTGGGACGGGATTTCTTTCGTTTCTTCTTTGTGACCGCTGCCTTCAGCTTTATGGTTTTGTACGGGCTGATGATTGGACACGTCCTTGTTTTTCACACGGATTTTAAAATCACCGGGCTTAATGGTTAGAGCTTCTTTAATCGTAAGCTCATAATCAGTATGATCAATCAGTTCAAAATGTTTCAGGACAAGGCCGAGCACCATTGTCGCTTCCTGCAGGGCAAACTGCATCCCGATGCATGCGCGCTGTCCGTTTCCGAACGGCTTATACGCGTCAGCCGGAATTGCCGCGGGATCGCTGAACCTTTCCGGGCGGAATAACTCGGCATCTTCTCCCCACGCGCTTTTATCCCGATGCAGCTGCGGAGTCAGAATCGTCACCGGCTGTCCCTTCGCAATCGGATATTTCCCGCCGAGAACCGTATCTTCTTTCGCGTACAGAGAAAATGCCGGGGCAGTCGGATACAGCCGCAAAGTCTCGTTTAGCACCATGCGGATATATGTCAGCTGCTGAATCTGCTTATATTCAGGGGTCTCTCCCGTCAGCACCCGCTCGGCTTCCTGAACGGCTTTTTTCAATTTATCTTTATTTTTCAGCAGGCAGTATATCGCAAAAGAAAGCAGCCCGCTTGTGGTTTCATGCCCAGCGATCAAAAAAGTAATGATTTGATAACGGATATTTTCATCATCCAGCCTTTCCCCCGTTACGGGGTCTTTCGCTTCAAGCATCAATGCTAAAAGGTCAGACAGATTCTCATCCGGATTTTCCCTCCGTTCAGCGATGATCCGGTCTACAAGCGAATTCATCTCTTCAATATCCTGCTGGAACTGATGTCTCGTTTTGATCATCAGCTTGTCCTGCAGGCTGTGTCTTTGTGATTGGCGCATTGCCTCCTGCAGCGCACGAAGCATACTTGTGATAAAAGGATGCTGTGTGTCGCGGTAAAAGCTGTTAAAGCGGTAATGAAATCCGCACAGGCCGATTGTATCCAGCGTCAGGCGCGTCATATCTTCGGCAACATCAATTTCTTCATTCGGATTTAATCTGCTCCACTTCTGCACGAGCTGCATGGCAATATCCAGCATCATTGAATGATAGCCTTTCATCGCCTTCTGGCTGAAGCTCGGCAATAAAATCCGATGCGCTTTCTGCCAATTCTTTTCGTGAGTCCAGCTCGTAAATAGTCCGTCACCGCCAAACTCACGGACTTTCAGCAGGGCTTTGCTGAGATTTTTGTCAAATCGCTTTTCATCACAGACTTCTGCCGCGAGCTCGCGGCCTGATACGAAGACCCCGACAGAGCTCGGAAATTCAAAACGAAAGATCGGGCCGTATTCTTCGGCAATTTTCCAGAGCGATTGTGACAGTTTTTCTTTTTCCAAGTGAGGGAGATTTTTCAGAGGTCCGTATGTTTTCGGCTGCGGTATAGCGCTTAGCTGTTTCATATCGATCTTCCTTCCTTCGGCGAATAATTAATGAGTTCTGATGGCATCCCAAGAACATTGTTCCAATTCTTTCAGAAACGGTTTTGTTATTTCGACGCTTCCCGTCCGGACAAGCTGATAGAGTTTGAGATATGCCCCGAGCAGCAGCGCTATCAGCACATTGGACGGCAGATTGCGGAGCACGCCTTCAGACTTGCCGCGCTGAAAAAAGACGTCAAGCATCTGTGTTATTTCATCAAGAAGCTTACGGCTCGTTTCATTCAGAAAGTAGGCGTCCTTATTCGTTTCAAGAAAAAACAATGCATACTCACTTTCCTTCGTAAAATCAATCAGACAATAAAACAGGTGATGAAACCCTTCTCTTACAGATATCCCCTGAAAGTCCGTTTTGACTTTTTTCATAAAACGCTGCGCACTTTCCTGATACAGTACGTTCACAAGTGTCTCTTTACTGTCAAAGTAACGGTAAATTGTGCCGGTTCCGACATCGGCCTGAGCGGCAATCATCGGAATCGTCGTGGCGTCAAATCCTCTATCTGTAAACAAAGTAAGCGACGCTTTCATAATGAGTTCAACCTTATTTGAAGCTGTCATTTCATCCCCCTTTCTAAACGCGGAATGAATATTCATTCCGTTTGTTCAAAATATTTAAAATGTACGGTCATCTGATTACCATTGTATAAGAAAAAAACTTTTTTTAATATAAAATATATGTGAAATAACCAAAAATAAGGAAATATGCCCAATTTCACAAAAAGAGCTGCAGTGACTTAAGCAGCTCTTTTTATTTCCCAAGAAATATTCTATTTAATGGCAGTAATAAAATGGAATGAATCTCTGCTGACAACTGAAATGTCTCTGAAATGCTGATCATAGAGCACCTCAATCACATCCTTTTCACTCATCCGCGAAGGTTTCAAAACCATATAGAAACACCCGTCAATTTGAAGAACGCGGTACACTTCTTTACATGCCGTCCGGTAATCGCTGACTGTTTCAGCAGTATGTAATGAGAAGACTTTATGAAAGCTGCGGTCGCGGAACGGTATGCTTTCCGGCCTCCCCTGCTGAATGTTTCCGAGCCCGGCTTTTATAACCGAACGGTTTGCGCGCTGTGTTTTCCGTATTTTACGTTTCGATGTTTCTATGCTTTTAAGACTGCCCTTTTCAAGCTGTCCGATGATTTGTTTAAACATTGAGCCGTTTCCGGTCCCGATTTCCAAAATGCGGTCGTATTCCTGTATGTCCATCAAGATTTGCTGAATGACTGACTCTGCCGGTTCTGATGCAGCAAAGTATTTCGCGCGCATTCGTTTTAATGCTGAAGATGTATGTTGCAACATTGTATAACACCCGCTTTTCCATTCCTGTGATTTATTATTCAGAAATAATATTACCTCGTATTAGTATGAGGTACTAACTAGACGCACTTCTCTTCATGAACGTTTCGATTTATTTGAAATTTATATTTGTTTTCATAAAAAAAAGACGGAAAACGTAGGTTTTCCGCCTGCTCTAGTACCAATAATACGGTGCTATATATCTTGTCTGCCGGGAAAGCGCCGCCATTCTCTGCCGGCGATACGGGTTGCCGTAGCCGTGCTTAAATGAATGGGGCATTGACGCATACCCGTGCCCGATGGATGGAATTCTGTTCTGACCGCCTTGCATGCTATCACCCGCTTACCAATTTTTCTTTCTTTACCATGGTATGCAGGCCGTCTGCGACGTGACAGCAACATCCTCGCTAAACCTGGTCCTTCTCCATTGTGTAATGATTCAGCAGTTCAATTCTGAACATGATAATCTCCTCCTTCTCCTCCGTTTTGGCCCTTCGTGTCCGTTAGTTCATATAAAAGTGTTTCAGCTGGCGTTCTTTCGCTTCATTATAAAACTCTTCGACCTGCTGTTCTCGTTCATACTCTTCCGCACTTTTAAAACGCTTTGAAATGGTCAGTGTTAAAAAGAAAAGATTAATGGTCATTATCGCTCACCCCCTTTCAATATCCGCACAAGCGAAAATAACCCGCAGCAAAGTTCATATGCGCTGCGGGCAGACTAAATCCGCAGACAAAAGAAGACTGTGCTTCTTTCCCTGCGGGGAGCTGCGAATGTCCTGATACTCCGAAATTAACGTGCTTGACAGGCAGAGGTTAAGGAAGGACACGAACTCTTCCACAGGCTGAATCGGTTCAATTGTAGATTTTGATTGCCGTTTAACGTCGTCATGTGATTCAACCTCCCTTTGCTTTTTTCTTACTTTGTAAGTATATCCATCAGCTTCCATTTTGTAAACATTTTTTTCAAGATTTGGACGGAAAATGTGCTGGCATTCCGCTTCAATTGTCCGTGTTTTCCGGCATCTTTCTTACCTCAGGAAACTCTTTTCATCCCTTGCTTTTTCTGATCTTTTTTTGAATATGCAATAAAATAAATAAGGCCGACAAACACTGCCCCGCCGATGACATTGCCGATAAAGGCCGGAATGAGATTGCCAATCAGATCACCCCACGAAAAAGAGCCTGCAAATATCGCAGCCGGGATGATAAACATATTGGCTACAACGTGCTGAAAACCAATTGCGACAAACGCCATAATAGGAAACCATATACCCGCGATTTTTCCGGCTCCGTCTTCTGCGCCGAAAGAAAGCCAGACGGCCAAACAGACAAGCCAGTTACAGCCGATCGCCGAAACAATGACTTTTCCAAACGGCATATCCAATTTGCCTTGTGCGACCGCAATTGTTTTTTCCAAGTAAGGTCCTGTTTCGGTTAATCCGACAACATGTCCGAAAAAGTAAGCGACAAACAGTGCGCCGACAAGATTCATCAACGTCACGATCACCCAATTTTTCACCAATGCACCGGCGGATATTCTTCTGGAAAACAGCGCCATGGATACCGACATCATATTTCCCGTAATCAGCTCCGCGCCGGCAAGAACGACGAGCACCAATCCGATGGGAAACACGGACGCCCCGATTAAACTCGACAGGCTTCCCCATTCTTTCGGAAGGTCGCCGATGACACGGATATCAAGCAAATAACCGAGTGCGATAAACGCTCCTCCCAAAAATCCTAATACAATCAGTGCTGAAAGCGGTGAATGCACCTTTTTTACCCCTGATTCGACCGCAAGCTCCGCTATTTCGTCCGGTTTACGAAAAGCCATAATAACCCCTCCATTTATCATTTCAGCCCGCAGTTTCCAAAGACGCCTAACAAAAAAGGCAGCATTCAACTAACCCGTCTGAAAAAACGGGGTTTGAATGCTGCCTAACTTGTATGCATACCCATACAACAATATCAAGCAGAATGAAAATATGCGGTATAGAATATGTACAGATCATGCACACATTCCATAAAAAATCGTCCTTAGGCCACTGCTGGCAGTTCATATCATATCAAATGTGACAATTTCGTGTCAATTGAATATTGTCAGCTTTTGATTTCTTCTTTATGCTCTTCAATTGAGCGGTCAAAGACAAACACCGATACAGCAATATTTTCCTCTATTTTAATATCTGAAAACAGATGTACAAGCTTTGCTCCGATGAGCTCTTCCATTCCGTCAGGCGTTTGTTTTGAATACAGCTCCTGAATTAAGCTGGTTCGCGCCGCATGAACCATTTCTCTTCCTTCAGGCGTGCGTGCGATAAACTGCTCACTTGCGCTTAGATTTCCGTAAAGCGTAGATACCGCCATGTTATCCACAAAAACGGTGTGAATTCGTTCAGGCCCCTTTCCAAATAATTCTTTGCGCAATTTCCGGATAATATCGTTAAATTCATGAATTTTTTTAGACATATTGACCCCTCCGATTTTAGCCTATGAAAGACATTCCCGGTTCCCCTTTGTGACATTTCACTTGGTTAAAGTTTTCCTTTCGTATTGTATTATAATAAATATCACCTTATAATAAAAGCAGTGAAGATGGATTTGTAATAGGAAACGTGTTATGAGTCTATCGTTTTATACAAATAGGATTGGTCTGTTAGTAAGACTTGCTAGTGAACTATTCCGCCATGCGTATTTATACCGTTCTCCGGACAGGAGGCCGGTATCTATGTGCATGGCTTTTTTCGAGTTTAAAAGATGGAGGGGAATTGGAAGTGACAGACGTTCAGTCTATCCGTGTCAAAATTGACGGCACGGAGTATGAAGCACCAGAGGGGTCTAAGATTTTAGATATTTTAAACCAAAACGGAATTGAGATTCCGCAAATATGCCATGTACCGGAAGTGGATCCGATTCAAACATGTGACACCTGTATTGTTGAAGTAAACGGGAAATTGCAGCGCTCTTGTTCCACGGCTGCAGAAAACGGGATGTCCATCTCGCTTACGTCGGGAAGGGTAAAAGAGGCTCAGACAGAGGCCATGGACCGCCTGCTCGAGAATCACCTGCTTTACTGTACGGTATGCGATAACAACAACGGCAACTGCACACTGCATAATACAGCGGAAATGATGGGAATTGAGCATCAGAAATATCCGTATACGCCGAAAGATGATTCAAAGTGCGCGGTTGATATGTCTCACCCGTTTTACCGCTATGATCCGAACCAATGCATCGCCTGCGGCCAATGTGTGGAAGTGTGTCAAAACCTTCAGGTGAATGAGACCCTTTCAATTGATTGGGAGCGCGACCGCCCGCGGGTCATTTGGGATGAAGGCGTCGCCATTAATGAATCTTCCTGCGTCAGCTGCGGCCAGTGTGTCACTGTCTGTCCTTGTAACGCACTGATGGAAAAATCAATGCTCGGCCAAGCCGGATTTATGACAGGAATAAAAGAAGATGTCATGGAACCGATGATTGATTTAGTGAAAAATGTTGAACCCGACTATACAAGCATCTTCGCCGTGTCTGAAGTGGAAGCGGCTATGCGCGATAAACGGACGAAAAAAACAAAAACAGTCTGCACGTTCTGCGGCGTCGGATGCTCTTTTGAAGTATGGACAAAAGGCCGTGACATCCTTAAAATTCAGCCTGTTTCCGATGCTCCGGTTAACGCGATTTCCACTTGTGTGAAAGGGAAATTCGGCTGGGACTTCGTGAATTCGGAAGAACGGATTACAAAACCGCTTATCCGGAAAAACGGCGCATTTGTTGAAGCGTCATGGGAAGAAGCTCTTGATCTTGTCGCTTCAAGACTCGGTTCGATCAAGGCCGAACACGGAAATGGTTCTGTCGGTTTTATTTCTTCTTCTAAAATTACGAATGAAGACAACTACGTCATTCAAAAATTGGCACGTCAAGTATTTGAAACCAACAACGTGGATAACTGCTCACGCTACTGCCAGTCACCGGCAACGGACGGCTTATTCCGCACCGTCGGTATGGGCGGAGACGCCGGCACAATTAAAGATATCGCAAAAGCGGGCCTCGTGCTCATCGTCGGCGCCAATCCGGCGGAAGGACATCCGGTTCTGGCCACACGCGTGAAACGCGCCCATAAACTGCACGGCCAAAAACTGATTGTTGCCGATCTGCGCAGAAATGAAATGGCTGAACGGTCCGACCTCTTTATCAGCCCGAAACAAGGGACTGACCAGGTCTGGCTCATGGCAGTAACGAAATATATGATTGACCAAGGCTGGCACGATCAAGCGTTTATTGATGAAAATGTCAACTACTTTGATGATTATAAAGAAACGCTGGAAAAATACACATTGGAATATGCGGAGCGCATCACCGGACTTTCTCAGGATACGATCATCCGCATTGCCGAAATGATTCGTGATGCAGACGGCACTTGTGTTCTTTGGGGCATGGGCGTTACTCAAAATACAGGCGGCTCTGATACATCAGCGGCGATTTCCAACCTGCTGCTTGCCACAGGAAACTACCGCCGTCCGGGCGCCGGAGCCTATCCGCTGCGGGGACATAACAACGTTCAAGGCGCTTGCGATATGGGAACTCTTCCAGGCTGGCTTCCGGGGTATCAGCATATTACCGATGATGCGGCACGCGCTAAATTCGAAAAAGCTTACGGTGTTGAAATTGACGGCAAGCCGGGTCTTGATAATATCGAAATGCTCCATGCGATTGAAGAAGGAAACATGAAAGCCATGTATCTCGTCGGTGAAGATATGGCGCTCGTCGATTCAAACGCCAACCATGTTCATAACATTTTATCCAGCCTTGATTTCTTTGTTGTGCAGGATATTTTCCTTTCAAGAACGGCGCAATACGCGGATGTCATCCTGCCTGCGGTTCCATCTCTTGAAAAAGACGGAACATTTACAAACACAGAGCGGCGTGTGCAAAGATTGTATCAGGCGCTTCCGACACTCGGCGATGCAAAACCCGACTGGTGGATTATTCAGGAAGTCGCCAATCGTTTAGGCGCTGATTGGAATTACACGCATCCTAGCGACATTTTCTCAGAAATGGCGAGCCTTTCTCCGCTGTTCGGAAAAGCAAGCTACGACGTTCTTAGCGGCTGGAACAGCTTCTTGTGGGGAAGCTTTACGGGAGAAAGCACTCCGCTTCTTTATGAAGACGGCTTTAACTTCCCGGACAAAAAAGCCCGTTTTGCGCTGAGCGATTGGGTGGAGCCTGCTGTATTCCCTGAAGAATATGACCTGCATATTAACAACGGACGGATGCTTGAACATTTCCACGAAGGAAACATGACAAACAAGTCAAAAGGCATTCAGTCTAAAGTTCCGGATGTATTTGTTGAAGTATCGCCGGAGCTCGCGGCTGAACGCGGAATTTGCGACGGGACAATGATCCGGCTCGTCTCTCCTTTTGGGGCGGTTAAATTGAACGCGCTTGTGACAGACCGCGTCCGCGCGAATGAGCTTTATCTGCCGATGAACTCTACAGATAAAGATTCTGCGATTAATTTCCTGACCGGGCCTGCGTATGATTCACGGACACATACACCTGCCTATAAGCAGACAAAAGTCCGCATGGAAGTGCTTGGTTCCTGTGATACTCCGCCGCTTCCGAAAACGAATCCGCGGAACAAAAAACGTCATCCGCAAAACGGTGTGGAAGCTCAGCGAAAATGGAACCGTCCGGGCTATGTGCACTTAACTGATTAAGGAAAGGAGGAAACATTATGGCAAGCCCAATTACTGAAATTCAAAAAGAAACGAAAACAGAGGAACAGCTGAAAGCTGAAAAACTGGAAGAGCTGAAGACGCTTCTCGCAGAAAATGAAGAAGCCGTCGCGAAAACGATGTCCATCATGGCAGAGCTGAATGGCTTGGGCATTTTTGATGCCGCCGGCTATATGCTCCAGGCAAAAGAGGAGATTGCCAAAATCGCACTCGGACTGATTTCCCGGGAACCTGTCACCAATCTCCTGAATACGATGATGGCCGCGGGAGGCGCGCTGTCAAAAGCTGATCCCGAATTTATGGGCAGACTTTTAGAAAGCGCCATGGCCGGGACGAGTCAGGCGCAAAGATTTTTAAAAGAGGACAGGAAAGTCAGTATGTTTGAACTGATGAAAGCCGTCGGTGATCCTGATATTAACCGCGCGCTCGGCTTCGGGCTGCAGTTTTTAAAAGGAATGGGAAAAGAATTACGCGAAACCCCGTCTGAATAAGAAACGAAAAAGCCATTGTCAAAAGACAATGGCTTTTTTTTATTCTTCGGCCTCTTCCAGCCTCTTTTTATAAATAAGTGAACGGTCAACGCAGAAATAAGCGCCCGCTAAAAATACACAATCCGTTACAAACATCAGCATTTTCTGGCCCGCGGTCAGCCCTTGTCCGGGAAGAACCGCGCCGATATAAATGAAGGTGCTGACTGCAAGCAGAATAAATGCGTAATGCTTAAAATCTTCTATTAATGATTTCAGTCTTTTCTTCTCCATATAAGGTCACCTGCCAGTTTTATAGTCTACCAACATTATAATACAAGCTGACAGCCGACAGAGAATGTAAATCTATCCATTCTTTATAAAAGTGAATCAAGCGCCTGTTTCACATCCGCCGTTAAATCCTCAGTATCCTCAATACCGACCGAGATCCGCACGAGCCCGTCGGTAATGCCAAGCGCAAGCCGGCGGTCGCGCGGGATCGATGCGTGCGTCATTCTGGACGGCACGGAGATTAAGCTTTCAACCGCTCCTAAACTTTCCGCGATCGTAAACAGGTTCAATTTTTCTAAAAACGCGTCGACGCGTTCGCTGCTGCCGACATCAAAGGAAATCATTCCGCCGAAACCGGAGCTTTGCGCTTTTGTCAGCTCATGGCCCGGGTGTTTCGCTGATCCGGGATAGTAGAGCGTCTGAACGGCATCATGTGCTTCAAGCAGCCCGGCGATTTTTCCGGCGCTGTGATTGATGGCATCCATTCTGAGTCCCAGCGTTTTAATGCCTCTCATCAAAAGCCATGAATCCTGCGGTCCTAAAACGCCGCCCGTTGAGTTTTGCACATAATGAAGCTTTTCGCCCAGTTCTTTATCAGCCGTGACGACTAAGCCGCCGACGACATCGCTGTGGCCGCCGAGATATTTTGTCGCGCTGTGAAGCACGATGTCCGCGCCGAAGCTGAGCGGCTGTTGGAAATACGGCGTGTAAAACGTATTATCGACGATAAGCAATACACCCGCTTCTTTTGCGATGTCAGACATCAGTTTGAGGTCAGTCACTTTCAATAGCGGGTTTGTCGGTGTTTCGATATAAATGGCTTTCGTATTCGGGCGAATGGCCTTTTTGACTTTTTCTTCACTGCTCGTATCGACAAAGTCCGCTTCAATGCCGAAGCGGTTCAGCACGCCTGTCATCACCCGGTAAGTGCCGCCGTATACATCATCCGTCAAAATAACATGATCGCCGCTGTCAAACAGCATCATGACGGCAGTAATCGCAGCCATGCCTGAGCCGAACGCATATCCCGCCGCGCCGCCTTCAAGCTCCGCAATTAAGCTTTCAAGCGCCGTCCGCGTCGGATTGGCCGTTCTTGAATATTCATAACCCGTGTGCTCGCCCGCTTTCGGCTGCCGGTACGTGCTTACTTGATAAATCGGTACGGAAACCGCTCCTGTTTTTTCATCTCCCGTAATTCCTCCGTGCACCATCAGCGTTTTTTTCTTCATCTTACTGGCCTCCTTGAAAAATGTTTTTGCTTATATATCGATCGCTGCCGTCAGGGAAAATAGTGACGATATTTGATCCGGCGGGCGCTTTTTTCGCTTCTTCAAGCGCTGCATAAAGAGCCGCCCCTGAAGAGCTTCCGATTAAGAGGCCTTCTTTCTCGGCCGCTTCTCTGACAAGCGAAAACGCCGTATCGTCCTCCACCGTGTAAATGGCGTCAAAATGGTTCTCGTCCATATAATCCGGGATAAACTCCATGCCGATGCCTTCCGTTTTATGGGCATGCGGCTCTCCTCCGTTCAGGATCGAGCCTTCCGGTTCAACGATCACCGTTTTGACGGCAGGATTTTTCTCCTTTAAATAAGCTGCCGTACCGGCAAAGGTGCCGCCGGAACCCGCTCCTGCGACAAAAGCGTGGATATCCCCGCCGAGCGCGTTCCATATTTCAGGTCCGATCGTTTTGTAGTAAGTCAATGGATTTACTCGGTTTTTAAATTGCAGAACGGCATAAGAATTATTAATCTCTCTCTCCAGTTCAAGCGCTTTTCGGATGGCTCCCTGCATGCCTTCTTCTCTCGGCGTATGCACGATGTCCGCTCCGAGAGCTTTCATAATTTGCTGCTTTTCTCTGCTGAAATGCTCCGGGACGCAAAAAACGGCGCGAAGCTGATGCTTTCTGGCGCACAGAGCGAGTCCGATCCCGGTGTTTCCGGCAGTCGCCTCAATGATAACGCCGCCCGGTTTCACCTTTCCCGTGCGAAGCGCATCTTCAATGAGCATCCCGCCCAGCCTGTCTTTAATGCTTCCGCCCGGATTCATCATCTCAAGCTTAGCATAAACCGCTGTTCCCTCCGGTAGATCAAAATGCTTGAGACGGAGCAGCGGTGTATTTCCGATCAGTTCTGTAATATCTGTTATCACGTTCAATATATGTCCTCCTCCTGGAAAAGCGGAGGAGAACGAGAATCCCCCGCTTAGTGAATTCGTTTGATGACATTCAGGACAAGCTCAGTTGAATGAACGGCAGCCTGTTCTAAAAATTTATCAAATGAAACGTCAGATTCTTTTCCGGCAATATCAGATAAAGCTCTGATGACAACAAAAGGCGTTTTGAACTGGTGGCACACCTGTGCGACAGCCGCAGCTTCCATTTCAACCGCGTACAAATCCGCAAATTTGGCGCGTACGTCTTCAACCCGCTTCGGATCATTCATAAAAGAATCTCCCGTAGCGATTGTGCCTTTGGCGACTTGAATGCCGTTCAGTTCAGAAACCGCTTCCTCAGTAATACTGATCAGCTTTTCATCAGCTTTGTATGCTGCCGGAAGACCCGGCACCTGTCCGTATTCATAGTCAAACGCCGTCACATCTACGTCATGATGGCGGACATCTGTTGAGATGACGACGTCGCCTACATTCAATGTATGATGAAAACCGCCCGCTGAGCCTGTGTTAATCACATAATCAGGTTTGAAACGGTCAAGCAGAAGCGTCGTGCTGATCGCCGCGTTGACTTTCCCGATACCTGATTTCAGCAAGATGACTTCGACGCCTTCATAGCTGCCAGTTGTAAACTCACAGTGAGCGATCATCTCTTGTTTTGCGTCTTTCAGTTTGCTTCTTAAAATCGTAACTTCCTCTTCCATTGCTCCGATGACTGCCAGTTTCATTTATACACAATCCCTTCGATTTACCGTTTAATCGCCTCCATTATCCAGACAAAGTCATTTTGCTGCGTAAACCGCGCGGCAAATCCCTCTTCTGAAAAGATGTTTTTCATTGTCCCGAGTGTCGGATAATGTTCCGTCTTTAAATCGTCCGCTAATTGATGATAGCCGTTTCGGATTGCTTTTTTAATGGCTACATCATAAGCTTCATGATCTTTAAAGACTGTATCGGCAAACACTATTTTATCATGCTTCTGAAGGATTGCGCCATACTGCTTTACAGCCGTTCGCTTTTCTTCATCGGTTAAATGATGAAAGGCGTACGAGCTGACGATGGTATCTATTTGAAAAGGCGGAGCGGGAAACTCCAGAAAATCTCCGTCACTGAACACGGCTTTGTCAGAAAGCTTGTCAGCCGCCAGTTTTCTCATTGACGGAGACGGTTCTACACCAAACACCTTTTTGTTCGCGGCGGCTAATTTCGCCGTTAAATTCCCCGTTCCCGGTCCGAACTCTAAAACGTTTGAACCTGAAAGTGCGACAATGCTGTCAAGAATGTTGTCATATCCTTTAAAAACAGCGGCATATTGTTTGTCAGCCCCGTGCACTGTGGCATCATAAGTCGCTGCCCAATCTTCAAATAAAGGAATAAATTCACGGCCCATATTTTTCACTCTCCATAATTTATAATTCCTATGAGTATAGTATGGATTAATCGTGGAACAGTTCCTATCCTATCACAAAAAAGAATGGAAGGGTACTAAAATACTTTGGGATTATTGCGCAATTACGGCAGAAAGGCTTATACTTTCATTGACTCAGAAGAAAAATCAGGAGGATCTGTACTGATGAATTTTCAATTGGATTTAATCAAAGATAAAGTAGAATTTTTCGAAGCGGCATCTTTGCAGGAGCTTGAAAAGAAAATAAACGTTCAGATTGAAAACAACCAGGCGATTATGCTTCGCGTCCGTTCCGTATCCCATCAGGTGACGGCCGTTGACGGCAGAATCCTTTACAGCGCGTCGGTGCATTTTTCAGCTGACGTATGACAGAAAAAAGCAGCTGAATAATCAGCTGCTTTTTTGCGGTTATTTTAAGGTTTCTACTTTTGTCGGCTTCCAGCCTTTTTTGTCTTTCCAAGTGATGGTGACCTGATACTTTTTGCCGTTCGTTTTGTCTAAAACTTTCCCCTTCGCATCTTGCGGGCTTCCATTGTTTCCGAGCCACAGCACTGTCATATGATCTTTTGACACGCCTGTTGCGTAAGAGATGGCGTCAAGCATTTCGGACCAGTCTTCAGAGCTTGAGTCATACGTCGCCGTATGTTCTCCCGTCTGCTTTGTGCCGACCGCTTTCCATTTTGGGTTAACAATTGTTTTCTCGACATCGCTTGATGAGCCGCCCTCTGTTATTTTTGCGCCTTTAAAAGGATCGCTTGAATCAGAGTCTTTTTTGCTGCTGTCATCACTTTTCGATGAATCATCTTCTTTTTTGCTGTCAGAGTCTGAAGATGAATCAGATGTGTCCTTATCCTGTTTATCTTTTTTGTCATCGTCTGATGCCGTATCTTTTTTGCTGTCTTTTATGTCTTCATCGGATGTCTGCTTCGTCTTGCCTGATGCAGGTGTTTCCTGCTTCTGGCTCGTGTCCGCTTTTTCGCTCACGTCGCTCGACGGACTGTTAATGAAGAGGCTGACGGCAACGACGACAATAAGAATAGATACGATAGCAATTAAAATGTTAAGCACCATATTTGCTTTTCTGCGCTTATCACGGTTTTCAAAACGAGATTGTTTATTGCTCAATCATTCTGCACTCCTTTATCCCTCTTGCTCAGCATATATTTTAACATGGGCTGAGCGGTTGTTCTATGTCTGATTTATTTCATTTTCATGTACCTTTTTAACAATATCATAAAACACTGTATTTGTCAGAGCCTTATCCCCCGGCGTGTCCATGTGCAGCACCACGAGAGCGTATTTCGGCTTGTCCGCGGGAAAGTATCCCGCAAACCATTTGTGGTAAAGCGTCTGTTTTTCTTTTGTGAACATTCCCGTCTGGGCCGTTCCCGATTTGCCTGCTATCTCATACGGCAGGTCCTGAAACCTTCGGCCGGTTCCTTTCGGTGAGGTGACGACTTCTCTGAGAATTTTTTGAAGCTGCTGCGCCGTATATTTGTCGATGTTTTCCCCTTTTAACGGCTGATCTTTGAATGACGCCATTGTCGTTTTGTTTTTGTATTCAATTTTGTCCGCGATTTTGACTTGTTTTTTTTCACCGCCGCGCGCGATCGCCGCCATCATATTGGCGACTTCAAGAGGCGTGACTTTCACGTTTTTTTGCCCGATCGCCGTCTGTGCGACGGCTTTTTTTACGGTTTTGTCTTTGTCATCTCCCCAAATGACCCCGCTTTTTTCATTATACAGCTGCCTGAATCCGTCTTCCCGGTACAGCTTGCCTTCCCACCCCGCCCGCTGGGTGAGACCGAGTTTTTCCGCCATGTTTTCAATAACGGAATCATCTTTTTTGATCAATTTTTCCGCAAGGCTTGTAAACGTATAATTGCAGCTTTGGGCAAAGCTTTCTCCAAAACTGAGCGTGCCTTTGTCATCCCCCGGCTCTCCGTACAGGTTGAGATTGCAGTTAAAGGATGTGCCCGGCTTCACTTCGTTTTGTTCTATTGCGGCTGCGGCGATCACCGTTTTAAATACTGATCCCGGATAAATCGGCGTCAGCATGTAATTTTGCAGTGTCTGCTGCTTTGACATGTCGGCGTCCGGCTTTGATACCATTCCGAGCACACTGCTTTTTTCAATGTCTAAAAGGACGGCTCCCCCCTTTTTTAACCCGCGGTCTTTCAATACATCTTCCATTGCTTTTTGAATATTGCGGTCGATGGAGGTTTTGACTTGCAGCGGATAAAACGCGTTTGCTTCAGCCGTATATTTGACGTCCATTCCGAATAAAGGGTTTCCCCTTCCGTCGACATGATACAAAAGTTTTGTGTCCTGATCCGCCAGTAAAAACTCATCAAACGTCCGCTCCATCCCGCTTGTCCCGATCTTTGCCGTGATCGGCAGTTCCTTCCTGCCGGGGTATTTCTTTTTCAAAAGCTCAGGGTCCTGGTTTGTCGCGCCCAACAGATGAGCGGCTATGTTTGTTTCTTTGCTGTCTTTCATATATACGCCGTAAATGCCGGGATATTTCAAAGAATTGATATTTGACACGGATTGTTTCGTCAAATGTTTTATTTTTCTGCTGTTCAGGACCACCGGTTTTTTCGCTTCCGTGAGCAGCTGCCTGAGCTCCCCCTGTTTCATTCCGAGAATGTCTGATACCCGGTCAACCGGCCAATCCTGCGTCACGAGAAAGGGAAACAGTATGACGGCAGGCTGCTTTTTTCCGGTCAGTTCTTTGCCGTTCCGATCAAGAAAAGAGCCGCGTCCGTCTGAAATAAGGACTTCTTCCGTCCGCTGCTTGACGCTTTCCTGAATCAGATTAATATTGGATTTTGAAAAAGATTCTGTGAAAAACAGCTGAATTTCAGCCAGCCTCGCAAGCAGAAAGAAAAACACGAGCAGAAAACAAATCACGGCCGCTTTCAGCCTTTTTGATACGATCATAAAAAAACACCTCATCCACATTTTGGACGAGGTGTTTCAATGTTAAACGGATCTTATGAAATTTTCACAATTTTCACGAGCATTTCTCCGCCCGGCGTCTGAACTGTCACTTCTTCGTCCACTTTTCTGCCGAGCAGGCTTTTGGCGATTGGCGAGTCGTTTGAAATTTTCCCTTCAAACGGATCAGCTTCAGCGCTTCCGACAATCGTGTAAGATTCTTCTTCACCGTCCGGCAATTCGATGAATGATACGGTTTTTCCCAAACCGACTACATTTGAACCGCCGTCGTCCTCGATGATTTTCGCATTGCGGATCATGTTTTCAAGCGTCGTGATGCGCCCTTCCACAAATGCCTGTTCTTCTTTTGCAGAATCATACTCAGAGTTCTCTGACAGATCTCCGAAGCTTCTTGCGATTTTAATGCGTTCTACTACTTCTTTACGTTTAACCGTTTTCAATTGCTCTAATTCTTGTTCAAGTTTTTGTTTTCCTTCGTGAGTCATCGGAAAAACTTTTTCTTGTGCCATGTTCCTTCACTCCTTGGTGGTTGTCCCTCAACAATAACGTGTGATTATGTATGAGAGCATAAACGAAAAAATCAAGAATGAGAACACAGGGCAGTCCTCGTTCTTCTCTCCCATATAGGTACTGTTTATCTTAAACTGAATGTGTGTTTTCTGCAAATGTTTCGGTTTATAAACAGGGAAAGAAGGGAACTGTCTCATTCCCTTCCAGCCTATACATAATATGGTCTGAGTTATTTATGTCTATGCTATGGTATTACAAAATTGCATTTTGTTCAAGGATCGTTTGAATCTTCGTGACCATCAGATCAATCGCGACGTGGTTTTGCCCGCCTTCCGGAATAATGATGTCCGCGTAGCGTTTCGTCGGTTCAACAAACTGATTGTGCATCGGTCTGACGACGGACACATACTGCTCAATGACAGAATCGATTGAACGGCCTCTTTCGTTAATATCTCTCATAATCCGTCTGATGATACGGAGGTCCGCGTCCGTGTCGACATAAAGTTTCATATCCATGAGGTCGCGAAGCCTTTTATCTTCGAGAACGAGAATGCCTTCCAGAATGATGACATCCTTCGGCTCAACCGGAATGGTTTCCTCAGAACGCGTATGCAGTTTATAATCATAAATCGGCTTTTCTATCGGCCGGTAATTCAAAAGCTCTTGAATATGCTCGATTAAATAGTCATTATCAAATGCGAGCGGGTGATCATAGTTTGTGTTCAGCCTTTCTTCAAACGGAAGATGGCTTTGGTCTTTATAATAAAGGTCTTGCTGGATCATTAAAATCGAGTGTCCTTTAAACTGTTCATAGATGGAACGGGTGACGCTTGTTTTTCCTGATCCGGAACCTCCTGCGATGCCTATAACTACAGGACTCTTACCCATTGGTGATTACTTCCCCTTTCTCATCATGTTGCTCGGATAAATCTTTTTGTCTACTTTAAATGTAACGATTTGCAGGGGATGGCGGGCAGCATCAAGCTCGTTTCCGTCTTCGTCCCAAATAGTGCCGATTGTGAATGTGAAATTGTCGATTTCAGGACCGAAAAATTCCACTTCGTCACCTTGTTTAAAGAAATTGCGCTGCTGGAGCGTCACCATTTGAGTTTCCTCGTTATACGCGAGCACGAGACCGGCAAAATCAAATGTTGTTTTCTTTCCGTGTTCGCCGAACATCTGCTCTTCATACCCGGGCGTGCCTTCAAAGAAAGCAGGCGCGGTATCCCGGTTTGCACATTTGTCCAGCTCATCCAGCCATTCTTTTTGAATGACAAAGTTTTCAGGATCAGCGCAGTATGCGTCGATGACTTTGCGATACACGCTGACAACCGTCGCAACGTAATGAATCGATTTCATCCGGCCTTCAATTTTCAGGCTGTCGATGCCCATCTCGATCATTTGCGGGATGGATTCAATCAATTTTAAATCTTTCGGGCTCATCGCAAACGGAGCGTCTTCTTCGTCATAGAGCGCGACCGCGTTTGCACCGTCTGTCTGATACAGGTCATAATCCCAGCGGCAGGACTGACAGCAGCCGCCGCGATTGGAATCCCGGGCCGTCATGTGATTGCTCAGCACGCATCGGCCTGAATAAGCGATACACATGGCGCCGTGGATAAAGGTTTCAATTTCAATATCCACCTTTTCCTTCATTTCTTTAATTTCCAGTCCGCTCGTTTCACGGGCAAGCACCACGCGGTCAAGCCCTTCTTCTTTCCAGAACTGCACCGCTTTCCAGTTGGAAAGGGACTGCTGTGTGCTGAGGTGAATTTCTACGTCCGGGGCCACTCTCCGGCATGTTTCAATAATCAGCGGATCAGCGACGATAATTCCGGCAACTTTTGCGTCTCCCAACGCTTTTAAGTATTCTTCCAGACCGTCCATATTTTCATTATGGGCGAAAATGTTTGTTGTCACATATATTTTTGCCCCGTATTTTTTGGCAAATTCTACGCCCTCTGCAATTTCTTCTATTGAGAAGTTATCCGCATTTGAGCGGAGTCCGTATTCCTGTCCTCCGATAAAAACCGCGTCCGCTCCGTAATGAACGGCAATTTTTAATTTTTCAAGGTTTCCTGCCGGAGCAAGGAGTTCAGGTTTTTTCGTAATGACGCGTTTTCCGTTTACGACTTTGGAAATGGTTTGATTTACGGCTGTCATCCGTTGCACCCTCCTTTTTAATAGACCGTTTCTTTAAAGAAGAATCCTGTGTCGATGCTTCTGTTCACAGGCTGAATGCTTTCAATCCGCTCTATCCAGCTCTCTTTTTTCTCTTCGTATGTCTCTCGGCTTTCGAAGCACAAATCGATTGCTTCTCTGTACATGCGGGTCACTTCAGTTAAGTATTCAGGAGACTTCAAAACTCCGTCGATTTTGAAAGAATCGATGCCGGCGTCCATCAGGTCCTCTAATTCATCAATCATGCACACATCGTTCGGGCTCATGATGTGCGTGCCGTTTTCATCTTCAAAAATCGGGTATTTATTGCCCCGTTCCTTGTCATGCAGAAACATCCCCGCTTCTTTTTTCTTCTGTTCGATGTCCATGACTTTACCCTGGTATTCGAAGTAATGGCCCACTAAAGAACGCTTCGATTGGAACATGCACGTCATGCCGTGGATTTGAATTTCAATTTCCACTTCGGCGTTTTCTTTTATGTCAATGATGCTGTCCATATTTAATTCCTTAGCCAGCACTGCCCGCCGTGCGCCTTTGCGTCCCCAGTAATTGCAGGAATAGTAGTTGGTTCCCGTTGTTTCCGTGCTCCAATGCAGTTTAAGCTCGGGAGCCGCTTCACGCGCCGCCATTAAAACGGCCGGGTCACCGAAAACAGCCGCATCAACGCCGGCCTCCTGCAAAAAGGCAAGATAGCCGTTCAGCTCGTCCACTTTTTCGTTGTGAAAAATAGCATTGACGGCGGCGTACACTTTCGCGCCTTCCTGATGAGCTGTCTTTACGGCTTCTTTTATATCTTCTCTTGAAAATTCACCGGCCAGTCTCAGGCCGTATCTCTGTTCTCCGACCAACAGGGCCGTTGCGCCCGCTTGAATGAGCGGAAGAATATCCTGTACAGAAGTCGGAGTCACCAAAAGTTCAGGTTTTTTCATGATCCTTCACCTCTTCTTTTTACTGATGGCGATGCCGTCTCCGACCGGCAGTATGACCGTTTGATAGTCAGGCCGGTCCATCAGCCATTGGTTATATTGATCAATTTTTTCAACAAGCTTCCGTCTTCTTTTCGGCTCAATGTCCGAGTGATTTTGTGCCACCAGCCCTTTAAACAGAACATTGTCCGTAAAAATGACTCCATCCGGCGCAAGCATCGGTTCATAGAGCTCAAAAAAGTTCGTGTACTGGCCTTTGGCCGCGTCGATAAAAATGGCATCATAAGGAGCCGTGACACGGACAGACTCAGAAAGATCCAGCGCATCCCCGTGCATTACGTGAATCCGGTTTTCCATTTCAAAGTCTTTTATATTGTTCACAGCTTCTTCATAGCGTTTGTCGTCCCGTTCAATCGTGTAAATATTCGCATCCGGAAGCTCAAGCGCCATCCGGATGGCGGAATATCCGATTGCCGCGCCGATTTCCAAAATGTTTTTCGCCTGTTGAATCGACAGCATTTGAAGCAGCACTTCAATGCCCGCTTCTTCCATAATCGGAACATGGTGCTCTTTTGCATAGGCTTCAAGCTTTTTCACTTTATCAGGCCGAGGCTTCAGCATCGCGTTTATATACTCGTTTATTTGTTCATACCGATCATTCACGGCAAACAGCCTCCGTTCTAAAAAGGAGTGCCCCTGACGAATCCGCGGGGACACTCTCTTAAGACACTTCTTTATCCATAAGTAAACAACCCGATATATTTTATCATAAAACCTTTCAGAATGGAATAAAAGGAGAGCTTTTGCCCTCCTTTTATTCGCTGTCTTTTTTGGAAATATACTTTTCCTTCGCTTTATTATGGTCTTTTAATGTTTTGGTGAAAACAACCTCGCCGTTTGATTTTGCAAGGAAATAGAGATAATCCGTTTTGTCAGGGCGGAGAGCCGCTTCCCATGATGAATCACCGGCATTTGCAATCGGTCCCGGCGGCAGCCCCTTATGTTTATACGTATTAAACGGAGAATCAATTTTCAGGTCTTTGTAGTAGACCCGGCTTTTATGCTTACCGGCCGCATATAATACCGTCGGGTCAGTCTGCAGCGGCATTTTTTCTGCAAGCCTGTTGTAAAAAACGCTGGCGATTTTGTGACGGTCGGCTTTGGCGGTGGCTTCTTCTTCAATAAGTGATGCCATCGTCAGCGCGTTATGGACGGAAAGTTTCTTTTTTTCCAGTTCAGATTTATACGTTTCGATACGGGTGTTTGTTTCCTGAACCATTGCCGTCAAAATCGTGTCAAGCGATGCATCCGGATCATTAAACGGATATGTGGCCGGATACAGATAGCCTTCGAGCGGATGCTTGAGCTTCTTGTTTGAAAGTGCGTCCGTTATCGTATCAGGAAACTGTTTCTTCAGTTTGCCGATGAATGTTTTGTCATCCAGTTTCGCCATGATCTCTTCTTTTGAATATGATGTTTCTTTTGCGATCGCATCCGCAATCTGTGTAAGCTGTTTTCCTTCAGGAACGGAGATCTGAAAGGCATATCCCGTTGATCCCGCGGTCAGTTTTTTGATAATCGCATCCGCATCCATTCCTTTATTCAGGTGGTAAAATCCCGCCTGAAACCCGGAAGCGCCTTTATACTTCACATACAGCTGAAATGCTTTTTTGCTTTTGATGACATGCTGATCCTCAAGAATTTCAGCGATTGCCGAAACGGAAGAACCGCTCGGAATATTAATATTGACTGCCGTTTTGCTGCCTTTGTCAACCGGGGACAGCAGAGATTTTCCATAGAAAAAAGCACCGCAAATGATGATAAGCAGAGCGATCACGGAGGACAGTATTATCGTCGTTTTTTTGTTTTTACGCGGAAATGAATGTTTAGTCTGATTGATATTCATACAAGTATTTTCCTCCCAACAGCTCTTATACTACATGATTCATGTGCATTCGGCAATTTATTACAAAAAAAAGCCGAAGCGCATATGCGCTCCGGCTTTTTCCGTTCATTTTATTCTTCGTCTTCTTCCGCTAAAAACGTGTTCAGCGTTTCTTCGATCATTTCCCACTCTTCATCGGTTTCAATCGGCATCAGTTCGCCGTCTTCACCGTTTTCGTTCGGTTCGAAGCTTGAAGCGTGAATTTCGATTTCATCATCGTCTTGAGCATCAATCGGATAATAAAGTACGTAAGATTTGTTGAATGTGTCGTTTTCAAATGTGAACAGCACTTCGCAAAGCTGTTCGTTGCCTTGATCATCGACAATTGTAATGTGTTTTTCGCCGTGTTCCATTTTTTTCACCTCTTAGTTTAAACTGTCCAGATATCCTTGAAGGATCATGACAGCCGCCATTTTATCAATGACTTTTTTTCGTTTTTGCCTGCTGACGTCAGCCGCGATCAGCATTTTTTCAGCCGCCATCGTCGTCAGACGCTCGTCCCACAGCACAACAGGGACATTGTACGCTGTTTCAAGCAGTTTCGCAAATGTTTGGCTGGCTTCGCCTCTCGGACCGATCGTCCCGTTCATGTTTTTCGGAAAACCGAGCACGATCTTCTCTACATTATAGTCTTTCATCAGCTCGGATAAACGGTCCAGACCGTAATCTCCTTCAGCCTCGTTTATTTTTATCGTCTCAATGCCTTGAGCGGTCCAGCCCATTTCATCGCTTAAAGCTACGCCGAGTGTTTTCGTTCCAAGATCAAGTCCCAATATTCTCATGAATGTATTTACGCCTCTTTATGCTGTTCTAGATAGGATTTTACCAATTCCTCGATTAATTCGTCACGTTCCAGTTTGCGAATTAAGTTCCGGGCGTCGCGATGCCTAGGAATGTATGCAGGATCTCCAGACAGCAAGTATCCGACAATCTGGTTGATAGGATTGTACCCCTTTTCCTGAAGCGCATCATATACCGTATTCAGCACTTCTTCGACGTTTGTTTCAGCAGAATCATCGGAGAAATTAAATTTCATCGTTTTATCAAACGAGCTCACCGTTTTGCACCTCTTTCCCAAATTCGCAGGCAAAGTTCAGCCTGAGGTCCTCATCTTATCATCATTCTACACTACTTGAAAGGATTATAAAACGGATTTTATCCAATCTTCCGCAGATGCCAGCGCCTCTTCCAATTTTTCAGGCTGCTTTCCGCCGGCCTGCGCCATGTCCGGACGGCCTCCGCCTCCGCCTCCGCAGACTTCAGCCGCTTGTTTGACCATTTTGCCGGCATGAAGGCCTTTTTCGATCAGGTCTTTCGTCACGCCTGCTGAAAGGTTGACTTTCTCATTTTGCACGGCGCCGAGAATGATGACCGCAGAACCGAGCTTCGCTTTCAGATCATCCACCATAGTGCGAAGGTGGTTCATGTCTTTCGCATTTACTTTTTCAGCCAGCACTTTTACGCCGCCGATGTCTTTTACTTTAGACAGAATGGCTCCGGCTTCCACATTGCCAAGTTTGCTGAGCAATGATTCATTTTCTCTTTGCGCTTCCTTCAGCTCCGCTTGAAGAGACTGAATTCGCTTCGGTACGTCTTTTACGTTTGATTTCAGCTCGTCCGCAGCGTGCTGCAGAAGGCTGAGCTGGCTGTTCATTTCCTGATAAGCGCCTTTTCCTGTTACGGCTTCAATTCTTCGCGTCCCTGCGCCGATCCCTGATTCGGATACGATTTTAAACAGGCCGATTTCAGCCGTATTCGTGACATGGCATCCGCCGCAAAGCTCAAGGCTGTAATCTCCGACTTGTACGACGCGGACAATATCGCCGTATTTCTCGCCGAACAGGGCCATCGCGCCCATTTCTTTCGCTTCATTGATCGGTTTCAAATCAATCGCTACCGGAATGCTCTCCCAGATTTTTTCGTTGACGATTCCTTCAATGCGTTCAAGTTCTTCTTTCGTCACTTGACCGAAATGAGAGAAGTCAAAACGCAGGCGATTTTCGGTAACGAGTGAACCCGCTTGGTTGACATGTGTGCCGAGAACGTCTTTCAGCGCCTGGTGCAGGAGGTGGGTTGCCGTATGGTTTTTCACCACGCCGCTTCTCATTTGATCTTCAACTTCAGCCGTCACGCTTGCGCCTTTTTGAATCGTGCCGCTAGCCACCGTGCCTTCGTGTACATGCTGACCGTTCGGAGCTTTTTTCACGTCTTTAATGGTTACGACAGCCTGCTCGCTTCTCAGCACTCCTCTGTCACCGATCTGTCCGCCGCTTTCAGCATAGAAAGGCGTTTTGTCAAGAAGGATTTGGACGGTATCCCCTTCATGCGCCTCACTGATTAATTGCCCGTCATGAAGAAGCTCGATCACCTTCGCTTCAGCTTTTACAGCACTGTAGCCGACAAATGTGCTTTCTGCGGTAATGTCGCGCAATGCGCCGCCCTGAACCTGCATGCTTCCTACATCTTGGCGCGCATTTCTCGCCCGTTCACGCTGTTTTTCCATTTCGGCTTCAAAGCCTTTATGGTCAACCGTCATTTGCTCATCTTCCGCGTATTCCTCCGTCAATTCAACCGGGAATCCGTACGTATCGTACAGTTTGAATACGTCTTTTCCGGAGATGATGCCGCTGCCTTTTTCCTTCTCTTTCTTTATCACGTCGGATAAAATGGCCAGACCTTCGTTTAATGTTTCGTGGAAGCGCTCTTCCTCCGTTTTGATGACTTTGGCGATAAACTCTTGCTTTTCTTTCACCTCCGGATAGAAAGCGTCCATAATTCCTGCAACAGTCGGTACTAGCTCATACATAAACGGACGGCTGATACCGATGGTTTTCGCGTATCGCACTGCCCGGCGCAAGAGGCGTCTCAGTACATACCCGCGCCCTTCATTCGACGGCAGAGCTCCGTCGCTTACCGCAAATGCGACCGTTCTGATATGATCGGCGATCACTTTAAAGGCCGTATCCTTCACTGCGTCCTTTCCGTAAGCATCTCCGGAAATGCGCTCTGTTGCTTCAATAATCGGCATAAACAAATCAGTGTCAAAGTTTGTCGGGACATCCTGAATCACGGAGACCATCCGTTCAAGCCCCATGCCCGTATCAATGTTTTTCTTCGGAAGCGGTGTGTACGTGCCGTCCGGGTTGTGGTTGAACTCTGAGAATACCAGGTTCCATACTTCAAGATAGCGATCATTTTCGCCGCCCGGATACAATTCAGAATCTGACGGGTCATTGCCGTATTTCTCGCCGCGGTCATAGAAAATTTCCGTATTCGGTCCGCTCGGGCCTTCGCCGATATCCCAGAAGTTCCCTTCCAGACGGATGATTCTTTCTTCCGGAACGCCGATTTTTTCCGCCCATAGCGTATAAGCTTCTTCATCCTCAGGGTGAACCGTTACAGACAGCAGCTCCGGATCAAAGCCGATCCACTTTTCGCTCGTTAAAAACTCCCATGCCCACGTGATCGCTTCTTCTTTAAAATAATCACCGATGGAAAAGTTTCCGAGCATCTCAAAGAACGTGTGGTGGCGCGCCGTTTTCCCCACATTTTCAATATCATTTGTTCGGATTGATTTTTGCGCGTTTACAATTCTCGGATTCTCCGGCACAACGCGGCCGTCAAAGTATTTTTTCAGCGTCGCAACGCCGCTGTTGATCCATAATAAAGACGGATCTTCATGCGGAACCAATGAGGCGCTCGGTTCAACGGCATGGCCTTTTTCTTTAAAGAAATCTAAAAACATTTGACGCACTTCAGCAGAAGTTAAGTGTTTCATCTATATTCCTCCTTATCACTACCCGAAATTCTCTTTTGCGACAGCAAAAAAGCTCTCTCCCTATGCAAACCATGCGTTCACACAGGGACGAGAGCTGTCTCGCGGTACCACCCTGATTACAGGCCGAAAAAGGCCTGTCACCTTTCATCCCGTAACGCAGGACTGCGGCAGCCTTTAACTGCACTCAGGATTAGCTTCGGCCGATCTTCTGCTGAAGCTCCTTTCAGCGTATCGGAGCTTCTCTCTTAAACAGGGCTTCGGCGTACTCATATCCGTCACTCGAGATTCGTATGTATTCTACTCGAAATTATAGACAAGCAGAACCCGAATGTCAATGTTCCGTCCTGATCCGCAAAAAGTGTATGGCCGTCACTTTTAAAACGGCTGCCGCCGGAACAGCGAGAATCATGCCGGGAATGCCCGCGAGCTCTCCTCCGGCAAGGAGCGCCAGCATGATCACGACGGGATGCATTCTGAGACTGCGCCCGACAATAAGCGGGCTCAAAATGTTTCCTTCTATAAATTGCAGAATAAAAATCGTGACGATTACGATGATCACAGCTTTAGCAGAAATCGCCAACGCAAGGAGCAACGCCGGTACAGCGCCGATAAACGGACCGAAATACGGGATGACATTCGTAATCCCGATGGCAAGGCCCAAAATCAGCGGGTAAGGAAGCCCGAACAGCCAAAATGAAACGCCGGCTATTAGCCCGAGCAAAAAACAAACGAGAAGCTGACCGCGGATGTAATCACCGAGAGAGTCGTCTACATCCCGCAGAAATTCACTCCCCCTTTTTCTCCAGGACTTCGGCGTCAAATACCAGACTGTCTTTTTCATGACGTCTATATCCTTCACCATATAGAACACGAGAAAAGGAATCGTCGCCGCGATCAGGATATAATCAAGCACGAAACGGATGCTTCTGATCGTGCTTTCAATCGTGCCGGCAAGAAACGTTTCTGTCTGCTGAATCATTTTGTCCATTCGATGGTGCATGCCGTCAGGCCAATGATCCGTGTGATTATGCAGATGCTTCAGCATGCTGTTGTAGTTTTTGGCAAGACCGGGAATGCTCTCAGAAAGATCCTGCAGCTGTTCAATTAAAACAGGAACCCCTTTATAAACCCCCCAGCCGATTCCGCCGAAAAACAGGCAATAAATCAGAAGCAGGCTTAAAGTTCTAGGCATCCCTTTTCTATGAAGCCATTCAGTAATCGGAAGTAAAAGATAAGCAATAAATACTGCGATGAATATAGGAATAAAGAGAGATTTTATAACAAGCCAAATGGGAGACCATAACATATCGAGCATGCAAAAGACATACACTGTTAACAAAACGAGCAGACATACAGCCGTCCACATTAAGAGCTGCAGCGGTTTTTGAAGCATGACGTTTCACCTCTTGCTTTATCTTTTGACAGAAAGCCGGAATTATTCCCGTTTCGTAAACTCCGCCTTATGACGCAGACCTCTTGACGGAAATAATTATCAGAAATTACTAAATAATCTAAATAATATTCATAAAAATCTGTATAACCATCGTAATGTGTTAAAGGATTTCAAAAACTGTCCAGTCAATATGACTCATGTTTTTTAAGGAGGATGGCCATGATTTCATTTCAGGATGTAAATAAGCACTACGGACATTTCCACGTGCTGAAAAACATTAATCTGCACATTAAAAAAGGGGAAGTCGTCGTTATCATCGGACCTTCAGGATCGGGAAAAAGCACGCTTCTCCGCTGCATTAATCAGCTGGAAACAGTTGATGGAGGCGCCTTAACGGTAAACGGCGTCTCCATCCATGACAAGAAAACGGATATAAATAAGGTCCGCCGCAATATCGGCATGGTGTTCCAGCATTTTCATCTGTACCCGCACAAAACCGTTCTGCAAAACATCATGCTCGCACCGATCAAAGTGCTTAAGCAATCAAAAGAAGAAGCAAAAGAAACGGCCTTATACTATTTGAAAAAAGTCGGTATACCGGAAAAAGCGGACGCTTATCCTTCACAGCTTTCGGGCGGCCAGCAGCAGCGTGTCGCCATCGCCAGGGGGCTTGCGATGAAGCCCGAAATTATGCTGTTTGATGAACCCACATCCGCGCTTGACCCGGAAATGATCGGGGAAGTGCTGGATGTCATGAAAACACTCGCAAAGGAAGGCATGACCATGGCAGTCGTCACACATGAAATGGGATTCGCAAAAGAAGTGGCGGACCGCATCGTGTTTATCGACGGCGGAGCCATCTTAGAAGAAGCTGCACCGGCTGAATTTTACGAAAGCCCCCGTGAAGAGAGGGCGCGTTTATTCTTAAGCCGTATTTTAAATCACTGAAAAGAAACGGAGGAGTGCTTATGTCACGTGTAACAAAATGGCTGTCATTCGGATTGATATCACTGCTGGCCGTCTTTATGCTGGCCGCCTGCGGAGGGAAAGAAACGTCCGGAGATTCAAAAGGAACGGGAAAAGACACGTTAGCCTCTATTAAAGACAGAGACAAAATCATCTTCGGCGTCAAAACCGACACGAGGTTATTCGGGCTGAAAAACCCAAGCTCCGGTGATATTGAAGGCTTCGATATTGATATCTCAAAACAGCTCGCAAAAGATATTCTGGGGGATGAGAAGAAAGCGGAATTTAAAGAAGTGACGTCAAAAACGAGAATTCCGATGCTGCAAAACGGCGATATCGATGCCATCACCGCCACGATGACGATAACGGATGAGCGGAAAAAAGAAGTTGATTTCTCAGATGTTTATTTTGAAGCCGGGCAATCCCTGCTCGTCAAAAAAGGAAGCAGCATCAAAAGCACCGAAGACCTGGGAAAAGGCTCAAAAGTATTGGCGGTAAAAGGCTCTACTTCCTCACAAAACATCAGAGAAAAAGCGCCTGACGCCTCAGTGCTGGAATTTGAAAATTACGCCGAAGCGTTCACTGCGCTTAAAGCGGGACAGGGAGATGCGCTCACAACCGATAATGCGATTTTATACGGCATGGCAGATGAAAATAAACAATATCAGCTGACAGGCGAAACCTTCACCGATGAACCTTACGGAATCGCCGTCAAAAAAGGCCAATCCGGACTCATCAAGGAAATCAACGCCTCTTTGAAAAAAATGAAAGCCGACGGCAGGTACGAAAAAATCTATAAAAAATGGATTAAAGAAGAACCGGCAAAATAGAAAGGACCGCGGGATGAGCAGGCATGCTCATCCCCGTTTTATAAGGAGTGACATAGATGAACTTTTCAATTTTAACGGAAAACTTCGATATGTATATGGACGGTTTCCTGCACACATTGCTTGCGAGCTTCATCGCGCTGGCAGGCAGCTTTGCGCTGGGCGTTCTGATCGCAGTCATGAGAATCACGGCTTTCAAACCCCTTCAATGGATCGGCACTGCGTATGTGGAATTTATCCGCAACATCCCGCTTCTCCTCATCACATTCGTTTTTTATTTCGGACTTCCGAACGCCGGGCTGAGATTGGACGGCTTTCAGGCGGGAACGATTGCGCTTACGATATACACGTCGGCCTTTATCGCAGAAGCCATCAGAGCCGGAATTCAGACTGTCTCCAAAGGGCAGATGGAAGCGGCCAGATCGTCAGGCTTCACCTACAGTCAGGCGATGAGATACGTCATTCTTCCTCAGGCCGTAAAAATCGTGATTCCCCCGCTCGGAAACCAATTTCTCAACCTTGTCAAAAACTCATCAATACTCGGAGTGGTGGCGGGACTCGATTTGATGTATCAGGCGGATCTCGTTTCCTCAAGCACTCTTGTCGTGTTTGATGTCTATATTTTCGTCGCGCTTTTTTATTTGATAGTAACGATCCCGCTCAGCATCGGGGTTCACTATTTGGAAAGACATCTCGGAAAGAGTTATTAGAGAAGGAGAGTGAAAAACATGGATTTTAGCGGCGCCTATACACCTGACCATCTGCTGTTTTTATGGGACGGCTTTTTGGTCACACTTTATGTTGCGCTGATCTCCATTGTCCTGAGTTTTATTTTCGGGCTTGCCGCCGGCACTTTGCGCTATGCGAAAATTCCTATCGTCTCGGGCATTATAGCGGCCATTGTGGAAACCATCCGCAACCTGCCGCTGTTATTAATCATTTTCTTTACGTTTTTTGCCCTACCGGAAATCGGGATCAAACTGGAAATTACCGCGGCCGCCATTACGGCGCTGACGATTTTTGAATCGGCCATGCTGTCAGAAATCATCAGAAGCGGTTTGCAATCCGTTGACAAAGGACAGATTGAAGCGGCGCGTTCTTCAGGACTGACGTACACGCAGACTCTTTTTCTCGTCGTCATGCCGCAGGCGCTCAGGCGTATGGTTCCTCCGATTGTGAGCCAGTTTATCTCCTTATTAAAGGATACGTCACTTGCGGTCGTCATCGCTCTGCCCGAACTGATTCATAACGCGCAGATCTTAAACGGACAAAGCGCTGACGGAGGATATTTTTTCCCGATCTTTCTGCTGGCAGCCCTGATGTATTTCGCGGTCAATTACAGCCTGTCTCTCGCAGCCAGCCGGCTGGAAGCGAGACAAACGTAAAAAGGATACTTCCGGAGAAGTATCCTTTTTTCTGCTTAAAACATTTTCATGACTCGTCTTCTCATCCGTTTCATACCTTTTTTATTCAGCATATCGGACTGAGAAGCCATACGATACATAACGGCTCCAGCTCCTAAAGCCAACAGAGAGGTCATTGTTCTGCCCATCGCGCGTATCTCCTTTCAACTTTAAAAATTGATACTGCGTTCGTCTTCAGAAAACAAATCATCAAGACTGCTTAACGTGCCGTCTTCCTCTACTTGATGTGTCGCAATTTTGCCTTTGGCTACCGTCAGCTCAATGAAGCAGCCCCAGCAATAGTATTGGTTTACGCCGATTTTGCCGATATCTTTACTTTTGCAGTTCGGACATACAAGCACAGACTACACCTCTTATCCGTTCAGGACGATGCCTTCTTTCCCCGCTTCAATAAGCGTATCGGCGGCGCGGCGCACTTGGCGTCTGCCAGCCAGATCTGAAAAGAAGCCGTCCGAGAGTTCATATGCTACGATTATGCCCCTGTCCAAACAAAAGTATACATCTTCCAGCAAACCGAACATTTCACCATCAGGCGATTTCACCGGCTGCATCTTAATCTGTTCAAAGGTGAAACAGCTCTTCGGCAAAGGCTGCAAATGAGCATGACCGGCAGCTACGGCTTCTTGATCCATCTCTTTTATATCACTTGCCTCTAAAAAAAGATGGCGGTTATGAAACAGGCGTTTCTGCTCCAGCACGAAACCGAGAAACCGGCCGTCCAGAGAGAAACATACATCCGATATCATCCCGAGACTGCGCCCGGTGTTTTCGTCATATACTGTTCGTCCTTCAGCTGCATGGCATGTTCTCAAAGTGTGATCAACCACCTTTTGTTGAACACGTATAGGTTTTGCCAAGAAGCCGGGCAGCATACTTTGAAATGACTTCCACAGGCGAAAACCCGGCGCTTGTTTATGCTCCGGGTTTTATTTACGCTTTTTCTTCCATAAAGTCAAACGGCGTGATGCCTTCCATTCCGATGTTCGCATCATATACACTGAACGGCAGCTCTTTTTGCAGGGCGGCCAGTTCTGCATCCATCTCTTCAGTCTGCTCTGTGAGCCTGTTTTTAAGCGATGTCTGTCTGACGGTGGCATCATTGTTTTTGACGCCCCATTCAAGCGCTTCTTCTTCTCCGCAAAGAATCAGAAATTTTTTCGCCCTTGTAATGGCGGTATAAAGCAGATTTCTCCTGAGCATTCGATAGTAGCCTTTGACGACAGGCAGGACGACAATCGGGAATTCGCTTCCCTGCGACTTATGAATCGAACAGCAGTACGCGTGGGTAAACTGGCTGAAATCCTTTTTCGTAAAGGTGATTTCGTTGCCGTCAAATGAGACGACGACCATGTCTTCTTTTTCCGTATTTTCTTTGGCATAAAAAATGGATACGATTTCGCCGATATCGCCGTTAAACACATTGTTTTCCGGCTGGTTGACAAGCTGCAATATTTTATCGCCCGTCCTGTAGACGACATCTCCGAATTTCAGCTCCCGCCTTTTTTCTTTCGGCGGATTCATGATGTCTTGAAGAAGCATATTCAGCTCGTTAATTCCCGCTTTTCCCCTGTACATCGGGGCAAGCACTTGAATATCCCTGGAGGTATACCCCTTTTTTAACGCGTTCGAGACGACCTGATCCACGACTTCTTTAATCTGTGAAGAATTACAGCGGATAAATGAGCGGTCCTTTGTCGGCGCGGTCAGCCCCTTTGGAAGCAGTCCTTTTTTCATATCATGCGCAAGTTCCACAATGGATGATCCTTCAGCCTGACGGTAAATATCTGTCAGGCGCACGGTCGGCAGCACCTCAGAAGCCAAAAGGTCTCTGAGCACCTGCCCCGGTCCTACTGAAGGAAGCTGGTCTTCATCACCGACGACAATGAGCTGAATGTGCTTAGGAAGCGCCTTAAACAAATGGCTGGCGAGCCAGATATCGAGCATACTCGCTTCGTCTATAATGATCAGTTTCCCTTCTATCGGCTGATCTTCATTGTAGGTAAAGCCTTCAGCGCCATTCCAGCCGAGCAGCCTGTGTATCGTAACAGCCGGCAGACCCGTAGATTCGCTCATCCGTTTTGCGGCTCTTCCGGTCGGCGCGGCAAGCAGCACCGGGAACGCCTCGTCTTTTTTATAATCACCGGGGTCAAGCGATACTCCGTGCAGTTCACTGTATAATTCCACGATTCCTTTAATAACGGTCGTTTTCCCCGTCCCAGGTCCTCCGGTCAGTAAAAGCATCGGTGAAGACAGCGCTTTTTGAATGGCATCCTTTTGGCTTGGTGCGTATTGAACATTCATCCGTTCTTCCAGTTCACCGAGTGCAAGCAGAAATTCCGATTCAGGAAATTGATCGGCATACTCCGTTTGAGCCGCAATGTCGAGCACGCGTTTTGCGACATTTTGTTCGGCGTAAAACAAGGACGGAAAATAGCAGCGTTCTCCTTCTATGACGATATCCTTACTCTCCCCGAGGGCGATGATGCCGTCAGCCGCATCCATTTCCGTGACGCGGCCGCCTTCAGCTGACTGATTCAGGAGCGTTTGCGTATTGATTATCAGCTGCTTTGTTTCTATGTACGTATGGCCCTCTGAAAGACAGGTCGATTCAATTGTATATAAGATAGCCGCTTTGATCCGCTCCGGGTGGTTTCCTGACAGACCCATTTTTCCGCCCAGCTCGTCAGCTTTCACAAAGCCGATGCCTTCAACGTCTTTTACAAGCTGATAAGGATTTTCCTGAATTTTCTCCAGTGTTTCCGTTTCGTAGGCCTGATATATTTTCATGGATAGCTGGGGCCCGAAACCGTATTGGTTCAGAGAGATCATAATCTGCTCAAGCCCCTGATGCCGCTGCAGCTCTCCGGCAAGCTTATCCGCTTTCTTTTTCGACATTTTCGGCACATCGTAAAGCACCGACGCATCCGTCAGAATTTTATTGAGCGCGCCGTCTCCGAGCTTTTTGACGATTTCTTCCGCCGTTTTTTTTCCGATTCCTTCAAACAGATCACTTGATAAATAGTGAATGATCCCTTCTTTTGTGGTCGGAATTTCTTTTTTAAAGTGCTCAGCCTGAAATTGCAGGCCGAACTTAGGATGCGTGGCGGTTTTTCCGTAAAATGTGTAGGTCTCATCTTCTTGCAGCAGAGGGAAGTAGCCCGTTACGGATACGACCTTGTCTTCGATCGCCTCAGACGTTTCTGCAACCTTGACTTTCAGCACTGTATACAGGTTGGTGTCATTGTGATAAATGACCGTATGAATGACGCCTTTTACATACGGCTGTTCTTCGATGTTCAGCTGATCCACGAGCCTTCCCTCCTTTTGTTATGACTGGGTGATAAGCTGTTTCGCATGAAGCGCAAGCATATGATCAGGCTGTATGCCGATTGCGCCTTCCAGCATCTCAAGCGCCTTTTCACGATTTTCTTTGTACGCGTAAGCGACCCCGGCATTATAAAATGCGTCCGCGTGGCTTGGGTCCTGCTCGATCACCGTCTCAAACTGCGCCAGAGCTTCATCCAGCATTTCTTCGTTTGCGAGGCACATTCCGAACTGGAAGCGTGCTTCCGTGTCATTTTCATTTAATTCAACGGCACGCTGCAAATATGGCAGTGCAAGCTTCGGCCGCTCTAATTTAACGAGAACGGTCCCCAGCATATAAAACAAATCTCCGTTTTCCATTCCGGAGCGAAGCGCTTTTTCAAACATATCCTTCGCTTCGGAAAACGATTCTTTCATCACATATACGTTTCCCGCACCGTAATAAGCGGCTGCCGCCGAATTGTCCAATTCGAGGGCTCTGTTATAGAATGCAAGCGCCCGTTCGAGTTCGTTCACAGAAGAAAGCAGATTTGCGAAGTTGATATACGGCACCGGATCTTGACCGTTTTCCTCAATCGCTTTCGTAAAAGCCTCCGCCGCTTTTTCAAAATCGCCCTCCTGCATGGCGTCAATCCCGATTTTATTATAATCCATTTTTAACTTCCTTTCGCTAAAAAACCCCAACATGCGAGTTGAGGTTTTTTACATGTATTATACGTACCACAGTTTTGTTCCGTCTTTATAAACGTCATCTATCGTTCCGCCGCCGAGGCACTCTTCTCCGTCATAAAAAACGACGGCTTGTCCCGGCGTAACGGCGCGTACCTGCCCGTCAAAAATGACTTCCGCTTCATCATCACCCGTCATTTTCACCGTTACTTTGTGATCTTCCTGACGGTAGCGGAATTTCGCCGTGCATGTCATTTCGCCGCCGTCCATCAGACCGGAACGCGTCCAGCTGACATTTGTCGCCGTGATCTTATCGGAATACAGAAGCGGATTATGGAATCCTTGATCAACATACAGAATGTTTTTTTCAAGATCTTTACCGACGGCGAACCACGGCTCGCCGCTTCCGCCGATTCCAAGACCGTGGCGCTGTCCGATAGTATAATACATCAGACCGTCATGACGCCCTTTTACTTCTCCGTCCATTGTCATCATATCGCCCGGCTGAGCGGGGAGATATTGGCTGAGAAACGTTTTGAAGTTGCGTTCGCCGATAAAGCAGATTCCCGTGCTGTCTTTTTTCGCAGCTGTCGCAAGTTCCGCTTCTTTGGCGATTTCCCGCACGCGGCTTTTTTGCAGATCACCGATCGGGAACATGACTTTACTGAGCTGTTCCTGATTGAGCTGATTCAGAAAATAAGTCTGGTCCTTGTTTTCATCCAGACCGCGGAGCATGCGCACTGTACCTGCGCTTCTGTCCACGCGGGCGTAATGGCCCGTCGCAAGATAATCCGCGCCGAGTGACAGAGCATGATCCAAGAAAGCCTTAAACTTAATTTCTTTATTGCACATGACATCCGGATTGGGGGTTCTTCCGGCTTTATATTCATCAAGGAAATATTGAAATACCTTTTCCCAATATTGCTTCTCAAAATTGACGGCATAATACGGAATTCCGATTTGGTTGCAGACCCGGATGACGTCTTCATAATCTTCCGTCGCCGTGCAAAAACCGTTTTCGTCCGTATCATCCCAGTTTTTCATAAAGATTCCGATTACATCGTAGCCCTGCTCCTTCAGCAGAAGGGCCGCCACGGAAGAGTCCACGCCGCCGGACATGCCGACTACGACTCTTGTATCCTCCGGCCGTTTTTCCATTTGCATTCACTCCATTAAAAACGTAAGTCCGCCGTTTTAAGCAAGCCGTTTAACGACGGCGGCAAGCTTTTCGGCGGCTGTTTCGATTTGTTCCGCCGTATTGCCGAGGCCGAAGCTGAGGCGGATTGACGAAGTCAGCCTGCCGCTCTCACTTCCGAACATGGCCGTAAGCACATGGGACGGAAGAACGGATCCCGCTGTACAAGCAGATCCGCTGGAGACGGCAATGCCTTCCATGTCAAGATTGACCAGCAGCGCTTCCACCGGCACACCGGGAAAGTAAAGGTTTAAAATATGAGGCAGGCATTTCTCGGCATCTCCGTTCACCTCCGCTGTGACGCCGGATTTTTCCAGCGTGCTCATGATAATGTTCTTAAACTCCTTATACTTCGCTGTTTTCTCTTCCCTCTCACGGTTTGAAAGGACGACCGCTTCTTTTAAACCCGCGATGCCCGGTACATTTTCCGTCCCCGCGCGGCGCTTTCGTTCCTGCTCTCCCCCGAGAAGAATCGGTGACAGCTTCACCTCTTGATTTACATATAAAAAGCCTGTCCCTTTAGGCCCGTTAAGCTTGTGACCGGAAACAGACAGCATGTCAATTCTGCTTTTTTTCACGTCAATCGGCATATAACCGAATGCCTGGACGGCATCTGTGTGAAAATAGGCCTGATGCCCGCTTAACAGCTCTCCGATTTCGTCAATCGGCTGAATGGTACCGACTTCGTTATTGCCATACATGACGGTAACAAGGATTGTATCATCACGGAGCGCTTCTTTCACCTGATTTGCACTGATCCGTCCTGAAGGGCCGGGGATGAGGTATGTCACCTCAAAGCCGTCTTCTTCCAGCTTTTCGCAGGCGTGCAATACAGCATGATGCTCAATAGCGGTCGTAATGATATGCTTTCCTTCATTCTTCCGGGCGGCAGCCGTTCCGAAAATCGCTAAATTATCAGCCTCCGTGCCGCCGCTTGTGAAAATAATTTCCTGTTCTTTCGCACTGATTTCGCGCGCGATGTCCGCTCTCGCTTCATCGACCCATTTCCGGGATTCTCTTCCGAATGAATGAATGCTTGACGGGTTGCCGAAACTGCCGAAGAAATGGGGCTTCATCTCTTCGAGCACACGCTCATCCATCGGGGAAGTCGCGGCATGATCTAAATAAATCCGTTCCATTGTCTGTACACCTCTGGTTTAAATATAGAACATATAAGCTTCCTGCTCGCCGTCCGTATAGCTCGCAAGGTCTTCTAACGTCGTGCTGTCCAGCACGTCTTTTACAGCGTCGCGGATGCGGATCCATAACTCCCGCTTGGCAGGCTCTTCATCCTCAAGCACTTCTACCGGGCTGATCGGCCCTTCCAACACTCTGATAATATCTCCGGCCGTTATCTCTTCAGGCTGGCCCCCGAGCACGTAACCCCCGTAAGCGCCTCTGATGCTTTTTACGAGTCCGGCGTTTCTCAGCGGTGATACAAGCTGTTCCAAGTAATGCTCAGAAAGGCTGTTTGTTTGGGCGATGCTTTTGAGCGACGTCGGACCGTCTCCGTGCTTTTTCGCCAATTCAATCATAATGGTGAGCCCGTATCTTCCCTTTGTCGATATTTTCAATATGAACACCCCAGTCAATTCTAATTGTTAATTTATACAAGTAAATGGATATGAATAATCTGTTTAGTATCTTATAGACCAACTGTTATTATAACATAACTTATCCTAATTTTCATTGAAACACGGGGCCCGCCGCAATTCGCTTTTCTAATCGTCCGTTTTCCGTTACCCTGTATATGTAAGGAGAGATGTTCATGAAACCATTGGCGTATCGGATGCGGCCTGCCAATATCGAAGACATTATCGGCCAGGAACATTTGGTCAAAGAAGATAAAATCATCGGCAGAATGGTGCGTGCAAAGCACTTATCATCCATGATCCTGTACGGACCGCCGGGCATCGGAAAAACGTCCATCGCCACAGCGATCGCAGGATCGACAAGCATCGCATTCAGGAAATTGAATGCCGTCATTCATAATAAAAAAGACATGGAGATTGTCGTACAGGAAGCGAAAATGTCAGGCCAGGTCATTTTAATCCTTGACGAAGTGCACAGGCTTGATAAGGGAAAGCAGGATTTTCTGCTGCCCTATTTAGAAAACGGCATGATTATTTTAATCGGCGCGACGACCGCCAACCCTTATCATGCCATTAACCCGGCCATCAGAAGCCGGACCCAGATATTTGAGCTTGAACCGTTAACACCCGATCTGATCAAGCAGGCATTGGAAAGAGCGCTCACAGATGAACACCGGGGGCTCGGTTCCTACAGCGTTTCGGTGGACGACGACGCGATGGATCATTTCGCGCAAGGGTGCGGAGGAGACGTCCGCTCCGCTTTGAACGCACTTGAGCTTGCCGTACTCTCCACAAAGGAATCAAGCGACGGCACGATCCGGATTACACGGGAGACGGCGGAAGAATGTCTGCAGAAAAAAAGCTATACTCATGATAAAAACGGCGATGCGCATTATGACGTCTTATCTGCCTTCCAAAAATCGATCCGAGGCTCGGACGCAAACGCCGCCCTTCATTATCTGGCCCGTCTGATCGAAGCCGGCGACCTTGAAAGCATATCAAGAAGGCTTCTCGTGATCGCCTATGAAGATATCGGCCTCGCAAGCCCGCAGGCAGGCCCCCGGGTGCTGAGCGCGATTCAGACCGCAGAACGGATCGGCTTTCCGGAAGCGAGAATTCCGCTGGCCAATGCGGTAATCGAATTATGCCTCTCGCCAAAATCAAACTCCGCCATCTCAGCCGTTGATGAGGCGCTCAAAGACATCAGGACGGGTAAAATCGGCGATGTGCCGAAACATTTAAAAGACGCCCACTATAAAGGGGCCCAAGAGCTCGGACGCGGGATCGGATATCAATATCCTCATGATTTCGAGAACGGATGGGTCGAACAGCAATATTTACCTGATCCGTTAAAAAACAAGCAATACTATAAACCGAAACAAACGGGGAAATTTGAAGCCGCCATAAAGCAAGTGTATGAAAAACTGATGAAGCAGAAAAAATAACCGGACAAGGACACCCTATGTGTTCTTGTCTTTTTTGATACCGGCCAAAATCTTTCGTGTAAACGGCGGATTCAAATAAAAAAACAGCCTTTCCTGAAGAAGGCTGTTTTTCTTTTTATTTATCTTTAACCCGTTTAATGTCGATGTCCTTTAAGAGCTCCATAACAACATGTCCGCCCATAATCAGACCGGCCACTGACGGAACCCAGGCGTTGGAAGACGGCGGCATTTGCGCTTTGCGGATTTTCGCTTCATCATTCCCGACTTCTTTTCTGACGTCTTCACGGATGACGATCGGGCTTTCATCAGAAAAAATGACCTGTACGCCTTTTTTAATGCCCTCTTTGCGAAGCCTTGTGCGGACGACTTTGGCAATCGGATCGGTATGGGTTTTTGAAATATCAGCAATCTGAAAGCGTGTCGGGTCTGTTTTATTCGCCGCTCCCATGCTTGAAATCAGCGGAACATTCCGTTTCAGACATTCTTTCATCAGATGAATTTTATAATGAATCGTATCCGACGCGTCAATGACGTAATCGAGCGGATGCTCAAAGAACTGCTCATACGTCTCTTCCGTATAAAACATTTTTAAGGCGACGACATCGCAATCCGGATTAATATCCGCGATCCGCGCTTTCATCAAGTCTGTTTTCGGCTGTCCCACCGTCGACAAGAGCGCATGCAGCTGGCGGTTTACGTTTGTAATGTCAACATCATCTTTATCGACAAGCACGATCCGCCCCACTCCGGACCTCGCCAATGCTTCGGCTGCGAATGAACCGACTCCGCCGACGCCGAGAACGGCCACCGTGCTGTTTTTTAACGTGTCCAGCCCTTCTTTTCCAATCGCTAGCTCATTTCTGGAAAACTGATGTAACAAGAACCTCACTCCACATTCTGGTTTTATAAACTCGGCTTGTCAAAAAGCCGCTGGTTTTAGCGCACAAAAAATAAAGTCCCAATTGTGCCGTTGCAGCTTTCCTTCGTTTTGAACCCGCTCTCAGCAGGTGGGTGCCCTTTTTTAAATCTTGTAAGTCCTCTTAACGAATGAAAAGAGGCATGTACGCCATTTAAAAATGCGGGCTCCCAAATCAAAAAAATGTTCGGTCAAAACTAGGTGTACAACTAACACATCAGGACTTTATTTAACTTGTCAAAATCATATCACAGCAGATTTTGATTTTCAAGAAACAAACTGCTGATCTTTACTGTTTCACTTTTCTTTTGACAGAAAGGTGAAGTTCTTCAAGCTGGGCGTCGCTCACTTCGCCGGGCGCTTCCGTAAGAAGGCAGCTTGCGCTTGCCGTTTTCGGGAAAGCGATCGTATCTCTTAAGTTTGTGCGGCCTGCAAGAAGCATAACCAACCGGTCTAAGCCGAGCGCGATTCCGCCGTGCGGAGGGGCGCCGTATTCAAAGGCTTCAAGAAGGTATCCGAACTCCTCCTCCGCTTCTTCTTTTGTAAAGCCGAGAAGCCCGAACATTTTTTCCTGAACGTCTTTTTCAAAAATACGGATTGAGCCTCCGCCGAGTTCATAGCCGTTTAAGACAAGGTCGTAAGCCTGCGCTTTCATATCTTCAGGCGCCGTTTCAATCAGGTCAAGATCTTCACGGACAGGCATTGTAAACGGATGGTGAGCCGCATAGAAACGGCCTTCCTCCTCGTCATGCTCCAGTAACGGCCAGTCCACAACCCACAGGAAGTTGAAGAGGCTTTCGTCAATCAGGCCGCGTTCTTTGCCGAGCTTTAAGCGAAGCGCGCCGAGGGATTGGGCCACAACCTCAAACTTATCAGCGCCGAACAGGAGCAGATCGCCTTCAGAAGCATCAAGCGCTTCAGCCAGTTTTGCCTGCTTCTCTTCATCAAAGAATTTCGCAATCGGGCCTTTTACGCCGTCGGCTTCAACTTTCACCCAGGCGAGACCTTTCGCGCCGTAATTTCCGGCAAAAACGCCGAGCGCATCGATATCTTTTCTGGAATAGTCGCCGGCAGCGCCTTTGACATTGATCGCTTTTACAACGCCGCCGTTTGCCACGGCTGATGAGAACACCTTAAATTCAGTATCTTTCACTATGTCTGACACGTCCGTCAGCAGCATGCCGAAGCGGGTGTCAGGCTTGTCGGAACCGTAGCTGTTCATCGCTTCTTCATATGTCATTCGCGGAAGCGGAAGCGGTACTTCAACACCTTTTGTTTCAAGCATGACTTTCGCCATCATCTCTTCCGCCAGAGCCATGATGTCCTCTTGACTCATAAAGGACATTTCGATATCAATCTGCGTAAATTCCGGCTGGCGGTCGGCACGCAAGTCTTCATCGCGGAAGCAGCGGGCCACTTGATAATACCGTTCAAAGCCCGACACCATCAGAAGCTGTTTAAAAATCTGCGGGGATTGCGGAAGGGCGTAAAATTCTCCTTCATGCACCCGGCTCGGCACTAAGTAATCACGGGCGCCTTCGGGAGAGCTTTTTGTTAAAATCGGTGTTTCAATATCAAGAAATCCGTTTTCATCCAAGAAATGGCGGATGGATTTTGTGACTTGGTGACGCATTTGCAATGTTTGAAACATCGCCGGGCGGCGCAAATCCAAATAGCGGTGTTTTAACCGGACGTCTTCAGAAACCTCAGCCGCCTGGTCACTGATCGGAAACGGAGGCGTTTTCGCCGTACTGAGCACCGTCACCGCTTCAGCTTTGATTTCAATTTTACCGGTTTTCAGGTTGGGATTCACCGTGCCTTCTTCACGGGCAGAAACCGTGCCTTCGATATCAAGCACATATTCGTTTCTGATTGCTTCCGCTGCGGCAAGGGCTTCCTTCGATACGTCAGGGTTGAACACGACTTGCACAATACCCGAGCGGTCGCGCAAATCAATGAAAATCAAGCCGCCGAGATCGCGCCGCTTCTGCACCCACCCTTTCAGTTTGACGGTTTCGCCAATCGCTTTTTCAGTTATCTCGCCACAATAATATGTTCTTCCAAACATAGCGTTCCTCTCCTTCACTGCTTTTGATCTGCCTTTAACACTTGTATCAGCTCGTCTAACACCACTTCACGCTGCTCTCCTGTTTCCGCATCTTTTACATTGATTTTATTTTGGGCAAGCTCATCTTCCCCTAAAATCGCAATAAAACGTGCGCCGAGACGGTCAGCTGTTTTAAATTGGCCCTTCATCTTTTTATTTTCATAATCGATTTCACTTGAGATGCCCGCTTCTCTCAGTTTGTACACGAGGGAAACGGAATAATCCTTCGCTTTTTCTCCGAGCGTCACGATGTAGCAGTCAATCCCCTGATTGACGGGAAGCTCTGTTTTCTCAGCGTCAATGGCTGCCAGCAGACGTTCGATGCTCATCGCAAATCCGATACCCGGCGCTTCAGGTCCGCCGATCTGTTCAACAAGCCCGTCATAGCGGCCCCCGCCGGCAAGGGTTGTAATCGCTCCGAATCCTTCGGCATTGCTCATAATTTCAAAAGCGGTATGGTTATAATAATCAAGCCCTCTGACAAGGTTCGGATCTATTTCGAACGGGATGCCGAGATCGTTTAAGTATTGTTTTACTTTCTCAAAATAAGCGGCTGATTCTTCATTTAAGTAATCAAGAATGGACGGAGCCGTTTTCATCAGTTCATGCTCTCTGTCTTTCTTGCAGTCAAGAATTCTGAGCGGGTTTGTGTGCAGGCGCGACTGGCAGTCTGAGCAAAACTCTGCGATGCGCGGTTCAAAATGTTTGACGAGCGCTTCCCGGTAGGATTTGCGGCTCTCCTGGTCACCAAGGCTGTTCAGCACAAGCTTGACATGTTTCAAACCGGCTTTACGGTAAATACTCATCGCAAGCGCAATGACTTCTGCATCCACGGCCGGATCTTTGGAGCCGATCGCTTCAATTCCGAATTGATAGAATTGGCGGAAACGCCCTGTCTGCGGACGTTCGTAACGGAACATCGGTCCGACATAATAAAGCTTCGTCGGCTGCACCGGGTTCGCAAATAATTTATTTTCATTGAACGCGCGGACTGCGGCGGCTGTTCCTTCCGGCCGAAGCGTCAGGCTTCTCCCTTTACGGTCTTCAAACGTGTACATTTCTTTCTGCACGATATCTGTAGACTCACCGACGCCTCTTGCGAACAATTCCGTATGCTCGAAAATCGGCGTACGGATTTCTTTATATTGATAAGTGCGGCACGTCTCCCTCATAATTTGTTCGACGAACTGCCATCTGTCTGATTCACCCGGCAGTATGTCCTGTGTGCCTCTTGGAATGTGATATGCCATGTTACAGGCCTCCTTAATGTCTTTCTTCAAATAAAAAAACTCCCGCTCCTACTATACATGTATAGTAGGGACGAGAGTTATACCCGTGGTGCCACCCTAGTTGGAATGCCGAAGCATCCCCGCTCTGACCTTTAACGCAGGTTCACGTCCGCTGCCTAATGACTTGCAAAAGCGTTCAGCAGGGAACCTCCGGAGTGTTGTTTCGAGAAAGATGCAGTGCGGATCCGCTTTCAGCCCGGGACGGTTCCTCTCTTCTCCATGCATTCTGACCTACTCTTCTCCATTATCGGTTCAAAATCGTTATCATGACTTATGTACATCAATTTCTATTATAATAATGGGATTGCACTCCCCTGTCAAGTTTTATTCCGTCTGTTTTTCCTTGCGACCGCTTCTTTCGATAAGAGACCGAACTCCGTCGCCGTCTCTTCAAGAAAACCCGCCTTTTCGCTATCGCTCTGATCACTGAAGTGCAGATTTCCTTCCGCATCGTGCAGCGCGCGTCCCATTTTTGGTTGATATTTCATGATTTGCACACCTTTTCGCTGTATTTATGACTAGTATAAACAAACCATTTTATTTTTATTTAACATTCAGCAAGGAAAATACGATATTATACAAGAATGTATTTTAGTTAGTTCAGAAAGGAGGACAGCCATGAAGAAGAGAACTCTTGCTCTTATTTTATGCGGCGTCATCATCACAGCGCTTCTTCCGTCATTCCACACCGCAATCGCCGCAGAGGGAGAAGCGGTCATCGCGACAGACAAGATCAATGTCAGAGGCGGTCCCGGCCTGAGCTATGGAATTAAGGCTGAAGTAAAAAAAGGGGAAAGATACCCGATCGCTAAAGAAGAGGGAGACTGGGTGCAGCTTCAGCTGAGCCCCGGTAAAACCGGATGGGTCGTTTCCTGGCTGATATCAAAAACAGCCGGAGGAGCAGACCATTCATCCGCAACAAGCGGAACGGTCACTTCCACCGATCCTGACCTCCGCATCAGAAAAGGCCCGGGGACATCATATGAAGTCATCGGCAAACTTCCGCAAGGCGCACATGCATCCGTGCTGGACAAGAACAGCGGATGGGTGAACATTTCTTATCAAGGCACAACCGGATGGGTTTCTTCCGAATACGTCACCGCGGACAGCGGCGGATCGGATACGAAAGCCACTTCCGCCCGAAGCGGGTCAAAAAACGGGACTGTCGGCGTTTCTTCATTGAATGTCAGAAGTGCAGCGTCACATGATTCAGCGATTATGACTAAATTATCACGCGGAACAAAGGTTTCCATCTTAAGTGAAGACCACGGCTGGCTGAAAATTGAAGCAAACGGGCAAAAAGGCTGGGCAGCAAGCCACTACATCATAAAGGATTCTGACTCATCGGACAGCGCATCCGGCTCGGGGGACGGTTCTGCGGGCTCAGGCTCCTCGAAAAAAGCGTATATTGTTTACGGCGGCACCAACTTAAGGAGCTCGGCCTCGACTTCCGCTTCTATCGTAAAAAGAGCAGATAAAGGCGCAGCCTACCCGATTGTCGGCTCAAGCGGCAAATGGTATGAAGTCCGGCTTGAAAACGGACAAACCGCATATGTGGCAAACTGGGTCGTACAAACGTCAAAAAGCGGTGAGGAAACAGGTGAAGCACCTTCTCCCGACACGTCAGGCGGCAGCGGCTCACTTAAAAACAAAACGATCGTCGTTGATCCCGGACACGGAGGAAAAGACAGCGGAACGATCGGCTACTCCGGAAAGTTTGAGAAAAACGTAACCATTAAAACCGCTAAGCTGCTGGCCCAAAAATTGCGGGCGGCCGGTGCAAACGTGTATATCACCAGACAGGATGATACTTTTATCAGCCTGCAGGCTAGGGTTTCAACCTCTCATTACCGGAATGCGGATGCCTTTATCAGCATTCACTATGACAGCTATGCCGATACGTCAACACGGGGAAGCACGGCTTATTATTACAGTCCGTCTAAGGATCGCCAGCTTGCCTCAGACGTCCATTCTGAAGTAGTGAAGCGTTCCCCTATCCCGGATCGCGGCGTTCTGTTTGGCGATTATTACGTCCTGAGGGAAAATAAACGGCCTGCCATGCTGTATGAGCTCGGCTATCTCAGTCAACCGCAAGAAGAAACAATCATACATAGCGGCTCGTATCAGGAAAAAGTGACAGACGGAATTGAAAGCGGATTGGAACATTATTTTCAATCATAAAAAAAAGCTGCCGAACGGCAGCTTTTTTATTGTTTAGAATCCATAATCAATGTAATCGGCCCGGAATTCGTCAGCTGAACATCCATCATGGCTCCGAATATTCCGGTTTCCACTTTGACTCCTTTTTCCCGAAGGAGTTCGTTCCACTTTTCATAAAGGAGCACAGCCTGATCCGGTTTAGCCGCATTCATAAAATTCGGGCGTCTCCCTTTCTTCGTTTCGCCGTAAAGCGTAAACTGTGAAACGGATAAAATCTCCCCGCCCGTATCCAAAAGCGATAAATTCATCTTGCCGCTTTCATCATCAAAAATCCGAAGATTCACGATTTTATCCGCCAAGTAAGCGGCATCTTCTTCTGTATCTTCATGAGTGATGCCGACAAGCGCCATAATGCCGGGTCCGATCCGGCCGGCAACAGCGCCGTCAACCGTCACACTCGCTTCTGTTACACGCTGAACAACTAATTTCATAGCAAGCGCTCCTTTTAGTTCATTACCCGGCGGACTGAATAGATGTCTCTGATCTGCTTAATCCGCTCGACCACTTTGTGCAGATGATTGATGTTTTGAATAAAAATCGCCATATGAATCGTAGCGACTTTATTGCGGTCGGATTTGCCGGAGACAGAGGAGATGTTGGTTTTCGTTTCATTTACGGCTTGGAGCACCTCATTTAAAAGTCCGAGACGGTCATATCCCAAAATCTCAATCTCAACGTTATATTCTTTGCGTCTTTGAACCTGTGATTCATGCTCCCATTCAACGGGGATCAGACGTTCCTGCGCTTCATTCGTTTTGACGTTCGGACAGTCATCCCGGTGAACGGATACACCGCGCCCTTTTGTAATAAAACCGACAATATGGTCGCCAGGCACCGGGTTGCAGCATTTCGACAAGCGGACGAGAAGGTTGTCAATGCCTTTTACGCGCACACCCGCTTCCCGTTTTCTTCCTTGCGGATAATGTTTCGGCTCGGAAGTGACTTCCTGAACGATTTTTTCCTGCTCTTCCTGGTCACGCAGCTTCCGTTCTTTTTCGGTGAGCCTGTTGGCCACCTGAAGAGCGGTAATGCCGTTATACCCGACCGCCGCGTACATATCCTCTTCATTTGAGAAATTGAACTTGTCGGCAACTTTTTGAAGATTTTCGAGTGTTAAAACATCTTTCACTTCAAAATCAAGATTTTTAATTTCTTTCTCGACAAGCTCACGGCCTTTTTCGACGTTTTCTTCACGGCGCTGTTTCTTAAAGAATTGGCGGATTTTGTGTTTCGCCTGGGACGTCTGCGCCAGTTTGACCCAGTCTTGACTCGGACCGTATGAATGCTTGGACGTCAGAATCTCGACGATGTCGCCCGTCCGGAGCTTATGGTCAAGCGTCACCATTTTTCCGTTCACTTTCGCCCCGATTGTTTTGTTGCCGATCTCCGAGTGGATCCTGTAGGAAAAATCAATCGGCACAGAGCCTGACGGCAGTTCAATGACATCGCCTTTTGGCGTAAATACGTATACCATGTCAGAAAACAGATCGATTTTCAGCGATTCCATAAATTCTTCCGCATCGGTAGACTCGTTTTGGAATTCCAGAATTTCACGGAACCAGGACAGTTTTTTCTCAAATGTCGCTTCTTCGTTTGCAGCCTTGCCTTCTTTATATGCCCAGTGTGCGGCCACCCCGTATTCAGCGATCTCATGCATCTCAAATGTTCTGATCTGCACTTCCAGCGGATCGCCTTTAGGCCCGATTACGGTCGTATGCAGGGACTGATACATATTCGGCTTAGGCATCGCAATATAATCTTTGAATCTGCCCGGCATCGGCTTCCAGCACGTATGAATAATGCCGAGGACGGCGTAGCAGTCTTTAATGCTTCCGACAAGAATACGGACGGCGAGCAGATCATATATTTCATTGAACTGTTTATTTTGCAGCGCCATCTTGCGGTAAATGCTGTAGATGTGCTTCGGACGTCCTGAAAAGTCCGCTTTAATATTCACTTCTTCGACGCGTTTTTTCACTTCATTGACAACCTCTTCGACATAAAGTTCGCGTTCCGCGCGCTTTTTCTTCATGAGGTTGACGATTCTGTAATATTGCTGAGGATTCAAATAACGGAGAGCGGTGTCTTCCAGCTCCCATTTGATTTTAGAAATCCCGAGCCGATGGGCCAGCGGAGCGAAAATTTCCAGCGTCTCATTTGAAATTCTCCGCTGCTTTTCCTGCGGAAGATGCTTTAACGTCCGCATATTGTGAAGGCGATCCGCCAGCTTGATCAATATGACTCTGATATCCTGAGCCATAGCGACAAACATTTTTCGATGGTTTTCCGCCTGCTGCTCCTCTTGAGATTTATACTTAATTTTACCGAGCTTCGTCACGCCGTCGACAAGCATCGCCACTTCTTCAGAAAATGCTTCCTTCAGGTCGTCGAGGGTGACATCCGTGTCCTCTACCACGTCATGCAGAAATCCGCCCGCAATTGTGGAAGGGTCCATTTCCAGATCGACGAGAATGCCCGCCACCTGAATCGGATGAATGATGTACGGCTCACCTGATTTGCGGTACTGTTCGCGATGCGCGTTTTGCGCATACAGGTAAGCTTTCTCAACAAACGCAATCTGCTCCTCCGGCAGATAAGTGCGCGCTTTATCTATTACTTGCTCGGCAGTCAATACTTGTTCGTTCGCCATGGAATCACCTTTTTTAAATGTAAACTGTATTAGTTTATTATCAAGAAAAAAACGAGAGATGTAAAGGGCAGAAGTTCAAAACACCTAAAGAATCTGTCAGGATGATGAAATAATAGGAAAAAAGCACCCTGACACGAGTGCTTTTTTCCATATGCGGTTAATATTTCATTAATGTTAAAATATCGTAATCGTCAAGCTTGTCTCTGCCGTCAAGGTAAGAAAGCTCGATTAAGAACGCAATACCGGCTACGACGCCGCCCAGTTCTTCGACCAGCTTAATCGTTGCTTCGATCGTGCCGCCTGTTGCAAGCAAGTCATCAGTAATCAGCACGCGCTGTCCCGGCAGAATCGCATCTTTATGAATCGTCAGTACGTCTTTTCCGTACTCCAAACCGTAATCGACTTTAATGACCTCACGCGGAAGTTTTCCTTCTTTCCGAACCGGCGCAAAGCCCACTCCGAGAGCGTATGCAACCGGACAGCCGATAATAAAGCCGCGCGCTTCAGGCCCGACAACTAAATCAATTTCTTTTTCTTTTGCATATTCAACAATTTGGTCAGTGGCGTAACGGTATACGTCGCCTTTGTCCATCAATGTCGTAATATCTTTAAATTGTACGCCTTCTTTCGGGTAATCGGGCACAATTGTTACGTATTTTTTAAGATCCATCTGTTCTATGTCCTCCTCGTACTTTCATAAGCTTCTGAACCTTGGTTCATCAGCTTATTCAGCCATTCCTTCAGCTCATGGGCTGCGGAATAATTGAGCTTCTGGTCTAATTCCATCAGCTGCTGTTTTACCTGATAGGTTTGCGAATCTGCCAGGTCGCGTTTTTTCGCGCCGCTCACGACAGACAGCACACCATCTTCTATTTTAACAAAACCGAGATCAAAAAACACCTTTGTCATGAAATTGATTGTGTCAATTGACCATCCTCTGTGTCTCGCAAGCTCTGAACCATGCTTGCCGAAGTCAAAAGCGCCCCTTTTCAAGAGAAATGCGTAAAACCACTTGAAATCATTCCGCGATGGAAATGAGGACAGGAAATGTTCTTCATGATTGATAAAAACAAAATAAATCCGTTCCGGCTTCTTTCCGTCAAGCAAATGCTGCAGGCGATCCGCTGACGGCGGCACATCCAGAAAAACGGCATATTTTCCGTCAAGCTGGAGAGCTTCTGCCTCGGATTCCGATGTGATCCCGGCCAGCTCGCCCGACAGCTCTTTTGCACGGAGCTTCTGAGCGGTTTTTTCGTTAAAGCTGATGAGCACCCGTTTTTCCTTCGGCAGCGCGGTGACCGTGTCTTCCCACGTCCGCTTGCCCCTGATATCAAAAAGCTGCCATTCCGGCACCGCAGCATCTTTAATCATCAGCTGGGGCTTCTTTCTGTTGTTCCATTCATTAATGGACATCTCGCCGACAATGGAAATCGTTGATCCGGGGACAACTCCGGCTTCAAGCTCTCCTTTGTTAAAGCCGACGCAGTCAAGGACGGCGGAATCACTTTTCACCGTCATTTTCACGTGGTTTTTATTCGCTCCGATCAGGCGAACTTCATCAAGTACGGCATTTTTCACCATCACATGCGGTTTAGGGTTAAGCATGCCGAACGGCGACAGCATATTCAATTCTGTAATGCTTTCAACGGTTATCTCTTCAACGCCGCAGACAAGATCAACCTCCTGAACGGGAATAAAATCCTCTTCCGTAAGGGTTTCTTCAGCCATTTGATTCAGCCTGTCCCTTAATTCCGCCACATCTTCAGCCTTCAACGTCATTCCTGCCGCCATCGGATGCCCGCCGAAATGAGGAAGGATGTCTCTGCACTGTGAAAGGCTCGTAAACAGGTTGAAGCCTCTGATGCTTCGCGCCGACCCTTTAGCGATTCCCTGCTCCTCATCTATCCCAAGCACAACAGCGGGCCGGTAAAAACGTTCAGCCAGCTTCGATGCGACAATACCGACGACTCCCGGATTCCAGCCGGCTTTTGCCACTACAATGGCAGACGGGTTTCCGCCTTGCTGCTGAACCATTTCAACAGCCTCTTCGGTCATGGTTTTCACCATTTTCTGCCGCTCTTTATTCAGCCGGTCAATATCCGAAGCCAGTTCCTCCGCTTCAAACTGATCTTCGGTCATCAGCAGATGGACGGCGGGATCGGCCTGTTCTATTCTTCCGACTGCATTGAGCCTCGGCGCGACCTGAAATCCGATCGTTTCCTCATCAGCTTGTCCGATATCTCCGCCGGAAAGCTTAATCAGGGCTTTGAGGCCCGGCCGATTTGTCGTCCGAAGCCTTTCGATTCCGAGTGACGCAATTAATCTGTTTTCATCATGAAGGGGCACCAGATCTGCAACCGTACCGATTGCCGCCAAGTCCAGCATAGCTTCCGGCAAAGAACCCGTAAGCGCGTGGGCAAGCTTAAACGCCACACCGACGCCGGCCAATTCTTTAAACGGATAGCCGCATCCCGGCTGCTTCGGGTGGATGATCGCAAATACGTCAGGAAGCTCGGGTCCCGGCTCATGGTGGTCGGTAATAATGACGTCTAAGCCCAGCTCTTTTGCGACTTCAGCTTCATGGACGGCGGCGATTCCCGTATCCACTGTAATGATCAGCGAAAATCCCCGCTCTTTTATGGAGCGGAAAGCTTGTTCATTCGGGCCGTAGCCTTCTGTGAAACGGTCGGGAATATAAAAGTCAACGTCCGCCGACAGCTGTCTCAGTGCCGTCAGCATCACCGACGTGCTTGTAACGCCGTCTGCATCGTAATCTCCGTAAATCATAATCGGTTCCCCTTGAGAAACCGCCAGTTTTATCCGATCAACTGCTTCCCGCATTCCCTTTAATTCATACGGGTCATAAAAGTCTGCATCCTTTGTATGTAAAAACAGCCTTGCGCTTTCGGCAGTATCAAAACCTCTTTTTACAAGCAGTGATGCCACAAGAGGTGTTATGTCCAATTGTTCTGTGAGTGATTTGACTTTTTCCTGATCCGGCTGCTGGATTTCCCAGCGCATTTTTGACGCTAACATAAATTCACCCCTCAACCACCCTATTATACTAGAGCGGACTGAGGGGTTTCAAATGTTATTCTGATCCTTTTTTCTCTTCAAGCATTTCTTCCGGCGGCGCGGCTGTTTTTTTGCCGTCCGAATCAGCCGTCAATTCAGCCGCAGATCTGTTTTCTTTCCGCAGGATTTTAATTTCGCGCTTCAGCTTCATCACTTGAAAGATACCGGCTGAAAACACGATCAGCGCTCCCATTAACACAGAGCCTAAAATGACTAAAATCAGCGGCCATTCAGCGGTTCCGAACAGATAATCAACCTCAACCGCCCGCACGTTAATGACAGCAAAGATGGCGACAATCAAAGTAAATAGTAAAGCGAATATAATAGTCCATTGTTTATTCATGCGTCTGCCCCCAATTGTTCATTCTTATCTTTTCCCCCATTTCCCCGGGAGTAAACCCCGGTCTCAGGAAATCCGGGCCGTTAATTGCTCGCGGACCAGCTTTTTCAGTCCGCTTCTTTCTCCCGACATGACGAGGGTGTCCCCTTCTTCAATTACGGTATCAATGCCGGGGCTCAGCTGTTTTTGCCGGTTTTTCTTTACGATCGCAATAATCTGGACGTTGTAATGTTTCTTGATCTCCAAATCTCCGATTGTACGGCTGACAGCCGGTGCATGAGATTCGGCTTTAAACCACTCAATGACGAGGTCATCAAGCGCGACTTCCACAGATTCCAGCGCTTTCGGCTTATACGTCATCCCGCCTAAAATAGCGGAAATCTGCCTCGCCTCTTCGTCGTTAAATTCAACGGATGCCAAGCATTCGTCATGATCATTCTCATCGAAGTAATAGAGCTCTTTTCTGCCGTCATCATGAAGAATAATACTGATTTTATCGTGATTTTTCGTAATGACTTCTACTTTCTGGCCGATGCCCGGAAGCTCCGACTCACGAACGTTCATAAGAACCCTCCTACATGTTTTTACAATGATGATTGATTATGTAAGCGTATGTCATTATAGCAAATGCAGGTTTTAAGTTCAATGCGGCCTAAAAAAACAGGCTGCCTTCCGGAAGACAGCCTGTTCCCATTTTACTCTTCGATTGATTTTTTCCCTTTAAATTCTTTACCTTTCCATACAAGCCACAGCTGCGCGGCGATGTAAAGAGAGGAATAAACGCCCGTCAATAAACCGACCAATAAGGCGACGGAGAAGTTTGTAATTGACGATGAGCCCAAAATGAGCAGCACGACGACAACAATCACAACGGTCAAGACCGTATTGATCGAACGTGTAAAGGTTTGCTGCAAGCTCAGATTCACGATATGTTCCAGATCGGCAAATGACTTCGGCTTGCGTTTTTTCATCTGCTCACGTATCCGGTCAAATGTAACGATCGTATCATTTATCGAGTAACCGATTATGGTGAGAATAGCGGCGATAAAGGTGACATCGACCTCCAGCCTTGTAATGCTGAAAAACGCGACGATAAAGAAAGCGTCATACAGCAGGGATACAATTGCGGCGATAGCCATTCTGTACTCGAAACGTATTGATACGTAAATAATGATGCCGATTGATGCAATGGCGACAGCATATAAAGCATTACGGGCCAGTTCTTTTCCGACTGTCGGCGATACCGTGCTGACGTTCGGTTCAGATCCGTATTTGTCCTTAAAGTACGTTTTGATTTCAGCGATTTTTTCTTTAGATGGCTCTCCGACAAACCGGGCCGCGGCAACATGGTTCTCTTTACCAGAAAGCACGATGTTTTCCGGCTCCATGCCGAGAGAATCAAAATCTTTTTCAACCTGATGCGCCGTCAAAGAATGATTGCTCTGCACGTCAATCCGCGCGCCGCTTGCAAAATCGATTCCCAGGTTGAGTTTAAAGACCAGTAAGATGATAATTCCCGCAACGGTTACAGCGCTTGAGAAAATAAAGAAGTATTTTCGCTTGCTCGTGAAATCCCATTTTTGGAATGCCGTATGCGGTTCAGTATTTTCGTCGGTCTTCTGAATATCCATAATGTGTTTTTTCTTGACGCCGAACCAGCCTTTTTTCCGGTCAAGCCATCTGCTTTCCACGAGAAGGGAGAGCAGGAATCTTGAAAGGAAGACAGCTGTAATAAAGCTTGTCAGAATTGACAAAATCAGCATCGTCGCAAACCCTTTTACAGAGCTTGTCCCGAAAATAAAGAGCACGACCGCTGCGATGATCGTTGTAATGTTCGCATCGAAAATCGTCGCGAATGACCGTCTGTTCCCTGAACGGAAAGCTGAGCGGACGGATTTGCCGAGTTTCAGTTCTTCTTTTATCCGTTCATAGGTGATGATGTTGGCGTCAACCGCCATCCCGACTCCCAAAATGAGCGCCGCAATACCCGGAAGCGTCAGCACCGCCTGCATCCAGTCAAACACTTGAAGCGTAATATACACGTATACAGAAAGCGTAATAACCGCAATGAGTCCCGGCAGTCTGTAATAAAGCAGCATAAATAAGAAAACAATTGCAATACCGATGATGCCGGCCTCTACCGTATCATGCAAAGCCTGCTGTCCGAATTGCGCCCCTACTGAAGTAGAGTATTTTTCGGTCAGTTTCACAGGCAGCGCGCCCGCGTTTAAAATATTGGCCAAGTCCTTCGCTTTTTGAACGGTGAACTGACCTTCAATCGTGACATCCTTCGTGTTTAATTCCTGGCTCACATTCGGAGCGGATACATATTTCGGATGTTTTTTACCGACTTCTTTTTTAAATGAATCGCCTTTTTGGTAATCAAGCCAGATCACAAGCTGATTATTAGGCGCCATTTTCTTGACTTTTTTCGTCACTTCTCCGAACTTATCCGCATCCTTCAGCTTAACGCTGACAATCGGTTCGTTCGTCGTCGGATCAAAGGTTTGCTTCGCGCCGTTTTCCACGAGATCAGAGCCGTTTAACAACTCTTTATCATTCGTATCCCTGAACGAGAGCTGCGCTTCCGTTGACAGAATTTCGCGCGCCCTGTTCTGATTCGTGACGCCCGCCAGCTGTACGCGGATGCGGTTATTTCCTTCAATCTGAATGTTCGGCTCGCTTACGCCGAGAACGTTAGCCCGGCGGTTCAGCGCCTGCACCGTGCTGACGAGCACGTCTTTTGTGATTTTATCGCCTTTTTTGACGGGCTGCACATCGTACAGAACTTCAAACCCGCCGCGTAAATCCAATCCTAACGTAATATTATTGGCAGCCGGTTTTGTAAAATACCCCAGCCCTGTGCCGATTAATAATACGATCAGGAAAAACGCAATCAAGCGTCCTTTTTTCATTATGTATTTCCTCCTTAAACCTATGCCGTCAAATCATTATCTCAGCAGTTCATCTAAAGCTTCCTGACCCTCATCGCTTTCCAGCCAATTAGACGACTTAAAAGCTTCAACGGTTGCATAGTTCATAAAATCGCCAATTTTAACTGATAAAATATGACCGGCCAATTCATGCAGCGGCAGTTCCTTTTTCTGTTTCCACTTTTTATGTATTAAGTATGACCATAAACTCTCGTGCTCAACATCATCGTATCCGAGGATTTTGAACTCTTCAAGTTTACTGTACAAGAAAGGCCGCAAATGATCTTTGTACATTTCGGCGGGATGTTTCTCCACTGGGCGCTCGCTCCTTTTTCCATTTTTCTCGAAGACTTGTCATGCTCGGACGACATCGGCGCATATCTTTATTGTATATGATTCCAGGTAGTTTGAGAAGGCAGGGGTTTATAAAATGGCAAAACAGACTTTTTTAAGGGGCACTCTTATTCTCATCGCAGCCGGGATGATTACGAGAATGCTCGGCTTTGTCAACCGGGTGGTTATCGCCCGGTTTATCGGTGAAGAAGGGGTCGGTTTATACATGATGGCTGCCCCGACATTTTTCTTGGCCACCACTTTGACTCAATTCGGCCTCCCCGTTGCCATCAGCAAACTTGTCGCTGAAGCAAGCGCGCGGGGGGACCGGCAGAAAATGAAACACATTTTAGTGATGTCGCTTACCGTCACCGGGATATTAAGTCTCATCTTCACGCCGCTGTTTTTATGCTTTGCGCCGATTATGTCCGAAACGATGCTGACGGATCAGCGCACGGTTTACCCGCTTCTGGCGATTACGCCCGTCGTGCCGATTATCGCGATCTCCAGCGTGCTGCGCGGTTACTTTCAGGGCAGGCAGAATATGAACCCGCTGGCGTTTTCCCAAGTACTTGAGCAGATCGTGCGGATTTCACTTGTCGCGGTCTGCACGACGGTGTTTCTGCCGTACGGGATTGAATATGCCGCAGCCGGAGCCATGATTTCGTCTGTCATCGGGGAGCTTGCCTCTCTTATTTATTTATTCATTTGTTTTAAAGCAAATAAAACAATCAGAATCAGAAAACAATTTTTCAAGTCGATCGCAAATGGAAAAGAAACATTCCGCCAGCTGATGAGCGTGTCGCTCCCGACAACCGGAAGCCGCTTCATCGGAAATTTATCTTGGTTTTTTGAACCTATTGTCGTCGCGCAAAGCCTTGCGATTGCAGGAGTGGCCACCGCTGCCGCCACCAGCCAGTACGGGGAGCTGACCGGATTTGCCATGACGGTCTTGACGCTGCCCAGCTTTATAACCTATTCTCTGTCAACGGCGCTTGTTCCTGCGATCAGTGAAGGAATGGAGCAAAAAAAGCTGCAAGTTGTCGAATACCGTCTGGAACAGGCGATGCGGCTGTGTCTTTTAAGCGGAGGCATTTCGGTGGTTATTTTATTCTCTTTCGCTGATGAACTGATGTCCGTCATGTACGGATCAACTAATGCGGCGGTATTTGTTAAAGTGATGGCGCCGTTTTTTCTGCTTTATTATTTTCAGGGGCCCCTTCAGGCGGTGCTGCAGGCTCTCAATTTAGCCGGGGCCGCCATGATGAACAGTTTTATCGGCGCCGCTGTCAAAACTGGCCTAATTTTTGTTTTGGCGACCAGGCCTTCCTTGGGCATCATGGGCGCCGCACTTGCGATTGTAACGGGGATGGTTCTTGTCACCCTGCTGCATGCGGCCACCGTAAGCAAGGTGCTTCCGATCAGCATTAAAATAAAAGAATACGCGCTCTGTTTTGCCGTCATATTCATTTGCGGCTATGTCAGCCGCATCATCAAACACGCCGTTCATTTTTCAGGGTCAGAGGCTGTTAATCTCACAGGCTGGATTGCAATGACCGCGATTTTGTACATTGCGCTTCTTCTGTTATTCAGGCTGATTAAAAGGGAAGAGCTGATCCGGATTCCGGTCATCGGCAAGTTCGTGACGCGGTGAAACCGATTCATGGCTCCCCTTTTTCATCTTTAAGATCAATAAAAAAAGCGCCGTCCGTAAACGTGCAGAATGATATAACCGAAAGATCGCGATATCCTCTTTTTGCTAAATTTTTTTCGAGCCAGTGTTTATCTTTCCCGATTCTGTCCAGATGCTCGTTCTGAATGACCCCGTCAACGATAAGCGATGTTTCCATCTGCTTATCCTTATTGTTTTTCTTTTTGACGATCGACAGTTTGCCTGAAGACTCCAAAATGGCGTATGACACGTCAGAGATTCTATCGATGTTATTCTCCCTCAGCTGCATAAGAAGATCGTCAAAATTGTAGCGCTGCGATCTCATCGCCCGTTCATCAATTTTTCCCTGTTTTATAATAATGGTGGGTTTTCCGTCAAGCAGCTGCCGTATTTTTTGGCTTTTGAGCGAAATAAAAGCAAGGCTTACTTGAATAATCATTAAAACGACAATCGGCACAATTGTATGCAAAAGCTTATCTTTTACATTTTCAATTGCCAATACGGCAATCTCGGCAATCATAATGGAGACGACAAGGTCTAAAATGCTCAGTTCTCCGATTTCCCGTTTTCCCATCAGTCTGAAAATCACAAGAATGATAAAATAAAGCACAATCGTACGAAACGTAATAATGAAAATATCTTCCATATCGCACCTCCAACGGTCATAGCATTTGCCATCGGCTCTGAATTATGTAAGAAACGGGCTGAACATCATGCATTTACGTCTAATTCGAACATTCAGAGAATACATTTAGAAAAAGACAGGCTCCGGCTTGTCATATATCAGGCCGCAGAGCGGAGAGGAGATAAAAATGGAAGAAACGAAACAAGTGGGAAGAGGCGTCTTGTACGGCTTAGTGGCTATCTTTGCGGTGATGCTTCTTACGAGTTTGGCGATTTCGCTTTTACTGACGGTTACCTCAATGGAAGAGTCATCTTTCAGCTGGCTGATCACCGCGCTTTCCTTTCTTTCTTTATTTGCGGGCGGTTTTATATCGGGCGGCAAAGCGAAAGAAAAAGGCTGGATGATCGGAGCGTTAACCGCCGTCTGTTTTTCATTAATCATCTTGCTGTTTCAATATTTAGGGTTCGGAAAAACGTTTACATCCGGTCAGCTTTTGTTTCATCTCGGCTTTTTGGGAGTCAGTATGCTGGGCGGCATTTTCGGAGTGAATTTGAAAGGAAGCAGATCAGCGTAATAAAAAAAGAGCGGATTCTCCGCTCTTTTTTTGTATGTATGAGCTTCGCTGTTATTCAGCGGAAGCTTCTCTGATTGCGCGGCGGTCAAATGTTAAACGGGTGTTATCACCTGTTTTAATGACGACCTTGCTTTCATTAATTGAATCAACAGTGCCGTGCAATCCTCCGATTGTCACCACTGTATCCCCTTTTTTCAGCTCTTCTTGCATCTGGCGTACGGCCTTCTGCTGCTTTTGCTGCGGACGGATGAGCAGGAAATAAAGCACTGCAAACATTAAAATAATAGGAACGATTGTACCTAAAGTACCCATCTGTTTCCCTCCCTTCAAGAATGGTTTTATTTAGAAGCTTTTCGCATTTGGCTTATTATAGCCGTAACGCTCAAAGAACTCTTCTCGGAAATCACCAAGACGATCCTCCCGGATGGCTTGTCTGACCTGCTCCATTAAGTGTAACAGAAAATGAAGGTTATGGTAAGTTGTTAATCGAATTCCAAACGTTTCATTACAGCGGATCAAATGTCTGATGTAAGCGCGGGAGTAATTTTTGCATGTATGGCAGCTGCACTCTTCATCAATCGGACGGAAATCACGCTCATATTTGGCGTTTTTCATATTCAGACGCCCTTCATTCGTAAACACCGTGCCGTTTCGGGCAATCCGGGTCGGCAGTACGCAGTCAAACATATCCACGCCGCGGATGGCGCCGTCAATTAAGGCATCCGGTGAACCCACACCCATTAAATATCTCGGCTTGTCCTTCGGTAAAAGCGGAGTTGTAAACTCAAGCACTCGGTTCATGACGTGCTTCGGCTCGCCGACAGATAATCCGCCTATGGCATACCCCGGAAAATCAAGCGAAACCAAGTCTTTTGCACTTTGTGTCCGCAGGTCTTCGTATTCTCCGCCCTGTACGATTCCGAACAGCCCCTGCTCATCTGAGCGCCCGTGCGCCTCCAGGCAGCGTTCCGCCCAGCGGCTGGTCCGTTCCACAGAGCGTTTCATGTAATCATACTCTGCCGGATACGGCGGACACTCATCAAACGCCATCATGATATCAGAGCCGAGGGCGTTTTGAATTTCCATCGCTTTTTCCGGAGATAAAAACAGCTTGTCTCCGTTTAAGTGATTGCGGAAATGAACGCCTTCTTCTTCTATATTACGAAACTTGCTCAATGAAAAGACCTGAAAACCGCCGGAATCCGTTAAAATCGCGCGGTCCCAGTTCATAAACTTATGAAGCCCGCCCGCTTCTTTTACAATGTCGTGTCCCGGGCGGAGCCATAAATGGTACGTATTGCTTAAAATAATGCCCGCATCCATAGATTTCAGCTCGTCCGGAGACATCGTCTTTACCGTAGCAAGCGTGCCGACCGGCATAAATACAGGCGTCTCAAAGGAGCCGTGGGGCGTATGAACTCTGCCCAGTCGCGCTCCCGTTTGTTTGCATTCCTTTATAAATTCATAACGTATCGGTTGTTCAGCCACTTTGTATGAGGCCTCCTGTCATTCAAATTAGATAATCAGCATGGCGTCGCCAAAGCTGAAGAAACGATATTCCTCTTCTACCGCATGACGGTAGGCGGAAAGAACATGCTCTCTGCCGGCAAGCGCAGAAACGAGCATGATAAGGGAAGATTTCGGCAGATGAAAATTGGTGATCATCCCGTCAATCGCCTTAAATTCATATCCCGGATAAATGAAGATGGACGTCCAGCCGCTTGAAGCGGTAAATACGCCGTCATGCTCGCCGGCAATGGTTTCCAGGGTGCGCGTTGATGTCGTCCCGACCGACACAATGCGCCCTCCCGCCTTTCTGACCTCGTTTAAAGAGGCGGCGGTTTCTTCCGTCATTTCATAAAATTCCGCGTGCATGTTATGCTCTTCCACATCATCCGCACTGACCGGGCGGAATGTGCCGAGTCCCACATGAAGTGTGATAAATTCAATCCGCACACCTTTTTGCTTCAGCTCGTCCAGAATCTCTTCCGTAAAATGAAGTCCGGCCGTCGGAGCTGCGGCAGATCCGATTTCTTTTGAAAAGACGGTCTGATACCGTTCTTTATCATCAAGCTGCTCTTTAATATAAGGAGGCAGCGGCATTTCACCGAGTGATTCAAGCACTTCGTAAAAAATCCCCTCATACCGGAATTCTATTTTTCTGCCTCCGTGATCAAGCTCCTCCGTGCAGACCGCTGTCAGCCGGCCGTCGCCAAATGTCAGGACCGTTCCTTTTTTTACGCGTTTCGCCGGCTTTACGAGCGTTTCCCATGTATCATTTTCTTCCTGTTTTAATAACAGAAGCTCCACTTTCGCTCCCGTATCTTCTTTTGTGCCGAATAATCTTGCAGGCAGCACACGGGTATTGTTCAAGACGAGGCAATCCCCTTCATTAAAAAAGCTTACAATCTCTTTAAATGAACTGTTCGTCAGCCCGCCCGTCTGTTTGTCGAGCACCATCAGCCGCGATGCGTCACGCTCTTTAAGCGGCACTTGGGCAATGAGGCGTTCAGGCAGTTCAAAATCAAATAAATCGACTTTCATCATTTCACCTTAATTCTGTCTATTGTTATTTCATTCTGCCGAAAAAATTAAGCAGAATGGATAGTATCACACTGATCACAATACAAGTGACAACGGGGAAAAAAAATGTAACATTTCCCTTCTTAACGAAAATATCTCCGGGCAGCCTTCCGACAAAGTGCCAGACTGCGCCGGCAATAAGCAAAACGGCACCGAGAACCATGAGAACCTTCGGAAAGTCAGTCACGGGCGGGCGCCTCCAATCGAAAATGTTCATACACAGCCGGCGTCACGACCCGTCCCCTCGGCGTCCTCTGAAGAAATCCGATCTGCAGCAGATACGGTTCGTACACATCCTCTATTGTATGCGGTTCTTCGCCGATTGTCGCGGAAATCGTATCAAGGCCGACGGGACCGCCGCTGAATTTTTCGATCATGCCCATCAGCAGCTTATGGTCGATATGGTCAAGGCCGAGCGCATCGACTTGAAGACGTTCGAGCGCGTCGTGAGCGATTTCTTCCGTGATGCGGCTGTCGCCGAGCACCTGGGCAAAATCTCTCACCCTTCTGAGCAGACGGTTTGCAACCCGCGGCGTTCCCCTTGACCGTCTGGCGATTTCCAGAGCCGGGGCTTTTTCGATATCCACTTCAAAAACGTCAGCCGTTCTTGACACGATATCTGTCAGCTCTTCCTGCGTATAGTATTCAAGGCGCGACAGCACCCCGAACCGGTCTCTGAGCGGTGCGGTCAATAATCCGACCCTTGTCGTCGCTCCTACAAGCGTAAAAGGGGGAAGGTCGAGACGGACGGAGCGGGCGGACGGGCCTTTTCCAATGACAATATCAAGGCAGAAATCCTCCATCGCCGGGTACAGCACTTCCTCAATTGAGCGGTTCAGCCTGTGAATTTCGTCTATAAACAGCACATCCCCTGGTTCGAGCGCCGTCAAAATGGCTGCCAAATCCCCCGGTCTTTCGATGGCGGGACCTGACGTCGTCCGCATCTCCACACCCATCTCATTGGCCACGATAGACGCAAGCGTTGTTTTCCCGAGACCCGGAGGCCCGTATAAAAGAACGTGGTCCAGCGTTTCCTGCCTCATTTTCGCCGCATCGATAAACACGCGCAGATTTTCTTTCACTTTCTTTTGGCCGATATACTGGGCGAGATTCTGCGGCCTGAGGCTTTGCTCGATTATTGATTCATGGCTGTCTGCTTCACTTGAAACGAGCCGTTCATCCATGAACATCACCTTACTTTAATAATTTTTGCAATGCTTTTTTCACATATTGATCTGTTGAAAGCGCCGTTTCCTCTTTTAAGTGAGGAAGCACTTTTTTAATTTCTTTTTCGGCGTAGCCGAGAACCCGGAGCGCTTCAAGCGCCTCGTCAAGCGCCGTTTCAGCCTCTTGTTTTTCAATGCGCGCTTCATGATTGAACAGGTTGTCAATCATTTCAGGCACGACGTCGGCCAGTTTGCCTTTCAAATCAAGAATAATCTGCCGCGCCGTTTTTTTGCCCACACCCGGAAATTTCACCAAAAAGGCTTCATCTTCCTGTTCGATCGCTTCGATGACGGCTCCGGGATCACCGGAGCCGAGGATGGCGAGCGCCCCTTTCGGCCCGATGCCGGTGACGTTCAGCAGCTTTGTGAAAAGCGCTTTTTCTTCCCGGGTTGAAAAACCGTACAAAGAAAAGGCATCTTCTTTTATATGATGATACGTAAAAATGGTCTCTTGATTGCTTACCTTATAAATAAACGGATTCGGAGTGAAGACCTGATAGCCGATTCCGCCGTTTTCAATCACGATGTATTGGGGAGATACATAATCAATCGTCCCCTTCACGAATTCAATCACACCTATTCACCTCTTTGACTGCTTATCATTGTAACACAAAAACAGCCAAAGTCTTATAGAAAAGTTAACGTATGTTCGCTTTGACACCTTCCATTCAGAAAAAAAAGACATGTGTCACATGTCTTGCGTCAAAGTCAGCCGCTGTAAGTCTTAATATGATCGATCACGCTCTCAAACTCCGCTTTTGTCCTGTACGGTATGCCGTGTTCCAAGTGCTTTTGCAATCGGCTTTCCAGTCTTTCTATATCAATCTGGAAGAAAGATTGAATCGGCTCGGCCAGCGATCCGGGACGGCCGTGAAAAGTGGAGATGACGCCCCCGTCCGTGACGCCGATATAACCGTTAACCTTACTGAGCGGAGAAATGTCATCAACATGCTTACGGAAAAGGACGAAGCCTTTTTTCTGCTCAACGAGCGTCCAGCCCGCATATGCGGCCCAAAAATCCTCCATCGCCAAAACGGTTTCATCCGTATGTTCGATGCCGACATCACCGTCCAGATAGACCTTTTCCAGCTGGACGTGCACCCGAAGCGGCCCGTAATGCTCGACCTCCGCCCCGTATGCGCCTTTTCCTCCGCAAATCAGGGCTGCAGCCGATAAGATAAGCATAAACAATAGACGAGCACCGCAAATTCGTTTCACCAATAACACCTCTTTATTCAATCAAACTCTTGATGCTAGTTTGACCAAAGATGCCGGTGCTTAACCGTTTTCTTTCATTTGTCTGTTTCAGCCGAAAAAAGCAGCTCTCTAAATGAGGGCTGCCCCGATGATTATGCCCGGCCGGCTGAAATCAGTTTCATTTGTCCGGGCGTCAGTTTGAGCCGGTATCCCCTTACGGTCAGATACACAGTTTTTGCTCCGCGGCTTTTGTCATGCTCCGTTTTTTTCATCCCGGCCCCTCCGTTACGTTTTATTACTTTTATGTTAACACCGCAATATAAAGAGCGTTTTAAGAATATGTAAAGAAATGATGAAGCTTTCCATAAAAATACTGCCGGATGAAATCATCCGGCAGTCCCGTTTAACGGCTGTTTCTGTTCATGTCTTGCAGCTTTGTAAAAGTAGCGTTGTCGGTAAACACTTGAATTGTACGGCCGTCCGCGAATTTTTTGGCCGCATGTTTGACATGTTTATCATCATTTTTCGTAAAAGGATGATTTGTTCTGACGGCAATGACGACTCTCGTGTCAGTCACGATAACCTGACTATCCTGTACGCCTTTTACTTTTTTCACGCGGTTTGCAACTTTTGCCGCCAACCTGATGTTTTCGGCGTTGTCATACCCATTATAAGACATTGCTGCCGGCGGCGTATTGGCATTTCGGCCATTATATGTGCCGTCCGTCGTTAACGGAACCCCGTCATTAGGCGCGTACTGATCGGACACGTTTGTCGTATTATGACGGCCGTTTCGGTTTTCCATCATTTCAGAAACGGGTCCTTGATGGTCCATGCCGTACTGGCCTCTGCCGTTACCATTATCATTCGAATAATATCCGACCGGACGTGTTGACTGGTTGTAGCGTCCGTCATTCATGGCATTATTTGCTCCGCATGCCGTTAAGCTTGCCGTCACGGCTAAAACGCCCGCGATCGTCATCAGTTTTTTACCCAATGGAAAAACCCCCCGTGGATTCATCGCTGTTTTGAGCGTTTTCCGCTCATGTTTAGGATGTGCGGCGGGCGGCGGATTTAAGCTTGTCAGTTATGTCCATTCCTCAGTTGGACATAAAAAAAGGAACGACATACATCGTCCCGAAACATTAATCTTCTTCTTCCTCCGGCCGTCCGAATACTTGATTTGGACTCGGCTGATTCGGCGCGGCATTAGGATTTGCTCCGCCGTAAGGCATAAAATATCCGGCGTTTGCACCCATATTCGGATACGGCTGCACAGGCATATTTGCGTGATGGTGATGTGAACCGTGGTGATGGTGGTGATGATGTGAATCATGGCAGCCGCAATCATCATCCTTATATTTTCCATCATGATGAGGCGCGTTTGCGTAATGTGACGAATATCCGCCGTAATACGGCATTTGACCGTACGGAGCACCGCCGAAACCAGATGCAGAACCATCATAATGCTCTGCATTTTCATGGGCCTGGTTTTCATATTCACCGTAACCCGCATGCGGCCCAAATCCCGGATGATGGAATCCGTACGGTAACGGCATCGGCATGACCGGAAAGCCTCCAAAACCTCCTCCAAAACCGCCGAAACCTCCGCCTACCGGGAAGCACGGATGGCATAGTCCCGAACCCGGCAGCATCGGTGTCACCGGAACCGGACAAGGACAAGGCATGCACGGCATCGGGTAATGCATAAAAGGCGGTTCAACGGCCGGCATATTCGGAAACGGGACATTCGGAATGTTTGGCATGTTCGGCAGATGATAAGCGGCGTTTTCTTCTTCCATCTTTCCGGCTTCAGGCGCCTTTGGCATATTCGGGTAATTCGCGTTTTCCATGTTGATCATTTCCTCCTGTTGTGGAATGTTATTGTCATGCTCTTTTTCTTTCGGCTCGACAAAATGTGTCACCGGTTCCTCCGGCTTAGGAGGCGACCACGGCTGAAACAGCTGATTGGACGGGTAATATTGGTTCATATCAGCTTCCGGCAGCACATTTTCATGCTTTTCAGGGATTGGCGGCACATACGGAATTGACGGCTTTGGTTCTTCCGGTATGGTGTCTTCAATGTCCACAACTGATTTCGGTTTTTCTTTGGCATATGGATGCTCATGCTTATGCGCAGACGTTCCGAAGCCGGCCTTAGGTTCTTTTCTGACCGGAACGGCTTCTGAAGGCACCTTTATCTTCATTCCAGGCATAATTAAGTCTGGATTGCTAAGCTGATGATTCAGTTTTTTTAACTCTTCAAGATCAACTCCGTATTTTTCAGCTATTTTCCAGAGCGAATCGCCTTTTTGAACGATATGAATTTTCAACGTTTTCCCCTCCTATGCACAAAACGTGAACGGTACATTTGTCATTACAATACGTTTCTTCACACTATATGCCGATGGACTGGGCATGATGATAAAAAATTTTGGGAAGGAGGGGAAATTTTTATAATTACGTATGACTCAGCATTCTGTTCAAAGCACGAAGCGCTTCTGTCCGAACCGCTTCCGGAACTTTAATGACACCCTTCGGCTCGCCTTTTTCAAGCTGCTCAAGCGACCACAATAAATGCGGCAGGTCGATTCTGTTCATAGTCAGACACGGACACATATCGGGATTCAATGATTCAATCTGTTTATCCGGATGCGAGTGAATGAGGCGCTGAACAAGATTCATTTCCGTGCCGATCGCCCATTTGCTTCCCGGTTCAGCCTGTTCGATCGTATCAATAATATATTTGGTAGACCCGCTGTCGTCACTGAGCGAGACCACTTCCCGCGAACATTCCGGATGAACGATAATGCGGATGCCGGAATCCCGCTGCCTCAGCTGAGAAATATTTTCCGCTGTAAACTTTTCGTGTACGGAGCAATGCCCTTTCCAAAGGATAACCTTAATGTTTTCCGGATGGTCAGTAAGCAATCGGTTCTGCACCGGGTCCCATACAGCCATTTCTGTCAGCGGAATGCCGAGGTCATAGGCCGTATTTCTGCCTAAATGCTGATCCGGCAAAAATAAAATTCTCTCTTTTTGTTTAAAAGCCCATTTCAGCACACTCCGGGCATTTGAAGAGGTGACGGTCGCTCCCCCGTGCCGTCCGACGAATGCTTTAATTTCCGCCGTCGAGTTAACATATGTTAACGGAATGATGGTGTTACCGTACAGTTCTTGAAGCTCTTGCCATGCTTTGTCCGTCTGCTGAATATCTGCCATATCAGCCATCGAGCAGCCGGCGCGCATGTCGGGCAAAATGACGGTTTGGTTATCATCAGTCAGCATATCAGCGGTTTCCGCCATAAAATGCACGCCGCAAAACACAATATATTCCGCCTCTTTATTTTTTTCTGCCACTTGAGCGAGCTGCAGGGAGTCACCTGCCGTATCGGCGAATTGTATTACTTCGTCTTTTTGATAGTGATGCCCCGGAATGAACAGGCGCTTTCCGAAAGCCCGTTTAATGGCGGCGACCCGCCTTTCCATTTCTCCTGTGCTCATGTCTTTATAATGGCTCGGCATCATTTCGGCTGATGCAGTTAGCACGTCAAAAATAGACATCTTAAAAATCCCCCTGTTCCGCTGCCTCAACATCCATGCTGATGTCGGCGCTTTTTACTGAATGAGTCAGAAATCCGAGTGAAATATATTGGACGCCCGTTCCTTTATAAGCGGGCAATGTGCCGAGCGTTATGCCTCCGGATGCTTCCGTTTTGATATGTCCCGGTGTCATGCCTGCAAATCGCCGGACGGACTCAGGCGGACAGTTGTCAAACATAATAACGTCTGCACCCGCTTCTATTGCCTCGAGCAGCTGCTGTTCGGATTCGATTTCGACTTCCACCGCAAGCATCTGCCCCGCCGTTTTTCTTGCCCGCTCCACGGCCGCCTTTATCGATCCGCAGGCGGCAATATGATTATCTTTTATCATGATGCCGTCATATAAGCCGAAGCGATGATTAAAGCCGCCTCCGACCCGAACGGCGTATTTTTCCAGCATTCTGAGCCCGGGTGTCGTTTTTCTCGTATCACAAAGCTTAATGGACGGATCATCAAGACGCCTTTTGGCCTCATCCGTCATTGTCGCAATGCCTGACATTCTTTGTATGAGATTCAGAATGACCCGCTCCCCCGTAAGAAGAGCCGCCGCCTGGCCTTCTATTTCAGCGAGCACGTCTCCTTTTTTCATCCGTTCTCCGTCTTTTTTCAGGGAGCGGATGCGGATATCATCGTGTAAAAGCTTCCATCCTTCACGGATAACGGCTTCTCCGGCAAACACGCCGTCTGTTTTTGCGATGATTCGCGCTTTACATTGCTGATCAGAAAAAATCGCTTGTGACGTCGCATCACCCGTTCCGATATCTTCCTGAAAAAAATGAGTCAGCATTTGTTTCAGCTGCAGAATGTCCATAGTTCCCCAATCCTTTCGTTTTTTCTGATAGCTGTTCCAGATGTTGAATGAATGATTTGTTTTCCGTGCCACTCTTTCTCCGTCCCGGGAAAATCAGCGCGAAAGTGAGCCCCCCTGCTTTCTTCCCGAATAAGGGCTGAGGTCACAACAAGTTGCGCAGTCTTCCATAAGCAGGATAGCTCGGCTTGTTCCATTGTGATATCCTTCACATTTATATGACGCACAGATACGTTGTTAAGCCAGGATGCCAGCGCCTGCAGGTTTTCTTTTTCCCTGACAATGCCCGCTCCGGTTGTCATTTTGGCTTGGAGCACATGAAGCGTTGTGTCCGGCACTTCTAAGATGACGTCAGATTTCTTCGGGGTTTTTTTATATCTTCCGTTTAACGGTGTTTGAGTGATATGTTCAGCACATCGTTTCCCGCTTGCCAGCGCTTCCAGCAGTGAGTTGCTCGCAAGGCGGTTCGCCCCGTGCAATCCTGTGCAGGCGGTCTCGCCTATGGCGTACAAATCAGGCATGGACGTTTTCCCCCAGGTATCGGCTTTTACTCCGCCCATTAAAAAATGCATTCCGGGTGCTACGGGAATCCCGCTTTCAAGATCAACACCGGCTGTTTGACAAATTTCTGTTATGGTCGGAAAACGTTTGTTAAAATCGGCTATTCGGCTGCAATTTATAAAAACAGGATTCTCTTTCATCATTTCTTCATAAATCGCCCGTGAAACCACATCCCGGGACGCCAAATCTTCAAGCGCGTGTCTGCCAGCCATGATCCTGCGCCCGAAGCGATCCGCTAAATATCCGCCTTCTCCTCTCACTGCTTCAGAAATCAGGCCGTACACAGTCCCGTTTTTCACAAGGAGGGTCGGGTGGAACTGGGTGAACTCCATATCCGTGATCTCAGCTCCCGCGCGGAAGGCAAGAGCGATGCCGTCTCCCGTTATGGCGGAATCATTTGTGTGATATTGGTACAGACTGCCGCAGCCGCCTGATGCAAGCACTACACAATCCGCTCTTCTGTAAGAAACAGCGCCTGAAGCATCCTTTACGGCAACGCCTGCGCATCGTCCGTGTTCAATCAGCAGATCAACAACCGTCTCGTGTTCAATGATCCGTATGCCGTCCCTCAGCTGCTGAACCAGAAACTCAACTAACATCCGTCCGGTCGCATCTCCCCCGGCGTGCAGAATTCTCCTTTTGGAATGAGCGCCTTCCCTGCCGAGACAAAACGTTCCGTCCGACTTCGTATCAAAAGGGAAATGGCCTTCTATCAGCCTGTTTATCATGCTCTGTCCGCTTTTCAGCAAATGCCGCACGGCTGTCACGTCATTGTGTCCGCATCCCGCATACAGTGTATCGTTCACATGGGATTCTATAGAGTCATCTTTTGCATATGAAACAGCAATCCCGCCTTGAGCATAATGCGAATTGCTGTTCGTTACGTTTCTCTTTGTGATGACGGTCACTTGGTATGACGGAGGAAATGAGGAAGCACAGGCAAGGGCCGCCGTCCCCGAACCAATGACGATAATTGTTTTTTCAGACATACATCACCCTCCTGTTATGTTTACACCTGTCTTGACACCTATATTTACACAACGATAAAATAAACTCAAGCTTTTTTTTAACATAAACGGATAGGAGACGGGCTGTATGATTTATCTTGATTACGCGGCGGGAGCGCCTTTAAGCAAAGAAGCCGCGAAAGTCTTTCAGCATCTAAGCACAGAGGTATACGGCAATGCAAGCAGCCTTCATGACGCCGGAGGAAGAGCGGCGGACGTCCTGGAATATTGCAGACATTCTGCAGGCAAATTGATCGGCGGAGCGGCAGACGGCATTTACTTTACAAGCGGCGGAACGGAAGCGAACATCCTGGCCGTCCAATCATTGCTGCACGGCCTGCCCGATCACAAAAAACATTTTATTACGACCGCAATGGAACACCATTCGATCCATAATGCCGCGGCGTTTTTAGCTGACCGTGGAATTGATGTCACCATCATATATCCCGACGAAAACGGCCTTATAACCGAGGACATACTGGCGGCTCATATCCGTCCTGACACGGGGCTCGTTTCCATACAGCACGCCAATTCAGAAACCGGCCTCATCCAGCCTGTGAATCGTCTGGCCGCTTTTCTTCACCAGAGAAACATTTTACTGCATTGCGATTGTGTTCAAAGTTTCGGCAAACTGCCGATTGATGCGGATCAGGAGGGAATCGACGCCCTTTCCGTCTCCGGTCATAAAGTATACGGCCCGAAAGGCACCGGGGCTGTTTACATTCGGCCCGGTGTCAGCTGGAACCCGGTTTATCCGCATACCGTGCATGAAAACGGGTTCAGGCCCGGTACGGTGAATGTGCCGGCCATCGGCGCTTTTACCGCTGCTGCGGAGTATGCAGTGAAACATATGGAGGAACACCGTGAGCATGCTGACAGGCTGAGGAATTATTTGTATGACCAAATTCGGCGTCAAGGCCTCCCCATTTCATTTTCAGAGGAAGAAACCGGCGGTGAATGCCTGCCCCACATTGTCGGGTGTTTTTTTCACTCCTTTGAAGGACAATATATTATGTTAGAATGTAATCGTAACGATATTTGCATCTCAACCGGGAGCGCATGTTCCGCCGGCAGCCACGGCCCTTCTTCAGCTATGAAGGCGCTGAGAAAAACCGAACGGGAAGCGCGGCAGTTTTTCCGGATCTCATTCGGAAACGAAACAACATGTGAACAACTCGATATGCTGATACATACATTTACGGCGCTATGGGAGCAAAAGAAAGGAGAATCAGCAATTTGACAGAAGGAACGAAGCTTACTGGGGAGAAAAGACGCGACATGCTGCTTCATTGGCTGAAAGAAGCCGGCTCGCCATTAACAGGAGGCGAATTGGCCAAAAAAGCAAATGTCTCAAGACAGGTGATCGTGCAGGACATATCGCTTTTGAAAGCAAAAAACGAGCCGATTATCGCGACGAGCCAAGGCTACTTATACATCAGCATGAATGCCGGCGGCGAAAAAAATGCCGAACGGATTGTCGCCTGTCTGCACGGCCCGGAGCGGACGGAAGAAGAGCTTGCACTTATTGTCGATGAAGGCGTCACCATAAAGGACGTCATAATTGAACACCCCGTATACGGCGATTTAACCGCCGCCATAAGAGTCAGTACACGGAAAGAAGTCAAACAATTCATGGATCACATTAACTCGACAAATGCCGCTTACCTTTCACAGCTGACCGGAGGCGTGCACCTCCATACGTTAAGCGCCCCGACAAAAGAGCGGATTGACCAAGCCTGCCAAGCGCTGGACGACGCGGGTATTTTAATAAAAGATTAAAAAAAAAGCCCCCTGAAGGGCTTTTTTTATATCGAATAGGATTGATATGTTCCCAGAAGCTTGACCCGGCAGCCGAGGGCTTCCATCTCTTGAACGGCACCGGGAATGAGAACCTGATCCATCGCCTGTTCAATATCAATAATAAAGAAATAGTTGCCGAGACCCGTTTTTGTCGGGCGCGATTCGATCTTTGATAAATTCAGGTTTCTCCATGAAAAAGCGGACAGCACCCTGTGCAGCGCACCTGATTGGTCATCTTGGGGAAGCGTTACCATCATCGTCGTTTTCGGCCGTGAAGACAGTTTCGCATTCACTTCGAATGAGACGTCTTTTTCAGGCGAAAGAATGACAAATCTCGTGTGGTTGTCCTGATAATCCTGAATATCCCGCTTCACGATGCTCAATCCGTATGTAGCGGCGGCCATTTCATTTGCAATCACGCCGATCGGAAGGTCCGAATGCTCACTGACATACTTGGCAGCAGCACCTGTTGACTTCGCATACTCAAAAGGAACGGACGAAAAATGCCGGTGAAGAAATTTGTGGCATTGCGCAATCGCATGGGAATGTGAATAAATTTTCTCAAGCTTTTTCCACTCATTTTCTCTCGAAGGGTGAACGAGCAGATGCTGGTGAATCGGCAGCGTCATTTCCCCCACGATCGCAAGAGGCTGCTCATGAATCAAATAGTCAATCGTTAAGTTAACCGAGCCTTCCAGCGCGTTTTCCAAAGGAACAAATGCAAGATCAACTTCTCCCGCAACCGCCGCATCCATGCATGCCGGTATTGTTTGATAAGGTGCTTGTGTCACGCTGTTTTGAAAGCAGGAACTGACTGCTAGATGTGTAAATGTGGCTTCTGGCCCTAAATAACCGACTTTCATGTCTCTTCTCTCCTTACGCGCCTGACCCTAAGATCTCAACTTTTTCTATAAAATCAAATTTTCTCAGTTTATTCATTAACGTATGAATGTTTTCTTCCATTGCGGACGTACTGATTGAGAGCGTGACATTCGCCCTGCCCTGAAGCGGAATCGTCTGGTGAATGGAAAGCACGTTGCTTCCTGAGTCAGCCACCGCCTGCAATAGCTGGGATAACGCGCCTGACCGATCCTCCAAATGAAAGAAAAGTGTGATTATTTGTTCTTTAACCATCGTGTAAAAAGGGAAAACCGCATCTCGGTATTTGTAAAAAGCGCTTCTGCTTAGATCAACTTTCTGCACGGCATCTGCAACCGATTCAGCCTTTTTTCTGTCGAGCAGCTTTTTGACTTCAAGGGTTTTCCGCATCGCATCAGGCAGAACGTCTTCACGCACTAAATAAAATGTCTCTTCTTTCACCTGCACCCCTCCCTTTTACATCAGAGAGCCTGCAACGCAAGCTCTCCGTTTTTTTAATCAATAAATTCAAATTCAAATTCCAGAAGCCGGATGATATCGCCGTCTTTAGCACCGCGTTCTCTGAGCGCTTCATCAACGCCCATACCGCGCATCTGTCTTGCAAAACGCTTGACGGATTCGTCACGGGAGAAATCAGTCATTTTAAAGAGGCGTTCCAGGCTGTCACCTGAAAGCACAAACGCGCCGTCCGGATCACGCGTAATGTTAAATGGAATTTCTTCATCTTCCATCGTGTACATTACGCGGTTTTCCGCCAGTTCTTCTTCATCATACAGCGGGAATTCAGGCGTTGTTTCCAGCTGGTTGGCGACTTCAAACAGAAGATCGCGGAGCCCTTCTCTCGTCACAGCGCTGATCGGGAAGACAGGATGGTCATCCTGAAGCTTTTCTTTAAACGCTTTAAGATTTTCAGCCGCTTCGGGCATGTCCATTTTATTCGCAACGATAATTTGCGGACGCTCCGTCAGCCGCAGATTATATTCACTGAGCTCCTGATTAATGGTCACATAATCCTCATACGGATCACGGCCTTCCATCGCTGACATGTCAATGACGTGAACGATGACGCGCGTCCGTTCGATATGGCGGAGAAATTGGTGGCCTAAGCCGACTCCTTCGTGCGCTCCTTCAATCAGGCCGGGCAGATCCGCCATTACGAAGCTTCTTCCGTCATCCGTTTCCACCATGCCCAGATTCGGAACAAGCGTTGTAAAATGATAATCGGCGATTTTCGGCTTTGCCGATGAAACGACAGACAGAAGCGTAGATTTTCCGACGCTCGGGAAGCCGACGAGGCCTACGTCTGCAAGCACTTTCAGTTCAAGCACGATATAGCGCTCTTTTCCGGGCTCTCCGTGCTCTGACAGCTGCGGTGCCGGGTTGGCCGGTGTCGCAAAGCGGGTATTTCCGCGTCCGCCGCGTCCGCCTTTTGCGATGACGGCACGCTGCCCGTGCTCAGTCAGATCGGCAATGACCTGTTTTGTATCGTCATCCGTTACGACTGTGCCGGGCGGAACTTTAACAACCATATCGTCCGCATTTCTGCCGTGCTGGTTTTTAGACATGCCGTGCTCGCCGCGTATCGCTTTGAAATGCCGCTGGTACCGGAAGTCCATGAGCGTGCGCAGTCCTTCATCAACCTCAAAAACGACGTCGCCTCCATTACCTCCGTCACCGCCGGCAGGCCCGCCTTTCGGCACATATTTTTCACGGCGGAACGCAACCATTCCGTTACCGCCGTCGCCGCCTTTTACATATACTTTCACCTGATCTACAAACATAATATCCTCCGTTCTAAACCGTAAAAAACCGCTAGTTCATTCCAATTTCGGCCACACATTCATGGCCGGTCAGCTCAAATTGCATGACATCAAAGTCCTCATGCCGGGATTTGCGAAATTCATCAAACACATCTGCATTTGCAATCGTTCCATGAAAATCGAGATATACAATAAGCTGTCTGTCAGGGTGATCCGTCTGCAGCGATACGGTCAGATGATTTTCACTTTCATTGTTTACCGCCAGACCGAACAGATGAAACAGTTTTCTCATCAGGTTCGACAGCTTTTGATCATATGCCGATAAATCTTTAATTTCTCCGAGCACTTCGTATTCGAGCCTCATATAACGGGACTTCCAATTAAATGTAAGAAAGTCAAACGCCAAGTGCGGGGTTTTCAGGTTTGAGAGCTTTGATTCGTGCTTTGCATCTATGACCATTTCGTCAATAATTTCAACGACCCTGTCATACTTCTGCAAACTTAAGTTTCCTTTTATCAGCTGCAGCTTATTCATCCAATCATGACGGAAATGGCCCATTAATTGGATCAGCTCATTGATCAGAGCCGCATCGCTTACAGGTTCTTCTTGTTTCTTCGATACATCCTTCATTTTCGCACTCCCAATCGTTTAATTTCTTTTTAGGAGTCTTGATAAGTGTGTACTATGAATTATAACAGAGAAGGCTTTGTTAAAAAAACACTTGTTTTTCCTGGTTCATCATGTTCCTTTTTCGGATCGCATACAATGCGGATGCCAGGCAGAAACATTTTTGGTATCACTGCTTGGGGAACATATCCAGTGGGTATGGGAAGCTGATGTCCTCATTCAAGGCGGGGTTCACTCACGCATCCTCTGCTTTTCATTCTTGATGTTACTCCGCTTACTGCAAAAAAAACTCCAGTCAACGACCGGAGTTTTTTGTGTCATTATTGAGCTACAGGATATACGCTCACTTTTTTGCGGTCACGGCCGAAACGTTCGAATTTAACAGTTCCGTCGATTTTAGCAAAAAGAGTGTCATCTCCTCCGCGGCCCACGTTTTCACCTGGGTAGATTTTCGTTCCGCGTTGACGGTAAAGGATAGATCCGCCTGTTACGAATTGACCGTCTGCACGTTTAGCGCCTAAACGTTTAGATTCAGAGTCACGTCCGTTCTTTGTAGAACCTACACCTTTTTTAGAAGCGAAAAACTGAAGATCTAATCTAAGCATGTAACTCACCTCCTATATTTGGTTTGCAGTCAACCGTAAGTGTTCACTGTAATCCCGCTCGATCGTTTCAAGAGAAACAATCATGCCTTCAATCAGCAGCTGCGCTTTTTGCAAAGCTTCCTGATCAGCGGCTTCAGGGAATTCAAAGTAGAAATAACCCCCGTCCTCGCCTATATCAAGAATCGGTTCGAGAGGAGCCAGCGCGATAACCGCATTGACCGCTCCGAAAACGACAGCCGTGACCCCGGCGCATACGAGATCTCGTCCATGTTCAGCAAAATCGGCATGTCCCGTCATTTCAAAGGACAATATGCCCCCGTCATTCCGGGATCTTCGAATTGTTGCCTCAATCATGCTTACGCGTTGATTTTTTCGATTGTCAATTTAGTATAAGGCTGACGATGACCTTGTTTTTTATGAACATTTTTCTTTGGCTTGTAACGGAAAACAGTGATTTTTTTCGCACGGCCTTGTTTTTCAACTTTAGCTGTAACTGTCGCGCCTGCAACTGTTGGGTTGCCGACTTTCACGCTGTCTCCGCCAACAAACAATACGTCTTCAAACGTCACTGTTTCACCTGCTTCAGCAGCAAGTTTTTCGATGTAAACAGTTTGACCTTCTTCAACTTTGATTTGTTTTCCGCCTGTTTTAATGATTGCGTACATTCTCTGCACCTCCTATTAGACTAAGACTCGCCAGCAACAGGGGGCTTTAAAGCTCTTATCACCTGTCCCGAGCGGTTGTAGCATTGGTGCTACATCCATAACATTAAAAAATATATCAGAACCAAAAGGATATGTCAATCTATTTCTAGTAAGGCAGCAGCAGGTCTTCCATAGAGGAATCTGTCCGTTTATCGGCAAAATACGCATGAAGCACTTCATTTTCATCGAGCTGGCTGAGCTTTTCGCCGGCTTTTTCAACGATAATGGGGTGCTTGCATCCCCGTTTGAATTCGGCCATGACATGCTTTACTTTGGCATCGGCCGCGACCGTCAAAGGATGCAGCATGGCGACATCGCGGTTTTTGCCGTAGTATCTCTCCAAAAGAAACCTCAGCTGAATATAATGCCGCTTCCGGTATTCATCCCATAAAGAAGCGGCGAGAAAGACGAACAGCACCCATGCGCTGATCTGAAGGGGGACGGCCAGCACAATCCAGCAGCAGAGCAAAAGCGCGGAAACAGCCGATGTCTGCAGGCTGAGGAGATGCGCTTTTTGAAAAGCCATTTGTTTAGAGAAGTATAAAAACACGAACTTTCCGCCGTCAAGCGGCCAGATCGGCAAAAGATTGATGAAAAGAATGGAGAGATTATAAAAGGTAAACATCTCAAATGTCTGCTCACTTGCAAAGCCTGACATGAAAAAGAGCCAGGCTGCCGCCTGAAGCCACACATGCTGAAGCGGGCCCGCCAGAATGACCGCGAATTCCTCTTTAAGCGGCCGGTTTCCGTGCTCCTCCACCTCAACCGTCCCGCCGAAAGGGAGCAGAAAGATGCGTTTAATGCGCCACGAAAAAAACACAGCCAGAGCAGCATGCCCCAGCTCATGAACGGATACGACCAGCAAAAGACACAGCAGCGCTTTGATGTGCCCCGTCATAAGACCAAGCCCCATGATAATCCAAAGAAAAGGATGGACATGAATTTTAAAAAGGAGGATGAGCCATTTATTCATCAAATGTGATCACCTGGATCGGATCTATGAATTTATCGCCATCCTGGATCGCGAAATAGTACTGGCCTTTACTTTTATCGTTGAGCTTGATCGAACCGATCTTTTTCCCTTTATCGACAAAGTCGTACAATGAAACATTAACATCTTTTAGCCGGCCGTAAATGCTGCTGGTATTGTCGGCGTGCTGCACCTTCACCGTCAGTCCTGTTTTTTTATCTTTGCTCACTTCCATAATGTAGCCTTCTTTTACGCTGTCAATGGCTTCGCTGGCGGTTTCGACGACGACGCCTTCTCCGTTATTTTGAAAGTCCTGCTGGATTTTCCCCGCGGCAGGAACGGCCATATCCTGACTGACCGCCACCTGACCGTCCTTCTTTTTCGTTCCCGGGGTAAGAAAAGCGAGCGGGTTTCCGAAGGAAGATACGAACCAATTGCTTACGGCAGCAAACTGAAATTCTTTTTGAAAGGTTTGTGCGATCGCCGGTTTGATCTGACTCAGCGGCTGTTTGTCAGTTTTATAGGCAATAGCAGAGATCAGTACGAGACAGGCGGCCAGCAGGCATTTTAAAATAATAGAATGAGCGCTGATCAATGGGTGCCGTCCGTTAAATTCAGGCGGGTGTTCCGTTTGATATTCGTAGTCCGGTAGAAGCTTGTGCTTTTCCTGCTCCTTGACCGTCTGCCACGCGGGAAAATTCTGCGTTTGGGCGTTTTGAACGAAAGTCCGTTTTGATTCAGGCCGCTGTTTTCTTCTTTTGGCCAGTCTTTTTCTAATTTCATCAGCTCTGTGACTCATCGCCATCATCCTTTGCAATCGTTGGGTTTGTACATCCTATGTCTTGTCCATTGCAAATATGCGCTCTTGAAAAACAAAAAAGACCTGATAAGCTGGGCTTCATCAGATCTTTGTATTCTGGTATATATTATGAACGCACGCCGAAAAATGACTTGATTTTCGCCATCATCCCTTTTTGCTGCTCTTCAAGCACCTGCAAAGGAACGGATTCTCCTAAAATGCGCCGGGCGATATTGCGGTACGCAATGCTGGCGCGGTTTTTGGAATTCATGGCAATCGGTTCGCCGATATTTGAAGCCCTGATCACTTCATCATCGTCAGCAACGATTCCGAGGAGATCAATAGAGAGATGATGAACAACTTCATCCACATCCATCGTGTCACCGTTTTTCATCAGGTGATTTCTGATGCGGTTCACGATAAGGCGCGGCGGTTCGATATCTTCCTGCTCCAAAAGTCCGATAATGCGGTCAGCGTCCCGCACCGCTGATATTTCCGGCGTCGTCACAACAATCGCCTTATCAGCTCCGGAGACGGCATTTTTATAGCCTTGTTCAATTCCGGCCGGACAATCAATAATGACATAATCAAATTCCTGCTTAAGCTCCTGCACAAGCGATTTGATCTGCTCAGGGACAACAGCCGTCTTGTCGCTTGTCTGGGCAGCCGGCATTAAATGAAGCAGATCATCAAAACGTTTGTCTTTGACAAGCGCCTGATGCGTCTTGCATCTGCCTTCAATTACATCTACTAAGTCGTAAATAATTCTGTTTTCAAGACCCATTACGACATCAAGGTTGCGCAGTCCGATATCTGTGTCTACCAAACAGACGCGCTTCCCTAAAATGGCTAAGGCGGTACCGAGGTTTGCAGATGTTGTTGTTTTACCTACTCCGCCTTTTCCCGAAGTTATTACGATAGCCTCACCCAATTTCACATTCCTCCCTCAAGCCTTGTTAGATCAGGTCTTAAATGAGCCAATTGCTGAAGGCGTTCAATGACCATATTTCCGTCAGTATCTAAATAAGCACATTCCATGTCGTTCCCTTTTTGAATGTGGTCTGGGGAGCGATTTAACACGTGATTGATCCTCAATTGTGTCGGCATCATTTCTGATGCGGCGATCACAGCCCGGTTATTTCCGTTATAACCCGCGTGGGCAATCCCTTTTAATGAACCGAGAACAAATATATTTCCTCCGGCTCTGATCGTACCGCCGGGATTCACATCTCCGATTAAAAGCAAATCTCCCGTCACGTGAAGCACCTGGCCCGAACGGACAATTTTGGAAACAGAAACAATTTCCTGCTCCTCTTTCATCCGCTGCGCTTCTTCTTTGGCAATGACTTCACTGTCAATTGAATGCACGACTAAATCTTTCTTTGACGCGATCAGATCAGTCAGCTGCTCTGCCTGTTCCTGATACAGATACCGATGCCCGAGTTTAATATGAACACTGATTTTTTGGCCTTTGCCATCAGTATATTGTTCAATCGACAGCATGTTTTGAAGACCATCGAGAAGCTCATCAAAAGAACACGCATCATCCAGATGCAATGTTAAGCCGTTTTTTGTTCCTTTTATTGTTACATATTGCTGCTTTTTGGTCTTCATCAATGTTCACCTCAACAACATACTCTTTTCGTCAAAAAAAGATAAAATCCTTTTTACTCATCTCTTAATTCTTTCTTCAGACTTATATAAAACAGCCTGAAGGGCAGGACTAATATAACAGCTCCCGCAATATTCAGCAAAGCAGTCGGCAAGAACCGCTGAATGACAAAATCGTTAAACGTCATAGTGCCGCTGCGGATTAACGTCTGAATGCCGTAGACGTAAAATTCAAGCACACATACGCTCAGCACTGCAACCAGAATGACCATCAGGGCGTTTGTCTGCAGCACTTTAAACGCTTTGGCCGCCAGATAGCATAAACCGGCAAAACCAAACATATAAACGCCTAAAACACCCGTATAATTGATGTCATAAAGAAATCCGAAAATCAAACCGTAGATCACCGCATGCTTTTGGTTGATATAAGCGGACATAAAAATCAGCGCAAGCAAAAGAAAATGCGGAACGACCTGCTGCTCGACGGAAACGAAAGGAAAACGCACCAGATCCGTATAGATGCTTTCCGCACAAAAGACCAAAATCATAATCAAAGGGAGAAGGAAACGTTTCACGATCCTTCCTCCCCTGTTGCTACGCTTCGGTTCACGACGATGACATGGTCAAGATCGTACAGGTCGGCAGCCGGTTTCACGTAAGCGATTTTCGTCAGGCCGTAAGCATCTGATTCTACATCGGTCACTTCCCCGACCGTCAGCCCTTGAGGAAATACGCCGCCCGTTCCGGATGTCTCCACGAGGTCGCCTTTTTTCACTTCACGTTTTTCATCCGGCTCAAGGATGGTCATTTTCAGAGTCTGCTTCTTTTTATCATACCCTTCAATTAAACCGTAGCCTTTGCTGCCCTTTTTGCCGGAGATTTTGGTGGCCACTCTGTTATTGCGGTCAACATCGCTCAGCAGCTGAACGGCGGATGTGAAACTGTTGAGTCCGCTGCTTTTGATCTTCCCGACCAGCGCACCCTTTTCGTTCGTGACAGCCATGTCTTTGGCCACTTTCTGCTTCGTTCCCTTATTGATCATGATCTGCTTGTACCATTGATCAGGGTTTCTGGCGATAACGGTCGCTAAAATCGGATCATAGTCGGAAATTGATTTGACATGCCCGAGTTCATCACGCAGCTTCTTGTTTTCATCTTTGAGTTCTTGGAGCTTCGCTTCATATTGTGTCTGTCCGTCCAGCTTTTGTCTTAAGCGTTCGTTTTCCTTGTACGTGTTTTTCAGGTCTTTTATGTCCCCGAAGAACCCTGCAAAATATTCGGCAGGCGTGTGAAAAATGTTTTGAAATACTCCCGTCGTATCACCGATCAGCTTTTCAGGCCAGGTGGTATTACGGCCGTTCTTCAGCGAGAATCCAATCATAGCCACCAATATGATAATACACAGAAGTAATAGCATTAACCGTTTGTTCGGCATCGTGATACACCTCTTCTATTTAACTCCTGATTATCTTGTTTTTCCTTTGAAAAGATGGATGTGCTCCAGTGCTTTTCCAGTGCCGATCGCAACACAATCCAGCGGATCTTCAGCGATAAGAACAGGCATTTTCGTTTCGTCGCTGATGACTTTGTCGAGATTGCGGAGCAGGGCGCCTCCCCCTGTTAATACAATACCTCTGTCCATAATATCAGCGGCCAGCTCAGGCGGTGTTTTTTCAAGCGTGCTCTTCACCGCGTCAACGATTGAGAGAACTGTATCACGCAGTGCATTTGCAATTTCCGTTCCCGTGATTTCGATCGTTTTCGGCAGACCTGTCAGAAGATCGCGGCCGCGGATTTCCATTGACGCATTTTCTTCACCGGTTTCTGCTGAACCGATTTCCATTTTAATAGCTTCCGCCGTACGGTCACCGATCATCAGATTATATGTTTTTCTGATATAGCTGATGATTGAGTCGTCCATTTCGTCACCGGCTACGCGGATTGACTGAGACGTGACAATGCCGCCTAAAGAAATGATCGCCACTTCAGTTGTTCCGCCGCCGATATCAACGACCATGCTGCCCGTCGGCTCCCATACCGGAAGATTCGCGCCGATTGCTGCTGCAAACGGTTCTTCAATCGGATAAGCGTCACGTGCGCCCGCTTGTCTTGTCGCGTCGATGACCGCCCGTTCTTCAACGGCCGTAATACCTGACGGCACACACACCATAACGTAAGGCTTTCTCGCAAACAATCCTTTATTTTTCACAGCCTGATTAATGTAGTATTTCATCATTGTCGCAGTTGTTTCATAGTCAGCGATAACGCCGTCTTTCATCGGACGGAGCGCGACCACGTTGCCCGGAGTTCTTCCGATCATGTTTTTCGCATCGTTACCGACCGCAACGATTGACTTCGTATCCGTTTGCAGAGCAACGACAGACGGCTCTCTCACTACGATTCCTTTACCCTTAACAAACACAAGCGTATTCGCGGTTCCCAAATCTATACCAAGGTCTCTTGTACCAATTCCGAACATATGTATGTATCTTCCTTTCTTAAAGCAAAAATACCCTAAAGGGAAAAACTCATAAAATCTATTATATCTTAAATCAACGAAAAAAAAAGTGTTACAAATATCCTTTTTCCTTTAAACTCACAAATTTTTTGTCACCAATGACCAAATGATCCAGCAGCTCGATGCCGATTAAATTTCCGCACTCAAAAAGCCGCCTGGTTACCTCTATATCTTCCCTGCTCGGTGTAGGATCTCCTGAAGGATGATTGTGAACGCAAATGAAGGACGCGGCGGATCGTTTGAAAGCTTCTTTAAACACCTCCCGCGGGTGGACAATAGATGAATTCAGACTTCCGATAAAAACGGTGCGTTTATGAATGACTTGATTTTTGGTATTTAAATATAAACAGACAAAATGCTCCTGGGATAAAAAGCGCATATCCTCCATCACATACTTCGCCCCGTCTTCCGGAGAGCGGATGACGCAATGCTCCCCGGCGGATGTCTTATGAATGCGGCTCCCCAGCTCAATTGCGGCAAGAATCTGAACGGCTTTCACCGTGCCGATTCCCGGAATGCTGGAAAGCTCCTGGGCAGAGGCGCCTTTTAACAGTCGCAGCCCGTCAAACGTCCGCAGCAGCCGGTGAGCGAGGTTCATGACGGACTCATGTTTCGTTCCCGTCCGCAGCAGGATGGCGAGCAATTCATTGTTAGAGAGATGTTCGGCTCCGAAGTGCAGAAGCCGCTCTCTCGGTTTTTCTTTTTCGGGGAAATCTCTTAATTTTAACGGCAGATCACGGATGATCAACCCCTCCTTGTTCCCCTTCCCGGTTTGAACATCAAGCTTTTATATTAAATTCTTTCAAGGCTCTCATTGTTTTAGCGACAGGAAGCCCGACGACAGAATAAAAATCACCGTCTATTTTTTTCACTAAAAGCGCGCCTTTTCCTTGGATGCCGTATGCACCTGCTTTATCCATCGGTTCTTTTGTTTCAATGTAGAGCTGTATGTCGTCTTCACTGAGCGGCCAAAACGTCACTTCCGTCGTGTCACAGAACGTTTCTTTCCGGTCATGCGTCTGAATGCTGACCGCCGTAATGACTTGATGGCTTCGGCCGGAAAGCCTCCGCAGCATGTGTGCCGCTTCTTCTCTGTCATGCGGTTTGCCGAGGCATTCGCCGTCTATGCACACCATCGTGTCAGCCCCGATAACGACTGCATCGGGATTTTCGGCCAATACAGCTCCGGCTTTTTGCTCGGCCAAACATTGGACGTTTTCTTCCGGCGAAAGGTTTCGATTTAATTTTTCTTCTGTGCGGCTTGCAATAATGCTGTAAGGAATCTGAAGAAGAGTAAGGAGTTCTTTTCTTCGCGGAGATTGTGATGCGAGTATTAAGCGTTTTGTCATGATTGTCATCCTTTCAGGGTTTGCTTAAGAAAAAAAGATACTTGTCTATCCTACCAAATCAAACGGGCAACCACAATTTCAGAAAAATAACTTTTTGATGACAAAATAAAAAATCCCGCCGGATGACGGGAAATGAGATACTATTTTACAACACTTAAAAGCTCTTTTTGGGCTTTCCAGCCGGATTCCGAACCCGACGTTTCCAGTTCTTTCAGCGCTTGAAGCACGGCCTCTTTCTGCTTTTTGTCAGCGGCGTCTGCACCGTCTGCCGCTTTTGCCGCTTCAGCCACTTCCGTTTTTGAAAGATCTTTGCCGGTAATCGCTTTGGCGGAGAGCTCAGATGCTTGTTTAAAAGAGTCTTCCAGTCCTGAATCGACCGCAAAGCTGAGCTCTTTTCCGCCCCAAGCCTCAAAATCATGGTCTATCAGTGTCTGACCCAATTGCTGTGATAGGCTTTTTTCCGCTGCAAGCCCGGCGATCACGTATGTGTATCCGTCTTCTTTTGCCAGAGAGACGGCCGAGTATCCTTTTTCAGTCAGCTGGTCAACAAGCGTTTGCGCTCCTTTTTCTGATGAAAATTTTCCGGCCTGCACCGCATATGTTTTATAGTTTCCCTCTGAAGATTCCGCATCTCCTGTGCCGGCTGTTTCAGATTTGTCTTTAGAAACATCTCCCGCTTTCGCCGTCTGCCCTTGTGAACCTTTGTCAGCTGATGCCGGAGCGGAGGCTTCTTTACTTCCCGACATATTTAAGGCGACAAGGCCGAGCCCGGTGCCTAAAACAGCCGCAACGGCAATTGTCGTGACCGCTTTTTTAACTGGAGAAGACGGCTGCTTTTTTTTCGGAAAATGAGGGCCGTTTTTTTTCTTCTGGTATGGCGGAACGACTTTCGGGTCATCTTCAAATACCTCAGAATTCTTCTCATGATCCCAATTGAAATCTTCTTCTTTCGGATCTTCATGGGATGCGGCGGTCTCCTGCTCCGCCTTTTTTGTTTCTTCCCAATTTGAAAATGTGACGGTTTTCTCCCCGCCTTCTTTCACATCTTCTTGTCCATACATCGTTTCTTCTTGTCCGTTAATGGTTACTTTAAGGGCATTGTTTTTTGCGTTGCTGTGCTTTTTGCTCTTCCTTTTTTTCAACGTCTCTTCCCCCTTGCATTCGTCTTGGCCGTACCTTGAACTGATCATGGTTCACACTTTAGCATAGGCGAAAAAAAAAAGAACAAGACTTTTGTCGTCTTGTCCAAAAAACGTTCGCCAAATTTTTCAAGCCCCGCCTGAAGCGAGCTTGATGTAAAACGAAAACAGCTCTTCACCGTATAAATAACTCAAAGCGCTCCCGGCTGAGATGGCCGGCGCAAACGGAAATGGCTGCTTTTTACCAAGCCTGCCCCGGGCTGCGGCGCACATACCGTATACGGCTCCGATCATAACGGAGAGAAAGAATGCAATGAGCACGAGCTTCACGCCGAGCGTCAGGCCGATCACCCCAAACAGTTTCACATCACCTGCGCCGATGCCTCCTTTACTGACAAACATGATAAAAACAAGCAGAAAAAATCCGCAAACGGCTCCGGCAAACCCTGCATACCATGAATCCAGCGGAGAAAACATACGGCCGGCGATGAAAAGCGGAAGAAAAAACAGCAGAACCTTGTCAGGAATCAGCATATATTGCAGATCCGTCATAGTAACAATCATGAGCAGAGACAGAAATAACAGCGCGACTAACAGTTCTTTTGAGAAACCGAAATGAATGCCTGCAGCCGTGAATAAACACGCCGTCCAGCATTCCGCCGCCGGATACATAACCGACAGCTTCGCACGGCAGTTTCTGCATCTGCCTCTTTGCAGAATATAGGAAACGACGGGCACAAGCTCCCCCCAGGAGAGCGGCAAGCGGCAAAACGAACAGGCTGAACGCGGCGAAATAACCGAGATTCGCAGCGGGATACGGCACGCTGCTGTATAAAAAAAAGAACCGAAAATCAAGCCGAGAAAAAACAGAATCAAAAGCACTCAGACCACACCTTTACTATCAATCTGGCTCAGATTATAGCAAAGAAAAACACCATGACTGAAATGGCTGAAAATATATTTTCAGCATAAAAACACCCGGCAAAACCGTAAAATGGTCTGCCGGGCATCCGAGGGGCTGTCAGATAAGCCGCTTTCTCATTTCTGAAATAAAATATAAGGAGCCGGTAATGATGATGACATCATCCGCCCCGTCTTTTTGTTCTATCCATTCTTTCACACTGTCCGGGTTCTCATCGAAGCTCTTATCCGCTAGACTGCTTGCGTTATAAAGGGCTTCGGCGCTTGAAGCACGCGGAAAGTCAAATGATACAAAGTGAATGGAATCCGCTTCGGTTTCAAGCTTTTTAATCATTTCCTGATACGGTTTGTCTTTTAATGCGCTGAATACGACATGGACGTTTTTACCGGCAAAGCGCTGCCGGATCGTTTCTGTCAGCGTTTCAACGCCCTCTTCGTTATGGGCGCCGTCCGCAAACACTAAAGGGCGGCTTTGAAGACGTTCAAACCGGCCCGGCCACGATGCTTTTTTCAGGCCGTTTCGCATCGCTTCTTCAGAAATGGCTGCGGCTCCCAGACGATTCACCCATTCAGCGGCCAATATCGCCAATGCCGCATTCTGCCTTTGGTGAATGCCGATCAGCGACGTTTGAATGTTTTCATAGCATTTCGTTTCCGTTTCCAGCGAAAAGCTTTCACCGGACGGAAGCGCCGCTTCATTAAACAGTCTGCACGTTTTATATAGTGACTGATACGGAGCCTGCTTTTTTTCGGCTTCCGCTTCAATGACGCCGAGTGCTTCCGGCTGATTGACGCCCGTAATGACCGGAATGGAATTTTTAATGATACCGGCTTTCTGCCCGGCGATCTCCTCGATGGTATTTCCTAAAATCGCCATATGGTCATGTCCGATACTTGTAATGACCGACAGGAGCGGATTCACAATATTGGTTGAATCAAATGTGCCGCCGAGCCCCGCTTCAAAAATGACAAAATCGATATCAGCCCGCTTCGCAAAATATAAAAATGCACACGCTGTAATGATTTCAAATTCTGTCACCGTTCCGGCATCGGTCTTATCAAGCTCATCGACTATCGGTTTTATGTCATTAACGAGCGTTCTCCATTCCTCATCAGAAATCGGCGTGCCGTTGACGCTGATACGCTCATTAAACGTAATAATGTAAGGCGATGTGAACGTGCCGACCGTATAACCGGCTTCTTGAAGCACGGAACGGATAAAAGCGACGGTCGATCCTTTGCCGTTTGTGCCCGCCACATGAATGGCGCGAATGTTCTTTTCCGGGTGTTCCAGTTTTTCCATCAGCTTTTCCATACGGAGAAGGCCCGGCTTAACGCCGAACTTGAGTCTGCCGTGAATCCAGCTGATCGCTTCTTTGTACGTATTAAACAATGAAATCCCCTCTTTTATACGACAAGGCGGTTTCTTAGGAAACCGCCCCGCTGTTTTATCAGCCTTTCAGCTCTGCAATCCGCTGCCGGACAGCTTCGCGTTTTGCCGTGTAGTCTTTCTCTTTTCCGCGTTCTTCTTCAATGACATGCTCAGGAGCTTTTTTAATGAATCCTTCGTTGCCGAGTTTTTTCTGAACGCGTTCGACCTCTTTTGTCAGCTTGTCGAATTCTTTTTGCAGACGGGCGATCTCCTCATCAATGTTAATCAGCCCTTCAAGCGGCAGAATGACTTCCGCTCCGGTGACGACCGCTGTCATCGCTTTGTCTGCCGCAGTGATATCCGTCCCGATTTTCAGCGTGCTCGGATTCGTAAAGCGTTCAACGTAAGAACGGTTCTTCTCAAGGCGGCCGGCAATGTCTTCGGTAGCTGTTTTAATGTAAAGCTCAACCTGCTTGCTCATCGGCGTGTTGACTTCGCTCCGGATATTGCGGACAGAACGGATTAATTCAACGAGCAGTTTCATATCCGCCGCTGCCTCTTTATCCGTATGTTCCGGCACCGGAACCGGCCAAGAGCTGATCGTGATTGACTCGCCTTCATGAGGAAGGTGCTGCCAGATTTCTTCCGTTAAGAATGGCATAAACGGGTGAAGAAGACGCATCGTCTGGTCAAGCACATATGCCAGAACAGAACGGGTTGTTTTCTTCGCCGCTTCATCTTCCCCGTACAGCGGAAGCTTTGCCATTTCGATATACCAGTCGCACACATCGTCCCAGATAAAGTTGTACAGGTGGCGTCCGACTTCGCCGAATTCATAACGATCCGCAAGCTGGGTTACGTCTTCTATCGTTTCATTCAGTCTTGTGAGGATCCACTTATCAGCAACTGATTTTTCACCGGACAGATCAAGCTCGTCATACGTCATGCCGTCCATGTTCATTAATGCAAAACGGGAGGCGTTCCAAATTTTATTTGCGAAATTCCATGTGGATTCCACTTTTTCATAGCTGAAACGGAGATCCTGTCCCGGTGAACTTCCGGTTGCCAGGAAATAGCGCAGGGAATCCGCTCCGTACTTGTCGATGACATCCATCGGGTCCACGCCGTTCCCAAGGGATTTACTCATTTTTCTGCCCTGCTCGTCACGGATTAAGCCGTGAATCAGCACGTCTTTGAACGGACGCTCGCCGGTAAACTCAAGACCTTGGAAAATCATCCGGGATACCCAGAAGAAAATGATGTCATATCCCGTTACAAGAACATCGGTTGAGTAATACCGCTTAAAGTCTTCAGCGTTTTCATCAGGCCAGCCCATTGTAGAAAACGGCCAAAGCGCGGAGCTGAACCATGTATCAAGCACGTCTGAATCCTGTTCCCAATTTTCACTGTCCTTAGGCGCCTCAAGGCCGACGTACACTTCTTTTGTTTCTTTATGATACCAAGCCGGGATGCGATGGCCCCACCACAACTGACGGGAAATACACCAATCACGGATATTTTCCATCCAGTGCAGGTACGTTTTCTCGAACCGGTCAGGAACGAAGTGAACTTTCTCTTCTTTTGACTGAAGGTCAACCGCAGCATCGGCCAGCGGCTGCATTTTGACAAACCATTGTGTGGACAGGTACGGCTCAACAACGGCGCCGCTTCTCTCACTATGTCCGACAGAATGCATATGGTCTTCGATTTTAAAGAGAACACCGGATTCCTGAAGATCTTTGACGAGTTTTTTGCGGCATTCAAACCGGTCCATGCCGTTATATTGCAGCGCTTTTTCATTCATTGTTCCGTCTTCATTCATGACGAGAATCCGCTCTAAATTGTGGCGGTTTCCGAGTTCAAAATCATTCGGGTCATGGGCAGGCGTGATTTTAACGGCGCCTGATCCGAATTCCATATCAACATAATCATCGCCGACGATCGGAATTTCGCGGTTTGTAATCGGCAGAATCACCGTTTTGCCGATTAAGTGCTTGTAGCGCTCATCTTCAGGATGAACCGCGACAGCCGTGTCGCCAAGCATCGTTTCCGGACGGGTGGTCGCGATTTCAATTGAGCCTGAACCGTCTGCTAACGGATAGCGCAAATGATAAAACGCGCCCTGTACGTCTTTGTAAATTACTTCAATATCGGATAAAGCCGTTTTTGTGGCAGGGTCCCAGTTGATGATATATTCGCCTCTGTAAATCAAGCCTTTTTTGTACAGCTTGACGAATACTTCCCGCACTGCTTTGTTCAGCCCTTCATCAAGAGTGAAACGTTCGCGCGAATAATCGAGTCCGAGTCCCATCTTGGCCCATTGGCTGCGGATGAAATCAGCATACTCTTCCTTCCACTTCCACGTTTCTTCTAAAAACTTTTCACGGCCGAGATCATAACGGCTTGTGCCCTGTTCGCGGAGTTTCGCTTCGACTTTTGCCTGAGTGGCGATGCCGGCGTGGTCCATGCCCGGAAGCCAGAGCACGTCATAGCCCTGCATGCGTTTCATACGCGTAACGATATCTTGCAGCGTCGTATCCCACGCATGTCCGAGGTGCAGCCTGCCCGTCACGTTCGGCGGCGGAATGACGACAGAATACGGCTGTTTCGTTTGATCGCCGCCCGCTTCAAAATATTTTCCTTTCAGCCAAAAATCATAGCGGCCTTTTTCAATCGCAGACGGATCATATTTTGTCGGCATTGTTTGTTCGTTTGTATCCATGATAACCCTCCAGCATGTTTAGAAATGGCTGAGCAACTAAAAAAGAGCCTTCATCCTGATAAAGGACGAAAAGCTCTTTCGCGGTACCACCTTTTTTCATGAACAGATTTGTTCATGCACTTAAACGGATAACGGGTGCGGCCCGAATTTCTCTACTGTATGTTCAAGAAATTATGCTCCCGGGCGACCTTCCAATGAGACGGCATAAGAAGCCTTTCAGCACAGTAGCTTCTCTCTCTTCATGCGTCTTTCTTGTACTCTTCCCGTTCAAAGCAGGTGTATTTATATCAGCTCATGATCTTATTTATTATGTTCTTTATTATAGTAAAAGTGTTTTTGATTCGTCAATCATCTTTTCCAAAAACCGCTGCCGTCATACATAAATGGGCATGCACCCCGCCCTTTCCCTTACATACGATACATAGAAAGGCGAATGTGAGGAGGAATTGCCCGTGAGAAAAAAATTCAATTCTTATTCGCTCCCCCAGTGGGCCAGACAGGTCCGCCTTGTATCCGTGCAAGTCATTATCCCGATTACGATCTTTCAGGGGATCAGGACGATTTTCTTTCCGACGACTTTTGATGTCCTGCTGCTTGCCATCCTGCTGTTTTTAGCGTGCGCCCTGCATTTGGAATGGATATAAAAAAACGAGTCCCGTTATGAAGAGGACTCGTTTTCCGCTTTTATTTTTTTCTCCCGCTCAATCTGATGAACCTTCATGAGAAAAGGCTCAACATTTTTCATCTGCCAAAACGCTCTTAATAATTGCGTGCACTCTTCTTTTTCAGAGCCCCTTTGGCCGGTCTGATACCGTTTCAGCACTTTGTACATGGCGGACGGATAAGCCATATAGCTGAGAAACAGACTGATTTCCGCTTCACGGAGCGGGAATGATTTGTGATACGTATAAAACCAGTCCAGACATTCCGGGCATGCTTTCGGATAGCTTCTGAACATTCTGGAGTAAAAGCCGAGCAGGTCGTTTTGCGGAGGGCCCAGCGCAGCTTTCTCGAAATTCGTGAAAAAGCCCGATCCCGCATCATTATACAGAAAGTGGCGGCTCGATAAGCTGCCGTGGTTGATCACCGCTCTCGTCTTGTCATGATCCTTTGCCGCGTCAAACCATTCTTCCAGACGTTCGAGAGCAAAATTGACGGCGGAAACCGTTTCTGTAAGATACGTAACAGCTTGCAGTTCAAAAGGTGAAAGGTACCACTCTTTTTCCGCCCGGTCGGCGAATTGTTCATAGACAAGCTTATCATTTTCCCAATCTCTTTTCGTTGCTTCATAAAAGCTGCTGATATCTTCAGTCCGGATTTGGATGTCCCGCACAGTCGCAGAATGGAGCTTCGCGACCTCTTTAAAAAGGTAAACATGTTTTTGGTCCCGTTCCTCTTCCTGATCGTACTGAAGCCAAGGCATTAAATAATAAGAATTCTCCGTCTGTCTTCCCGCAAAAAAATCGCCGGCATACGTGCGGCAGATCGGCACAAATGATCGGTAGCCTTTCTCCTCAATCTCAATCATAAGATCCGTAAATTCACTGCTGCGGGCCGGCTTGAGCTGTTTCAAAGCAAAAATGCCGTAGTTTGAGTAGACCTTCCAAACATGCGGGCTGACAGGCTCAATATACTCAGCCGCCAGCCCGTATTCCTGAAGCACTGATTGGACTGCTTCCATTCCATTCACCACATTTTTACGGCCTCTTTGTGCTTACGCATGGCTGTTATTATATTCAGGTATATACAGAAGCTGACCTTCTTCAAGCTCGTCATCAAACGATAAAGCATTCGTTCTGATGAGCTGCTGGGATGTTATGTCATATCGTTCACACACCCGGTCGATAGTATCTTGCTGCTGTACGATACAAATTTTCATTCTTGAAAACTTTTCTTCTTCCCTTGTAAATAATTTTGTCAAGTAATGAGAGTTGTCATTTTCCTTCTGCTCGGTTCCCGGTGCCGCTTCTTCATTCTTTCTTTCAGACTTAAGCGGCTCAGGCGGTTCAGCTTGCGCCGGCTCCTCAGGCGGCAGTTTGGAAAACTGAAAAGACAAATCGAGAGGCTTCCCGGTTTCCTCCTCCGGCGGCGCCATCTTCCTTACCTCAATTTCAAACCCTTCTTCATCATGAGCCTCTTCTTCAAGCAGCTTAGGAGCGCTGTAAAACTCCTCTTCCTGCCGTTCCGGAACGAACTCGCGATAAACGGGCGCCTGCTCTTCTTGAAAAACCGCAGGCTCATCTTCGTCTTCTGCCGCCTCATGATCGCTCTGACGGAGAAGCGGCTCGGCCTCTGGCTGCTCTTCTTTTTGAAGGAAGGGCTGTTCCGCAATTTTTGGTTTTTCTGCATGCGGAGTCAGAGTGAACGCAGGGAAAACCTTTTCGATATCATCTTTTGGCTCTTCCTGGACTTCTGCTGAATCATCCTCAAATACAGGTTCATTCCTCACAGCCGACATGATTGCAGGCTCCTCAGCTTCTTCCGGCTCTTCTTCGTGTTGGAAAGAAACGGGAGGAGGAGGCTCAGTAAAGGAAACAGGTTTCGGCACCTCTTCCTGCTCCCTCAGAATCGGGGCAGTCTCCCGCTCTTCTTCTTCCCGCTCCCTCAAAATCGGGGCTGCTTCCTGCTCTTCTTCTTCCCGCTCCCTCAAAATCGGGGCTGCTTCCTGCTCTTCTTCTTCCTGCTCCCTCAGAATCAGGGCAGTCTCCTGCTCTTCTTCTTCCTGCTCCCTCAAAATCGGGGCAGTTTCTTTCTCTTCTTCTTCCTGCTCCCTCAGAATCGGGGCAGTTTCTTCCTCTTCTTCTTTGTGCTCCCTCAAAATCGGGGCTGCTTCCTGCTCTTCTTCTTCCCGTTCCCTCAGAATCGGGGCTGCTTCCTGCTCTTCTTCTTCCTGCTCTCTCAGAATCGGGGCTGCTTCCTGCTCTTCTTCTTCCCGCTCCCTCAGAATCGGGACAGTTTCCTGCTCTTCTTCTTCCCGTTCCCTCAGAATAGAGGCAGTTTCCTGCTCTTCTTCCTCCTGCCTGAGTAAAGGCTGGGTTTCTTCCTCGTTCTTCTCGGTTTCTTGTGCTGCTTCTTTTGATACAGTCAAAGGTATTTCAGGCTCATGGCGTATCATTAATTCTGGTTCGTTTTCGTCCTCCGAATGATGTCCGGCAAGATTGATCATTTCTTCTCTGGCAAATTCAGGCGCCACGTACAGAGGGATCTCCGGCTCTTTTGGCTCGGATTCCTCAAGCAGCCCTTCAATTGCCAAATCAGCCTGAATGGTTAAGATCCTTGAATCCGTCAGCTGATAATCAAAGGCATCGATAAATACGAAAACATCATTGAGGTGGCTCACTTTATTTTTCGGAATCGTAATGTCCACCGGGAAACAATGAATGAGCTCGGCCGTGCCATCCTCCCTCGCCCTCACTTCCTCTACATGCCTCAGCTCCCTATCAAGCTCTTCAAAATGACTGCTGTGATCTATGTTGTACTCGCCAGTAAGTTCTAATGATCCTTTAATTGAGACATAATCATTTACTTCCTGCACCCTGATGTCAGGGTCTAACGAAATCGAAAGTAATTCAGAAACTTCCTGTCCTTTTTGGAAACAGATTGATTCTTCAACAGAAAATTGCAATCGGTGATTATGCGGCAAGTTCATATCCTCCTTTCATCTAATCCATACAATTAGATGTCACTAAAGGTGTATGCCGCAATCCGGGAAAATATGATAATGGAGGCATTGAAAAAAGCCGATACAAGTCTTGCTTGCATCGGCTTTTCTGTATCAGCGGCTGATCGCCTGGAACACTTTCTCAGCGGCTTGAATGGTATTTTCAATATCCTCCATTGTATGCGCAGTGGAGAGAAACAATCCTTCAAATTGAGACGGAGGCAGAAATACGCCTGCGTCGGCCATCCCTTTATAATATTTGGCGAACAGCTTTAAATCAGAAGATTTGGCTGCTTCATAGTTAATGACAGGCTCATTTGTGAAAAAGAAGCCGATCATTGAACCCGCCCGGTTAAACGTGTGCGGAATGCCATGTGCTTCAGCTGCTTTTGAAATGCCTTCTTCAAGCATATCGCCTTTTTTCACAAATTCTTGGTAAGATTCAGGTGTGAGCTGCTGTAACGTCTCAAGTCCCGCTGTCATGGCAAGCGGATTTCCTGACAATGTTCCAGCCTGATAGATCGGACCGCTCGGCGCGATTCGTTCCATAATGTCAGCTTTTCCGCCATACGCACCGACAGGAAGACCGCCGCCTATGACTTTGCCGAGACACGTTAAGTCAGGCGTCACGCCGAAATACCCTTGCGCACAGTTATAATCCACGCGAAAACCGGTCATGACCTCATCAAAAATGAGCAGCGCGCCATACTGTTCCGTCATGTCGCGAAGTCCTTGTAAAAAGCCTTCCTGCGGCGGAACAACGCCCATATTGCCTGCTACCGGTTCAACAATGACCCCGGCAATATCTTCACCGTACTCCCGAAATGCGAGTGCAACGCTTTCCAAGTCGTTGTATGGAACGGTAATCGTATTCATTGCTATTCCTTCCGGCACGCCCGGGCTGTCCGGAAGGCCGAGTGTCGCCACCCCGGATCCCGCTTTGATCAGCAGTGAATCACCATGGCCGTGGTAACAGCCTTCGAATTTCAAAATTTTGTTTCGGCCGGTATATCCTCTTGCCAGACGCAGGGCGCTCATTGTCGCCTCTGTGCCGGAGCTGACCATCCGTACGATTTCAACAGACGGCACACGGTCAATGACCAATTTGGCCAGTTCGTTTTCCACCTCAGTAGATGCTCCGAAACTTGTCCCGTTCTCGGCTACTTTTTTCAGGCTTTCAACGACCCGGTCGTTCGTGTGACCCAAAATGAGCGGCCCCCAGCTCAGGACGTAGTCGATATATTCATTGCCGTCAATATCAAATATTTTCGATCCTTTTCCGCGCTGCATAAAAATCGGATCCATATCGACTGATTTAAACGCGCGCACCGGGCTGTTCACTCCGCCCGGCATCAGTTTCTGCGCTTCTTTAAAAGCGGCTTTTGATTTTTCATAGCTTCTCATCTGCCTCAGCTCCCGTCAAATGAAATCGTTACTCAGCAAGCCATTTTGCTGCGTCTTTTGCATGATACGTCATAATCAGATCGGCTCCTGCACGTTTCATGCTCGTTAAAATTTCCAGCACCATTTCTTTTTCTTTAATCCAGCCGTTTTGGGCTGCCGCTTTCACCATGGAATACTCCCCGCTCACATTATATGCGACCAGCGGCAGGTGATGGCGGTTTTTCACATCACGCATAATATCTAAGTATGACATAGACGGTTTGACGATTAAAAAGTCAGCGCCTTCTGCCGCGTCTGATTCAGCCTCACGGAGCGCTTCCAAGCGGTTGGCCGGATCCATCTGATATGTTTTTCGGTCTCCGAACTGCGGCGTGCTGTCAGCCGCGTCGCGGAACGGACCGTAAAATTCACTTGAATATTTTACGGCATAAGACATGATCGGAATATTCGTGAATCCTTCTTTGTCGAGCGCTTCCCTGATCACTGTGACAAAACCGTCCATCATATTTGAAGGAGCGATGATGTCAGCGCCGGCTTTGGCCTGGCTGACGGCTGTCTGAGCCAGCAGTTCAAGCGACTCGTCATTGAGGATTTCTCCGTCTTTCACGACCCCGCAATGGCCGTGATCCGTGTATTCACAGAGACACGTATCAGCGATTACGATCATTTCAGGATAATGCTTTTTAATTTCAGCAATCCCTTTCTGCACAATGCCGTGATCGTGAAAAGCCTGGGTTCCGCAGGCGTCTTTTTCTTCCGGCACGCCGAAAACGATGACCGACTTAATGCCGAGCGATATCAGCTCAGCCATTTCATCCTTTAACAAATCGAGTGATACATGATAAACCCCCGGCATGGAAGGAACTTCTTTTTTTCCTTCGAGTCCTTCAACGACAAATAACGGGTAAATAAAATCTGAGGGGTGAAGACGTGTTTCTTTTACTAAATCTCTCATCGCAGCGTTCGCGCGCAAACGGCGGTGTCTGTTAAATGTTTGATTCATCATTATCAATCCTTTCCCGACATGCTGCACATGACGTCCAGCATGCCTTCAATCGTATAAGTGTCAGGCACATGGGATGAGATCCCGTATTCCAAGAGCGCTTTCTCTGTCAAAGGGCCGATGCTGATATAGCTCGCACCGCTGTTTTCCCACGCTTTTTCTCCGTCTCCGACCGCGTGCATAAACGTATGCACCGCCGATGAGCTGGTAAACGTAATAAAATCAAAATGAGAGCGGGATGCAGCCCGTCTCAGCTCGTCCATGCCTTTTTCATCCTGAATGGTATTGTATAACACCCATTCCCTTATTTGATAGCCATGCGGCTCAAGCTCCGCTTTTATGACATCGCGTGATAAATTGCCCTTTATCACTGAAATGGGTTCGGCAGCTGATGCGTGCCGTTTTAAAGTATCAGCCAGACATTCCGCCACATACTCGTCAGGCATCGCATCCGTCCGGGCTCCCCGCTCTTTCAGGGCGCGCGCAGTCTTTTCACCGACGGCTGCGATTTTTTTCCGTCCCGAAAGCGCAAGACCGTGACGATCAAGATAGGAAAAAAAGAACCGGACACCGTTTACGCTTGTAAACACAAGCCATCCCGGCTCAGAAAGGTCTTCCCGCAGACTGTCCGCACATTCATCCGGGAGCGCTTCCTGAAAAGCGATCAGCGAAGCGGAAACAGCCGTTCCGCCGAGCGCCTCTACTTTTTTTCGGAACGGAGCGGCCTGTCTTTTGTTCCGGGTGACAAGCACGGTCTTTCCTTGTAAAGGAAGGTCATTTGCCATCCTGATCGAGCTCCTGTTTCACGCTGTCGATTAGTGCTTTGGCTCCTTTTTCAGACATCATCGCCGCACAGCGTTTTCCGATTTCTTCCGGATCATGTCCCGCCGCTGTTTCTTTATAAATCGTCTTTCCGTCCGGAGACGCGACAAGACCGACCAATTCAACCTCATCCCGGTCATTGACGGACGCATACCCGGCTATCGGCACTTGGCAGCCGCCTTCCATCGCGTGTAAGAAAGCCCGTTCGGCTGCCACCGTGCGCTGCGTATACTCATCGGTAAATTGCGCAAACAGCTTCAAAAGCTCCTCATCCGACTCTCTGCATTCAATGGCAAGAGCGCCTTGGCCGACCGCAGGCAGACAGCGGTCCGGTTCGAGAAATTCAGATACGACATCATCTTTCCAGCCCATTCTCGAAAGTCCCGCAGCCGCTAAAATAATAGCATCGTAATCTTCCGTTTCAAGCTTTTGAAGTCTCGTATCAATATTGCCTCTGATCCACTTAATTGTAAGATCTGGGCGTTCAGCAAGAATCTGGGCGCTTCTTCTTAAACTGCTGGTGCCGATGATGCCTCCTTCTTTTATGTCGTCCAGCTTTTGATGCCCCTTTGAAATCAGCGCATCACGCGGATCCTCACGTTTCGGTATGCAGCCTATGACAAGACCCTCAGGCAAAACGGCGGGCATGTCTTTCATGCTGTGAACCGCCATATCAATCTCCTGATGCAGCAGCGCCTGTTCAATCTCTTTGACAAACAAACCTTTGCCGCCCACTTTTGACAGTGTAACATCAAGGATGCGGTCGCCTTTTGTGACAATCTCCCGGATTTCAAAGTTATAGGAAGGGTTCAATTCCTTCAGTTTGTTAATCACCCATTTTGTCTGGGTCATAGCCAGTTTGCTCCGTCTGGAACCTACCTTAATCGTTCTCATTTTCTTTCCTCCCGAATCTGTTTGGGCGCGTGCGTTAACTGAACCAATGGAATTGCGACAGGCTTCCGAGCAGGAAGTAATTAATCATCAGCACGAGAAAACATGCTGAATTCCATAACGCCGCCACTTTTCCCTGCAGTTCCTTAATCATTCTGATATATAAATAGTAGCTGTATAAAAGCAGCACAATAAACGAACCGAGCACTTTTGAATCAAACCAGTACAGCGTTTCCAGCGACACATACGCCCAGATCACGCCTAATATCAGGCTCAACAGCAGCATCGGAACCCCGATGACATTTAAAACGTAAGCCATATAATCAAGTTTTGACAAATCTTCAATTCTCAACAGCCATTTTCCCCACTTTTTCTTCTTTAATAAAGAATATTGAAACTGATAAAGAAGCGAAAAGACAAAAGAAAGGGAAAAAGCGCCGTAAGACAGAATCGCCATTGTAATATGAATGACCAAAAGCTCTGAGACCAGCTGGCCGGAAAAAGCGGCCGAATGCTGATCCGTCGGTGAAAACGTATGGATCGCAATCATCGAGAAACCGATGACATTCGTGAAAAACACGATAAAATCAACCCGCAGAATCTGCGTGACCACAAGTGAGAGCGTGACAAGCACCCACGCATAAAAGTAAAGGGCCTCCGTAATATTCAAGACCGGAAATCTGCCCGTCTGCCACATGAAATAAGAAAGATAGACGGTTTGCAGAGTCCAGACAATAGAAAGCAACCAGAAGGCCATTTTCCCAGCCTTCCGGTTGTGTTGAAGAAAATCTATAAAGTAAAAAAGGACGCTTACTGCATAAATAACAATTGTCGCTTCATTAAGTCTTGCCATTGCTGTATCAATCATACAGCCCTCACTCACTTACAAGCGGACGTAAGCCCGTTTTTGCTTCTGCCTTTTGAAACGAATGAACCGTCTGACGGTTATCCAGACTTTTGTCCAGCTGGCGGCCGGCCTCTTCCTCAATATCGAAAATCTGCATAAACAGCTTCAGCTTTTCATCTGAATCCGCTTCGGCCGCAAGCTCTTTCGCCTTCAGAATCGGGTCGCGCAGCATTTGGTTAATGATGCTTTTCGTATGTTTGCTGAGAAGTTTTTTCTCTCTTACCGTAAGATGAGGCAGCTTGCGCTCAATGCTCTGCATCGTATCGGACTGGATGGACAGCGCCTTTTCACGCAGCGCCGAAATGACCGGCACGACGCCGAGCGTATTAAGCCACTGCTTAAACTCAACAATTGCCGCTTCAATAAACAGCTCGACTTTTTCAGCGGTTTCACGGCGTTCTTGTAAGTTGGCTTCAACGATTCCTTCAAGGTCATCAATATCATACAGAAAAACACCTTCAAGATCGTTCAGCGCCGGATCGAGGTCTCGCGGCACAGCGATATCCACCATAAATAACGGGCGGCCTTTCCGCTGTCTGCCCGCTCTCTCCATCATTTCTTTAGACACGACGAAATCACTTGCGCCTGTCGAACTGATTAAAATATCAGCTTCAGCAAGTGCATGTTCAAGCTGGTTTAAGCTGCGCGCTTCTCCGGAGAAACGGTCAGCGAGCGCTTTTGCCTTCAAAAACGTTCTGTTGATGACCGTTACTTTGCCGATGCCCTGACCGTGCAGGTTTTCTGCGGCGAGCTCGCCCATTTTTCCCGCACCGAGAATCAAAATGTGCTTATTTGACAATGAGCCGAAGATTTTTTTCGCGAGTTCAACGGCGGCGTAACTGACGGAAACGGCATTGGCGCCGATATCGGTTTCAGCATGCGTGCGTTTGCCGACGGTCACCGCCTGTTTAAACAGCTCATTGAAAATGGTGCCGATCGTCTTTTCTGCCTGCGCCGTTTTAAAGCTTGAGCGGACCTGGCCGAGTATTTGCGTTTCTCCGATGACCATGGAATCCAAGCCGCACACCACACGGAATAAATGCTCGATCGCCGCGTCGCTCTCATAAAATTTCAGAAACGGAGACAGCTCTTCTTTCGGCAGCGAGAACCATTCGGATAAAAATGTTTTTATATAATAACGGCCGGTATGAAGCTGGTCGACCACCGCATATATTTCGGTGCGGTTGCAGGTTGACACGATAATGTTTTCAAGAACGCTTTTTTCTTCTTTTAAACGAAGCATCGCTTCTGCAAGCTCATCCGGCTGAAAACTTATTTTTTCGCGTATTTCAATAGGGGCGGATTTATAATCTACTCCCACAACAAGAATATGCATCGCTTTCATGCACCCCCGTACATCGCAATTTATTTATAATCATTCTAACATAGAATTTATTATTTATAATAATTATAACATAGTTTCTTCGGGAAAATGTGAACAGATTTCAAAAATGTTATGCTATAGTATAAAAAGCTCGTTTCCACTGTAATCATCATACTAAAAATCCTTTACTGCGGGTAGGTGACAGGATGAAAAAAACATCAATTTTATTACCGGGACTTCTGCTTGCCGCTTCATTATTCGCATGGCTTCAGAGCGGACAGGTTCACCTGTTTGAGAATCAGGGAGAATGGCCGGTGCTCCTTATGCTTTTGGGCGCCGTGCTCTTGTATCAGGGCAAAAAGGAAGCGGCCGGGCCTCACGTCCTGATCGGCATGCTTCTTTTCGGCATAGGTTTACACTTTTTCGCCAAACCTGAGCTCTCATGGTGGCCGGGAGATTTTGAAATGATTCTCTTCGTCTTCGGATTCTCCTTATTTGCGGCAGCCAGAAAAGAATATGTATACGAAGCGGTTGCCATGATTGGTTTTTCCCTCTTTTTATACTTCTTTAAACAAATTACGGCGTGGCTGGAGTCCGTCCATATTCCGACGGAACACTTCAAAACATACTGGCCGTATGTTTTCATCGGAATCAGCCTTTTATTATTGTTTATCAAGCGGAACAAAACTATACGATAAAACCCAAAACGCACTGCGTTTTGGGTTTTTCATTACCGGCTGATCATTTTTTTAATGGCTCCCCATGCTTCATCTTTGCCTTTTTTCGTTTCAGAGGAAAATAAAATCAGCTCATCTTCAGGATCCATATCAAGCGTCTGTTTGACAACCTTTAAGTGCTTGTCCCATTTTCCTTTTGGAATCTTATCCGCTTTTGTCGCGATAACGATGACGGGAATGCCGTAATACTTCAGGAATTCGTACATGTTCACGTCTTCAGCAGACGGCGCGTGCCTGAGGTCGACAATCTGCACGCAGGCTTTCAGCTCTTCGCGGGTCGTCATATAGGTTTCAATCATTCTCCCCCATGCTTCCCGCTCGCTTTTGGAAACTTTCGCAAATCCGTACCCGGGAACGTCGACAAAATGCAATTCATCATTGATGATGTAAAAGTTTAGGGTCTGTGTTTTCCCCGGTTTTGATGACGTTCTGGCCAAGTTTTTCCGATTGATTAATGAATTGATAAAAGATGATTTTCCTACATTTGATCTTCCCGCCAGCGCGATTTCCGGAAGCCCCCCATCAGGGTACTGTTCGGGTTTGACCGCGCTGATCACGATTTCTGACTTTGTGACTTTCATTTCTTCTCTCCTACTAAGGCATGTTCCAAAACGTCATCCAGGTGAGAAACGAATATAAACTTCAGTCCTTCTCTGACGCTTTCTGGAATATCCTCTATATCTTTTTCGTTATCTTTAGGCGCAATAATAGTGGTCAGGCCCGCTCTGTGCGCGCCGAGCGCCTTTTCTTTCAGTCCGCCGATCGGAAGCACGCGGCCCCGCAGCGTAATTTCTCCCGTCATACCGACTTCGCGTTTTACCGCACGGTCCGTTAATGCTGAAACGAGCGCCGTGGCCATCGTAATTCCGGCAGAAGGGCCGTCTTTCGGCACCGCCCCTTCAGGGACATGGATATGAATGTCATACTTCTCATGGAATTTCGGATCGATTCCGAACTGTTCCGCTTTCGAGCGGACATAACTGAAAGCGGCCTGCGCTGATTCCCGCATGACATCTCCAAGCTTCCCGGTCAGAATCAGCTTTCCTTTTCCCGGTGACAATGACACTTCGATTGACAGCGTATCTCCGCCGACCGTCGTATACGCAAGCCCCGTGACAACCCCGATTTGATCTTCGGTTTCCGCCTGTCCGTATCTGAATATCCGTTTTCCGAGATAGTCGGCCAGATTTTTCTCTGTAACGGTAATGCGTTTTCTCTCCTCAGACACAATGGCTTTTGCAGCCTTTCGGCAAATGGCGGCAATCTGGCGTTCAAGCGTTCTCACGCCGGCTTCCCTCGTGTAGTAGCGGATGATGTCCGTAATCGCCTGATCCCGAATCTGCAGGTTGCTCTTTGTGAGCCCGTGCTCTTTGATTTGTTTCGGAAGCAGGTGGTCCTTCACGATCTCCAGCTTTTCGTTTTCAGTGTAGCCTGACAGGCTGATAATCTCCATTCTGTCTCTGAGAGGTCCCGGGATGGAAGCAAGGTTATTCGCAGTCGCGATAAACAGCACTTTCGATAAATCGAACGTCTCTTCAATATAGTGGTCGCTGAATGTGCTGTTTTGTTCCGGATCCAGCACCTCAAGCATCGCCGAAGACGGATCGCCTCTGAAATCAGACGACATTTTGTCGATCTCATCCAGGAGAAAGACCGGATTTTGTTTACCGGCTTTTTTCATCCCCTGTATAATACGGCCCGGCATCGCTCCGACGTATGTACGCCGGTGCCCGCGGATTTCAGACTCATCGCGCACTCCGCCCAGTGAAATTCTCACAAAACGGCGCCCCATGCTCGTACTGATTGATTTTGCAAGAGATGTTTTACCGACTCCCGGAGGTCCGGCCAGACAAAGAATCGGCCCTTTCAGCGTTTTCGTCAGCTGTTTCACGGCCAAATACTCCAAAATCCGCTCTTTCACTTTCTCTAAGCCGTGGTGCTCTTTATCTAAGATTTCCCCGGCTTTTTTAATATCAAGTTTATCTTCTGTTTCATCCGACCACGGAAGGGCGATGAGCCAGTCAATATAGTTGCGGATAACAGAGCTTTCCGCTGAGCTTGACGGCACTTTTTCGTAACGGCTTAATTCCTTAAGCGCCGTTTCTTTGACACGCTCAGGCATGCCTGCTTCTTCTATCTTTTCCGTGAGCGACTGAACTTCGCCGGTTTTTCCTTCTTTGTCGCCAAGCTCCTTCTGAATGGCTTTCATCTGTTCACGCAAGTAGTATTCCTTTTGAGTGCGTTCCATCGAACGTTTGACGCGCTGACCGATTTTTTTCTCAATCTCCAGCACTTCTTTTTCATTATGAATGGAACGGATGACCTTATTCAGACGTTCTTTAATATCCGCCGTTTCTAAAATGTCCTGCTTGTCCTTTAATTTCAGCGGGAGATGAGAAGCGACGATATCCGCCATTCTGCCGGGCTCTTCAATATCAGTCACAGCCGCATACGTTTCTGCGGAGATTTTTTTAGAAATTTTTATGTACTGGTCAAAATGGTCCAGCAGCGTCCGCATAAGCGCTTCGTCTTCCACGTCTTTTGAATCATCCTCATGCATCAGCTGTATATCGACCGAAGTATAATCTTCGAGCTCGGTGTATTCAAGGATCTGCGCCCGCTGAATTCCTTCTACAAGCACTCTGATCGTACCGTTGGGCAGCTTCAGCATCTGTTTAATTTTTGTATAAGTGCCGACGGCGAAAATATCCTCTTCACCCGGTTCGTCTATCGAAATATCCTGCTGAGTGGCTAAAAAAATCATATGATCATGCATCATTGCCTGTTCAAGAGCCTGAACCGACTTGTCACGGCCTACATCTAAATGTAAAACCATTGTCGGGTATACCAATAAGCCTCTTAAAGGGAGGAGCGGGATGCTGCGTTTTGTATCTTCTGCCATGTGACTGACACCTCCGTGACTTTAGTATGAACCATTATAATACAACTTTTTCATCGTTGTACAATTCCGGGATCGGGCTTTAATCGGCTTATCCGCCTGCCCTGTATATAAAACAGTCTCTTCGTAGTATACCCTTTCTTTCTGTTCTGAAAAAGGAAAAGATGTCCTCCATAAAAAAACCCCATTATAAAAATGGGGTTTATACGGATTCTTTATTCATTTGGATATCAAACGGTTTTTGTTCTGAAGGAGGGTCAACCAATATGACGTCAAGCACTTCCTGGAACGTTTTTACCGCTTTAATGGTGATTCCGTCTATTCGTTTCAGAATGGACTGCTGATTTTCATATGGGATAATGACCGTTTTTGCTCCGGCCTGTTTTGCGGCTTTAATTTTCGGAATGACGCCGCCGATCGGTTTGACAAGCCCCGTCAGGCTGATTTCTCCCGTCATCGCCACCGTATGGTCGATCGGGATGCGGTGAATCGCGGAAAAAATCCCCGCGGCCATCGCGATACCTGCTGAAGGTCCGTCAATCGGGCCTCCGCCCGGAAAATTGACGTGAATGTCATAGTCTGAAGGTTTGATGCCCATTGTGCGCAGAACCGTCAGAACATTTTCCACAGATCCCTTCGCCATGCTTTTGCGGCGGATCGACTTCGATTGGCTGCCGATGCTTTCTTCCTCTGCAATTCCCGTGATATTCAGGCTTCCTTTGTCCTGCGCAGGTGTGACATTCACTTCGATTTCCAGCAATGCGCCGCTGTTCGGCCCGTAGACGGCAAGTCCGTTCACGATGCCGACTTGCGGTTCATCGGCGATTTTCTGCTCATTTTTAGGTGTAAGCTGACTGGAATGAACAACCCATTCTATATCTTCTGTCGTAATTTCTTTTCTGTCCTCAGTCACCGCCATGCCGGCGGCGATCTGGATCATATTGACGGCTTCACGTCCGTTTCTCGTATATGTGGTCAGCACACTGAGAGCTTCGTCAGAAATCTCTTTCTGAATTTTGTCGGCTGCTTTTTTCGCAACGATTTTAAGTTCATCCTTTTCCAGCTCGCGGAAAAATACTTCAAGACAGCGCGAACGGATGGCCGGCGGAATTTCATTCGGCATTCTCGTTGTCGCTCCGATCAAACGGAAATCTGCCGGAAGCCCATTTTGAAAAATATCATGAATGTGATTCGGTATTTGCGTATTTTCTTCACTGTAATACGCACTGTCTAAAAATACTTTTCGATCTTCAAGCACCTTCAGCATTTTATTCATCTGAATCGGGTGAAGCTCGCCGATTTCATCAATAAACAATACCCCTCCGTGAGCATGGGTCACAGCCCCCTGTTTCGGCTGCGGAATGCCTGCTTGGCCCATCGCACCCGCTCCCTGATAAATCGGATCATGCACTGAACCGATAAGCGGATCGGCAATCCCCCGTTCATCAAACCGCGCGGTCGTCGCATCAAGTTCAACAAATACAGCCTGCTTTTGAAACGGTGACTGTTTATGTTTTTTCGCTTCTTCCAATACCAGCCGCGCCGCAGCCGTTTTTCCGACTCCCGGAGGACCGTAAATAATGACGTGCTGCGGGTTCGGTCCGCAAAGCGCTGCTTTTAACGCTTTAATTCCGTCTTCCTGGCCGACAATGTCCTGAAAGCTTTTCGGCCGCACCTTTTCTGATAAAGGTTCTGATAAACTGATGGCGCGCATTTTGCGCAGCTGTTCCATTTCTTTTTTTGATTCTTTATCTATCGTCACTTTTTGTGTACGCTGGTTTTTGAGCAGATTCCAAAAATATAATCCGATGACTATCCCGAAAAACAGCTGTACAAATAATGCGATCCCTGTCCAACTCATGCTGGTCCCTCCTGAAAAAACGATTTATGTATCCAATTCATTCCTCTGTCCGCTAGTATCTCCCAGCAAAGCCCGGAATAAACATTTTCAGAAGGGTCAGGACAAGAAAAAAACCTCCTGATCAATTCGAGTCAGGAGGTTTTGTCATGTTATGCTGATGTTTTATCTTGGCCGACAACTGTGCCGTCTTTTAATACAAGACGCGGTGCTTCACCGTCTGCGACTGTCGCTCCGGTAATGACACATTTTTCAATATCATCGCGGGACGGCAGATCAAACATGACGTCAAGCATGATGCCTTCAATGATAGAACGCAGGCCGCGTGCGCCTGTTTTACGCTCGATCGCTTTTTTCGCAATTTCAGATAATGCCTCGTCTTCAAATTCAAGCTCGACATCATCAAGTTCTAACATTTTCTTGTATTGTTTGACGAGTGCGTTTTTCGGTTTAGTCAGAATTTCAACCAGTGCCGTTTCGTCAAGCTGCTCAAGGCTTGCAATGACAGGAAGACGGCCGATGAATTCAGGAATCAGACCGAAACGGAGCAAGTCTTCCGGAAGAACTTTAGAAAGCAGTTCTTCTTTTTCCAGGTCTGCCGCTTTATTATCAGAGCCGAAGCCGATGACTTTTTGTCCGAGACGGCGTTTGATGATTTGTTCGATGCCGTCAAATGCACCGCCGCAAATGAACAGGATGTTCGTCGTATCGATCTGGATGAATTCCTGATGAGGATGTTTGCGTCCTCCTTGAGGCGGCACGCTTGCAACCGTTCCTTCAAGAATTTTCAGCAGCGCCTGCTGAACGCCTTCGCCTGATACGTCACGTGTAATGGACGGGTTTTCAGATTTTCGCGCTACTTTATCGATTTCATCGATATAAATAATACCTTTTTCTGCTTTTTCCACATCATAGTCTGCTGCCTGAATCAGCTTGAGGAGGATGTTTTCTACGTCCTCACCGACATATCCGGCTTCAGTCAGAGATGTAGCGTCCGCGATCGCAAACGGCACGTTCAGAATACGCGCAAGCGTCTGGGCAAGAAGTGTTTTCCCGCTTCCAGTCGGTCCGATTAAAGAAATATTACTTTTAGAAAGCTCGACATCATCCACTTTACTGTTGGAGTTGATGCGTTTGTAATGGTTGTATACCGCAACCGCAAGTGATTTCTTCGCCTGATCCTGTCCGATGACATATTCATTCAGAATCTCACGGATTTCCTGCGGCTTCGGAACGTCTTTAAATTCGACTTCTTCTTCCGTACCAAGCTCTTCCTCTACGATTTCTGTACAGAGCTCAATACATTCGTCGCATATATATACGCCCGGTCCTGCAACCAGCTTACGAACCTGATCTTGCGTTTTTCCGCAGAACGAGCATTTCAATTGTCCTTTTTCCTCGTTGAATTTAAACATTCTTTCACCCCTTAATCTTGTCTCACTTTTTCTTTTACCTGAAGGGCAAAAGAAAACGGTTCTTGCTACGATCGAGTATGTATTGCATTTTACCATACTTTCCAGTAAGACGGTAACAATGTGTTTCGCACTTGCACATTCTATATGTATGACGAAAAACAGCCCGGCAATGACTATCTTGCCCCAAGAAAAAGAGTTATATCATAATTGTACAAAACAAGGCACGAATTAATCGCGCCCTGTTTTATTATGTCTATTATTATGAACCATATTAACGGTTTTCTACAAGAAAATCAATTGCTTTTCGAACTTTTAAATCTTCTTTCATCGCGTCAGTTGAACCGATTGCCTGCTTAATGTTTTCAACCGGCATGTTGTAAGCTTCAGCCATTTTAGTCAGCTCAGCTTCAACTTCTTCGTCCGTTACTTCAAGGTTTTCTGCTTGAGCGATCGCTTCAAGAGTCAGGTTTGATTTTACGCGTTTTGCGGCATCTTCTTTCATTTGCTCTTTTAACGCGTTTTCGTCTTGGCCTGAGAATTGAGTGTAAAGCTCAAGGTTCATGCCTTGCATTTGCAGACGCTGTTCGAATTCTTTCAGCATGCGGTCAAGCTCAGTGTCGATCATCGCTTGAGGAACATCAGCTTCAGCGTTTTCAGATGCTTTCAGAACAAGCTCTTCACGCAATTTAGCGTCAGCTTCGTTTTCTTTTGCTTCTTCAAGGCGTTTTTTTGTTTTCTCAGTTAATTCAGCAAGCGTTTCAACTTCTTCGTCAATGTCTTTTGCGAATTCGTCGTTAAGCTCAGGAAGCTCTTTCGCTTTGATTTCATGAATTTTCACTTTGAAAACAGCTGGTTTTCCGGCAAGCTCTTCAGCGTGGTACTCTTCAGGGAATGTTACTTCAACATCCTTTTCAGCGCCTGCTTCAAGGCCTGTTAACTGCTCTTCGAAGCCCGGGATGAATGAACCTGATCCTACTTCAAGTGAGTAGTTCTCAGCTTTTCCGCCTTCAAACGCTTCGCCGTCAACGAAACCTTCGAAGTCAAGAACGACTGTATCGCCGTTTTCAACAGCGCCTTCTTCTTTCACGACAAGCTCAGCCTGACGCTCTTGAAGCGCTTTAAGTTCGTTTTGTACATCTTCGTCAGTAACGGCAGTGTCATCTTTTTCGATTCCTAAGCCTTTGTAGTCGCCAAGTTTCACTTCCGGTTTTACAGTCACTTTTGCAGTGAAAATTAAGCTTTCGCCTTTTTCGATTTTTTCAACATCGATTTCAGGGCGGTCTACAGGCTCAATGCCGGCTTCTTCAACCGCTTTAGGGTATTCTACAGGAAGTAAAATATCTAAAGCATCCTGGTAAAGAGCTTCAACGCCGAAACGCTGTTCGAATAAACCGCGGGGAACTTTCCCTTTGCGGAATCCAGGAATAGAAACCTGTTTTACTACTTTTTTAAATGCATCATCAAGAGCTGTTTTGAACGTATCCGCATCAACTTCAACCGTTAATACGCCTTCGTTGCCTTCTTGTTTTTCCCATTTTACAGACATGTGTTTCCCTCCAAAAATCTATTCAGGTTGTGTCGGTCTTCCATTCTAAAGCAATCCGCGGGTTTGTCAAAGAAAAAACCGCTTTGAATCAGAATCATTATGTAATGAACTGGCAGCCTGTCCAACCGTAATTCTCATTTCAGTTAAACCGCTATACATAAATACAACCACTATATTATAACATAACGCCTACCGCTTTCAACTATATGGTGTGATTTACAAATAAGAAATTTCTTCAATATCCTTAATCATCGTGCAGGCTTCTTCAAGTTCGCGGCTGTCAAACTCGTACATCATATGAAGTTCCTCCGGCTCAATGTCAATGCCGTGCATCTCGTAACCGACCTTATGAAGCGCCGCCGCCCATAAATCTGCGTTCAAAAACTTCGGCATAAAAGGGTGCAGGACGTACAGATGCCTTCTCCACAGCTCCTCGACGGCAGCGTATAATGTAGGGTTTTCATTGCCGAGCGTTTCATCAAGCACCCGGAGAACACGATGCAAAATCGGAGCCGTATCAGGCTGAACCGTTTCACTCGGAACCGCGGTCATTGAATCGCCGAATTTTGTAATATGAACCGGCTTGCTGTAGTCGTGCTCCGCCATCAGCGTCAAAATCATCGTTTTGATAAGCGGATGTGCGCCCGGATCTTGAAGAATCGTTTTTAAGAGACCCGTGTATTTTGCAATATTGCGGTCTTTGAGAGAATGAATCAGATTCATTTGTTCAGCGGGGTTGTTCAGCACTTTTTCCGCATCAAGAATGTCCTCGTATTCCTCCTCCCACGCTTCATCCTGCTGGTCGGGATCGGTCATTTTGCGGCTGAATTCGAGCAGCCGGTAGAATTGCTCCGCACTTTCTGCGGGCAGCTGGTTTTCTTCCAGCACAGCTTCAATTGTGCTTTTGACTTCTTCATATTGTTTCAGCTGAATTAAAATGGTCATGTACACCTGCAGTACGGTGAAATAATGGCCGTACCCTTCATTCAGCATTTTCTCGCAAACTTGTTTTGCTTCTTCCAATTCCCCGAGTTCCAGAAAACAAATCGCCATGCCTAAATGCACGTCGGACTCGGTATCGCCGTGGCTTACCGCCTCTGAAAACAGTTCGAGGGCCTCCTGATACTGTTTATCCTTCATGGCGGCCATCCCTTTATCAACCAAGCGTTCTTTCAGACGGGGGAAAGGAATGATATCAGCTTTTTTCTTGTCATGCGTCATACTTTATTTCCTTTCAGGCGCTATTTTGTTCAAGTGTATCAACACGCGTCAGGAAACACAAGAAAGGATGGTGCGCACGGTAAAAAAAGCCGCCGGACAGATGCCGGGCGGCTTTTTTCAGGCTTGAAGCCATGAACTTCTTTTCGATTCAAACTGCTGAATGTCGTCCTCCAGCAGAAGCGTTAATGAAATTTCATCATAGCCGTTTATCAGCATTTCCTTCCAGTGAGGATCGACTTCAAATGAAATCTCTTTGCCTTCACTGTCGTGAATGAGCTGGTTTTCCAAATCAACCGTCATGTTAAGAGACTGATTTTCATATTGACCGGCGAGTTTTTTCCACTGATCATACGGCATACGGATGGGAAGCATACCGTTTTTAAAACAGTTTTGATGAAAAATATCGGCAAATGACGGAGCAATGATGATTTTGAAGCCGTAATCATCCAGCGCCCAAGGAGCGTGCTCACGGGATGACCCGCAGCCGAAATTCTCTCCGGCAATTAATATGGACGCGCCTTCATAGACTTTGCGGTTTAACTCAAATTCAGGATCAGGCTCACCGTTCTCAAGGTATCTCCAATCAAAAAACGCGAATCTGCCGTATCCGGTTCTTTCAATTCTTTTCAAAAACTGTTTCGGAATAATCTGGTCCGTATCGACGTTGATCCGGTTTAAGACGGCCGCTTTTCCCGTATGCGTTTTTAAAGGTTCCATCTTTTCGCGCACTCCTTACACAACTGTTTTTTCTTGATAAAACTTTCTTACATCGACGAAATGCCCGTGAATGGCTGCCATTGCCGCCATCGCCGGACTGACAAGGTGTGTTCTCGCGCCTTTTCCCTGTCTGCCTTCGAAGTTGCGGTTGGAAGTGGAAGCGCATCGTTCCCCTTCAGGCACGACATCATTGTTCATACTGAGGCACATGCTGCAGCCTGATTCTCTCCATTCAAATCCGGCCTCGAGAAACACGCGGTGCAGCCCTTCTTCCTCGGCCTGCTGTTTCACGCTTTGAGAACCCGGGACCACAATGGCTCTGACGCTGTCAGCGACTTTTCGGCCTTTGATCATATCCGCAGCCTGGCGAAGATCGGTCATCCGCGAATTTGTACAGGAGCCGATAAACACATGCTCGACTTTAATATCTTCAATTTTTTGATTCGGTGAGATTCCCATGTATTCGTACGCGCGGATGGCTTCTTTTTTACCGTCTTCAGAATCAATCGTTTCCCGCGCCGGTATTTGGGCATCGACCGGAAGAACCATACCGGGATTGACGCCCCATGTTACCATTGGAGAAATCTCGCTGCCGTCTAACACGATGGAATGATCGTATACGGCGCCCGGATCGGTTTTTAACGCTTTCCATTCTGCGGCGGCTTTTTCAAATTCCTCGCCTTTTGGCGCGTATTTACGGTTTTTACAATATTCAATCGTCGTGTCATCCGGAGCGATCAGTCCCGCCCGTGCTCCCGCTTCTATTGACATATTGCAGACCGTCATGCGTTCGTCCATAGACATGTTTCTGAATACTTCCCCGGTGTATTCAATGACATATCCGGTACCGAATTTCACCCCGTATTTTCCGATGACCGACAAGATGACATCCTTCGCGGTCACTCCTTTTTGGAGCGTTCCGTCAACACGGATTTCAAGCGTTTTCGGCCGCTGCTGCCATAGTGTCTGAGTGGAAAGAACATGTTCCACCTCACTTGTGCCGATACCGAAGGCAAGCGCTCCAAACGCGCCGTGAGTCGATGTATGGCTGTCTCCGCAAACGATCGTTTTTCCCGGAAGTGTCAGACCAAGCTCAGGCCCGACCACGTGAACGATTCCCTGGTCTGCGCTGTGAAGATCCGCAAGACGGACGCCGAACTCCTCACAATTCCGTTCAAGCGCGGTTACTTGGCGCTTTGCAACTTCATCTTTAATGTCAAAACGGTTGACGGTCGGAATATTGTGGTCCATCGTCGCGAATGTATTCTGCGGCCGTCTGACCTTTCTTCCCTTCTGCCTTAACCCTTCGAACGCCTGAGGAGACGTCACCTCATGAATTAGGTGCAGATCAATATAGAGAAGGTCGGGTTTTCCTTCACCGCTTTTTACAACATGCCGATCCCAAATCTTTTCGATGATTGTTCGAGGCATCATCTTTGTTTCCTCCCTCTACCTATGAACTAAGACCGCTTTCTTTAAAGCGTCACACTATAGATTTTGTATTCGAGCCGGCTAATGCGGCTTTTACTTTTTCAGTAATGTCATGCGTTCCGGCATATTGGCCGTCCCGGGCGATATCACGTGTACGGCTGCCATCTGCAAGCACCTTTGCGACCGCTTTTTCCACCGCCTGCGCTTCGTTTTCAAGCCCGAAAGATGTTCTCAAAAGCATCGCCGCTGATAAAATCGCCGCAAACGGATTGGCCATCCCTTTACCGGCGATGTCAGGCGCAGATCCATGCACGGGTTCAAACAAGTGAAGACCTGAACTTGATAAACTGGCTGACGGCAGCATGCCGAGCGAGCCTGTCAGCATGGAGGCTTCATCGCTTAAAATATCGCCGAACATATTCTCAGTTACGATGACGTCAAATTGGCTCGGAGCGTAGATGAGCTGCATCGCGGCATTATCGACAAGCATATGTTCAAGCGTCACATCAGGAAATTCTTTTGCGATTTCATCCGCTGTTTCACGCCACAGCCTGCTTGAAGAAAGCACATTCGCCTTATCAACGGACGTCACTTTTCCTTTTCTGCCGGCAGCCATCTTAAAAGCTTCTCTGACAACGCGTGCGATTTCTTCTTTCTTATAAAAAAGGGTATCGACCGCTTCCTTTTCTCCCGCTTCATTGACATACTGTCTGCTCGGTTCTCCAAAGTAGAGGCCGCCCGTCAGTTCCCTGACGATTACAAAGTCGACGCCGCTGATATACTCTTTTTTCAGCGGAGACGCCTCAGACAAGCTTTCAAATACGGTCACGGGACGCAGATTGGCAAACAGGCCGAGTTTTTTTCTGATGCCGAGTAGGCCTTTTTCCGGTCTGAGCTCCGGAGGATTTTGGTCCCATTTCGGCCCGCCGACTGCCCCGAGCAGGATGGCGCCGGATCTTTCACAAAGAGCCACCGTCTCCTCAGGAAGGGGGTTTTGATGGGCGTCAATAGCCGCTCCCCCGATCAGCCCGTTTTCAAATTCAAATTCATGTCCGAATTGTTCGGCAACGCTTCTCAATACATCTGCCGCTGATTCCGCCACTTCCGGTCCGATTCCGTCACCGGGCAGCAAAGCAATGCGTTTTTTCAAATCAAACGTTCTCCTTTCTATTACGAGCCGACCGCAGTCTGTCTCTTTAATCCGTCTAAATTGCTATCCAGCACCAGCTGCCGGTTCACGGCGTTCAGATAAGCTTTAGCAGAAGCTTCCAGAACATCCTGCGCGATTCCCCGCCCTGATGTTTCTTTTCCGTTCACGGTCACTCTGACAAAAACTTGAGCCAGCGCGTCTTCGCCTTTCCGGTTGGATTGGATGCGGTAGTCTGTCAGTTCAATATTTTTATCGATGCAGCGCCCGAGCGTATTATAAACGGCTTCTACGCTGCCCGCCCCCGTTGCCGCCTCTTGAATCAGCTGTTCGTTTTCCTGATTTTTTAAAGAGACTGTTGCAGTCGGCACCTGAGACGTCCCGTAATGCACTTGCAGAGACAAAAATTCATAGCCGATTTTTTTGTCTGTCACTTTTTCTTCTAAAATAAGAGAAATCAAGTCATCATCGGTGATTTCTTTTTTCTTTTCGGTCAGTTCTTTAAACATCGTAAAAAATTTATTGATTTCCTCACTATCAAACTGGAATCCAAGCGAATTCAGGCGGTCTTTGAACGCATGGCGTCCGGAATGCTTTCCGAGTACGAGCGCATCAGCAGTCACGCCGACAAGTTCCGGTGAAATGATTTCATATGTTGATTTTTCTTTCAGGAAACCGTCTTGGTGAATGCCGGACTCATGTGCGAAAGCGTTATCTCCGACGATTGCTTTGTTGCGGGGAACGGCCATGCCCGTCAGTTTGCTGACAAGATCACTCGTCCGCTTCAATTCATGAAGATTAAGAGATGAATCGGCTTGATGCGCGTCATTTCTGACATGAAGCGCAACGGCGATTTCCTCTAGCGCGGCATTCCCGGCTCTTTCTCCTATGCCGTTAATGGCGCATTCAATTTGATCAGCGCCGTTCTCAATTGCCGAAAGCGAGTTGGCAACCGCCATTCCGAGATCATCGTGGCAATGGGCTGAAAGCTTTACCCGGCTGATATTCGGAACGTGTTCCTTCATATATTTAAAGATGTTTCCGTATTCATCCGGCGTCAGGTAACCTACAGTGTCCGGCAGGTTGATGACGCTCGCGCCGGCATCAATCACTTCTTCAACGATTTCAGCCAGAAACGGAAGTTCGGTGCGGCATGCGTCTTCTGCTGACCATTGAACGATCGGAAAGCGTTCTTTTGCATACTTCACCATTTCAACCGCTTTTTCCTTAACCTCTTCCCGCGTCATTTTCAGCTTATGCTTCAGATGAATGTCAGAGGTGGCGATAAAGATGTGAATCCGCGGGCTGGCCCCGTCTTTCAGCGCTTCCCAGGCTGCGTCGATGTCACCTTTGACAGATCGGGCAAGCCCTGTTACCGAACAATTTTTAATCGTTTTTGCGATTTCCTGCACGGCTAAAAAATCACCTCGGGATGAAGCGGGAAATCCCGCTTCAATAATGTCCACCCCGAGTCTTTCAAGCTGCTTGGCTATCGCCAGTTTCTCCCGGGAATTGAGGTTGACCCCGGGGGATTGTTCACCGTCACGAAGGGTCGTGTCGAAAACATTAATTTTGCGCAACGGAGACCACCGCTTCCTTCTTTTTGCCTTGTTTGACAAACGGCATCATTTCACGGAGCTGTCTGCCGACCTTTTCAATCTGATGCTCGTTTTCACTTGCATTGATCGCATTGAAGCGAGGACGGTTCACTTGGTTTTCCACGATCCATTCTTTCGCGAATGTACCGTTTTGAATATCCGTTAATACTTGTTTCATCGATTCTTTTACCTTTGCATCGACTACGCGCGGCCCTGAGACAAAATCTCCCCATTGAGCCGTATCAGAGATAGAGTATCTCATGCCCGCCAATCCTTCTTCATACATCAAGTCTACGATCAACTTCAGTTCGTGCAGACACTCGAAGTATGCGAGTTCAGGCTGGTAGCCGGCTTCTGTCAGCGTTTCAAAACCCGCTTTGACAAGCGCCGTTAAACCTCCGCACAGAACGGCCTGCTCACCGAACAAATCCGTTTCCGTTTCTTCCTTAAATGTTGTTTCAAGAACGCCCGCACGCGCTCCGCCGATTCCTTTTGCATAAGCAAGAGCCGTATCTTTCGCTTCGCCTGATACATCCTGGTAGATGGCAAACAATGCCGGTACGCCCGCGCCTTGTTCATATGTTCTTCTGACAAGGTGTCCAGGCCCTTTAGGGGCGACAAGGAATACATCCACATCAGCAGGAGGCACGATCTGATGGAAATGGACGTTAAATCCGTGTGCGAATACTAATGACTTGCCCGCCGTCAATTCATCTTTGATTTCAGCTTCATATACTTTTTGCTGCTGTTCATCCGGAAGAAGAACCATAATGATATCAGCCTGGGCAGCCGCTTCTCTTACCGAAAAGACTTGATGACCGTCTTCTTGGGCCTGTGTAAATGATTTTCCTTGTCTGACGCCGACAATGACATCAATTCCGCTTTCTTTTAAGTTCAGCGCATGTGCGTGACCTTGTGAACCGTAACCGATAATCGCTACTTTTTTACCTGCCAATACGTTCTCTTTGATATCACCGTTATAATATACTTTTACCATTTTAATCTCTCCCTTTTTTGTGTTATACAATTGAAATTGTTTTATTGGATGACGTCTTCTGCTGGGTTCCCCTCGCAAAAGCCGTTGTGCCCGTTCTCGCGATTTCTTTAATGCCGTAAGGTTTGAGAAGCTCTATGAGCGCTTCGATTTTATTAGATTCGCCGGTAACCTGAACGACGATGCTGTCTCTTGAGACATCAACGACGGAAGCTCTGAACGGCTCAATGATTCCATTGATTTCCGTTCTGGCCGACGGTGCGGAAACAACTTTGATTAATGCCAGCTCACGCTGTACAATCGATTGGTTTGTAATATCCGTCACTTTCAGGACGTCAATTTGTTTGTTAAGCTGCTTTGTCAGCTGCTCTACGTCATTTTCGCCTTCCACATGGACGACAAATGTAATCCTTGAAACACCGCTTGTTTCCGTGTGGCCTACAGTGATGCTTTCGATATTATAGTGTCTTTTTGTAAACAGGCCGGTGATCCGGTTTAATACTCCCGAGCGGTTGACCACCGTTAATGTGATAATGCGTTTCAAGGTTTCACCCCCACCATTTCATGAAGTCCTTTACCCGGCGCAATCATCGGGAATACTTTCTCGCTTTTGGCGACCCGGACGTCAATAACGGCCGGTTCTTTTGATGAAAGCGCCTTTTTAAACTCTTCTTCCGCCTCTTCCTCCGATGAAATCCGGACGCCTTTAATGCCGTAGGCTTCTGACAATTTGACAAAGTCAGGCTGCGCCGAGAATTTGGATTCAGAATAGCGCTCTTCATAGAAGATTTCCTGCCACTGTCTGACCATGCCCAGACATTCGTTGTTCAAGATAACCACTTTGACAGGAAGATTCAGCTGCCGGATGACATCTAATTCCTGAAGGGTCATCTGAAAACCGCCGTCTCCGAGGATGGCAACGACCGTGGCGTTACGATCGGCCAGCTGCGCTCCGATAGCCGCCGGAAGGCCGAAGCCCATTGTGCCGAGTCCCCCCGAGGTAACCCACTTATCAGCCTTTCGGAAAGGATAAAACTGAGCCGCCCACATCTGGTGCTGGCCGACATCCGTCGCCACAATCGCCTCTCCGTTTGTGAATTGGTGAATATACTCAATCAGCTTTTGGGGTTTCAAGCCCTCTTCTCTGTTGTCTGTATACCAAAGCGGATATTCTTCTTTCCATTCTGAAAGCTGCTGTTCCCATTCCTCTGTCTGTCCCTGTTTTCCGTTTTGCTTCAATAATTCCTGAAGGACGATTTTACTGTCGCCGACCACCGGAATCTGCGTTTCGATAATTTTTCCGATTTCAGCAGGATCAATATCGATATGCGCTACTTTGGCCGTTTTTGCAAAATGCTTCAGATTTCCGGTCACGCGATCATCGAACCGCGCTCCGATGCTGATCAACAAGTCACAGTGGTAAAGCGCCATATTCGCTGTGTATGTGCCGTGCATCCCCGCCATTCCCAGAAAAAGAGGATGGTCTGCCGGGAAACCGCCCAGACCGAGGAGCGTGTGCGCTACCGGAATTTGCTGCTGTTCGGCATAATTTTTTAAATCTTCTGAAGCTTTACCGTGCAAAACACCCGCTCCGGCTAAAATAACCGGCTTTTTCGCACTACTGACAGCTTCCACGAGCTTTCGGATCTGCAGATAGTTAGGCTCTTTTACAGGCTGATAACCCGGAAGGCTGATCTCGTGATCATATCTGAACTCTCCTTCAAATGCTGCGACATCCTTCGGTATATCAATTAATACCGGGCCCGGTCTTCCCGTCGTGGCGATATGGAACGCCTCTTTAATCACACGGGGGAGATCTTCCGGACGGCGGACTTGGTAGCTGTGTTTCGTAATCGGCATCGTAATTCCTAAAATGTCGGCTTCCTGGAAAGCGTCGCTGCCGATGACCGAAGTGGCCACCTGACCGGTAAACACTACGAGCGGCAATGAATCAATCATCGCATCCGCAAGACCGGTAACTAAATTTGTCGCTCCGGGTCCGGAGGTAGCAATCACAACCCCCGGCTTTCCGGAGACTCTCGCATACCCTTCAGCCGCATGAATCGCGCCTTGCTCGTGGCGGGGCAGGATGTGAACCAATCCTGATTGATACAGTTTATCGTAAATCGGAAGGACGGCTCCCCCCGGATAGCCGAAGATCATCTCGACATTTTCTTTCTTTAATGATTCAATCAGCATCAGAGCCCCGTTCATTGTTTTTGTACATTCGGCAGACAAAGAATCCGCCTGTACATTTGTACCCATTTTCAGTTCCTCCTTTTCAATGTTCCCTTCTAAAATCCAATTCATAAAACGCAGCGCCGGCTGACGCAAATAAAAAAGCCTTCCCACCCACATTCAGCCAAGCATTTCATGCGATAGCCAAAAGGGGCGAAAAGGCTTTGCTTTCCGCGGTACCACCCTTGTTTACGGTCATATGCAGACCGTCTCATGGATAATGATTATCCGTTTTGATAACGAGTAAACATTGTGTTCACTCGGCCGAGTCCTACTCTTTACATTTCAGACCGGCACTCTGAGGGGAGTTCACTTTGATTTGTTTTACCGGCTCTCAGCGTTACCGGCTCTCTGTGAAAAACTTCAGCAAAGCTACTTATCCTCTTCTGCGCTTTTTATTATGGCAGCTCTTTTATTAAAAAAGAACCTTCACTTGTTTGTTTTTTCAGTGTTTTATGATTTTTCTTTTTAGCGTGAATCATTTATTTATTTATTTTTGTTTGAACTCATATTACGCCCGTTTGCAGACAGTGTCAACAGCATTTTTATAATTATTAGACAATTTAGATTAATCAATCTATTTTGTATACGCTTTCATTACTGGTACAAAGGGATCTGTAAATGTTAAAAGTTTTTATCATTTTTTTATTAATCTCTCAAGATTACATGAAATTTTTCCGTTCATATACGAATATGTCACATTTTATTACACAATTTTTCTCTGTCCTTCCGGCATGCTTGTCAGATATTCCGTTCGATTGAACAGGCTCTTTCTACAGACATACGCATACACTGTTCTTATCTCGTAAGAAATGAGTGATGTCATGAATAAGATGTTATCAGGCATGCAGGGCCTGCCTCCTGGATTTCCGCCTTTACCGGTCTTACCGCCGCAGTCTTACTATCCTCCGGCCCCGATGCATACAGCACCAAATCAAGGCGGCCCTTCTTTTCAGCAGGGATTCCCGTCATCCGGATACGGACAGCAGACCCCGCAAAGCACGCTGTCATTCGCCGGGCAGCAATTCGTTCCGTACCCTTATACAACCGGGTACTACGGCCAATCCTTCAGTGACGTCGGCGGAAGCCTCGGCGCCGGGGCGCATCCCGGCGCGCTCGGGGGCGGTTTCAGCGGCCATGCCGGGGGCTTCAGCGCTCCGAGCGGATTCAGATGATACAAAAACCGGCCTCCCACGGCCGGTTTCTTTTCTTATTCACAGAGTATAACGGTCATTCCATTGATTCATTTCCTGCTCCGTATAGTAATCAGCCCTTGAAACCTCAACAATGATTAAACCGCATTGAGTGATTAAAAATTGCTTCAGTTCCTCAAACAGCTCGTCTTTTCCGCAAAAGATCGTTTCTATATTGTGATTTTTATATGCAAATGCGTACTTCAAAAGCTAATTCCTCCTGCTGTCTTTCTATCATTCATTGACAAAATGTATGATAGAAATTAGATAATTTATCACTCAAGGGCGCCTTAAGTATCTTTATACATATATTTATTACGATAAATATTACATTAAGTTTCATTTATATTAAAATTACTTTACAATTTTCATCAAATACGGAACTTTTGTTTCGTAAAATAAAAAATAAAATACAAAAAAACCTCAAACCCATTGTCAGGGCTTGAGGTTTTTTATACGTCCCAGGAGAGATTCGAACTCCCGACCGACGGCTTAGAAGGCCGTTGCTCTATCCGGCCTCCCCCCTTTATATATCGCTATTCGTTCACGTTCATGTATAACGGTCACTTTCCGAACTTTGACCGATTGACTTAATTTCTTATTATATTTACTTATGCTTTACAATTCAAGCATTCATATAGTGGAAAACAACCCTATTGAAAAGGTAATACAGTTAAATCTGCTATGTTAAAAGGTAAAGGTATTTATTTAAAGGAGTGGTTTCATGAGAGATAACAAAGAATGTTGTCCCTATTGCGATGCTGATGCAACCCACGATAATACCTGTAACACCAAGTAAGCTATGAAAGAACCGATGAGTCATTGTGTATACAACAATGGCATATCCATTTCAACAATATGTACTTTAATGCTCTGTGTGATATCTTTCCACTCGTTTAAAATCATCTCTTTGTTACGACCTAGCCTATCTAATGTATGTATAACGTATCTCCTTTTCGCAAACGCAATTTCAAAGCTTGGTATTGAGGTCTATTGAAGTCTTACACGCTTTGCTTATCGATATGAATATCACGCTCATCAATTCCAGGAGCATACACACTATTCAGTTGTCGTGCTTCATTTTGGTCTTTGCTGCTTACTCTAACGTATCCAAATTCTTTGTTGTCCATAATTGATTCCACCTTGAGGCAGCGGTATCTTTTCTTTGATATCACTTATAAGTCTCCACCTCTGCTATCGATACCATTATCGAACTTGAATAGGGTTTCACTGCAATTCTTATTACTTTATCATGCTAAATCATATTGATAATGTGGGTCGTGTCGGAAATTTACCGATTGTCAGTTTGTGAATGAGAGTGGTTCTGTATCAAACCAATACCACAACTTGGCATGTATACAACCATAAAAGACACCCAATTAATTTGGATGCCTTCTTTTGTAACTATTTTACTTGTTCTCGTAGCACTTCTTTTAACAATTCAATCGCATTTTCTTCACTTGGGTCATTTGTTCCAAGTTCACCTCGGAAGGCTTTTGAGAGGATGGATTGTTTTAAGAGTTCTATACTGTTTTCAAGGAATAGATATTGACTTGCTTCATATTCTTTATCTAGTAAATTCTTTATTTTATCCATTATAACTTCATGTTCTCTTAGCGATGGAACTGGAACTAAAACTTCATTTAGAATTTTTAAATTTATGTTTTTTTGTGCGGTTGCAGGAGCGTAATGTTCTAAATCATTTTTAATCGTGCTTATATAGTAATGGACAAATTCTGAAGACACAATCTCTTCAAACGGAACAAAACCGACAACACTATCTGGAAAGCAACAAGGGAACTTCAAAATAGCTGTATCTGCGATATTAGCTGCAATTGTAATACATACAGTACCTATAGGAAATAATTTACTCTGGTTATAACCAAACTCACTTAATGTTTGAGAGAAATCCTCTACATAGTCACTCGATCTAGCTACATCACCAGTTTGAATAAACGGATATTCCCCTCCAAATAACTTAGGGTCATTTCTAGGTCTATGTTTAGATTTTCCTCTTTGTAATTCTCCTATTTCACCAAGTTTCTTCCATTCCCAACCATGAGGTAGTTTAAAAGGACCTAAATTACCAGATTGTTCTATAAGCTCTAACTTATCACACTGATTTTCTTCTCTCCACTTTCTTGTTAACTCCCCATGAAACGCCTTATCCAAAATTGCCGCTCGACGAAGTTCAAACGTTTTCTTCGCTTCCTCAATCAACTGCTTAGCTTCCTCAATTTTACTTAAAAGACGCTCCACTTTGTCAGCAATCCGTTTTTGTTCATTAAAAGGAGGTAAAACATAAGGAATCAAAGACATTTTTCCTTTATTAATTATTGAAACTGTTGTGGCAGAAGAGCGATTCCAAAGTTCATTTTGGTAAGTTCCATTTAAAACTTGATAATAGTTAAACTTTGGGTTAATCATTTTCTTATTTGGCACAAGTGAATTTATTTGTTGATTAGTTGTACATTCAACAGTACTAAATCCAGCCTTTCCAATAGAACCAATACAACATACCACCGTAGATTCCTTTGGTATAATTCTAGAAACGGCTTTGCCCTTCTCAGTCAAATATTCAGAAGCATGAATAACTTCGCTACCTTGTTCTAAATCTGCTGGCTTCACAAATGGAAAGCCACCACCATAATACTCACTCTGTTTCTTAGCTGGGGTAGAACCTGTAACTATGTCATTTGCTGTTTCAGTTCTTACCCAAACCCAATTCTCAGGTACTTGGAATGGTTGCTCATCCTCTGGTACTAGTGCTTCTTCTAACAATTCCTCAATGGTCTTTTTTTTCTTACTCATTTTATGACCACCTCTTCATCTTCACCAGCACGTAACTCTTCAACTACTTCGCTTAACAAATCCATCGCCTGTTGAAGTTTCACAATCGCTTCTTCTGCTGATGCAATTGGGTCTGGCAAGTTGTCGTATGAAGATAATGATTCATCTGCAATTAATCCAATATCTAAACTATCATCTTTTTTTGCGATATCTTCTCGTGTAAACACATTCCAACGCTCATCTTCTATCTTAGAACGGTCTTCAGTTACATATGCCTTCATGAAGTTTTCAAAATGAGCCATTGTTAGCTGATTACGTTTGCCAAATGAAGTCATATTTGTCCGAAGGTCATATACCCATACATCCTTCGTATTATCTTGGTCTGTTGTGCCTCTTGTAAAGAACAATACATTTGTTTTTACACCTTGAGCATAGAATATCCCTGTTGGTAAGCGTAAAATCGTGTGTAAGTTACATTTGTTCATTAAATCACGACGAATTTGCGAACCAATACCGCTTTCGAACAAGACATTATCAGGTAAGACAACCGCTGCTCTTGCATTTCCATTATCTTTTAAAGCGTTATAAATCAACTGCAAGAAATTCAACTGTTTATTCGATGTTTCAAACGTTAAATCGTCACGGGATACCCGTTCCCCGCCTTTTTTTGTACCGAACGGCGGGTTTGTTAAAATAACATCAAAGTTCTTCATCCATTTCCCGTTACCCGATAAAGTATCGCCTTGTTCCAACCGTCCTTCGATATTATGAAGCAACGCATTCATGAGTGCCAGACGATGCGTATCTTTAACAAGTTCCATACCTACAAAAGCTTCTTTCTTTTGGAACTCGGCTTCTTGTGGTTCTATATCGAAGTAGTCATCTGTTTGATTCTTTAAATATTGGTCTGCAGCAATCATGAAACCGAATGTTCCAGCTGCAGGGTCAGCGCACCGCTCACCGATTTTCGGGTCGATTAATTGAACCATCACATCAATTAATACACGAGGTGTGAAGTATTGCCCCGCTCCTGATTTCTTTTCACTTGCATTCTTCTCTAATAGACCCTCATAAAGATTGCCCAGTCCTTCTTCTTTTGCATTGTACCAATCAAGGGCATCAATAGATTTAATAATCTTCTCTAAGTTTTTCGGCTCAGCAATACTTGTAGAAGCATCACTGTATATTAGACGCAGCCGCTCATTTTCACTGCTTCCTAATTCAAGTAACAATCGCTGATAAAATGTCTTTAATTCCAAACCTTCTTTATCTAACAAATCATCCCATCGATTTCCTTCTGGAATCACACCTTCTGTTTCCTGCTCCTTCATCATTTTGAGGAATAATAAGTAGGTTAACTCTGTTACATATTGCTGATAGGTAATCCCATCATCACGTAACACATTACATAAATTCCATAGTTTTTGAACGATTTCTTGGTTGTTCATTTTTCAGCCTCCTGCTAACTCCGAGTATATTTTAATGTTGGATTCTCATTCAAACCTCATTAAAGTGAAAATAAAAGATAAAGTAACTTATCTATTATAACTGAAAAAGTGCCCCTATGAAGAGGCACATTGTTAACTAATATAAAGGTTCTCATTTATTGTGGTAACAACCGTATCAATATAGTCACCGAACTCCCGCTTCAGCAATTTATAGCCGCCCGGAGTTTTAAATGGTTCTTCCGAGAATGCCTCTTCTGCAGTCGGTGCTAATACAGGCACTTTAAGTAATTGCTTTTCTATTCTCTCTAACCATTTCTTCTGTCTTGGAGTCCAATCATGCAGTGAATACACTTTTTGCATCGCCTGTTTAATACGTGCTTCATGGGCAACTAGCGCTTCACCTAATGCAGCTTGGCGAATAAAGCTAATAATGTCTGCTGCAATGTCTTCATTTTTTGTCTGCTTCCAAGCTATCTGCAAATGCGATTGCTTAAAGCCTTTCGTTTCTAGAATGGTAATAAGTTCTCGTAAATCCTGCCTTGTTAAATCTTTCGGTCGTGTGCAAATAAGATGAAGAGCGGGAATTTCATTAATATTTTCTTGGATAAAACGAACAAAACCTTCTAAATAATCTTCTGGTCTCTTGTTTCCTTCACCATATCCCCGAACCACATCTGTTACTTCATCCTCTTTGTTGGAGATATATCGTTTCTCGCCTTTTACCCGATAGGCTTCCATATATTCAAATAACATGTTGTGCTGTTTTGCTTCTTGTGGCGTATACGTTTGAATTTCTTTCGCCCACTCATCCACATTTTTTCCATTCGACAATTCTTCAAACTTTTGTTTTCCTTCTTCATTCAGCCTTTGCTTGCGACGCTGAATTTTCGCTGCCAATTGGTCACGATAAAACGAAGCTTCATCTTCTGCAGTAGCATTGGCAAGTGATTCATATAGTTCACCGATACTGTAATTTTGTTTCTTTACAACAGGTTTCATCTCCGTATAGTTTTGCAATTTATCGTAGATGCCCACTGCATCGTAAATGTTAAAGTGTGTTTTTCCAATGTCGGGACAAAGACGGGTTGCACGTCCAAGCATTTGGTCATAAAGAATACGAGACTGTATACGCCGTAAGAATACTAGATTTGTTATTGGAGGAACGTCAATGCCTGTGGTGAGTAAATCAACCGTTACAACGACATTTGGCAACCGCTCGTTCTTAAACCTTTTAATGGCATCTAATGGCTTATAGATATAGCCAGTAATTTTCATAATAGCATCATCTTCAATTTCATCGCCACGTTCTTTAAAGGCTTCCTTTAATAACCGAACAACCAAATCTGCGTGTTGGTCAGTGGCTGCAAAGATAAGAGTTTTCTCTTTTCCTGTCGGATCAATGTATTCAACCAGTTTGTTTAGAACCGCCCGATTAAAAGGTTCAGTAATTACCCGTTTATTAAACTGCTCAACCTCAAAATGAATGGTATCTTCCATTTTTTCTAGTTGAATCTCGCCTTTATCAACATCATACACTTCAACTTCTTCGTCTTTTTCAAGAGTAATGCCGACTTGTGAAAGTTCTGTCTTAAACAGATATGGTGGTTCATGGTCAACTAAGTAGCCATCCAGAACCGCTTCACTATAAGAATACTTAAAAATAGGCATACCAAAAATCTCTGTTGTATGAAGAGCTGGTGTTGCAGTAAGTCCTAAACATGCCGCATCAAAATAATCAATTACACGTCGATATTGGCTAATATAATCATTTTGGTCACGGAATTTCAATTCTTCCTCTGACATTTCTTTGTCACTTGTATAGCCACGATGTGCTTCATCTACAATGATGAAATCATACTGCCCGACACTTGGAAGCTTTTCGTTATCGCTATAGAAAAGTCTTCTAACCATTCCCTGCACCGTCGCAATTTGCACCTTCGTTTCAACTTCTGGAGACATGTCTTCTAAAGACTTCACATCGTATATATCAGCAAATGAGTAGCCTTCAATTTTTGTATCCTTAAGTGCATCCTCTGTCTGTTTTCCTAACGAATTACGGTCTACAAGGAAAAGAATACGACGACATTTTTTGGACTTAATTAAGCGATACATGAGGGCGATAGCTGTACGAGTTTTCCCAGTTCCAGTTGCCATTGCAATAAGCATTCTTCGTTGCCCTTCTTTTAATCCCTCTTCAGCGGAAAGTACCGCTCTTTGCTGATAATGACGCAAACCAAACTTCGTAATATCCTCTTCTTCTAACCGTTTATTCGCATCCTTATCATCTTGACTAAGAAGAAGCTGCAAGTCGTCAGGTGAATGCCAGCCTTCTAATGGGCGAGCATGTTCTAACGGTTTACGTGAATCCCAAAACCAGATGCCCGACTCTTCTTGAAGTTGTTTCAAGTATGGTCGGCCGTTCGTTGCGTATAAGAACGGCACCTTATATTCACCTGTTGTAGGTGTGATGACTTCATCTTCGACTTGTACCACATTTTTTGCATACACTTTTGTTTGACTTTCTAATGCGCCAGGAATCGTTTTCTTTTTTGCCTTAGCTTCAATAAAGCCAACAAGCTTTAAGCCAATAAACAACGCATAGTCAATCCTGCCGCCATTGACCTTCCATTCAGCAATTGCCATGTTTCGATTTTTCTCTGGCAGCGTTCCGTTCTTTTGATGATTTAGTACAGTTGTGTCTACTTCCCATCCAACAGCACGTAGTTTTCCATCAATAATCGTACGCGTTTCGGCTTCAGTTAATTGCTGTCGACGCATAAAGTTTTTGGATATTTTTTTACGCTCGATTTTTACCTCTTCTTGTTCCACTTCCGCCTGTCGACGAATTGCCTCTAATTCTTCTTCAAGCTTTTTGACTTTCTCCTCATATTCTCGCTGAAGTGTTTCTGTACTCTGTTCTACTTGTTCTTGAAGTTCTGTATACTCTGGTGCTTGAAAATCCCAATCACCATATACCTCCATGAACCAAATGGACAAGCGGAACGTTAATTGCAACAAAGCCTTTGCTTCTTCTACTTTTCTATAATCCGCTTCATGCATCGCTACATTCCCTTTGCGACGAAGAGCCTCTAATATATCAATTAATTCAGGCTCAAGTAACCTTTCCCGACGCAAAGTGTTAATGCGATCCACTTGCGTTGTACCATATGCCTCTTTAATATTTTCAGCGGCAAGAATAAATTTAGTTAGTGTTTCAGCGAACAATCGCAGTTTCATTACTGTTGTATGGGGGTCATGATATACATTTCTCTCAGCTGTCTCTCCCAAGTTAGCAAGTACATCCCATTTCCCTTGAAAAAATGAAAAGTTGCCACTCATTGTTATCACCGTTTTCCTAAAAGGTTGTTTGTGTCTATTATACTATAATCATGCAAAAATTAGGAATAATATGTATCGCTCTTTTTTCTACTCTGCTCCTTAGTTTAGGTTCATTCTTTAACCAAGTGAATAAAAGACGGGTTTTATTAGTTATTGTTTAAATATCGGAGCTACGACATCAGATTTGATCGATAAAAAGAAGAGCCTCAATTAAGAGACTCCTACAAAGTTTGTGCCTTTTAGGTTATATAAATCGAATAATTGCCGCATCCGCTCCATATATAGATTCTGCAAGTGTAACCTCTTAACTCCCAAGTCATAGCCAGCAAAGATATCTTCAAGTTCTTGCTGCGTGTAGAAAAGTCTAATAAATATTTCCTCTTCATCAGTGGCAAATCCAATATTCTGTTCCTTGTATTCCTGAAGCCTTTGCTTGTGACGTTTCTCAGCCTTTTTCATGATATTTACCTTGCGTTTTAGCACATAGTTTTAGCACATAGTCAGCTTCATTTTCATTTTCTTTTGGTCACAACAAAAAACCTCCTATACCGAAAGTGATATAAGCCAATAACAGGTGTAATTTCTTACGTGACCGTTATACTGACCGTTTCACTAAACGATATAAGAGGTTGATTTGACGGGCTTTACACCCGATTTCTTAGCGTCCCAGGAGAGATTCGAACTCCCGACCGACGGCTTAGAAGGCCGTTGCTCTATCCGGCTGAGCTACTGGGACATGAAAATCAAATTGTTCTGCTGATCATTTTACCATGATTTCAGCAAATTGACAATATAGTCATCCGATAAAAAAGGCCAGCGGCATCAGTTTTCACTCTGATGTCACCAGCTCTTTTTTTATACGTCCCAGGAGAGATTCGAACTCCCGACCGACGGCTTAGAAGGCCGTTGCTCTATCCAGCTGAGCTACTGGGACAGCTTTTGCTTTATGTATCAGCGACAAGATTTATTATATACAGGTTCAAATCATAAGTCAATATTTTTTTAAAAACTTTTGATGGGGAAGAATGAAATCTCCCCCATCACTTGTTAAAAACTGATTGTATTCCCAAAGTCCTTCAATTCCCGACCCGTTTCATCGTAAAATGTCACGGCGCCTTCTCTTTCTGTAAGAGTAAGAATGGCATAGCTTTTCACATTGCGGACTCTCGGAAGACGGATGCTGCCCGGATTAATCAAAAGCTTGCCCCGAAGCTCTTCACTCCCGGCAATATGTGAATGGCCGAAGCAGACGATATCCGCCCCAAGCTCTTCCGCCCGGTAAAAAACAGTTAAAAGTGACTGTTTAATGCCGTGAAGATGCCCGTGAACGGCCAGAATTTTCTTTGAACCTGCGTCCAGAAGAAGTTCATCCTGAAACCCGCCGCCAAAGTCGCAATTGCCTTTTACCGTGTGAAACGGCGTAAGCGCCGGATGTGCGGCGTCAAGCTCTGAATCACCGCAATGAATCATCAGATCCGCTTCGTCTTCGTGCCGCTTTGCAATCGTCTCCAGCTCGTCTTCAAGGCCGTGACTGTCACTTATTATCAGCACTTTCATTGCATACGCTCCCCCTTATGAATCAAGCAGCTTTGACAGTTTCTTGAGCGCCTCAGCCCTGTGGCTGATTTTGTTTTTCTCAGCGCTTGTCAGCTGGGCCATGGTTTTATCTTTATCTTTTACAATAAAAATGGGATCATAGCCGAACCCGTTATCCCCCTCGGGTCCTTCCGCAATATACCCTTCAACATGACCTTCGACCGTTTTTGTTTCCTGCCCCGGCATGCTGACGGCAAGGGCGCAGCGGAAACGGGCTGTGCGCTGCTCTTTTTCGATGCCTTTTAATTCTGACAGCACCTTGTCCATATTCGCTTTATCATCTTTTGCTTCTCCGGCATAACGGGCTGAATAAACGCCCGGTCTGCCTCCAAGGTTGTCCACTGATAAACCGGAGTCGTCTGCAATGACCATTTTGTTGACGGCTTTTGCCACGGCTTCCGCTTTTAAGATGGCGTTTTCTTCAAAGGTATGTCCGGTTTCTTCAATTTCTTCCGTAAATCCGATTTCCGCCAAAGAAGAGACGCTGTAGCCTTTCGGTTCGAGTATTTCCTTGAATTCTTTTACTTTTCCCTGATTGTGTGTCGCAATAATGGCTTCTTTCACGGTGATCAGGCCTCTCTTTCTTATTTCAGTTCAGGCAATGTTTCTGCCAGCACTTCTTTTTGCTTTTGAATAAGCGTCTGGATTCCTTTTTCGGCAAGACTTAACAGTCCGTTTAAATCTTCACGGGAGAATGTGGCTTCTTCGCCCGTCCCTTGAAGCTCTACAAAACGTCCGCTTCCCGTCATGATGATATTCATGTCGACTTCAGCCGCCGAATCCTCTTCATAATTCAGATCCAAAAGAAGGCCTTCTTCTTTATCCATCCCGACAGAAATGGCCGCGAGATAATCTGTCACAGGAGAGGTTTTGATAACGCCGCTTTTTACGAGTTTGCCGATCGCAATGGCCATTGCCAAGAAGGCGCCGGTAATGGAAGCCGTTCTTGTTCCGCCGTCAGCTTGAATGACGTCACAGTCGATCCAGATCGTGCGTTCGCCAAGCTTCTCCAAATCAACGACGGCCCGGAGCGCGCGCCCGATCAGCCGCTGAATTTCCATCGTTCTGCCGGAGACCTTTCCTTTTGAAGATTCTCTTATCGTTCTTTGATTCGTCGCGCGGGGAAGCATGCTGTATTCCGCTGTGATCCAGCCTTTTCCTCCGCCGCGTAAAAATGGCGGCACCCGGTCTTCCACAGATGCATTACAGATGACCTTCGTATTTCCCGCTGTAATTAAAACAGAGCCTTCCGGGTGAGTGATAAAATCCAAATCAAATGTGATAGGGCGCAGCTCATCGTGCTGTCTTCCGTCGTGTCTCATATTTTACCTCCGATTATATGTACATAAACCTTTTGTTCCGGATTGTGAATAAAGAAAGAGGCAGCCGGAACGCTAACCTCTTTTTTACTAGTATATCAAAAATCGCAAATTAAAAACTACCCGTATTCACTTGTGACGGCCTCGAAACAGGTTTTGAAAGGGATTCTCCTTTTTCATTCACCAGTTCTGATTTTCCGTTTACTTTTATAGAAACACTTTTAATCGACGGCTGTTCGGTTAACGTGAGAACGATGCTGTCCAATACGCCCGATGATACCATTTTTGTTTTTTCGTCGGCGCTTCCGTAAATGGAGCTGTTAAAGTCCAGTGTAACCTGGCCGTCTTTCACTTTCGGCTTGCTGAGAAGCTTAACATCGTTATTAAAGTCCGTCAAAAGCCCGCTTGCTTTGCCCGGTCCGTCGGCGAGCTGTTCAACGGCAGCGGTGATGTCATTTGTTTCCGAATTGTCAATCCGCTTTGTGACAGGCACGTAGTATTCGCTTGTCTCTGTTTCCGCCAGATAATAGACAGTCAGCGGATGGGTGTCTGTCAGATCATTCACTCCGGCCGTTTCAATATTAACCCCGTCTTTTCTGCTTAAGTCGCCCGTAATCGGAGTGCCGCCCACAGGCATTTCTTTCAGTTCGTGCCCGTTGATTCTGATTTTAACTTTATCTATTGAGCTGAATTGGGTAAGCGTCCATGTAATCGATTGCAGGATTTTTTGTTCGTCTTCTTTTTTATAGTTTTTAAATTCCTTCGAAAAATCAGCGACGGCAGTGCCGTCTTTTTTAATATCGACATTTACCGTCGTATCCGCAGGGAGCACAGCTCTGAAGCCGTTCGGCAGGATTTCTGACACAGGCCCTCCCTGAACCAAATACTCAAGGGCCTGCTTTGCGGTTCCCTCACTGTTCGGAAGAGGCAGTGTCTGTGCTGCGACATAGCCGTTTTTATCAATCAGATACAGCTCTCGCATGACTGTATTGGCCGGCTGGTCGGCTTTAGAAGTGCCGTTTTTCTCTGACTGCTTTGGTTTTGCCTGAATTCCCGCTTCATCCTTTACATATGAAATGTCTTGAGGCGGGTCAATTTCCCCGGCTGTTTTATCGGATTGAAACAAACCGCATCCAGATAACACAAAAGCCGAAGTAAGACATGTTGCAGCAATGACTGCAGGTCCTTTTTTCAGCATACTTTTCCCTCCTAAGGCTGTTTGTACTATGATGTATACGAGCCCTGTCCGGGAAATAGACCGGGAAGCGCAAAAAAACCCGCCGTAAACAGCGGGTTTTTTTGATTTATTTTCTGACCGGCTCTTGAAGGGAGATGCACTCGACATGGCCGATTTCGTGGCCGAACCAGTCTTCGGCAATTTTTGCGAAACCGTTCCGCTCTCCCGTTGTAAGAAATTGATGCTCCGGTGCATGTTTCGATTGGTTTAACAAACCTTTATAAGACAAGATGGTGCTCACTTCTCTCGCCGTCTCGTCTCCGGAGGAAATGATTTTCACATGCTCTCCCATATAGTTCTGAATCGGATCTTTTAAAATCGGATAATGCGTACATCCTAAAATCAAGGTGTCAATTGATGTACCTTTTAAAGGCTCAAGCGATGCTTCAACCGCTTCCTCCGCTGATTCCTGAAGAAACCGTCCGCTTTCCACAAACGGCACGAGCAGCGGACAAGCCGTGTTCTTAACTTGAAGTTCTGCGTTTAATCCGAGCAGCGCCTGCTCATACGCTCTGCTTTTAATGGTATTGACCGTGCCGATGACGCCGATATGCTGGTTTTTCGTGACCTTTATCGCCGTTCTTGCACCCGGCTGAATGACGCCGACAACCGGAATATCCGTTTTGCGCTGAATATCCTCCAAGGCAATGGCCGTGGCCGTATTGCAGGCGATTACGAGCATTTTGATATGGTGGTTTTCCAGCAGGTAATCGGTCATTTCCCACGTGTATTGAAGAACTTCTTCTTCAGGACGCGGGCCGTACGGGCAGCGTTTTGTATCTCCCACATAGATGATATTTTCCTTCGGTAGCTGTCTCATGATTTCCTTAGCAACGGTTAACCCGCCAACCCCGGAATCAATGACTCCTATCGGCTGTTCCAACAAAATCGCCTCATTTTCTTTTCATTTCATGCTGCAGTTTCAATAATGATTTTTCGAAAGCGGCTGTTTCTTCTTCGGAAAATGTCGCAAACATATCCCGCAAATAAGCCTGTCTTTTCAAAATCACTTCTTGGATAATGCGCTCTCCTTCAGCGAGAAGATGAATTCTGACGACCCGTCTGTCAGCCGGGTCTTTCACCCGCTCGACAAGCTTATTTTTTTCCATGCGGTCTATCAGATCCGTCGTCGTGCTGCAAGCCAAATACATTTTGCCTGATAATTCGCCTATTGTCATATCCCCCAATTCATAAAGCCATTGAAGCCCCACGAATTGCGGCGGTGTAATTGCATATTGGTTAAGGATTTCTCTTCCTTTTTGTTTAATGATCGCAGCGATATGGCGGAGTGATTTTTCGATATCCGCAACATGCTCTACAGATTTTGATGTCATTTGTCCATCCCTCACTCAAGGATCTTTCTGGGCTATGCGCTCCGTGTCTATTTTCCTTCTTTTTTTAAGAAAATGCAAGACTGACGGAGAAAAAGGAAAAACCGGGATTTTCACCGCATGCCCATCAGCCCGGGCGCCAACGCAAATAACCGGCTCCTTCTCGAAAAGAAGGAAAACCGGCAAGAATCAGAGCTCTAGCTCACCCATTCTAAGAAGCTCGACAACAGCTTGCGAACGCCCTTTCACACCTAACTTCTGCATGGCATTTGAAATGTGATTCCGTACAGTTTTTTCACTGATAAATAGCTCGCTTGCAATTTCCTTTGTTGTCTTGTCTTGAACGAGCAATTCGAATACTTCTCTTTCTCTTTTGGTCAGCAGCGGCTTTGATTGAAAATCTTTCTCCTTCAAGTATTGTAACCCTCCTTGCTAAGGTGAGAGCGAATCTGAAACGAATGGGTTTATATAGTCAAGATATCATATGTAAAGGGCGCTTCGGAGGTGACGTCTCTTAGAGAAATAGTTATCCGTTCAGGCGAGCAGAATGCCTTTCTCCCGCTCCGTCCAGCTGACCGCTTTGCCGCTTTTCTTCGACACTTGAACCATAACGACGGAACCTGTAAAGCACGGCAGGCCCGACTCATTTTCTCCAAGGTAATGAAGGGTGACGGACGCATTTCCGGCAGCGCTTGCTTTCACATAAATCCGCAGATTTTCATACGGCATCACCTGACGCATATAGTCGCACTGCTGGCTTGCGACGACCGTCATCGTTTCCGAGTTTTGCGCCGTTATGCCTCGCTGTTTGAAATAAGCGATCCGCGCTTCTTCAAAATAGATGAAAGGGGTTACATTATTCATATGGCCGAACATATCCGTTTCTGAAAAACGAACCGATACTTCAGTAAAGAAAGAAAACGACTGTCTCCATTCTTCAAACGGGACATCAATATATTGCGGTTGTTTCATCACCTTCAGCTCCTTATAAAAAAACCTCTCCCGTGCGGAAGAGGCTCTTTTTCTCTTTCTTATACTCTGTCGCTTCCGAAGAAATTACGGAATGCTTGTAAATTGGTATCTCTGTTCAAAGCGGCGATTGAAGTCGTAAGCGGAATGCCTTTCGGGCAGGATTGAACACAGTTTTGTGAATTCCCGCAATCTCCGAGGCCGCCGTCTGTCATTAACGCTTCTAAACGTTCTGCTTTGTTCATCGCGCCCGTCGGATGGGCGTTAAACAGACGCACTTGCGACATCGGGGCAGGCCCCATGAATTTCGACTTGCTGTTGACGTTCGGGCAGGCTTCGAGGCAGACGCCGCATGTCATGCATTTAGACAATTCATATGCCCACTGGCGGCGTTTTTCCGGCATTCTCGGCCCCGGCCCCAAATCGTAAGTTCCGTCAATCGGCACCCATGCTTTCACTTTTTTCAGTGAATCAAACATTCTGCTGCGGTCAACCTGAAGGTCACGGACAACCGGGAATGTTTTCATCGGTTTCAGACGGATCGGCTGTTCCAGCTTATCAATCAGCGCCGTACATGACTGGCGCGGTCTCCCGTTGATGACCATGGAGCAGGCGCCGCATACTTCTTCAAGACAGTTCATGTCCCATGCGACCGGAGTGGTTTTCTCTCCTTTTGCATTCACGGGATTTCTGCGGATTTCCATCAGGGCGGAAATCACGTTCAGGTTCGGGCGGTAATTGATTTCGAATTCTTCATCGTATGGCGCGCTTTCGGGCGTATCCTGACGTGTAATGATAAACCGTATCTTTTTCTCACTCATGATTATTTCGCCACCTTCTTCTTCGAGTAGTCGCGTTTACGGGGCGCAATCAGTGATACATCGACATCCTGATATTCAAATTCCGGAGCTTCAAACGGACCGGCATGTTTCGCCATCGTCGTTTTGAGCCACTCATCGTCATTTCTTTCAGGGAAATCCGGTTTATAGTGCGCTCCCCGGCTTTCATTTCGGTTATATGCGCCGAGCGTGATGACTCTGGCAAGCTGAAGCATATTGGAGAACTGGCGGGTGAACATCGCCCCTTGGTTGCTCCATTTTGTCGTATCGTTGATATTGATTTTCTTAAAGCGTTCCATCAGCTCTTGGATTTTGTCATCCGTTTTCAAAAGCTTGTCGTTGTGGCGGACCACCGTGACGTTGGCCGTCATCCATTCTCCGAGCTCACGGTGAAGCACGTAGGCATTTTCGTCGCCGTCCATCTTCATAATATCGGCCCATTTTTCTTCTTCTTTTTTCACATAGGAATCAAATAATGAAGAAGGCAGGTCTTCCGCTGATGTTTCAAGTCCGGAAACATATTTCACCGCATTCGGTCCGGCCACCATTCCTCCGTAGATGGCGGAAAGCAGAGAGTTCGCCCCTAAACGGTTTCCTCCGTGCATTGAATAATCACATTCTCCCGCTGCGAACAGTCCGCGGATGCTTGTCATCTGATCATAATCAACCCACAGTCCGCCCATCGAATAGTGAACGGCAGGGAAAATTTTCATCGGAAGCTTGCGCGGGTCATCGCCCATGAATTTTTCATAGATTTCGATAATGCCGCCAAGCTTAACGTCAAGCTCTTTCGGATCTTTGTGCGACAGATCGAGATACACCATGTTTTCACCGTTGATGCCGAGTTTCTGATTCACGCACACGTCAAAGATTTCACGTGTCGCAATATCCCGCGGCACGAGGTTTCCGTAAGCCGGATATTTTTCCTCAAGGAAGTACCAAGGTTTTCCGTCTTTATACGTCCAGACTCTTCCGCCCTCGCCGCGCGCCGATTCACTCATCAGACGCAGTTTATCGTCCCCCGGGATTGCTGTCGGGTGAATTTGGATAAATTCGCCGTTTGCATAATAAGCGCCCTGCTGATAAACGATTGATGCGGCAGATCCCGTGTTGATCATGCTGTTTGTTGATTTGCCGAATACGATTCCGGGACCTCCTGTCGCCATAATAACGGCGTCAGAACGGAATGACTCGATTTGCATATTGGTCAGATTTTGGGCTACGATACCGCGGCATGTGCGCTCATCGTCAAGAACGGCGCCGAGGAATTCCCAGCCTTCGTATTTTGTGACGAGACCCGCCACTTCATATCTGCGCACCTGCTCGTCCAGTGCGTAAAGAAGCTGCTGACCCGTCGTCGCTCCCGCGTATGCGGTTCTGTGATGCTGTGTACCCCCGAAACGGCGGAAGTCCAAGAGCCCTTCCGGCGTTCTGTTAAACATAACCCCCATGCGGTCCAATAAGTGGATAATGGACGGCGCCGCTTCACACATCGCTTTTACAGGAGGCTGGTTTGCCAAAAAGTCGCCTCCGTATACCGTGTCATCAAAATGCTCAAACGGAGAGTCTCCTTCCCCTTTTGTGTTGACAGCTCCGTTTATCCCGCCCTGCGCGCAGACCGAGTGAGAGCGTTTGACCGGAACGATGGAAAACAATTTAACGGCCGTGCCTGATTCCGCTGCTTTAATTGTCGCCATGAGGCCGGCAAGACCCCCGCCGACTACGATAATGCTTGATTGACTCATGATAGCCCCTCTCCCTCTAGTAATCTAGTTCTCTTACACAAACGCAAAAATCGCTTTTAAACCTACGTATGAAAGCGCTAAAAATATAATCAGCGTCACGTAAGTCGAAATTCTTTGAGAACGCGGCGTGACCGTGATCCCCCATGTGACCGCAAAAGACCATAAGCCGTTTGAAAAGTGAAAAATGACCGATAAAACGCCTACAATGTAAAAACCGAGCATAAACGGCGAGCTCAAAATATTCGCCATCATATCGAAGTTGACTTCAGCGCCCATCTGCGCGGCAATCCGCGTCTGCCATACATGCCAGCTGACGAAAATAAGGGTGAGAATACCAGTGACACGCTGAAGCACAAACATCCAGTTTCTGAAATAACTGTAGTGGCCAGCGTTGTTTTTCGCAGTAAATGCTATGTACACACCGTAAACCGCATGATAAATTAAAGGTAAGAAAATAATAAAAATTTCTAACGCATACCTGAACGGCAGACTGTCCATAAAGCCGGCCGCCTTGTTAAACGCATCCGCTCCCCTTGCGGCAAATTGGTTGACGACTAAATGCTGGATCAAAAAGATGCCGACCGGAATAACACCGAGCAAGGAATGCAATCTTCGAAAATAAAACTCTCTGTTCCCAGACATTACTTTACCCCCTGTTTGATTTAAGTGCGAAATGTACTAAAATCTCTGCCCCCACTTCGTTTCAATTGTAAGCACTTTATTAAAATTTATTGACAATTTCATTTTACTCCTCCCTCAAAAGGGCGTCAAGAAAACGTGTACATAAATTATAATTTTCGGAATTGATTATTTGACGGGAAAATTTTATTTTCCTGCGATATCTTTCTCACATTTTTTCTCGTGTTTTATAGGATCATCCTGTAATCCTCCCCCCTGTTTAAGCTATAATAAACGAAGGAGAGAGGGGAATACATAATATGAAGAATAATTATGAAGCAGCTTTAGAACCTTTAACTGAACTCGACGTCAGCGCATACGGCTACGAATTAATCCGGGAAATCGTGCTTCCGGATATCCTCGGCCCGGAGTATTCATCCATGATGTATTGGGCGGGGAAACGCCTCGCCCGCAAATTTCCTCTTCAATCGTGGGAAGAAATCCCCGCCTTTTTTGAGAAAGCCGGCTGGGGAACTTTGACAAACGCAGGATCAAAAAAACAAGAACTGGAATTTGAACTGGAAGGACCGCTCGTATCCAGCAGACTCAAACATCAGAAAGAGCCTTGTTTTCAGCTTGAAGCCGGTTTTATAGCTGAACAGATTCAATTGATGAACGATCAGATTGCAGAATCTTATGAACAGGTAAAAAAGAGAGCGGATAAAGTCGTTCTGACTGTAAAATGGGATATGAAGGACCCTGTATAATTGAAAAAAGGCGGTGACTCCAAGTCCCGCCTTTTTGCCTGCCCGTTTATACGGCAGACGGCTGTTTAGAAAGCTCAAATGCATCATGAAGCGCTTCGACCGCTTTCACCATATCATTTTCACTGACAACCGCTGATACTTTTATTTCAGATGTGCTCACCATTTTGACTTGTACATTTTTTTCCGCCAGTACGGCAAACATGTCCGCGGCGACGCCGGGATTTGAAACCATGCCGGACCCGACAATAGAGACTTTCGCCAGTTTTCTTTCGGTTTCAATTTTTTCATAGTCAAGCGCGTTTTTATATTCTTCAAGCACGGCGACCGTTTGCGCGGCATCTTCCGTTTTCACTGAGAAAGAAATATCCGCTTCCCCATCGTCCGACTGAGTCTGAATAATAATGTCAACGTTGATGTTTCGTTTTGCCAGCGCGGTGAAAATTGTTGAAAGTGTTGTCAATCCGCTTGCAAGGCCCGTAACGGACACCCTTGTGATCTGGTCTTCAAATGCAATTCCTCTGACGATTAAATTCTGCTCCATTGATGATTCCTCCTCAATTAATGTTCCAGCTTCATATTCTGTGCTTGACCGCACTTCTAAAGGCACTTGGTAGTTTTTCGCGAACTCAACCGCCCGCGGGTGAAGAACACCCGCTCCTAGATTTGCAAGCTCCAGCATTTCATCATAAGAAATCCCCGCCAGTTTTCTCGCTGACCGGACATACCGCGGATCTGTCGTAAATACGCCCGGAACATCTGTATAAATGTCGCATTTATCCGCTTCCAGCGCTGCTGCAAGAGCGACCGCCGTCGTATCGGAACCGCCCCGTCCGAGCGTCGTGATGCCTCCGTCTTCCGTTATGCCCTGAAAACCGGCAACGACTGTGATTTTGCCTTCTGCAAGCTGCGAACGAATCGCCGTAATATCAATATCCGTAATTCTCGCATTGCCGTGAACGGCTTCCGTGCGGACACCCGCCTGCCAGCCCGTATAAGAGACGGCGTCATATCCTTTTTCCTGAAGCGCCATGGCCAAAAGCGAAATCGTGACCTGCTCTCCCGTAGACAAAAGCATATCCATCTCGCGTCTGCTTGGTGCAGATGTGATTTCAGCCGCGAGGTTAACGAGCGCGTCGGTTGATTTTCCCATTGCCGAAACGACGACTACGACATCATGACCTTTTTGCTTTTCAGCAATGGCGCGATTTGCGGCATTTTGAATTTTTTCGGCAGAGCCGACGGAAGTGCCTCCGAATTTTTGTACGATAAGACCCATACTAGACCACCCTTTACATTTTGGTTCGTGCGGGTGAGGAGAAAAGAGCGTTTTGTCCACAATAAAAAAAGCAATGAGAGGAATAGCTCTCATTGCTTTTTCATATCATTACGATTGATTATGAACAACGAGATAGCCCTCCAAGAAAATGAATTCTTGACAACCTTACATTTATTCAATGCAAGGCCAGCAAATCACACCGATGGGATGTGATACACTTCGGCGACGCTCCCCTTTCAGCCTTTTTCGCAGAATCCATCATTCTCCAAAGGCTTACTATTGAAGTTCGCACCTCTATCTTCACCATATAACACGATCTTATGAAATTAGTTCACATTCTAGCAGATTTTTCAGAAAAGCACAATACTATTTTTTTAATTTTTCAAACAGCAGCTGGGCCGCCGCGGCCGGCACACCCGCTTTTTTGATATCGTCAAGGCTTGCTTCCTTCATCTTTTTGACAGATCCGAAATGTTTTAAGAGCATTTTTTTGCGTTTTTCGCCGATTCCGGGGATATCATCCAGAACGGATTGAAAGGCGCTTTTTCCCCGGATCTGTCTGTGAAAGCTGATCGCAAAACGGTGAACTTCGTCCTGAATGCGCTGAAGCAGGTAAAACTCTTGGCTGTTCCGCTCCAGAAACACCGGTTCAAGCGGGTCGCCGATCAAAAGGTTGGATGTCCGGTGTTTATCATCTTTCGCCAATCCCGCTACCGGGACATCAAGGCCGAGCTCATTCTCGAGCACGTCGCGCGCCGCGTTAATCTGCCCTTTTCCGCCGTCAATGATGATTAAATCCGGCAGCGGAAGGTTTTCGCGAAGCACCCTCGTGTATCTTCTTCTGACGACTTCCCTCATTGAGCCGTAATCATCAGGCCCTGTTACGGTTTTAATTTTATATTTGCGGTATTCCTTTTTATTCGGTTTTCCGTCAATAAAGACAATCATGGCCGATACGGGGTTTGTGCCTTGAATATTGGAGTTGTCAAACGCTTCAATCCGATGCGGCGTATAAATATTCAGCGCTTCGCCGAGCCGTTCGGCTGCACCGATTGACCGTTCCTCATCCCGCTCGATTAACGAGAATTTTTCCCGCAGGGCGATTTTCGCATTTTTGTGCGCAAGCAGAAGCAGCTCTTTTTTCGGGCCTTTTTTCGGCTGATGCACGGCGGTTTCCAACAACTCGGTGATCATGTCCCTGTCAACGCTGTCAGGCACCAGAATTTCCTTAGGCAGAAAGTGATTGTTTTTAGAGTAGAACTGGCCGATGAAGGTCAGAAATTCTTCATCCGCTTCCTGATACATCGGAAACATGCTGACGTCGCGTTCGATCAGTTTTCCTTGGCGTATGAAAAAGACTTGGACGCACATCCAGCCTTTATCGTAGGCATATGCAAACACATCGCGGTCCAGAAGGTCATTCATGGTCATTTTTTGCTTCTCCATCGTCGATTCGATGTGAGCAAGCTGGTCGCGGAATTCTTTAGCCCGTTCAAATTCAAGCTTTTCCGCCGCTTCTGCCATTTTCGCTTCGAGCTCTTTTTTGATTTCGTTATGCCCTCCCTTTAAAAAACGGGTAATGTCTTCAACAATCTCGCGGTTTGTCTCCTCAGATATATCCTTTACACATGGGGCGAGGCATTGTCCGAGATGATAATATAGACAGACGCGGTCCGGTAGCTTTGAGCATTTCCTGAGCGGGTAAAGGCGGTCCAGCAGTTTTTTCGTTTCCCGCGCCGCCTGCACATTCGGATACGGGCCGAAATAGCGTCCTTTGTCTTTTTTGACATTCCGGGTGACAATCAGCCGCGGATGGCGTTCATGGGTGATTTTAATAAAGGGATAGGTTTTATCATCTTTCAGCATGACATTGTATTTCGGATCGTATTTTTTAATCAGATTCATTTCCAAAATAAGCGCTTCAAGATTGGAGGAAGTCACGATATATTCAAAGTCCTCAATCTCCGTCACAAGCCGTTGGGTTTTTGCGTCGTGAGAACCGGTGAAATAAGATCGCACCCTGTTTTTCAAGACTTTCGCTTTCCCCACGTAGATGACTGTTTTTTGACGGTCTTTCATTAAATAACAGCCCGGCTGATCGGGAAGGAGGGCCAGTTTTTCTTTCAGTTGTTTATTCATACGTTACCCTTCCTTACATTCATTTCTCGTGTCCATTCAGTGTATCACGAACATTTGTTTTTCTCCATTCTCAGCTTTTGGAAGATCAAAAAAGGCGATTCCCTTTCAAAGGAATCGCCCTGCCGTAACGGAAGCTTTTGGCTTACAGATGTTTGTTTACAAGCTCTTCAAGAGCTTCTTTCGGTTTGAAACCGACAGATGTTTCAACGACTTCTCCGTCTTTCAATACGAGAAGTGTCGGGATGCTCATGACGCCGTATTTACCGGCAGTTTCTTGGTTTTCATCCACGTCGATTTTAACGATTTTCAGTTTGTCTCCCATTTCTTGATCAAGCTCTTCAAGAACGGGCGCGATCATTTTACAAGGTCCGCACCAAGGAGCCCAGAAATCAGCCAATACGACACCTTCACTTGTTTCAGCTGAGAACGATTGATCAGTTGCTTTTACGATAGCCATTTTGTTATTCCTCCAATTGTCAAATGATGATTTTTAGTATAGCATCTCCCATTCGTTCATGCTAATTTAATGCTTATATTATTTTCTCCCGAACCCGCCGGAAATAATCTTTTTTATACAGTGTATTATAACCGGGCGGCAGGCGTTCAAAACTTAAGATGGGCCCGCAGGCAGCGTGATTAATACAACCGCCATCGGAGGAAGCTCCGCCTCAAGTTTTCCGCCCTTTTGAGCAAACCCGGAAAACGGCTTCGGTTTGACGTTTTCCGGACTGCTAAATGTATTGTGGGCATTCATTTTTTCCGCGTGAAGAATCGTTCCCGAAGGCTTCCCTGTCTTTTTCATGCCCCGCAGTTCAATCTTCACATCAGCTTTGTGCAGATGATCGATATTGCAAAGGCTGATATGTATGTCTCCGTTTTGCTGTTTGGACGCTGAAATGCTGACTTGCGGGAGCCGGCCGTCATTCCATTCGTACCCGGCTGCTTTTGTTTCTGTCGCCAAAAGAGAAGCGTCCTGATGCACCTTAAACATATCAAACACATGATACGTCGGCGTCAGCAGCATGTCTTTCCCTTCTGTCAGGATCATTGCCTGAAGCACGTTGACGGTTTGCGCGATATTGGCCATCTGTACGCGGTCTGCATGCTGATGAAAAATGTGAAAATGCGTCGCGGCCACAAGGGCGTCGCGGATCGTATTCTGCTGATACAGAAAGCCCGGATTCGTGCCTGGCTCAGGATCAAGCCACGTGCCCCATTCATCAATGATCAGCCCGACTCTTTTTTCGGGATCGTACTGATCCATGATGGCGCTGTGCCTTGTGATCAATTCATCCATATGCGCCGCTTTTTTCATCGTGATGAACCATTCATCTTCCGTAAACTCCGTCGCTGATCCTTTCCCCTTCCAGAAGTCGCCCGGTATTGTGTAATAATGCAGGCTCAGCCCGTCCATGAGATCAGCGGCTTTTTTCATTAAAGTTTCAGTCCAGCGGTAATCGTCGACATTCGCGCCTCCGGCAATTTTATAGATTTCATTACCGCTGTAATTGCGGACATAGGTTTGAAAGTTTCTGTAAAGGTCGGCATAATACTCAGGATGCATGTTTCCGCCGCAGCCCCAGTTCTCATTCCCTATTCCGAAATATGTCAGCTTCCACGGTTTTTCCCGCCCGTTTTCTTTTCTCCAGTCGGACATCGGCGTGCCCGCTTCAAACGTCATGTATTCAATCCAATCAGCCATTTCTTTAACCGTTCCGCTGCCGACGTTTCCGGCGATGTACGGTTCGCAGCCGAGCAGTTCACAAAGCATCATAAACTCGTGCGTGCCGAATTCATTGGAATCAATCGTCCCGCCCCAATGGGTATTCAGCATGGTTTTGCGTTTCCCTACGCCGTTTGCCCAATGGTATTCATCTGCAAAGCAGCCGCCCGGCCATCTGAGGACGGGAATCTGAAGCTGTTTGAGGGCGGCGGCGACATCCGTCCTGACCCCGCCGGTATTCGGAATATCGGAATCTTTTCCGACCCAGATGCCCTCATATATGCCTCTTCCCAGGTGTTCCGCGAAATGTCCGTATATGTTTTTATTAATGGTTCCCCGTGTGATATCAGTTTGAATGACTGCCGTATTGTGAGACAAACTTGATCATTCCTTTCCCTTAATAAGAATGAAAGCACTACAGCCGATCTATGTATCTGGGATGTATGCTGAATGGATAAGTTTGTAAGCGCTTTACAAAAGCTTATTATATTGGTTCGTACATGTCAATCTCTTATTTTATCAACCTTTAATTTGTACGAACCAATTAACACAAATTAAAACCCTCTGACAAATAAGCCAGAGGGTTTATGATTATGAATGAATATTGGCATTTTTAAATTCCTGCGTCAGAAGCGGAACCACTTCGAACAAATCGCCGACAATTCCGTAGTCCGCTATTTTAAATATTTCCGCTTCCGGGTCTTTGTTAATGGCAACAATGACCTTACTGTTTGACATGCCCGCCAAGTGCTGAATCGCTCCGGAAATGCCGCAGGCGATATACAAATCCGGCGTGACGACTTTTCCCGTCTGGCCGATTTGAAGAGAATAATCGCAATAGTCCGCGTCACACGCGCCGCGTGAAGCGCCCACCGCTGCTCCGAGCACCTCGGCAAGTTCTTTTAACGGTTCAAATCCATCTTTGCTTTTTACACCGCGGCCGCCTGCTACGATAATTTTCGCTTCTGATAAATCCACGCCGTCCGCCGTTTTTTTGACTACTTCTTCAATGACCGTCCGCAAATCTGCCGGCGGCGGCGCAAGCTCTTCAATATCACCCGTCCGGTTCGCGTCTTTTTCTAATGCCTGAATATTATTCGGACGAATTGTCGCCATAATGAACGGATCGGTTGAAATTACCTGTTCAAAGGCTTTGCCGGAATAGATCGGTCTTGTAAAAACGATGTTGTCTCCGGTAACGCTTACATCCGTGCTGTCTGAAATCAGCCCCGTTTCAAACCGGGCCGCAAGCTTAGGTGACAAATCTTTTCCCATAGAAGTGTGGCCGAAAATGACCGCATCAGGCTTTTCATTTTCGATCAAATCCCCGAGAACCGCGGCATATCCGTCCGCCGTATACTGAGAAAGCCCCGGCGAATCGGCCGTAAATACTTTGTCGGCGCCGTACTGAATGAGTTCTGGTGCTGCATCAGCTGCGCCTTTTCCCATCAGCACGCCGATGACATTTCCTCCGCCGGAAATGGTTTTGCCTGCGGCTATGGCTTCAAAGGTGACGTTCCGTAAGGCGCCGTCACGAATTTCTCCGAGTACGATCACTTTTTTTCCCATTCTGACATCCCCCAGTTTCTTTAATATCGGTTTATACGACTTTGGCTTCTTTTCTCAGCAGTGACACAAGCTCTTTCGCCTGCTCAGCGGCTTCTCCTTCGATCAGTCTGCCCGCTTCTTTTTGCGGCGGCAGAAAACGTTCGATCGTTTTGAGCTTCGGTGCGGCATCATCTTCATCAATGTCGAGGTCATCGAGTTCAAGTTCTTCCAGCGGTTTTTTCTTCGCCTTCATAATGCCCGGAAGCGACGGATAGCGCGGCTCGTTTAAGCCTTGCTGTGCCGTGATGACTAAAGGAAGTGAGGTTTTAATGATTTCGGTATCCCCTTCATTGTCTTTCTCTGCCACAGCTTCATCGCCGCTGATTGTCAGTTTTGTGATCGTTGTGACGCAAGGAATGTTCAGCAGTTCGGCAAGCCTTGGAGCCACTTGGCCTGAACCGCCGTCAATCGCGACATTTCCGCCGAGAATCAGATCATATTCCCGGTCCTTGAAATAATGATATAAGATAGTTGAAATGGAGTATTGGTCAGGATCGCTCAGATCATCTTCAATATTGATTAACACCGCCTGGTCACAGCCCATCGCAAGGGCGGTTCTCAGTTCTTTCTCCGCATCTTCTCCGCCGACGGTTACGGCGGTAACGCTTCCGCCGTGCTCTTCCTTCAGCTGAATGGCTTCTTCAATGGCGTATTCATCATACGGATTAATGATAAATTCGGCCCCGTCCTCCTGAATCTTTCCTGCTTCAATGACGATTTTCTCTTCTGTGTCAAACGTCCGTTTCATCAGTACAAATAGATTCATAATCTTATCCCCTTTATCTTCGCCCACCGAATTGAGGCTTTCTTTTTTCGAGAAATGCCTGAATGCCTTCTTTTGCGTCATCTGATGCAAATGCTTCCCCAAAGCGCTTTGCTTCAAGCTTTAAGCCGCCGTCATAAGAATAGACCTTGTTTGAATAAAGGAGCTCAAGCAGAGAAGCCATCGACTGCGGGCTTTTTTCCGCAAACTTGCCCGCGAGCGTTTTCGCTTTTTGCAGCAGCTCTTCCTCATGTTCGGCGCCTATCGTGACAAGGCCGAGGCTGAGCGCTTCTTCTCCGGTCACAGGTTCTGAAGTGCCGATCATTTCAAGCGCTTTCGCCGTACCGACGTACCGGGGAAGCCGCTGCGTCCCGGCAAAGCCCGGAATAATGCCGAGATTCAGCTCGGGCAGGCCGAGCTTTGCATCCAATGTGGCGATTCTGATATGGCAGGCCATGGCTAGCTCAAGACCGCCGCCGAGCGCAGCGCCGTGAATCGCTGCGATAACGGGCTTCGGAAACCCTTCAATTCTTTCCATCAGCTGCTGGCCTTTATCCGCCATGGCAGAAGATTGCTCAAGATTTTCAAGCGACGTAAATTCCTTTATATCGGCGCCCGCCGAGAAAAATTTCCCCTCACCGCGAATGATGATGCTTCTGACGCTGTCATCTGTTTCACACCTGTCGAACAGACCGGACAACTCATCTAAAACCGCACCGGACAGCGCGTTGGCCGGCTGATGATTAATGGTGATCACCGCAACAGATTGTTCTACCGCCATCGAAAGGCTGTTCATCCGTCAACCCCCTTTAGTTTTGATGAATTCCTGACACCAACAGCTCCAATACCTTGTCTGACAAATCCGGAAGATCATATTTCTGATCGTTCATCACCCATGTTGTCACTGTTTCATCTATCGTCCCGAATATCATCTGCCGGGCGAGGCGGACGTCGAGATTGTCTTTCCATTCCCCCGACTTGATTCCTTCGGTCAAAATGGTGTCCAGCATGTTTAAATAACCTTTTAAAATATCATTGATTTTCAGGCGCAGCTTGATATTTGACTGTCTGAGCTCAAGCTGGGTCACAATCGCGAGGTGGCGGTCGTTGCCGAGCAGTGTGAAATGCTGCTTAATAACGAGGGCGAGTTTTTCTTTTGCCGTCGTTTTTTCTTTCACTTCTTCTTCCATGCGTTCAATGAACTGGCCCATCTTTTCTTTAAAAAGAGAAATGAGTATATCCTCTTTGTTTTTGAAATATAAATAGATGGTGCCGTCCGCAACGCCGGCCTGCTTGGCGATTTTGGACACCTGTGATTGGTGATAGCCGTTTTCCGCTATGACTTCTACTGCTGCATCAATAATCTGCATATACTTTGGCCGTTTTTGGTTCAATGTCATCGTTCCTTCCTTCGATAAATGAATGACTATTCATTCATAACTTCATGATAAAAAGGAATCCGGATTTTGTCAAGTTTTTCTTTTAAGGCACCTTGTTTTCACGGGAAGCATCTTCCTCTTCGACTAAACGCCTTCTTAATATTTTTCCGACGGCCGTTTTCGGAAGCTCTTTTCTGAATTCGTAAAGCTTCGGGACTTTGTACGGCGCAAGCCGCTCTCTTGCAAACGCATCAAGCTCATCGGCATCGGCCTCGGCGCCTTTTTTCAAAACGATAAATGCTTTCACCGTTTCCCCTCTGTAGGAATCAGGGACGCCCGCTACGACGATTTCCTGAACGGCTTCATGCTCATAAAGCGCCTCCTCCACCTCCCGGGGGTAAATGTTGTATCCGCCGGCAATGATGATGTCTTTTTTCCTGTCGGCGATGTAGAAAAATCCTTCCTCATCCATATATCCCATATCTCCGGTAAACAGCCAGCCGTCTCTGATGACACGCGCCGTCTCCTCCTGCTTATTCCAGTATCCTTTCATGATCTGAGGGCCTTTTACGATCAGCTCGCCGTGCTCATACGGCCCCGCAAGCCCGCCTTTTTCTTCTGAATAGATTCCGGCATCGGTATTGGGCCAGGGACAGCCGATGCTGCCGGGTTTATTTTTTCCCCAAATGAAGTTTGAATGGGTAACCGGTGATGCTTCGGATAATCCGTAGCCTTCCACAAGCTTTCCTCCGGTCACTTTTTCAAATTTCTGTTTGACCTCAACCGGCAGCGCCGCTGAACCGCTCGGACAGCTTTCAATGGAGGACAAATCATACTTATTCAGCTCCGGGTGATGCAACAGCCCGATGTAAATCGTCGGTGCCCCGGGAAAAACCGTCGGCTTCAGCCTGTCGATTGTTTTCAGGGTATCCAAAGGATTAAATTTAGGAAGAAGGATCATTTCACATCCCTGCATAATGGAAAAATTGAGCACGGCGGTCAATCCGTACACATGAAAAAAAGGCACGATGCCGAGCACCTTTTCGGCTCCCTTTTTCATTTTGTACATCCAGGCGGCGCACATTTCTGTATTGGCCTGAATGTTCCGGTGTGTGAGCATGACGCCTTTCGGATAGCCGGTTGTTCCGCCCGTGTATTGAAGCACGGCGATGTCATGCGCAGGGTCAATATCAAATGGCTCTGCCTCCTCCGCGCTTTCGTTTTTTAAAATATCCGCTAATTTGTGAATTTGTTCGCAGCCGTCATAATCAATATGCACCTGTTGTTTTTGCGTGAGCGTATACAGCATATTTTTCGGAAACGGCAAAAAGTCTTTTATACTTGTTGTAATAATGCGTTCGACGATTGATAACGTTTTCATTTTTATCACCTTCGGAAACAGCATATCAAGGGTGATGATCACGCGCGGCGCACTGTCTTTCAGCTGATACTCAAGCTCGTGTTCCGTGTAGAGAGGATTGGTCTGAACGACAATGCCCCCGGCAAACAATACGCCGTAAAAAGCGATGACCGACTGCGGACAATTGGGCAGCATAATGGCGGCTCTGTCACCTTTTTTCAGGCCTGTTTTGCGTAAAAAAGCGGCTAGCTTTAACGAATCTGTGAGAACGTCTTGAAATGTGAGTTTTTTTCCGAGAAAATAAATGGCGGTATGGTTCGGGAATTGAGCTGCGGAGTTTGTCAGATTGGATGGCAGGGTTTGATCGGTAAATTCAAGCTCATGCGGAATCTCTTCGGGATATTGAGAAAGCCATGGCTTTTCAGACTGCATAATACCTCTCCCTTCTGTTTTCCTATACGCTATTATTATAGCAGAAGGGTGATTGGAATGGGAAAGCGTTTCATGTGAAATTTCGAGTTTCAGGAGGTGTTGAGCTTGCTGGAAACGCTGCATTTTGAAGAAGGAGTTCCTATCCTGCGCCAGCTGCCGAAGCCGTTTACGTCGGCCGCCTTTTTGCTTCATCCCTTTGTCCGGATGCCTGATGGGTGGGAAGAGCAAAAGCGCAAACGGCCTTATGAACATATATATCCGAGTGATGAGGAGATCATCGCGATGGGCAGACCCGTTTCCTGGAAATCCGTCATGACCGTTTGCGGATTGCGCTCTGAAAAAGAGACGGCGCTTGCGCTTATGAGCGCTGTCATGGCACTTCGGGATGAATATGCACATCCTGAATCCGCCGAGCTGTTAAATCGGCTTCATCATCCCGATCTGTACTTGCCGAGCGATGATGTCACTTCGCCATTTTTGATACCGGGACTTTTGGATGTGTTCCGTTCAAAAGGCATAAAGCGCTGCACTTATTATGAGCCGGTCGAAGAGAAAGGCATATTTTCACTCAATCAAACGGCGGCTTCGGATGTATGCGGATTGCTGCGGGCTGACATGATCATTGCCGACGAAAAACGGCGCGCCGCTTTTATGAGCATATATGATTCTTTTACGACACTCTTTCTCATGGAAGATCAAGACATGCCGTCTGTCATCCGCGCCATGAGTTGGGAAGCCGTCATTTGCTCTGATACGGCCTGCATAAACTGGTATTCTCAATAAAAAAGGCCGCCGATTCTAGTTCGGCAGCCTTTTTTCAGTATTAAGATGTCATGACCAGATAAATAAGTCCGATGAACAGAAAAATTCCCGCTGCCGACAGCAGCACTTTCGCAAGCTTCTCCATTTTTCCCCGTCCCCTTAAATCCCGGCGGCCACCACAAATGACAGGCCGACTGAGATGACAAATGAAATAAAGCCGACAGCTCTGTTATCTTTTTCAATTTCTTTATCAATTTTAAACCGGGGCGTCAGAAATTCAAAGATAAAATAGCTGATTAAAAGCATAATAAATCCGTATACGCCCCAGCCGATCATTTGCAAAAGCGAATTATGCTGGGCGATGCTGTGCTGAAAGACATTCGCGATACCGAGAATTTTCCCTCCGGTCGCCATTGCCACCGCAAGATTGCCTTTTTGGATTTCCACCCAGTTTTTATAGGATGTCACCAATTCAAACACGGTCAGAAAAATGACGAGACACAAGACGGCTACACTGTAATAAGCCGCGATTTCAACAAGCTCATTTTCCCAAAAAGCATTCATGACGTTTACTCCCTTTTTATTTTAGTTCGACAATCGTTACGCCTGATCCTCCTTCTCCCGCTTCCCCGAACCGCGAGCTTTTCACGCTGCGGTGGTTTTTCAGAAGATCCTGCACCCCTTTTCGGAGGGCGCCCGTGCCTTTTCCGTGAATGATGGACACTCTCGGATAGCCGGCAAGCACCGCGTCATCTAAATATTTTTCGACGCGGCTGAGGGCGTTTTCGTAACGCTCTCCCCTGAGGTCAAGTTCAAGGGATACGTGATAATCCTTCCCTTTTACGGCGGTGATTGCTTTTTCTTTTTTCGGTTCAGGAGCCGATTTGAGAAACTCAAGATCTTTTTCCTTCACCTTCATTTTGAGGATGCCGATTTGGACGTTCCATTCTTTCTCGCCGGTTTTTTCAAGCAGCGCCCCTTTTTGTCCGAATGTGAGCACCTTTACTTCGTCGCCCGGCTTGAGCTCGCGTTTTTTCTCTGTCTTTCTTTCCGGCTGCTTTGATTTTTCAAAAGCCGGCATCGCGTCTCCGAGACGTTTTTTGGCGTCAATCAGCTCGTGTTCCTTAAAGGATCTGTGTTCTTGCTTGATAGACCTGAGCTCGCGGATGATCTGTTCGGCTTCATTTGCGGCGGCTTCCAGTTTTTCCGCAGCTTTCTGCTCGGCTTCTTCCATCATTTTATCTTTTTGGGCGTTTAGCTCAATGATTTGCTGCTGAAGTTCTTTGTGCAGTTTTTCTGCTTCTTTTCTGATTGATTCGGTTTCAGAAAGCTCTTCATCCGCTCTTTTTTTGCTTTTTTCAAGCGATGCGATCATCAGATCGACTTCGTTATGTTCGGCGGTCATTTCTGACTTCGCCTGGCCGATGATATGCTCCGGAAGCCCAAGGCGTCTTGAGATTTCAAATGCGTTGCTTCGGCCCGGCACTCCGATCAGAAGCTTATAGGTAGGCGAAAGCGTTTCAATGTCAAATTCAACGCTGGCATTCATGACGCCTTGTCTGTTATATCCGTATGCTTTCAGTTCCGGATAATGGGTTGTCGCAAGCACTCTGGCGTTTGTCCGGTGAACTTCGTCAAGGATGCTCATGGCAAGCGCCGCTCCTTCCTGCGGATCTGTTCCGGCACCGAGTTCATCAAACAGCACAAGACTGTTTTCAGACACGTCTTTTAAAATATTGACGATATTGACCATGTGGGATGAGAACGTACTCAGACTTTGTTCGATCGACTGTTCATCGCCGATATCGGCAAACACATTGTCAAATACTGCTGCTTCCGATCCCTCATCAGCCGGTATGTGCAATCCTGCCTGCGCCATTATCGTCAGCAGCCCGAGTGTTTTTAACGTAACGGTTTTACCGCCCGTATTCGGTCCCGTGATAACGATCGTTGAATAATCTCCGCCCAGTTCAATATCGTTGGCCACGACTTGATCTTGGGGCAGCAGCGGATGGCGCGCTTTTTTCAGCCGGATAAAGCCGTCTCCGTTCATGAATGGTTTTGTCGCCTTCATCGCTTTTGCGTATCTCGCTTTGGCGAAAATGAAATCCAGTGTCTGCAGCACTTCCACATTTTGAGCGATTTCTTGTGTGTGTTCAGCCGTATGCTCCGTCAGCATCCGGAGAATCCGTTCGATTTCCTGTTTTTCTTTTACTTTCGCCTGCTGAAGCGAGTTGTTCATATCTACGATCGCCTGCGGTTCAATAAACAGTGTCGCACCGGATGAAGATGTATCGTGGACAATTCCGCCGTAGCTTGATCTGTATTCCTGTTTGACCGGGATGACAAAGCGGTCATTCCGAATCGTAACGATGGTGTCAGACAGCATTTTAGAAGCGGAAGATGAACGCAGCATCGATTCAAGCCGGTCTCTGACTCTTGATTCAAGCGTCCTGAGCTGCGTGCGGATTCCCCTTAAAGCGGGAGACGCATGATCAAGCACTTCACCGTGGTCATCAATGCAGGAGTTAATCTCCCTTTCCAAATCGCCTAATGTAATCAGTTCTTCTGCATGGGCTTGTATCAGCGGAATGCCGACGCCGTCTTCTGTCATTTGGCTGATAAAATGCTTCATTTGTTTAACTGCATACAGCAGCCCGGACAATTCGGTGAATTCCGCCGGCGTCAGCACACTGCCGATTTCCGCCCGCCGTAAAGCGGATCTTATGTCGGTCAGGCCGCCGAACGGAGCATGGCCTCTCAAGCGCATGACCGCGGATGCTTCTTCGACTTCATCCAGCTGTTTTTGGATGTCTGAGAGATCCGTCAAAGGTTTCAGCTGCAGAAGCTTCTCCCGGCCGAGCGATGAGGCGGCATGTGCGGTAATCTGTTCTTTTACTTTATGAAATTCAAGTGATGATAACACTTTTTGCTGCACGGTTTTGTGATCCTCCTTACTTAATCATTGCGCGTCAGAAATGCTTTGACCTCGTGTAGCGGCCGGGCGTTTAACACATGTTTTGTCTCCGTCCACCCTTTGCGCGCAGCGGTCACGCCCGTTTTCATATCATCGAGCATCTCGATATTATGGGCATCGGTATTAATGACCAAAGTCACGCCTTTTTCATTTGCTTTGATCAGATGCTCAGTCCGTAAATCAAGGCGCGCGGGGTTTGCATTCAGTTCAAGCGCCGTATTTGTTTTGGCGGCGAGTTCAATCAGCATGTCGATGTCGACTTCATAGCCGGCCCGTCTGCCGATCAGGCGTCCCGTCGGGTGGGCGATAATGTCCACGTGCTTATTCGTCAGCGCCTGTTCAAGCCGTTTCATAATGACATGCTCCGGCTGGCTGAAGCTTGAATGAATAGATGCGATGACAAGATCCATTTCCGACAGAACACTGTCATCATAATCAAGCGAACCGTCGGGGAGAATGTCCATTTCTACGCCTTTAAAAATATGAAAATTTTCAAAGTCAGCATTTAACGCGTCAATTTCTTCCGCCTGTTTTTTGAGCCGTTCGGCCGTTAACCCGTTGGCTACCTTTAAATATTGGGAATGGTCGGTGATCGCCATGTACTGATAGCCTTTTGCCATACACGCTTCTGCCATTTCTCTGATGGAAAAAGCGCCGTCACTCCAGGCTGAGTGCATGTGGAGATCGCCTTTTATCGCTTTATGCTCCACAAGATCCGTTTCTTCCCGGTACGTGTCGACCTCCTGACCGCTTTCTCTGAGCTCAGGAGGAATAAACGGCAGACCGAAGTGGGCGTAAAACGCTTCTTCGCTCGAGAATGTTTTGACGTCTCCCGTTTCTATGGTTTCTACTCCGTATTCACTGATCCGTTCACCGCGCTCTTTCGCAAGCTGGCGCATTTTAATGTTGTGATCTTTAGAACCGGTAAAATGATGCAGTGTGGTGGCAAACTGTTCCTCTGTCACAAGCCGGAAATCCACACTCGTCTCATATTCAAAGGTCAGGATGACTGATACTTTTGTATCCCCGCTCGCTATCACGTCTTTTACGTTCGGGAGGGAAAGAAGCTGTTCTCTGACAGCCTCCGGATGATCTGTAGCGATAATGTAATCGAGATCTTTTACGGTTTCCCGCGCTCTTCTGAGACTGCCGGCCCGGGAATATTTCTGAATATCCGTCAGCCGGGCCAAATGTTCTTCAATTACTGAAGCAATGCTGAGCGCATAGCCGATCGGAAACCGTTCCGGCTGTTTTCCGGCTTCTCCGAGAGCCTGGAGGATTTTCTCCTCCGTTTTTTTGCCGAAACCGGCGAGCCCCTGTACTTTTTGCTGCTCGCATGCTTCTTTCAGCGATTCCGCGTCATGAACGCCCAGTTCCTGATACAGCTTGGCGATTTTTTTGCCGCCGAGGCCCGGAAGCTTCAAAAGAGGAACCAAGCCTTCCGGAACTTCTTTCTGCAATTGGAGAAGCGTGCCGGACACACCTTCCTGCATATATTCACGAATGACGCCGTAGGTGCCTTTTCCGATTCCGGATAAAGACATCATGTCGTCGATTTCCGACAGGCTGCGGTCATCCTGCTCAAGCGCCGCTGCCGCTTTTCGGAAGGCTGATATTTTAAACGGGTTGTCCCCTTTCAGTTCCATATAGACCGCAATCGTTTCAAGCAGCCTGATGATATCTTTTTTATGCATACTGTTAACCCCCAGTCGTTTCCTGCTTTTCATCATACAAATTTTTCTCCTCCGGCACAACTGACGCAGAGCTTGAAAAAAACTTCTCCGGTCAAGAGAAGTTTTTTATGCCCCGTACTGGGCCCACAGTTCTTGCAGGAGCCCTGACAGATACGGCGTATGATGTGTGATGATATTTGCAAGCGTCGATTGTGCGAGCATATCCTGAAGCGCGCTTACCGGCAGTACGGATGCGACGTATAACAGGATAAACGCAAATAAATAGACTTCCAGAAATCCGAGCACCCCGCCCAGCAGTTTGTTGATCTGTTTAATGACCGGAATGCTGGCGATGATATTAAGCGCCGCTCCGATAATCCGGAGCAGAATCTTTGCGATGATAAACAAAATGACAAACGCGATCGCGTTGTAATAAGCCGTCTCTACGTTTCCTTTAATAAAAGACAGAGCCGCCTGCCCGCCGGAAAAATCAGGCGCGGGTATAAAGCTCAGATGCGGGGCCAGATTTTTGTAAAAAAGCGCCGCAAACGCAATCGAGAGGATGAAACTCGTTAAATATATAAATTGGAGGATAAATCCTCTTTTTAATCCAAGCAATGTGCCCATTAAGAGCAAAACTAAGATGATGATATCTATCATATGGTGTTCATTCCTTTTCTTTAAGCTGCCGCTCCAGTATTTCATATTTTTCTTGCAGTTTCATATAATCATGCACGACATTGACCGCAGTCAATACAGCGAGCTTATTTATATCAAGATATGGATTTTTCTCGTTGATTTCTCTCATTTTATCATCAACCACTCCGGCCACATGGCGCATGTGCGCTTTGCTTTCTTCCCCGATAATGGTGAAGTGCTGGCCGTAAATGTTTACTGTCGTTTTGGTTTTTTTGCCGTCAGACAACGTTTCTCCTCCATTCCGCGAGAATCCTAGTTCCTATCATACCACGATTATCGTTTGAATGGAAAGACGAGCCTCGGGCTGTTATGATACACTGGTATATACAGTGAAAAGTGCCAAAAAAGGAGATTATATCGTGTCCCATTCTGTTATAAAAGTATCCGCTTCCGCTATGGAACAAATGAAACAATCCTATGCCGGCTCCCTTACTCCCGCCGTTCCGCAGGGCGCCGTCTTCCAGGCCAAGCCTCCGGGCTGTACCATTACAGCCTACCGCTCGGGCAAGGTTCTCTTTCAAGGAAAAAACGCCGGCACAGAAGCGGCCCGCTGGGGAACGGCTGAGGCGCCGAAAGCAAAGAAAACCGTCAAAAAAGCGGCCGACCCGCTTTACGCTCCCCCGGCGGGCATTGCCTCCATGTCAGTGATCGGCTCTGATGAAGTCGGAACAGGCGATTACTTCGGGCCGATAACGGTTGCCTGCGCCTACGCCGACAAATCAAAGCTTTCTTTAATGAAAGAACTCGGTGTGAAGGATTCGAAGGATTTAAAAGATCCGCAGATTATTGAAATCGCCAAACTGTTAATTAAAACCATTCCTTACAGCCTGCTTGTGTTAAAAAACGAAAAATACAATCAGATGCAGGAAAAAGGCATGAGCCAAGGAAAAATGAAGGCGCTCCTTCATAATCAGGCGATTTCCAATCTGCTGAGAAAAATGAACGGCGTTAAACCGGAAGCGATTCTGATTGACCAATTCGCAGAGCCCGGCATTTATTTTAAGCATCTTTCCGGACGGGATATCGTAAAAGAAAAAACGTTTTTCAGCACGAAAGCGGAAAGCATACATCTTTCCGTCGCCGCAGCCTCTATCATTGCGCGATATTCTTTCTTAATTGAAATGGATAAGCTTTCCCGTGAGGCTGGGATGACGATTCCGAAAGGCGCGGGGCCGCATGTCGATGAAGCTGCCGCCAAGCTGATCATCAATAAGGGAGAAGGTGCGCTCAGAACGTTCACCAAACTTCATTTTGCCAATACGCAAAAAGCGAAACGCCTTGTTGAACGGAAGCGGTCATAATAAAAAAGCTTGCAGAGTGATCTGCAAGCTTTTTCTTTATCCTCTTAATACGGCCTGATACGTTTCTTCCAGCGCTTTCAGCACGTTTTCATGAACTTTTGTCACTTCTTCTTCTGTCAATGTTTGTTCAGGGTTAACATATTGGAGCGAGAAGGCGACGGATTTTTTGCCTTCTTCCATATGCTCACCTTCGTACACATCAAATACGGTGACTTCTTTCAGCAGCGCGCCGCCGGCTTCTTTGATCACGGCTTCGAGCTGTCCGCTTGTAACGGTTTTATCTGCCACAAGCGCAATATCGCGCGTGACGGACGGGTACTTCGGAATCGGCGTATACACGACAGGTTCTGTTTCCTCGGTCAGAAGCGCGTGCAGATCAAGCTCGAACACATACGTTTCTTTGATATCCAGCTCTTTTTCCATTGCCGGATGCACCTGGCCGATAAATCCGGCAAGCGAACCGTTCAATAGAATGTTTGCCGTCCGGCCGGGATGCATGTTTTTGCGTTCTGACTGGACAAATTCAACACGGTCTGACACATTCAATTGATGCAGCAGGCCTTCAACGATTCCTTTGGCGACGAAGAAATCAACCTGCTTTTTCTCACCCTGCCATAAATTTTTGCGCCACAATCCGGTTACAGCTCCGGCAACCCGTTCTTTTTCAACCGGTTTTGTGTTTTCTTCTTTCGTCAGAAATACAGAACCCGTTTCATATAAAGCAACGGAATCAGTCTGTCTGGCCAGATTGTATGAAACGGCTTCAAGAAGATTCGGCACGAGGCTGTGTCTGAGAATGCTTCTTTCTTCGCTCATCGGCAGAGCAAGCATCGTATTGAATGATTTTTCGATCGCAAAAGCGGCCGCTTTTTTATCATTCGTTAATGAATAAGTGGTCGCTTGTGAAAGACCCGCTCCTTCAAGGAAACGTCTCACTTTCCGGCGTTTTGCCTGATACGGTGTCAAGCCGCCTGTCGTGCCGGCCGTTTCCGGAAGCGTGGACGGAATATTGTCATACCCGTACAATCTCGCCGCTTCCTCAATCAGGTCTTCTTCTATTCTAATATCTCCGCGGCGCGACGGCACCGTTACGACGAGAACGTCTTCAGCTTCACCGACTGCAAACCCGAGGCGCTTGTAAATGCTGATGATTTCTTCTTTAGCGATTGTCATGCCGAGCACGGCGTTCACTTTTTCAACAGACACGTGAATATTGTTTGCTTCAATTTTCAGATGGTTTTCTTCAACCGTGCCTGAGAGCACTTCTCCGCCGGCATATGCCTGAATGAGACTGCAGGCCCGTTCAGCCGCCAGCAAAACGCGGGCCGGATCAATGCCTTTTTCATATCTGGCGCTCGCTTCGCTTCTCAATCCGAGGTCTCTCGACGCTTTGCGGACGGTCTGTCCGTCGAAATAAGCGGCCTCCAGTAAAATCGCAGTGGTGTCTTCACGGACTTCAGACTCAGCTCCGCCCATGACTCCCGCAACGGCTTGCGCTTTTTTTCCGTTTGTGATGACCAAATGGCTGCTTGACAGCTTTCGCTCTTGTTCATCCAGCGTTACGATGGTTTCGTTTTCCGCCGCTTTTCTGACGACGACCTCTTTTGAACCGAACCGGTCGTAATCGAAAGCGTGAAGCGGCTGTCCGTACTCAAGGAGGACGAAGTTTGTAATGTCCACGACGTTGTTATGCGGGCGGATGCCTGCATTCATCAGCTTCGTCTGCATCCAAAGCGGTGACGGGCCGATTTTGACGTTTTTAATGATTTTTGCGGCATAATGCGGATTGGCCTGCGTATCTTCAACCTTAACGGAAACAGCATCCGCCGCTTTTTCTGCCGCTTTTTCATATGAAGCCTCCGGAAGCTTTACCTCTGCGCCGAGGATAGCCGCAACTTCATAAGCCACGCCTAGCATGTTCATCGCGTCGGCGCGGTTCGGCGTTAAACCCAATTCTAAAATCGCATCATCAAGCTGAAGGGCCGCCATTGCGTCAGCTCCCGTTTCAGCATCATTCGGAAAAACGAAAATGCCTTCCGCATATTCTTTCGCCACGAGCTTGCTTTCAATGCCGAGCTCCTGAAGGGAACAGATCATGCCGTGAGACGCTTCGCCGCGCAGCTTGGCTTTTTTAATTTTGAAATTGCCGGGAAGCACGGCTCCGACCGTTGCAACGGCAACCTTCTGTCCTTTCTCAACATTCGGGGCGCCGCAGATAATCTGCACGGGTTCCTCCGCACCGATATCAACAAGGCATTTGTTGAGTTTGTCGGCATTCGGGTGCTGTTCGCGCTCAAGCACGTGTCCTATGACAACGCCTTTTACGCCCTCCCCTTTATACTCGATACCCTCAACTTCAATACCGGCTCTCGTAATTTTTTCTGCAAGCACGGCCGGATCGATTCCCTGCAAGTCAACGTAATCTTCTAACCATTTATAAGAAACAAACATGTGTATCCTCCTCTTACGCCTGTTTAAACTGCGAAATGAATCTGACATCATTGGTATAGAAATGGCGGATATCTTCAATGCCGTACTTCAGCATCGCGATACGTTCAACACCCATTCCGAAAGCGAAACCCTGGTATTCCTCAGGATTGAATCCAGCCATCTTCAGCACGTTCGGGTGAACCATGCCGGCGCCGAGAATTTCGATCCAGCCTGTTTTTTTGCAGACGGAGCAGCCTTGTCCGCCGCACTTAAAGCAGGTCACATCCACCTCGACAGAAGGCTCTGTGAATGGGAAAAAGCTCGGACGGAGCCTGATTTCACGGTCTTGGCCGAACATTTTTTTGGCGACCAATTCAAGCGTGCCTTTCAGGTCGCTCATGCTGATTTTGCGGTCGACGACGAGACCCTCGATCTGCATGAACTGATGGGAATGTGTCGCGTCATCGTTGTCGCGGCGATACACTTTACCGGGACAAATGATTTTGACAGGGCCTTTTCCTTTATGCTTTTCCATCGTGCGCGTCTGCACCGGTGACGTCTGCGTTCTCATCAGCATTTCTTCTGTAATGTAAAAGCTGTCCTGCATGTCGCGGGCAGGATGTTCCTTCGGCAGGTTCAGCGCCTCAAAGTTGTAATAATCCGTTTCCACTTCAGGGCCTTCTTCGACGGTATATCCCATGCCGATAAATAAATCTTCAATTTCTTCAATAACGACCGTCAGCGGATGGCGTCCGCCGATGTTTACCTGACTGCCCGGCAACGTGACGTCAATCGTCTGGCTGCTGAGTTTTTTATTCATCTCTTCTTGTTCAAGCTGTTCATTTTTCGCCATAATGGCTGCTGCAATGCGCTCTCTCACTTCATTGGCGAGCGCTCCCATTTTCGGGCGCTCTTCGGCGGACAGTTTGCCCATGCCGCGGAGAACTTCTGTAATCGGCCCTTTTTTTCCGAGATATTGCACCCGAATGTCGTTAACTTCTTTTAATGAACCCGCCGCTTCTACTTTTTCTGCAGCTTCCAGTTCGAGCTGTTTAAGCTTCTCTTCCATCATGCATCCTCCTTTTATGTAAACCAAACCGTTCTATGCCTTTTTCAGAAAACAAAAAAACCCGCCCCTTGAGAGAAGGGACGAGTTGTGGCCGCGGTACCACCCTTTTTAAGGCAGACTTCATCTGCCGACAGCTTCATTGACATAACGGAAACGATCGTTCCGGTTCACCTTTACGCGCGTTTGGCGCGGTCCCGGTGACAACTCGAGAGGTGAAAATCAATTTTTGTGCTGCGATAAAAATGCTCTCAGTCAGCGGCATTTTCTCCCTGGAAGGCAGTGTGTGCAAAAATTGACGTCCTCTGTCACGGTTTTTACATTATTGCTATCTATTATAGTGAAATCCAAGGCTTTTCGCAACCTATCCTCTGAGATGATAAACGAGGATGGCGGCCGCTACCGCCACATTCAGCGATTCCGCCTGTCCGTACAGCGGAACGTACAGGTTGAGATCGGTTTTTTGCAGAAGGCCGGCGTCCACTCCCGCCCCCTCGTTCCCGACGATTAACGCGAACGATTCTTCAGGCTTCACACTTTGATAAGCCGCACCGTTTTCAAGCGCCGTGCCGTAGATCGCGACGCCTTGTGATTTCAGCTCAGCGGTAAACTCATCAAGCGGACGTTTCAAAATGGGAATATGAAAATGAGAACCTTGTGCTGAACGCAGCGTTTTTCCATTGTACGGGTCTGCTGTTCCCTCACCAAGGACAACGGCGTCGATTCCCGCCGCATCTGCCGTTCTGATCATTGTTCCTAAATTCCCCGGATCCTGCACGGCATCAATCAGAAGCAGCCGCTTCAGCTGATCAGGCTGCCTATCCGGCATATGGCAGACCGCGGCGATCCGCTGCGGCGTTTCTGTTTCCGTCACGGCTGAAAACGCGTCTTCGCTCAGCACGTAGCACGGAATGCTCATGTCCAGATCGGCCGGGATGGCGCTCTCATCGTTTACGAGAATTTCTTTTACCGTTCCCTTTGATTTGAGCGCTTCTTCTGCCAGATGCTCTCCTTCTATCAGAAATGTATTCGTTTTAAGTCTCTCTTTTTTTGTGTGAAGTTTTTTCCAGTCCTTCACTTTTTGGTTTTTTGCAGAGTCGATTCGTTTCACTTTATGTCTGTGCTCTCCTTTTTTCATGCATGTTGTTATTATATCTTAAGAACAGCACATAATAAACCGCGTGCGCGGTAAGAATATGCGTATCACATTCAGAAAAAGGAGCGGTTGTAATGGATCTTAATTTACGCAACGCCGTTATTGCCAATGTAACCGGCAATAACCAGGATCAGCTGGAGCATACGATCGTTGACGCCATCCAAAGCGGTGAAGAAAAAATGCTTCCGGGCCTCGGCGTCTTATTCGAAGTTCTTTGGCAGCATGCGTCAGACTCAGAAAAAAATGAAATGCTCAAAACACTTGAAGGCGGATTAAAACCTGCGCAATAAGCATGAACCGGGTGATGGGACACCCGGTTTTTTTTGTATAATAATGGCGAGGGGGATCGCCATGCAGTTACAGCCGGAACTGGCAAAGAAATTGATTGCCGAAGTCAAACATATGTACAGCCGCGAAGTGATTATTGCCGATACAAAAGGGATGATCATCGCGGGCACCAACGAGGCGCGCGCCGGATGGTTTCATGAAGGCGCACTGATCTGCGCGCGCGAAAAACGGAATGTCATCATTACGAAAGAAGATGAAAAACGGCTCGAGGGCGTAAAAGCAGGACTGAATCTCCCCGTTTTTTCAGGCCATGAAGTGATCGGAGTATTCGGCCTGACAGGAGACCCTGACGATATCCTGCCTTTCGGAGAATTGCTCAGAAAAATGACGGAGCTGTTTATTAAAGAAACGCGCCATATGGAAGAAGCGCAGTGGCGAGCGAGAATGCTTGAATCCTTTATGGTTGATTGGCTGCAGCTGAAAGAATGGTCTCCGGGCTTTTTAGAAAAAGCAAAGCTCATCGGCGCAGACCTTCACGCATACCGCCGGATCATACTCATTCAAGGCCGTTATGAGCAATATAAAGCGGAGGAGCTCGGGCGGCTCTGGCAGTACGAATGCCCTGAAGACCTGTTTGTCCGCTGGGGAAATGAACGCATTCTCATTAATCATGAAGCAAATTCGGGTTCCAAAACACAGCTCATTAAAAAGATCGGCGCCGTTTTTGGGCAGCCTGTCACCGCCGGCATCGGACGGATCGTTCCGGGAGAGCGCCTCACGGAATCATACGAACAGGCAGATAAAGCACTTTCAGCCGGAATCGGTGACAAGCAGGCCGTCTTTGAAGAAGATTTAAAACTGGATATGTGTCTTGCCGATATCACACCCCGCACGAGGTCGGAATTTTCACGGCGGGTTCTCGAGCATGTACTCGGCCGGGAAGAACTTCTGGATACGCTGCGCGCCTTTTTCGACCGGCAATTATCGTTAAAGCGCACCGCCGACGACATGCATATTCATATCAACACATTGCGCTACCGTCTTTCCAAACTGGAATCACTGACAAATATGAAGCTGGACCGCCCCGAAGACATAGCGGCTTTTTATTTGGCGCTGCGCTTTTTAGATCAACATACAAAAAGCACGTAATCATATCAACATTTTTCATATGTTTCTCCATAGTGTACGGAATCGTTTTTCTTTACAATTAAATGAAAAAGCTTTTCTTATCAGGGAGGTTGGGAGAACATGATTTCACGAGAGGCAAAAGAAGCGTTCATCCGGACGGTCGGGAAGGAGAATTATGATGATTCGGCGGCGGGCCGTCTTGTGTATTCTTATGATGCGGCTCCTCAGCTGCAAGCCATGCCGGATGCGGTAATCGCCCCCCGCAGTGCGAATGACGTGTCCCGTATATTAACGATTTGCAGCAGGCATGACATTCCGATCGTGCCGAGGGGTTCAGGCACAAACTTGTGCGGCGGCACATGTCCGTCTGAAGGCGGGCTTGTGCTTTTATTCAAACATATGAACCGCATTCTAGAAATCGATGAAGAAAATTTGACGGCAACCGTCCAGCCGGGCGTGATTACGCAAGATATGATCCGTGCGGTTGAACAAAAAGGTTTATTTTATCCGCCTGATCCGAGCAGCATGAAAATATCGACAATCGGCGGGAATATTAATGAAAATTCCGGCGGGCTGCGCGGTTTGAAGTACGGCGTCACCCGGGATTATGTCCTCGGCCTTGAAGCCGTATTGGCTTCAGGCGATATCATCCGCACAGGAGGAAAGCTGACAAAGGATGTCGCCGGTTATGATCTGACCCGGCTTTTCGTCGGATCAGAAGGGACGCTCGGCGTTGTGACGGAAGCGACTTTAAAGCTGGTTCCGAAGCCGGAAACGAAAAAAACGCTGCTTGCACTCTATGAACATATTGAAGCGGCTGCGGAATCGGTTTCTGCCATCATCGCTGAAAAAATCATTCCGGCGACACTCGAATTTCTGGATCAGCCGACACTGCAGGTCATTGAAGATTACGCCAAGATCGGGCTTCCGACCGACGCAAAAGCGGTGCTGCTGATCGAACAGGACGGTGACATCGACACGGTCAGACGAGATATGGAAAAAATCGAAGCGATTTGTAAAAACGGAGCCGCCGTATCCGTCCAAACGGCTGAAACCGAGGAAGAGGCATTCGCGCTTACAGAGGCCAGACGGTCCGCATTATCAGCCCTTGCCCGGCTGAAACCGACAACGATTCTGGAAGATGCGACCGTGCCGAGATCACAAATTGCCAGCATGGTCAAAGCCATTAACGAGATTGCAGAAACATACGGCCTGTCCATCTGCACATTCGGCCATGCCGGAGACGGCAACCTCCATCCGACGTGCACCACCGATATCCGAAATACAGAGGAGATGGAACGTGTCGAAAAAGCTTTTGCCGCCATTTTTGAAAAAGCGATTGAGCTGGGCGGGACGATAACGGGTGAACACGGGGTCGGCATCGTAAAAGCGCCGTATTTAGAAATGAAGCTGAAAACAGAAGGCATCACCGCCATGAAAGCGATCAAACAAGCGCTTGATCCCCAAAATCTGCTGAATCCGGGAAAAATATTCGCCAATTCATCAAGGAAACGCGTGGTGGTGATGAAATGACAACGGCTAAAGAGCAGCAACAAATTCAAACAGAATTCAAAAACCGCATGGATGAAGGTGAATTGCTGAACTGTATGCGCTGCGGCTTCTGCCTTCCTTCCTGTCCGACCTATATCGAATCGGGATTTCAAGAATCCCATTCGCCGCGCGGCCGGATCGCCCTGATGAAAGCCGTCACTGACGGACTGATCGAGCCGGATGAAGATGTCGAGCGCTCACTTTCGCTGTGTCTCGGATGCCGTGCATGCGAGCCCGTTTGTCCGGCAGGGGTCAATTACGGACAGCTGCTTGAAGAAGCGAGGGATATCATTCATCAAAATAAAAAACATAAGCCGGGCGTGCGCCTCTTGCGGAAAGCCGCCTTCACCGGGCTTTTCCCTCACCAAAACCGCATGCAGACAGCCGTGAATCTTCTCGGAATATACCAAAGATCGGGACTGCAGACCGCCGTCAGAAAAACCGGTATGCTGCGCGTTTTGCCTGAACATCTGCGCACAATGGAACAAGTGCTCCCGCCCGCCCCGAAACGGAAAGACATGAAGGAAAGGCCGCGTTTTCTTCCTGCCGCGGGTCCCGTCCAAAAACGGGCCGCTTTTTTCTCGGGCTGCTTAATGGATACGATGTTTTTAGCGACAAATCATGCGACAACGGCGCTTTTACAGGCGGCCGGGTGTGAAATCGCGGTTCCGGACGGCCAGGCGTGCTGCGGCGCGCTTCACGGGCACAGCGGAGAAAAAGAGATGGGAAAAGAACTGGCCAAGCGGAATATCGCGGCTTTTGAGGCGCTTGACGCTGATTATATCATTACAAACGCCGGCGGATGCGGCGCCTTTCTTCAGGAATATCCGCATTTACTGAAAGATGAACCTGGATGGGCGGAACGTGCCGAACAATTCGCCCGGAAGCTCAAAGACTTTTCATCCGTACTGGTTGATCTGAAGTTCCATCAAAAAAACCTGCGGGCGCAGTCTCCTCATATCGTCACATATCAGGACTCCTGCCATCTCCGCAATGTGATGCATACGTCAGAGGAACCGCGCACGCTTTTGAAAAGCATTAAAGGGGCTGAGTACAGAGAAATGGAAAAGGCCGACAGCTGCTGCGGGTCGGCGGGAATTTATAATATAACAGAGTCAGAGATGTCTATGAAAATATTAGACAGTAAGATGAAAGCCGCCGGAAAAACGGAGGCGGCCGTCATCGTGACAGCCAATCCCGGATGCCTTCTGCAAATGCAGCTCGGCATTTTACGCGAAGGATTAACAGGCCGTGTCCGCGCGGTTCATTTGGCGGATTACCTTTTGGAAGCGGCGGATTTGTCATAAGATGAAAGCAGAGAGACCGATCGGCTCTCTGCTTTTTTATGATGCTGCAATGTTCGGACGGCCGCGGATTTATCCGGGTATTGAAGCTTCCAGTCTGGCACTCGGATCACGCCATACATTCGCCCATTTTTTCACAGCCGCAATGATAATCACAAGCCCGAGAATGAGCATGATAATGGATAAAACGCCATTCAGCACGTTGTATCCCGCCGCTTCGGGGTTCAAATACACATACCGCACCATCCAATAACCCGCATAGTTGACGGTCACGTACAAATAAGCGAGAGGAATCAGGCATGTCAGCATATAGCGCCGCTTATCGGCTATTTTTAATACGACGGTCGCACCGATAATTAAGCCGACAGACGCCATAAGCTGATTGGATACGCCGAACAGCGCCCAAATGGAGCTGATGTCGCCCGAATACAGAAGATAGCCCCACAGCAGGCAGGCGAGCGCGCTTGAGAAAATCGAGCCCGGCAGCCAGTCTGTTTTTTTCAGCGGCTTATAGACCTCTCCGAAAAACTCTTGAATCAAGTACCGGGCGACACGGGTTCCCGCATCAATCGCCGTTAAAATAAACACCGCTTCAAACATAATGACGAATTGAAAAAAGTATGAAGCCAAATGACTGAAAAACGGAATCTCCGTAAAGATATACGTCATTCCGACGGCAAGCGTAACAGCGCCGCCCGTTCTTCCTTCCAGACTGAGCCCGATTTCTTTACTCAATTCAGGCAGATGGACGACATTCATCCCGAGGGTGCGGAATATTTCAGGCGTGCTGTTTATAGCAAAATAGTCGGCGGGCTCAAGAGCGGCAGCTGCAATGAGCGCCATAATTCCAACGAGACATTCCACAAGCATTGCTCCGAAAGCAACCGGCTTTATATCACTCCATTTATCCAGCATTTTCGGCGTTGTGCCGGAACCGACAAATGCATGAAAGCCCGAAATGGCGCCGCAGGCAATCGTTATTGAAATAAACGGCCAGACAGGACCCGCGATCACCGGCCCTCCGCCGTGAATAAACTCCGTTACGGCCGGAAATTTAATGGCGGGATTGACGAAAAAGACGCCTGCGATCAAAGCGGCAAAAACCCCGATTTTCATAAAACTGCTTAAATAGTCACGCGGAGCCAGCAAAAGCCAAACCGGAAGCGCCGCGGCGAAAAACGCATAAACAGGAAGCGCCACTGCAAGCGTTTTCGCATCCAGTGTCAGCATGTCCCCGAGAGCCGTTGTCTGCAGCCGCGGCCCGATGACAACACCGGCCATTAACAAAAGAAACCCGACAGTTGATGCGAGTTTGAGATTGCCCGTTTTTTTATAGTAGACGCCGACCCCCATCGCGATCGGAATCGTAATCCCCACCGCAAACGTTCCCCACGGGTTTTTCTCAAGCGCGTGCAGCACAACCATGGACAGCCCCGCCATCGTGATCGTAATGATAAACAGCATGGAAAGACCCGTGCAAAAGCCCGCCACCGGGCCAAGCTCTTCTTTGGCGACTTCAGAAAGCGTTTTCCCGTTTTTCCGCATTGATGCAAACAATACGACAATATCGTGCACGGCTCCTCCGATCACCGCCCCGATTAACAGCCATAAAAGCCCGGGCAGATAGCCGAACTGAGCTGCCAGAATCGGTCCGACAAGCGGGCCGGCAGCGGCGATTGCCGCGAAGTGGTGGCCGAATGACACCCACTTATTCGTCGGCACATAATCTTTCCCATCCTCAAGCACATGGGCCGGAGTCGGTGTCTGATCATTGATTTTTAATACTTTGACCATCATAAAGGTACCGTAAAGCCGATAGGCGATCGCCAGAATACATATAGACGCTATGACGATTGTAATCGCATTCATTTAATCCCAGCCCCTTTTCTCTTTTTCTAAATATTATCACAATTATCAGATAACAGTAGATGATTTTTGCGTAAAAAAAAGCCGGCGGCGCAGCCCGGCTTTTCGGAACGCTATTTTCCTGATAAACGGATGACATTCCAGGACAGCGGCTTAAAATGAGCCGTTATTCCTTCGGCGTTTGCGGAAGACGTCCCGTTGGAGTGAGGCGTGACTTCATTTCTGTTTTTTTGATTGGTCGCTTTCATATCCTGATGCTCCAGCACGATATGCTCAATGATGCGGTAATCTTCAAACCCTCTCAGTTTGATCTCCGTTTCCATCAGTTCCTTGCTTTTGTTGACGGCAAAAATGGTCAGTGCTTCATCCTCTTCATGGTAAACGGCCGCGGCATCAACATACGGCACATCCGTAAAATCCGCTGAGTCGTATTTCGGGGAGGTGATCAGCAGCTTCATTGAAGTCCCTCTCCCGTAGACAGAGGCGTGCATGTAAGGGTAAAAGATCGGCTGTCTCCATGCTTCTCCGCCCTTTTCAGTCATAATAGGCGCAATTACGTTGACAAGCTGGGCGAGACAGGCGATCTTTAGTCTGTCCGCATGCTGCAGCATCGTAATCAGCAGTGAACCGATCAACAGCGCATCTTCAAAATTGTAGATGTCTTCGAGAATCGGCCGGGCCGTAATCCATGGCTCCACTTTTTTATCCGCTTCATTTGAGTGATACCACACATTCCATTCATCTAAAGAAAGGTGAATCGTTTTTTTGCTGCGTTTTTTCGCTTTCATATAATCACATACGGCTGTGACGGATTTAATAAAATGGTCTAAATCCATCGACTTCGCCAAATAGTTCTCAAGATCATTTTCATGGTTGCCGTAATACGTATGCAGTGAGATGTAATCCACATGCTCATACGTATGCTCAAGCACCTCGGCCTCCCACTCAATGAAGGACGGCATGCCGCTGTTTGAGCTTCCGCAAGCCACCAATTCGATCGTCGGGTCCGTCCATTTCATCACCTTTGCCGTTTCAGCGGCGAGCCGTCCGTATTCATGCGCCGTTTTATGACCGATCTGCCAAGGGCCGTCCATCTCATTTCCTAAGCACCATGTTTTGATGCCGTAAGGTTTTTCATATCCGTGCGATTTTCGTAAGTCGCTCCAGTATGACCCTTCAGGATGGTTGCAGTATTCGACGAGGTTCCGGGCGGCATCGATCCCTCTCGTCCCGAGATTGACCGCCATATTCACTTCGGCGTTCACTTTTTTCGCCCACGTTAAAAATTCATTCGTCCCTACTTCGTTCGTTTCTGTCGCCTGCCATGCCAAATCTAGCCTCCGCGGGCGGTCCTTCACCGGCCCGACGCCGTCTTCCCAATTGTAGCCCGAGAGAAAATTCCCTCCCGGATAGCGGATGAACGGCACTTGCAATTCCTTGATTAACTCCTGCACGTCTGTTCTGAAGCCGTCCTTGTCGGCTTTCGGGTGTCCGGGCTCATAAATGCCTTCATACACCGCCCGGCCCATATGTTCTATAAATGATCCGTACATCCGTTTGTCCACTTCACCGATGATATATTCTTTATCTGCTGTAATCCCCGCTTTTTTCATTATATTTCCTCCCTCTCTCTATCCCTTCACTCCGCCTACTGTGAGTCCGGAAATGAAGTATTTTTGGAAAAACAAGAATATGATGATCACCGGCAGTATCGCAAAAACGGACCCGGAAATCAGCATGTCATAGTTGTTGCCGTACGGACTCAGCAGCCCTGAAAGTCCGATTGGAAGCGTAAACATTTCTTTCGACCGAAGCACGATCAGCGGCCATAAAAAGTTATTCCAGCTGTTTAAAGATTGAAGAATGATCATTGCCCCGAATGCCGGTTTCATGAGCGGCGCCATAATTCTGAAAAAAATGCCGAATTCGGTGCAGCCGTCCATTCTCGCTGAATCAAGCAGATCCTTCGGAAGTCCGAGCGCATATTGCCGGAAAAAGAACACGGCGACAGGTGACACAATAAACGGCAGAATCACTCCCGTATAAGAATCGATCAAATGAAGACCCACCGTCAATTTGAACAACGGGAGCATCATCACTTCAAGAGGCACCATCATAATGATCAGCACAAGAACGAAAATAATATTTCTGCCTTTAAATTCGTAGACACCGAGTCCGTAGCCGATCAAAGAGGAAAAAAACAGCGTGAGAACCGTGGTGAGAACGCCGAGAAGCAGGCTGTTAAAAAACCATTTGAAATAAATGCTCCCCCCGTTGAACAAATAGGTGTAGTTATCAAGGCTCATCACATCCGGATCAAGGCGCAGATTCAGCCCGATGCGCATCAGCTCAGATGACGGCTTTAAAGAACCGAGCAATAGGCAGATCATCGGAAAGATATACAACAGGCTCAGCATGATAAAAAACAAGGTAAACGCGACTCTGTACACGGAAAACATGTGATTGTTACGCACCGCTTATCCCTCCCCTTTAAACGAACCGGACAGTTTCAGTGAAACAAGACTGACTAGTAAGATGACAAGCAAAAGGACAATTCCGATTGCGGCCCCGTACCCCATTTCGTTGTATGCAAGCCCCTGCTGATATAAATAACCGACAAGCGTGAGGCCGATATTGCCCGGGGAATTATTCTGCCAAAGCACATAGCTTTCCTCAAACATTCTGAAACCGCCGATAATACTGATCGTTAACACATAAACGGACACCGGCTTTAAAAATGGAAGGGTAATATGCCGGAACTTTTTCCACGTACTCGCCCCGTCAATTTCAGCCGCTTCATACAATTCTTTCGGCACGTTTTGCAATCCCGCCAGAAAGTAAAGAATGTTAATCCCCATCCACCTCCATGACGCAAGCAGTACCATTAAAAACATGCCGGTACCTTTGTTGTTGAGCCAGTTTTGGGGTGATGCGCCAAGCTTCATCATCAGCTCGTTTGCAAGCGACGTATTCATTTCTCCGAACATCAGACGGAAAATAATCCCCGCTACGATCGTCGATGTTAAAGCCGGTACAAACAGAGCCGATTTAAACACATTTCTGAACCTGACGAGCTTCGAATTCAGAATCACCGCCAAAAGAAGCGGCACCGGAATCAGCACGATCAGCGTCCAGAAGGTATATTCCAATGTGTTAAATAATGCCGTATAAAAGGTTGGATTAAGAAGAGCGGTATAATTGGAAAACCCGACAAATGTAATTTCTCCCGGCAGTATCCGTTGAAAGCTCATGATAAACACGCTGATAATCGGATACAAAAAGAAAACGAGAAACGAAATGATAAATGGCGCCGTAAAAAGATAAGGCGCCGCTTTTTTTGAATACAGCACATTGCGCCGGCGCGGCTTCTTCCGGACTGCAGAAACGGTTTGCGCTGTCTCTGTCTTTACAGGTCTCATAAAAGCTCCCCCGCTTTCACTGTTAAATAGGACGGCTTCTCCTATTTCTCTAATTGCTCTGCCGCCTCGTCCAAGGCTTCCTTAGGTGTTTTTTCCTGCGTCTTCAGCGCATCGAACAGCACTTGTCTGACAACGAGATCAGCCGCTTTAGAGAAGTCTTCATACAGATAAATCGGATTGATCTCATCTTTTATTTCAAGGAGCGAGGAAAAAATTGACGTACCGTTCCGGAAGAAATCCGTGTACTTGTTTTTCTCCTTCAATTCTTTTGAATCCCACACGTCCCAGCGGAGCGGGTCAAAGCCGAGCACCGTCCAAAGCTTTATATTCCCTTCCTTCGAACCTTTCGCAAAACCGAGAAATTCTTTCGCGAGCTTCAGATGTTCAGCCTGCTTCGGCACGACGGTGGCTGTTCCGCCTAAACCCGCTGATCTGTCACCGCCTTCTTTCCAGGCCGGCATAGGGTAAATCGCCATTTTTCCTTTTAAATCAGGCATATAATCGATAAACCGTCCCATGTACCAAATGGGCATCAGCACTGAGGCTGCCCCGCCCTGATTCATAAAACCGTAGTATTCTTCGCTGTGATGGCCGCCGCCGGGAGCCGGCAGAAGGGTTTTATCATTTACCATGTCCTTTACATAATTCAGTGTGTCTGTATTCGTCTTGCTGTTCAGAATCAATTTTCCGTTTTTGCTGTAGTAGCCTGACCCTTGCTGCGAAATCATGGATAGAAATGTGGCGGAGTCGTTTGTTTCAACCGTTCCCATCGGTTTCCCAGCGGCTTCACGCACTTTTTTCCCTGCCCGCCGGTAATCTTCCCATGTTTTAATGGAGGCGGGATCAACGCCCGCTTTTTTCATGATATCCATGTTGTAAAACATGACGGTCGTCCCCACATGTGTATCAAGGCCGTACAATTTTCCGTTTTTGCTGTATAAGGCCAGACGCGCTTCCACAAACTTATCGCGGTCTTGTTCAATCAGCGGCGTCAGATCGGCAAGCGGGATATCCTTCCCCTTCAGAAAGTTCGAGAACCGGCTTAATTCCACGTCGGCTATATCGGGAAGCCCCTCACCCGCGATCAGCGAAACCGATAAATTATCATGCATTTGTCCATAAGGATAAACAACGGTATTCAGCTTGATTTTGCGATCCGGATATTTCTGATTCCATTCTTTGACCATTTCCTGATAAAACTGTTCGTGCAGACCGTTAAACGTCCAAAACGTCAGCTCTGTTTCTCCCGGCCGGCCGGCAGTCCGTTTTTGTGAACAGCCGGCGGTAAACAAGAAGAGCATCATCAGCACCAAACATACAGCGGTCGTTTTTTTCATGTCATTACCCCTTCCACTTTAGGCTGTGCGGCTATTGATGCAAATGATGTGCAAAGAGCGCTGCATTTTCATTTATGATGGTTAAACCGGTATAACGGTCTCTCAGTGTGTGCGCATGCTTAAGCGCATCGCTGACAAGGTCCTGTTTTACACCGATCTCATCGAAACAGGCGGGACCTCCCGCAGATGCGAGCCACCCGGCAATTGTCTTGCCGTCGGGAAGCCCTTCATATGCAGATTGAATCGCCTCGCGAAAGTGCGGCGGCAGTTCAGCAAGCTTTTCGTGACAAGCCAGTTCTTTGTAAATATCACTCAGCACCGCGCACGCACAGCCGACCTTCGCACCATGGAGAATCGGAGGCTGTTTTGCCTTCAGCATTTCCATCTCAATCCAATGCGAGATGTGATGTTCTCCTCCTGAGGCGGGGCGGGAGTGGTCAAGCGCAAGCATGACAAGACCCGAAACGATCAGCGCTTCCATCAGCATCTGAATGCCGGCCTCCGTTCCCATGGCAATGGCAGCGCGGTGATCAATGCACTGCCAAAGCGCGTCTTTCACAAGCTTCGCCCCGGCTTCTGAGTACGGCTCACCCGCAAGCCTGCGGGAAATCTCCCAATCTGCCAGCGATGTTATTTTTCCGAGCATGTCTCCGAAGCCCGCGGCTGTCATTGAACGGGGCGCTTCTTTTAATACATTCGTATCCGCAAATAAGGCGATCGGCGCTTTCGTTTGAATCGTCGTTTTGATTCCGTTTAATATGAGCGGCGCTCCCGCCGACGTAAAACCGTCGACTGACGGAGCGGTGGGGAATGAGATAAACGGCAATCCGCGCTGGCAGGCGGCAAACCGCGTAATGTCGTGAATCGTTCCTGCACCGGCCGCAATGATGACATCCGTCTCTTCCGCGAGATTGATCAGCGTATAGACCAATGTCCTCTCATCAGCCGCGGCGGCCCCGGCTTCATGCTCCGGAATAATGACTTTTGACGCTTTGATCCCGCCTGCCCTCAATTCGTCCGCAAGCAGACGCCCCGCCGCCTCGTACGTGTTCCGGTCACAGACGATGACCGGATGATTCCAGCATTTTTTTTGCAGAAATCTGAGAAGCTCTTCTTTTGCATTCGCCCCGATCACGATATCTTCTATTTGAATCGGTGAGCGGCTGGCCCCTTCCTTGTCAAACTCGGATTGAATGTCCTCAGGAGAACGTTTCATAAAAGGGTTCCCTCCTTCGCTAATTCTGTCAGGTCTTTAATAGAATCAAGGACGATGTCAGGTTCATATAGACGGGGCTCCCCAAGTTTGGCCGACCCCGTCAGAACCAATACGCTTTTCATCCCGTACAGGCTGCCCATTGCGATATCTGATTCGAGGCTGTCTCCGATAATGGCGCATTCCTCAGAGGGAAGTCCGAGCGCTTCACATGCCGCCTCAGCCATCAGCCAAGACGGTTTGCCGATGACAAGCTCCGTTTTTGCTCCGGCGGATGCTTCAATGGCCCCGATCATTCCCGCGACATCCATGGCATGGCCGCCTTCATTCGGAAAGGAGCGGTCCCGGTTCGTGGCGATGATGCGCGCGCCGGAGGAAGCCGCCTTAAAAGCGAGATTCAGATCCTCATAGGTGACGGTTTCATGCAGGGAGATGACAAGCCAGTCTGCCGCCTGCGGGTTTTGCGCCAGGGCGACACCCGCTAAAGCGAGTTCATCAGTCAGCCCTTTTTCTCCTAACACCCACGCCTTTGACAAAGGATAATGCTTCTTTAAAAATGATGCCGTCACACTGGAGGACAGCACGATGCTCCGTTCATCCGTGCGGATACCGGCACCCAGCAGTTTCTTTCGGCACATTGCTCTTGATAGATTGCCGCGGTTGCTTAAAAAGACAACGGCTTTGCCCAGTGACTGAAGGGTATGAACGGCTTCTTTTGCGCCGTCAATCAGCTCCCGCCCCCTGAATACGGTTCCGTCTAAATCAATCAGAAACCCGGCTGCGTCAAGTTTGGCCATAATAAGCATTCGCCCCGTGTTTTCTGTAAAAATGCTTATCATGCAGCACTCTGTCGATCGGACTGAGCTGTTTGTTCAGCATAAGAGAATGGTAGGCCATTTCCGCTACCGTTTCGAGCACAACGGCGTTATGCAGGGCATTCAGCGCGTCCGTTCCCCAGCAGAACGGGCCGTGGCTGTGGACGAGGACACCCGGGTTTTGTTCATACGGTTCGTTTTGAAAAGTTTCGGCTATGACTTTGCCTGTATGATATTCGTAATCTTTCACAATTTCTTCTTCATACATTTCCCTCGTGCAGGGTATAGCGCTTTCAAAGTAATCCGCGTGAGTCGTTCCGAGAGCGGGTATGTCTCTTCCGGACTGTGCCCAGCTCGTCGCCCAGCGGGAGTGCGTATGAACGATTCCACCGATAGACGGAAACGCTTTATACAGATAAAGATGGGTCGGCGTGTCAGAAGACGGTTTCAGCGAGCCTTCGAGAATGTCTCCGTCCTCATTCAGGACGACCAGTTTGTCAGCGGTCAGCTCACTGTAATCGACACCGCTCGGTTTAATGACGATTCTCCCGCTCTCTCTGTCAATGCCGCTGACATTCCCCCATGTAAACGTGACAAGGTTATGTTCCTCAAGCTTCAGATTGGCAGCGAGCACTTCTTCTTTTAACGCTTCAAGCATGGCGGCTTCCCCCTTTCGCAAAATCACGGTTTTTAATGGCTTTCAGGCGTTTCATGACATTGTTTTCTTTGCCGAAGTAGTGAACGAGCTCTTTATATTCCGCATATAAGCTGTCATAAATCTCAGCTCTTTTTCGATCCGGGACATAAGAGCCGTCTTTTAATTTCCCCATATGCGCACATGCTTCAGCAATATTGGAGTATCCCCCGTTTTCCCGTCCCGCGGCGAGCGCTCCGAAAATCGCGGAGCCCAGTGCCGGCGCCTGCGGAGACCCGGATAATTGAATGTCCATATTTGTGACGTCTGCATAAATCTGCATGACAAACGGATTTTTTTCGGCGATTCCTCCGGCTGCGTAAAGCTCCTCGACCGGAACGCCGTTTTCCCGAAACGTTTCGATAATCATCCTCGTTCCGAACGCCGTCGCTTCAATCAATGCCCTGTAGATTTCTTCCGGCTTCGTGTGCAGCGTCATGCCGAGCATCATGCCCGTCAAATCGGCGTCCACCAAGGTTGACCGGTTTCCGTTCCACCAGTCAAGCGCGAGAAGGCCGCTTTCCCCCGGAACAAGTTCAGCTGCTTTTTTGCTGAGCAGCTCGTGAATGTCTATGTGTTTATCCTCAGCTTCCTTCTCATAGTCTCTCGGAACGCACGTTTTGACGAACCATTCAAAGTGGTCGCCGACACAGGACTGTCCCGCTTCATATCCCGCATATCCGGGCAAGATGCCGTTATTGACGACCCCGCACATACCGGGGACGATATGTTCTTCCTCGCCGAGCAGCACATGGCAGGTAGACGTTCCCATAATCATCAGCATTTTCCCCGGCTCTGTAATACCGACCGCGGGCACTGACACGTGGGCGTCGACATTGGCGACGGCAACGGCCGTCCCCGGCAGAAGCCCGGTCAGCTCCGCCATTTTTTCGGTCAAACCTCCTGCCTTTTCCCCGACTGAATAAATGGTGCCGCTTAATTTATCTTTTGTAATCGTTTTCATTAACGGGTTGAGCTTTTCAAAAAAATGATCCGGCGGATACCCCGTCTCCTCATTCCAGATTGCTTTGTAGCCGGCCGTGCAGTTGCTTCGCTTCAATGAACCGCACAATTGATAGACGATCCAGTCTGCCGCTTCCACAATCCGATCTGCCGCCTTGTATATATGCGGCGCTTCTTCCGCGATTTGCATGATTTTCGGGATCATCCATTCAGAAGAAATTTTACCGCCGTATCTTTTAAGGAATGTTTCTTTTGTGTCTTCGGCAATCGTGTTCAAACGGTCTGCATGTTTTTGAGCCGCATGATGCTTCCACAGCTTCACATAACTGTGGGGCTCCCGTTCAAATTCCGGCAGCATACAAAGCGGCTGCCCCGCACCGTCTATCGGCAAAATCGTGCAGGCGGTAAAGTCAATTCCTATGCCGATCACGTCTTTTGGATCAGCGCCCGCCTCTTGAAGCAGGTTCGGAATCGCCGTTTCCAGAACTTCGATATAATCGGCAGGATGCTGAAGCGCCCAGTCCCGAGGGAGTTTTTCACCCGTCTTCGGCAGCGTGCGGTCGATGACGGCATGAGTGTATTCTTTTACCGCAGACGCGATTTCTTCGCCCGTGCGGACATTGACAAGCACCGCCCGGCCGGACAATGTGCCGAAATCAACACCAATCGTATACGCCATATCAATTCCCTCCCAGCCGGTATAATACGTCATTCCATTTCAGCTCTTTTTTCAGCTCATGTATTTCGGTATTGCGGGAAATAAAGATGCTTTCAATGCCTGCCATCTCAGCCCAGTCAAGCATCTGTTCAGCCGTAAGCCGGAAGGACATACAAGTATGGTGGGCGCCTCCCGCCAAAATCCATGCTTCTGCAGCTGTTTTCAGCGATGGCTCCGGCTTCCACAGCACCCGCGCCACAGGGAGATTCGGCATATCATGATCAATTTCCCTGCCTTCCGCTTCATTCAGAATGAGACGGAATCGCCCGCCGATATCAATGATGCTGGCGATGATGGCTGAACCGCCGATTCCGTTAAAGACCAACCGGGCCGGATCTTCCTTCCCTCCGATTGAGAGAGGATGGACTTCGATTTTCGGCTGATCAAGGGCGATCGTCGGACATACTTCAAGCATATGTGATCCGAGAATCATCGCACGCCCCGGTTCAAAATGGTACGTATAATCTTCCATGAAGGAGGTTTGTTCTCCGTCCGCCATTATTTTCATCATTCGCACAAGGGCAGCCGTTTTCCAATCGCCTTCGCCGGCAAATCCGTAACCTTTCTCCATGAGACGCTGAACGGCAAGACCCGGAAGCTGCTTCATTCCGTGCAAAACTTCAAAGGAGGTCGAAAACGCTGTATATCCGCCCCGTTCGAGAAAGGCCGTTAATCCGAGTTCAATTTTCGCCTGTTCTTTAATGGAAGCAACTTTTGCTTCATCCCGTTTTGTTTCGCCGCTGATGACATACAATTTGTCGTATTCCTCATAAAGCGCCTCAATTTCTGCGTCGGTGACGTTGTTCATCACCTCGGTAAGATCGCCGATTCCGTACCCGTCAACCTGCCAGCCGAATTGAATGTGGGCGCCGACTTTGTCTCCGTCAGTAACCGCCACATTCCGCATATTGTCGCCGAACCGGGCTACTTTAATATTCCTGCTTTCATTCCAAGCGGCAGCAGTGTTCATCCATTGCGAAATGTCATGTTTGACTTCCTCATCATCCCAATAGCCTGCGATGACTTTTCTCGTCTGCCCCATTCTTGACTGGATATACCCGTATTCCCGGTCTCCGTGAGCGGATTGGTTGCTGTTCATAAAGTCCATATCAATCGTTTCCCACGGGATGTCGCGGTGATATTGGGTATGCAGATGAAGCATCGGCTTTTGAAAAGCGGAAAGACCTTCAATCCACATTTTCGCAGGGGAAAATGTATGCATCCACGTCACGACCCCGGCACAGTTTTCTTGATACTGCGCTTCCCGCAAAACCTCTCTGATCGTTTCAGATGACGTGACAACCGGTTTATGCCTGATCTTGTATCTTGATGACACCCCGCTGAGGCCGTCACATATTCCCTTTGCGTGTTTATCGACAAGCTGCAGCGTTTCCTCTCCGTATAAGTGCTGGCTTCCCGTTACAAACCAAAATTCATATTCTTTGTTCTGAAGCACATTCATTTCCCCTTCCTATCAAAATAAAGCGCTTGCATTTTTAAAAAATATACGTACGAATATAAACAACAAAACTTTTATCCTTTTATTTGTACGAACAATTTTATTATAGTTAAGGAGGAATCAAACTGTCAATCTTTTATTGCAAGTAAAAAAGCCGGACACACATGCCCGGCTGATCAATTAATAGGAAGGCCAGCCTGAACTCCAATCGATATCATTGATGAGCATCTTCGGAATTCCGCTGTTTTCGGCATCATACGCATGACGCACTAAAATATTCCCGTTCACAATGTCTTGACCGCCCGGGCCTTTCCAGCGGTCATTGCCGGAGTCAAGAATCGTCCCTCCGCCTTCTGACATGCTTTTCCCGCTTTTATCGAGATATGGTCCGGTGATGCTTTTGGATCTTCCATAAGCAATTTTGTACGTACTATTCACGCCTGAACAGCATTTATCAAACGACACCATTAAGTAATAGTAGCCGTTCTGGTAGGTGATGGCCGGCGCTTCCAAAGCTCCGCCGTTATTCGGTCTGGCAGCGATGGAATAAAGTGATCCCGTCGGTTTCATTGTATTTTTATCAAGCTTTGTCAGCTTAATGCCGCTCCAAAAAGAACCGAAGGCAAGCCAAGGGTTTCCGTCTTTATCAATTGTCAGCTCCGGATCAATTGCATTGTAGTTATCGGCGCTTGTTGAACGGATGACGAGCCCTTCGTCCTTCCAGTTTCCCGAACTGAGGCTTGTAGATGATGCAAGACCGATCGCGGAGGTATTTTTGCCGAATGAAGAAACGGCATAATACAGCCAATACTTTCCGTTAAAATATTGAACATCGGGGGCCCATTGATTCAGCCCGTAATTCGGCACATAATTGCCCCACCATGACAGCGGGGAAGTAAAGATTGATTTCTGAACGGTCCATACGCCGCCGCTGCCCGCCTTTAAGACGCGAAGCCCCCTCTCCCCTTCCAAACCGGTTCCGAAAGCGTACCACGTGTTTCCTTCCTTCGCCATTGTCGGATCGTGCAGCAATTCATTTGATGCCCCCCAAAACGCGGCAGATGCCGGAGATGAAGACATCAGCAGCAGACCGGCTGTAACGGCTGCGCATGAAAAGCGGATCATGCGTCTGAATCTGTTTTTCATTTGTAAACCCTCCCCCTTTTTTAAAACGCTTTCAAAAACATGTTGTCAGATTTTTCTATGTCTTCTCTTATTGTAGACGCATGGCTTATATTTGTACAGACAAAAAAAAGAATCTGCTTAAAAAAGCAGATTCTTCCGTATCTTTATTGATAAGTAATACGGTCAACCGTTTCCCGGTCTAATTTTTTAATCACTTCTGTGATCAATTTTACCGTATTCTCATAATCATCCCGATGCAAAATAGCGGCATGAGTGTGAATGTAGCGCGTCGCGATCGTAATGGACAGCGCCGGCACTCCGTTTGCGGTTAAATGAATGGAACCTGAATCCGTGCCCCCTCCGGCAATGGAATCGAATTGATACGGAATTCCCGCTTCTTCCGCCGTGTTCACGACAAGGTCGCGCAGCCCTTTGTGAGATACCATTGACGCGTCATACAGAATAATTTGCGGCCCTTCGCCGATTTTGCTTTGCGCCTCTTTTTCAGAAATTCCCGGTGTATCTCCGGCAATTCCGACATCCACACCGAACGCGATATCAGGCTGAATCGTATGTGCCGCTGTTTTCGCCCCGCGAAGCCCGACTTCTTCCTGAACCGTTCCGACCCCGTATACTTCATTCGGGTGATCGCTGTTTTTCAGATTTTTTAATACATCGATGGCAATGGCGCAGCCGATACGGTTGTCCCATGCTTTCGCCAATAAATGTTTTTCATTGTTCATCACTGTAAATTCAAAATACGGCACAATCTGGTCACCCGGAAGAACGCCCCATTCCATTGCTTCTTCACGGCTGGACGCCCCGATATCGATGAACATCTCTTTAATATCGGCGGCTTTTTTTCTGGCGTCAGGAGGCAGAATGTGAGGCGGTTTCGAACCGATGATCCCCGTGATGTCCCCTTTTTTTGTCACGACGGTGACGCGCTGGGCCAGCATGACCTGAGACCACCAGCCGCCGACGGTTTGAAAGCGGAGAAAGCCTTTATCAGTGATTTGCGTCACCATAAAACCGACTTCGTCTAAATGCCCTGAGATCATGATTTTCGGACCGTTTTCTTTGCCGGTTTTTTTGGCGATTAAGCTTCCCAGCCGGTCTGTTGTGACATCATCAGCAAATGGTTCTATGTATGATTTCATCACTTGTCTTACTTCTCTCTCATTTCCCGGTATCCCTTTTGCATCCGTTAACGCTTTCAGCATGGTGAGCGTTTCATCTAATTTTGTCATCAATAAACCTCCTTTTTTTCACTACCCTTCTTATTATACAAAACCAATGCTGAAGCATACGATTAATTCGCCTGAAAAACGGGTAAATGTTTTTATCTATTTCTTTTAAAAAAATGAAACCTTTTGTTTTGTTTTTCGTATTACATCAGATCATGACAAAGGTGAGGAGGTGCCTTCACACATATGGCCATTACAGTATTGAGGATTGTCTTGCTTGCACTTCTTATTTATTTTATTTACATGGGCGTCAAATTCTACGCAAACCCGAAAAGAAGGCTCAGACTGGCGCAATCAAAAGAGAATTTTTATTTTATTGACGAACAGAAAAACACGCGAAAAAATCTCCAGCTTACTTATAAAGGAGTGCTCTTTGAAGGAGAAAAGCATATCCCTTCCAAAGATCATCCGCTGTTTATTCATACGATATTTGTATGGACCGAAAATCCGGAAAAGCTGAACCGCTTTTCTGCAGGTGATTTTGAAGAAGTCGAAAAAAAGGTATTGGAGCGGTACCCGAATTGCAAGATTGATTGGGACCAGCCCATCAAAAAAGCGAAAAAAGCAGGCGAGCGATAAGCTCTCCTGCTTTTTATTCTTTATACACCAAATACATCAGCACAAGGGCGGCTTCAGTGAGAAAAAGCAGCGGCACCCCGTATAAAAAGGATTTGTGTTTCGTTTTATGCCTGAAGGTGCGCATGCCGATCCATACGCCGAGTGAGCCGAACATGGCGGCTGTGAGCCATATTCGTTTCTCTGATATTCTCCACCTGTGCGCCTTTGCTCTTCTTTTATCAGCGCCCATGATCCAAAAGCCGTATCCGTTTATCAATACGGCGTAAATGAAGAGAGCCATTGATTGTCACCCTTTACGTAAAAAAACCGCTCCCGGAAAGAGAGCGGCTTTTTCAACTTACTTGTCTAACTGAGCTTTAGCAGCATCAGCAAGCTGATTGAAAGCAGTAAGATCGTTTACAGCAAGATCAGCAAGCATTTTGCGGTTTACTTCGATGCCTGAAAGCTTAAGACCGTGCATTAAACGGCTGTAAGAAAGACCGTTCATACGTGCAGCAGCGTTGATACGAGTGATCCAAAGCTTACGGAAATCACGTTTTTTCTGACGGCGGTCACGGAATGCATAGTTTCCTGATTTCATGACCTGCTGGTTTGCTACTTTGTATAATGTATGTTTTGAACCGAAATAACCTTTTGCTAATTTAAGAACCTTTTTACGACGCTTACGTGTAACAGTTCCGCCTTTTACTCTTGGCATTAGATTTCCCTCCTAATTGTTCCTTGTCCGATTACTTGATGTTGGCAAGCTGTTGTTTAATGCGTTTGAAGTCTCCTGCGCTCACAATAGCACCCTTGCGAAGCTTACGCTTTTGCTTTTGGGATTTGTTGGCGAATAAGTGACTTGTGTATGCATGAGAACGTTTTAACTTCCCAGAACCTGTCTTTTTAAAACGTTTAGCAGATCCGCGGTGAGTTTTCATTTTTGGCATGGGATTTCCTCCTTATTGCTTTTCGTTTTTCGGCGCGAGCATTAAGAACATGCTGCGGCCGTCCATTTTTGGTTTTGTTTCGACTGTCGCAACTTCCGCACATGCTTCAGAGAAACGGTCCAATACGCGCTGGCCGATTTCTTTATGAGTGATTGCGCGCCCTTTAAAGCGGATAGAAGCTTTCACTTTATCGCCTTTTTCAAGGAATTTAATCGCATTGCGCAATTTCGTGTTAAAGTCATGCTCATCGATCGTCGGACTTAATCTAACTTCTTTTAAGTTAATGATTTTTTGATTTTTGCGTGCTTCTTTGTCCTTTTTCTGCTGCTCGAATCTGAACTTACCGTAGTCCATGATGCGGCAGACAGGCGGTTTTGCATTTGCTGCAACTAACACAAGGTCAAGATTTGCGCGGCCGGCGATTTCAAGTGCTTCCTGACGGGACTTGATGCCGAGCTGATCGCCATTTTGTCCGATCAGACGAACTTCACGTGCACGGATACCCTCATTAACCAATTGATCTTTGCTAATAATGAGCCACCTCCATAGTTTCTTCGAATTGATTCACAACGCTTGTTGACTGCATTCTGCAGGCAAACAAAAAGTGCGGGCATGACAACACACCCACACTACGAACATCTGCATAAATAAAAATGTACGGTCAACCTGCCAACTACATGAATGTGTCAATCAGGTGAGAAGCGGGTGCCTCTGCTTGTGATTTATATTCAATTCAATAACTATTCTACACAATACCGGATCATTAGTCAAGAATGACTTCTCCGGATCAACTTTTTCATTTTAACACGATGCCGGGGCGAGCGCAAGGAAAAATGTGAAATTTCGTTCTTTGCCGCCCGCGGACGTGCCAACACAATAAAAAAACCCGGGTCTATGACCCGGGTTTATCCTCCGATGAGCTGAACGAATACCGGAATGACCAGCACTGTCACCACTCCTACGACGACAACCGCGATACTTGCCATTGCCGCTTCTACTTCCCCCATCTCAATACCGACCGCAACACCGAGTGCGTGTCCGGATGTGCCGAGAGCCAGTCCCTTAGAGATTGGGTGTTTCACTTTAAACAATTTTAAGAATAGAGCGCCCAGAGCATAGACGATAACGGCGTTGAAAATAACGGCGAAAGCGGTGATGTCTGTGATGCCTCCGATTCCTTTTGACAGCGGAAGGGCAATTGCCGTTGTCGCCGCCTGCGGAAGCATGCTTTTCATAACGGCCGCGTCAAGATGAATGCCTTTTGCGATCAAATAGACAATCGTGACTGAGCAGATAGAGCCGACAATGATAGAAGACATGATCTGCCACCAGTATTTTTTCAGTTTGTCACGCTGTTTGTATAAAGGGATCGCAAAAGCGATCGTCGCGGGCTCCAGGAAGAATTTAATAATGTCTCCCCCGCTTTTATAATCTTCATATGAAAAACCGCCGAGCTTCAGAAAAAGGATTCCAAGCACCATCGCGACAAACAGCGGGGTGAAGAGGAAAAAGCCTCTCGTTTTTTTAAATAAATACGTGCCGATGCCAAAGGCCGCAAGTGAAACGACAATACCGAAATATGGACTCATCCGATTTCCCTCCTAATGCTGCACAAGTTCTTTTTCCTGATTGGAACGGCGCACCGTTTGTTTTTCAGGAGCTGCCTTCTGACGTTTTTGGCTGACAGACAAGATCAGCTGAGAAAAAAGGCCCGTCGCCCCTAACAGAATGATGGTAGCGAGTAAGATGACGAGTGCGATCTGCACGCCGTACTGCTGCATGACGCCAAGTGAATTCATCACGGAGATGCCCGACGGGACAAATAAAAATCCGATGAGTGACGTTAATGATGTTCCCAGCGTTTCTACTTGTTCAAGCTTAATCACTTTCAGGCATAAGAGGACAAATAATAACACCAAACCTACTACGGAAGCGGGTATAGGAATGGGGACAATCGCTGCAATCCCATTAGATATGAGCATAATTACGGCAAAAATAAATGCTTGTGTCAGAAATCCGTACACTTTTTTCGCACTCATTTTCTTCACCTCTTTCTCTTTGTTAGGTTCATTATAAAAGAGAAAATGGCCTTTTAAAGCGCTTTCATAACAAACGGCTGAATATTCATTCTGAAATGCAAGAAACGGCTGCTGAAATGCAAAAGCCGCCTCATATAATATGAAGCAGCTTTTTTAAGTCCTTGGCGTATGTACGGCTGACGGGAATTTTAGAGCCGTCTTTTAAGATAAGATTGTACGTCGAATTAAACCACGGATGAATTTCCGTAATATGCTCCGTATTCACGATGAACGCGCGGTGCACTCTCAAGAAACCCGTATCAGGCAGTTTTTTCTCAATGACCGCCAAAGTTTCATGAACGGAATAAGACGCGGCAAACGTTTTAACGGAAACGTGTCCGTCCTCCATGCCGGCGAAAATAATGTCCTTCGTATCTAAAATGACAATAGATTCACCGGCTGATACAGCCAGTTTATGCGCTCCGGCTGCGGACGGCTGCTCTGAGACGGCTCCTGCCCTGTCCCGCTTCACTCTTTTAAACTTTCTGATCGTCTGGCGCACTCTTTCTTCATCAAAAGGCTTCGTTAAATAATCGAGCGCGTCGACTTCAAAGGCTTTTAAAGCAAATTGGTCATACGCCGTCGCAAAAACGACGGCCGGCGGATTTTTCATGTTTTTCAGCCGTTTGGCAATGTCAAATCCGTTTTCTCCTGACAAATCAACGTCCAAAAACAGCAGATCCGGTTTTTGATCCATCATACTGTCAAAAGCGGATTCAATATTTTCAGCTTCGTTTATGTCACTTACTTCATTCGTCCGTTTCAGCAAATAAGCTAATTCATCTCTTGCCAGCATTTCATCATCAACGATTAACACCTTCAGCATGTTCTTCTCCTTTAGTCATCAGTTTCAAAGGCAGCTCAAATGATACGTCCGTACCTTTGCCGGCCTCACTTTCCAATCGCAGGGCTGCTTTGGGGCCGAACAGCCCGATCAGCCGTTGATTTAAATTGTAAAGCGCGGTTCCCGTCCCTTCTTTAGACGGCAGCGGACGGTTTCCGAGCACGGACAGCAATTCCGGATCAATTCCCCGCCCGTTATCTCCAACCCGCATTAAAACCGACTGACCGGCGGATACCACGCTGACATTGACGGCACAGCTGTCCTGCTTTCTTGAAAATGCATGGCGGAGCGCATTTTCGACGAGAATCTGCAGCACAAAAGGAGGAATTTCGATGTCCTCCAAACCGCGTTCGATTTCAAGACTGATTTTATATTTCCCGGGAAAACGGGCCTGCTCCAATGATAAATACGCCTGCAGATGGTTCAGTTCTTTAGAAAGCGGGATGAGCAGCTGCCTTGCCCCCTGCAGATTGGAACGGAAATAGACGCTCAGCTGCAGCAGAAGCTTTCGGGTTTTTTCCACATCCGTACGGCAAAGAGCAGAAATCGTATTGATCGCATTAAACAGAAAATGCGGATTGACCTGTGCCTGAAGCGCCTTTATTTCTGCGTCTTTCAGCAATTTGCTCTGCAGTTCCGCCTCGCCGAGTTCAAGCTGGGTGGAAAACAGCATGGCGAGTCCTTCTGCAAGCTCTTCTTCAACCCGGCTTAAACCTGACGGGCTTTTAAAGTACATTTTCAACGTCCCGATCGTTTTGCCGTTTGACGTCAGCGGCAATACGATCGCCGCATGCAGCGGACAGGGATCGTGCGTGCATTCAATTTCTTCCTTCGATGTCGCTTTCATAATATGACCCGTTTTAATGACACGTTTTGACAATCCGGTGATCAGGCTTTCAGACGGAATATGATGGTCGGCACCCGCGCCGACGTGCGCCAAAATCTTTTCGTTATCCGTAAGCGATACCGCGTCCGTTCCTGTTTGCCTGTGAATGATGGCGGCGACGCTTTTGCATGAGCTTTCATTCAGCCCCTGGCGGAAAAACGGAAGCGTCTGGTCTGCAATCATCAGCACCCTGTGGGTTTCAAGGGCTCTCGCCCGTTCTTCCTTCCGGATAATCGACTGAATGATCGAAAGAAAAATAAAAGTCCCTGACCCGTTTACCAATATCATCGGGATGCCGATGATGCTCACAAGCGTCCAAGCATCAGAAAACGGCTTGGCCATCAAGAGGATTAGCAGCATTTGCAGCGATTCCATTCCGAGTCCGACAAGCGCGGCCACACGCGGTGTCGGCATCGCATAGCGTTTTCTGAAATACCGTCCGATCCAGCCGGACAAAATGCCCGCTAAAACGGATGAGACGGCACAGCTGACTGCGGTCGCGCCGCCGAGTGATAAACGATGCAGGCCGGCCAGTATGCCGACGCCGATCCCCACATACGGGCCGCCTAAGAGTCCGCCGATTTCAACGCCCATAATTCTTGTATTGGCAATTGAACCGGACGGATTAATTTGAAACACCCAGTCATTATTCATGATTGTATTCCGCTGAATTTCTATTCCCGTATAGTTGCTGATGATACTGAACAGCGAGAAAATTGAAATCAGCACCGCTTTGCCTTTATAGCTCTCAGGCTGCTGGAGCGCCTGTCTGAACAATCTGGTATGAGCCAGAACAAACCCCAATATGACGATAATTCCGACTCTTTCCAGCATCATGATGATCAAATGCAGCATACTTTTCACCTGTTCTTTCAAATTTTATTTTATCACGTTTTAGAGCCTGAGACAGAATCTGACACAAACCTGCCTGTTTTTTTCAAATCATCTGAAAACAAATCTTTCACAGTCTATATATCTATTGTAGAATAAACGGGAGCCTTGCGGCAGAGAGTTTCAGAATATAACAAAGAGGAGAAGATCATGAAAGCCGTATTTTTTGATTTGGACGATACACTGTTATGGGATGAAAAAAGCGTCAGAACAACATTCAGGGAAACATGTTTACAAGCGGAAAAAAAATATGGCCTTGACCCGCATACATTTGAAGAGGCGGTTCGGAAAGCGGCACGGGAATTGTATATGTCATACGAAACCTATCCTTATACGGTCATGATCGGCATTAATCCGTTTGAAGGATTATGGGCGAATTTTTCCGAGCCGGTCAGCGAAGGATTTAAACAGCTGAATCGGATAGCGCCGGAATACAGACGAAACGCCTGGACGAACGGCTTAAAAAGCGTCGGTATAGAAGATGCGGCTTACGGCGAATATTTGGCGGAGTTTTTCGCGGCGGAACGCAGACAGCGTCCGTACGTGTATGATGAAACGTTTGCGGTGCTTGATAAGCTGAAAGGTGTTTATGAATTGCTTCTGCTGACAAACGGCGATCCCAGCCTGCAGAAAGAAAAACTCGCCGGCGTTCCTGAGCTCGCGCCTTATTTTAATGAAATCGTCATCTCAGGCGCTTTCGGAAAAGGGAAACCCGACGCCTCCATATTCGAACATTGCCTCGGCCTCCTGAACCTGAAAAAAGAAGACGCCATTATGGTCGGAGATAACCTCAATACTGATATATTGGGAGCGAAACGGGCAGGTATTACGACAGTCTGGGTAAACCGGACGCAAAAGAAAAATGATACGGACATTGCGCCTGATTACGTGATCAGCGATCTTCACGAGCTGTTTGCGATTATAGAGAAACAAAAAGAAAGATAATTTTATACGCAAAAAAACCCCATTCTGAATGAACGGGGTTTTTTGTATTTCCGGTTATTTTTTCGCTTCGGCTACAGCCTTTTTCACAAAATCGTCCAATGAGACGGTTTCTGATTTCTGCTCGCCGTATTTCCGGACGTTTACCGCGCCGTTTTCCGCTTCTTGGTCACCGACCACAAGCATGTACGGGATTTTTTGCATTTGCGCTTCACGGATTTTATAGCCGATTTTCTCATCCCGGCTGTCAAGCTCGACACGCAGGCCTTCACGCTGCAGGCGCTCCTGCACTTTTTTCGCATAATCAAGATGCACGGACGGTGATACAGGAATGACTTGGAACTGCACCGGCGCAAGCCATGTCGGAAGGGCGCCTTTGTGCTCTTCGATTAAGAAAGCAACGAAACGCTCCATCGTTGACACGACACCGCGGTGAATAACGACAGGGCGGTGCTGTTTGCCGTCTTCTCCGACGTAAGTGAGATCAAAGCGTTCCGGAAGAAGGAAGTCAAGCTGTACAGTTGACAATGTCTCTTCTTTGCCGATCGCCGTTTTCACCTGTACGTCAAGCTTAGGGCCGTAAAACGCCGCTTCGCCTTCCGCTTCATAGTAGTCATGGCCGATTTCGTCCATTGCCGCCTTCAGCATGGACTGCGCTTTGTTCCACATCTCATCATCATCAAAATATTTTTCCGTATCTTCAGGATCGCGGTAAGACAGGCGGAATGTGTAATCACTCAGGCCGAAGTCTTCGTATACGTCTTGAATCAAACGGACCGTGCGGATGAATTCTTCTTTAATCTGGTCAGGGCGGACGAAAATGTGCGCGTCATTTAACGTCATGCCGCGTACGCGCTGAAGACCTGAAAGCGCCCCGGACATTTCATAACGATGCATCGTTCCCAGCTCTGCGATGCGGATCGGAAGCTCGCGGTAGCTGTGAATGTCCTGTTTGTAAATCATCATATGGTGAGGACAGTTCATCGGACGGAGCACGAGTGTTTCATTGTCCATTTCCATCGGCGGGAACATCGTATCCTGATAATGATCCCAGTGGCCCGATGTTTCGTACAGCTCTTTGCTTCCGAGAACAGGCGTATAGACGTGCTCATAACCGAGGCTCAGCTCTTTATCCACAATGTAGCGCTCGATCACGCGGCGGATGGTTGCGCCTTTCGGCAGCCAGAGCGGCAGGCCTTGTCCGACTTTTTGAGAGTTGGCGAACAATTTTAATTCTTTGCCCAGTTTTCGGTGGTCACGCTCTTTCGCTTCTTCAAGCATCCGCAAATGCTCTTTCAAGTCATCCTTTTTAAAGAAGGCCGTGCCGTAAATGCGCTGAAGCATTTGGTTTTTGCTGTCGCCGCGCCAGTATGCGCCCGCAAGGCTCAGCAGCTTAAATTCTTTAATTTTGCCTGTAGACGGCACGTGCACGCCGCGGCACAGGTCAAAAAATTCGCCCTGCTCATAAATGGAGACCGTTTCGTCTTCAGGGATGGCATCCAGCAGTTCAAGCTTCAGATTATCGCCGATTTCCGCAAACATGGCTTTTGCTTCATCACGGCTCACTTCTTTTCGGATAATCGGCAGATTTTCACCGACGATGCGTTTCATTTCTTTTTCAATCTTCGGAAGGTCATCCGGCGTCAGCGCCTGCTCCATTTCAATGTCATAATAGAACCCGTTTTCAATGACGGGGCCGACTCCGAATTTCACATCTTTATAAATGCGTTTAATCGCCTGGGCCAATAAATGCGCCGTGCTGTGCCGCATGATGTTCAAACCTTCTTCTGTGCCTTCTGTTATGATTTCTACGGCACCATCCTCTTGAATCGGCGTTCTTAAATCAATTTCCTGTCCGTTCAGTTTTCCGGCTAAAGACTTTTTCTTTAATCCCGGACTGATGGATGCCGCGATATCTTCTGTTGTTGTTCCTTTCGGAAATTCCTTTACCGCTCCGTCCGGAAATGTGATGTTGATCATATCTGACATCTTCGTCACTCCTTTTTTTATGCAAATCAAAAACCCCGCCCCCTATGAAAGGGACGAGGTTAAATAAACGGAATCGTGGTTCCACCCTTTTTTCCGCGCGGCCGATTGTTTCGGCACCTGCGGCTCTAAACTCTGTAACGGGAGTTCCCGTCAGCTATTACTGGCGCTTCTTCCGGCGTTCACAGCTGAAGTTCAAAGGCGGTAAAGACAATGATCCATAGCTGGAAAGCTTTCAGCCTGGGCTCTCCTCTCTTATAAAGCCGGTATCAATGCTTCATGTCCTTATCAATACGTGTAGCAATCATTAATCTTTTATGTATTATAAAATGTCTGTGAGAAAAATGCAACTCGGTTTTCCGTCTGATTTCGCACAGACAGCCCTGCCGCTTACACAAGGCCGTCCGTGCGGCTATCCTTCCGTCTTCTCGGCTGCAAACGCGCCCAGCGGAAAAAGGCGCACCCTCTCCTGAAACACGTTTTGAATCGTTCTGGACATCATATGCTCCGGTTTGTCCGTATACAGTTCTACCGTCTCAGGCGCAATGGAGATCAGCGGCGCAAGGAGATGGGAATCTATATACATCGGGTGCTCCCGCACAAACCGTCTGTCTATGTATTTTTTCTGTTCCCGTTCTGACACATAGCGCAGCTCCCACAGCGTAAAAGCCCTGTCATGGACGATGCGGACTTTCTTCATCCGCGGCGGATTGGATGTCACATAATCTCTCAGAGACTGGATAAAGTTTTGATATTCCTGTTCCATCCGGTATTCATCTATCGCAGCCTCCGCGTATTCTCTGAGCCGCTCATAATACCTGCCGAGCCGGAACGTCTGAAACGAACGCACGGAAAAAACACCCGCATCAAGTGAAATCGTCCGGAGCGCATCTGAAATAAACTGTGTGCGCGGCTCTTTCTTCGGCTCGAACGGATGATCCTCAAGCTCTCCTTCCATAATGCTGTGTGCAAGCTGAAGGATTTGCTGCTGTTCATCCTGATCGGTGAAGCAGTATGCGTCCTCAATAAGCGAAAGCATATGCTCGTCTTCTTTGCATTCCAAAAAAAACCTGACAAGTATCGGCTCAATAAAGCGCTGAACGCAAAAAGCCGTTTCAGACCTTGCGATTCCGACTTTTTTTATGCCTTCACGGACAATAAAATGTCTCCGGTCGTCCGATTGCTGAATGAGATGTAAAAAAGCGGCGGTATCATGGTCATCTTCAAAGATCACTTCAAGCATATTTGTCCCCCCTTACGGCATCTGTTACAAGTATATGGGGGATGTTTTTAAAATAGACGTAAAGGTTAGCTTTCACCGCCGAACAAATGGCGCACCTTCTTTTTAAATATAACGGGAAGCGATAAAAATACGATGTAAAGACAGATCACGCCGAGTACGGTCAGCACATTTCCGGACATAAAGCTCGCGCCGAGCACATTCAGGACGATCGTCCCCGGAATGATGCCCGCTGCGGTCGCCAAAAAATACGTCATCGGCCTGACTTTCGATAGGCCCGCGGCATAGCTGATCACATCAAAGTTAACAGGCAGAATACGCAGGATAAAAATATAAAAGAAGCCATTGGTTTTCATCTGCTTTTGAATGGCTTCCATTTTTCCATGACGGCTTTTCTCATTAAAGGCAAACAGCCCCGCCGCAAAAAAAGACGCGGCGGCAGCGCCCATTGAGCCCGCCAGCGTATACACGGTGCCGAAAAACGGGCCGAACGCCAATCCTCCGGCGACGGAAACGATTGATACGGGAAACAGCACAAAAGGCCTGACGATGGAAATTCCGATAAACACAAGCGGCGCAAAAACACCGAACGATAACACCCACAGCCGTATCTCCTTAGGCGACAGATTCAGATATTTGCGGTTTGCCCACAGCAAAAGGCCCGCTCCCGCCGCAGCCGCAGCCCAAGTGACAGCCTTCTTATTCCTCATTCCCTCAAATCCTTCCCATTGGACGCCGGCATCATGAACGGCGGCGGTTTTCCCCGTCAAGACGGACGGGCGAAGCCAAATATAAAATCCGCTCCATCAGTCTTGCCGCTTTTACTTCTTCCTTTTCTCCCCGCTGTGAATACGTAAAATGATGCTTCAGCTCGTCAGGTGAGAAATTAGACGAGAAGAAAGTGGGAAGCTGCTGGCTCATTCTGTGCTGAAGCACGGTGCCGATGACCTCATCTCTGACCCAGCTTGTCATTGACTCCGCTCCGATGTCATCAAGCATCAGTACGGGCGTCGTTTTCACCATATTCAGTTTCGCCTCCAACGACTGATCCTGGAGCGAGTTTTTCAGCTCTCTGACAAATTCGGGAACATATACGATCATTGATGAATACTCTTTTTCCGCCAGTTCGTTAGCAATGGCGGCTAAAATAAATGTCTTTCCGATTCCGAATTTTCCGTACAGATACAGCCCTTTGCCTTTTCCCGTTTCATTATAGCTCTTCAGAAAATCCGTCACATGCTGGAAAATGCCGACTCTGCTCGGATCGGTAATGTCGATCTGCTGAAACGTCGCGCCGAGAAGATCCTGCTGGATATACATGCTCTTCATCAGGGACTTTTGCCTTTTCTGGCGGTCGAGCTTTCTCTTTTCCGGACATTCGTAATATTCAATATCGATGGAACGCCCGTTGATCACAAGCTTCGGATGATAGCCTTCAAGCAGGCTGTTCGTCCGGCTGTCTTTCGAGCAGAAGGCGCACTGTTTGCTTTGCTGAACGAATTCGTACAGTTTATTTAACCCTCTGTCAATCATGCTTTGATTGATTACATCTTTCTGTTCCTTCAAAAAAGCCTGGACGTCTTCGTCGGCCATGACTTGCTCCTGCATTCGTTCCAGGCGTTTTTGAAAGTCAGGTCTTTTCGTCACGCCTTCTAAGGATCGGCTGATCGGTTCCATTCAATATCACCCCGCTTCTCTGTCTCAATAGGCAGAGTATTTTTTCAGTTTTTTCATTTCTTCCATCATTTTTTTCTTCTGTTCTTCAAGATCCTGCGCGGAAAGAGCCGGCTGTTCTTGTTTCTTCCCGGTTTCTTCTTCTTTCATCCAATCAGGGCGCTTTTCTTCCCGGACGGTTTTTTTGCCGCGCGCCGCGCCGTTTGTTTTGCCGTCCGCCCAATCAAGATATTGCCTGTGCTCTTCTATTGCGAGCTTCATTGCTTCCCGTACCGTTTTGACTTTCTTTCTGGCCCAGTGGGCGGCGATTTTTTGGATATAGTTTTTGGACAGCTTCATATCCGTTTTCAGCATGACATAATAAATCAGCACATTGGTGACGCCGGGCTCAAGCTTTTGTTCGAACATAATATCGGCGATAATCTGCAAGTCGGCTTTTGACGGCTCGGTCCCGTCCGCAATGTCCTGAAGAAGCTTTCTCGGTGATATGGTCTCAAGCTGTGCGATGAGTTCGCCGTTCAATGAATCGTCCTTTTCCGTCCGGTTTTCTCTCAAGGTGACAGGCTGTGTTTTATCAATCAGTTCCGGAAGCTTACCGCTTCTTTCAATTTGGTACCAGTCGCTGGCCGCTTTCCTCAGCGCTTCGGCCGTTATCGTATCCTGTTCATTAATTGCGGTCATGACGACGTGCTGCATGGAGATAGGATCTATTCCGTATAAATATGAAAGCTTTTTAATGCTCTCCCGCACGTCCTGCGTGATTGATTTACGCGGTATCATCGTTTCTGACAGTCCCGCCATGAAAAGCTCAAAATCAAATACTTCCTCCGTCACCGTATAGGAAGGCGCTTGTCCGACAGACGCCGTCTCATAGTCCTCGGGGAGCTTCATCGCCTCTTCCATATCAGGCGTCATTTTCCATTCACTCGGCTGAAAAGAGGCAAAAGCGTGATTAAACGGACGGGTAATTTCCCTTGCGCCCGCGCCGACGGAAGGGTGCGTGTAAAATTGTCTCAGCTGCTGGTATTTCGTTTTACCGACTCTGTTATAAAGAAAGACATTCAGCATGCCGTCTTCAAAAAAATCATTCGGTCTGAGCGGGGGCAGCAGCTCATAAATAAACATCCGCTCTTTCTGCTCGGACTCCCGGATATACACTTTCAGCAGCCCGATTCCTTCAAGCTTTCCCTGTTCATGATGAATCTTTTTTAAATTTGACTGCATCATGCCCATCAGCTGCCTGTGCGTGGATTCCGCTCCCCACAAGCGGTTCTGCTCAAGCTCCCCCCATAAGGTCATATAAAGGGAGAATGCAAAAGAACCGATCAGCGGCTGGTACAGATGTGTCAAAACCTGTCTGTCGACATCCTGAAGAAGCGAACGGCTTTTGACCGTATAAGGATCTACAGGTAATACGTCATTCCAATAGTCAGCCATGATTCTCAAACCTTCCGATATGTTTCTACTCTCATTTTACACCGTTTCTGCGATCTATCAAATGCCAATTTTGCTCATGAGAAAAGAGCCAGACACAATCTCTTAGCTCTCTCAGCGTTCTTTCTTTATTAAATCTTTCAATTCATCGATAAACACGTTTATATCCTTAAACTGCCGGTAGACGGAGGCAAAGCGGACATAAGACACCTCATCGATTTTCGCCAGACGGTCCATTACCATTTCTCCGACAAGTTCGCTTTTGACTTCAGATACACCTTGGTTTCTCAGCTCTTTTTCAATGTCAAAGCACATGTCTTCCAATGTTTTTAAAGGAACGGGCCTTTTTTCACAAGCTTTAATTAACCCGCGCAGCATTTTTTCACGGCTGAATTCTTCCCGGACGCCTTCTTTTTTCACGACGATCAGAGGCATCTCTTCAAACTTCTCAAATGTAGTGAAGCGGTAATGGCAGGCTTCGCATTCCCGCCTTCTGCGGATTGATTTCCCTTCGTCCGCAGGCCGTGAATCAAGTACGCGGGAACCGTTGTGCTGGCATGAAGGACATTTCAAATTGGATCAGCTCCCATCTGTTTCGTTGCTGTAATGCGGTTCGCAAGCTTCCGGTAAATGCCCGCCAACGTTTCTAGGATGAGCCTATTTGTTGGGAGAGCCGATAGACCGGCCTTATCTTTTCTATTTTACAAAAAAAATGCTTAAAGAAAAAGCAATGCTGTTTTTTTACATTAGAAAAGGAGCATCAGCTTCAAAGCGCGTAATGGCTTTTTCAGCTTAGCTCCCTTGTGTTTGCGTTTTGAAAATTACAGTACTTTCGCTTGTGCCTGTTTAATCTGTACAGGCCCCATTCCTCTCGGTATTTCAATGTTTTCTCTTGTATCTGCATGTAATGCGTCCGCAATGTAATCCGCAGCCACATTAGGATCCAGGTCTCCACAAGTATAAACATCAATGCTTGCATATCCGTGTTCAGGAAAACTGTGAATCGTTAAATGTGACTCAGAGATAATAACGACTCCGCTTACGCCTTGCGGTGCAAATTTGTGAAATGCGACCTCGCGCACTTCAGCTCCTGATTTCAAAGCAGCATTTACAAACGTTTTTTCAATAAAATCCATGTCATTGAGCTTATCAAAATCGCATCCCCATAGCTCGGAGATGACGTGACGCCCCATTGTTTCCATAATCATGGACCCCCCTTAACAAGAATTAAAAAAGTGAATTTCCGAGAACTGACCCGGCCATTTACCACGGGGGAAAGTTAGTCCGGAGAGGTCCTAACCCTTTAAGTAATTCCGAAGCAGTCACGAGCAAGAAGTTCACGAAAGATAGTATACTGTGTTTAAGTTTATTTTGCAAGGTGTGTTTTTTGCGAATATGCCGTTAAGGGTTTTTTTCTAACAAATGTCCATGATCTTTAGTCTACACAGCTGACGGGTGTTTCATTCGCGCGGCGACGTGACGGATAAGATCAACGACCCGGCAGGAATATCCCCATTCATTGTCATACCAGGCGAGCACCTTTACTTTTCGGTCTTCCATCACCATCGTTGTCAGACCGTCGATGATCGCAGAGTGTGAATTCGTATTATAATCCGAAGAAACGAGCGGCTCATCCGAATAATCAAGAATGCCGTACATCGACGTTTTTGCGGCTCTTTGGAAAGCGGCGTTCACTTGCTCGGCCGACACATCTGTTTTCAGATCGCAGACAAGGTCCACTAATGACACATTCGGAACGGGAACACGCAAAGCGAGACCGTGAAGTTTTCCTTTCAAATGAGGAAGCACGAGCGACAGCGCTTTGGCGGCGCCTGTAGAAGTCGGAATGATGGATTCTCCGCACGCTCTCGCCCTCCGCAGATCTTTATGCGGATTGTCGATATTTTTTTGATCATTCGTGTAAGCGTGAACAGTCGTCATCAGGCCGCTTTCAATCCCGAATTCCTGATCAAGCACTTTGACGACCGGCGCAAGACAGTTTGTCGTGCAGGATGCATTTGAAATAATGACATGTTCATCGGGATTGAACTGCTCTTCATTTACTCCCATGACAATGGTAACGTCTTCATTTTTGCCCGGAGCCGTTAAAATGACTTTTTTCGCCCCTGCTTCAATATGGCTCATTGCTTTTTCTTTTGAATTAAATTTTCCCGTTGCCTCTACGACGATGTCTATTCCGCATTCTTTCCACGGAAGCTCTCTCGGGTCCCGGCGATTGAACAGCATAATATGTTTTCCGTTGACGATCAGGCTGTCGTCGGAGGTCTCAACTTCTTGATCGTATTTGCCGTGAATTGTGTCATACTTTATCAAATGAGCAAGCGTTTCCGGGGGATAGCTTGCATTAATGGCTGTTATTTGAATTTGATCATCTTCCATTGCTTTTCTGAACACCATTCTTCCGATTCTTCCAAACCCGTTGATTGCTACTTTTACCTTCATGCTCAGGTCACCCCTTTTTAATATGCCACTCTAATTTACCTTTATTTATATATAGTATAACACATTAAAAGAAATCCGCCAGTACAACTTGATAAAAATCCACCCTTATACCGATCAATATGTTGTTCAATCGGTTTTTTTGCATATAAAATGATTTTTCTTCCATAAAAAAAGCAGGATCAGCGTCTCAGGCTGCCTGCTTTTTTCTTATATTTGTCCCGGTTCTTTAAATTTGTCATTTAAAATGCTGTCCTCTAAAACGGAAGACACCTCGCCGTACCGTTTAGCAATATGCATCGCGCCCCAGTCGCACAGCGCGTTTAAAATTCTTTCCAGACTGTGCCCGTATTCACTCAGCTCGTATTCCACTTTCGGCGGCACCTGATTGTATACGATCCGGTTGATGACGCCGTCAGCTTCCAGCTCCCGCAATTGCTGTGTCAGCATCTTCTGGGTGATGTCCGGCATAAGCCGCTTCAATTCGCTTGTCCGTTTTTTCCCGCGCATGAGGTGGCAGAGGATCACACACTTCCATTTTCCGCCGATCACTTCAAGCGCCGCCTCTACGGATATATTGTATTTTTTCTTCAGCAACGGTAATTCCTCCTCATCTATAGGAACTAAAAAGTGCCTATGGCACTTAAAAGTACGTTCTTTTCAATGACACTTCTATCGATCATAATGACATTTGCCGGCTGAAAAGGAATGTACTCTTATACTTATATCGTTTACCCGGCATCATTTCAACCATACATTATCGTTCAAGGAGGAAAACAGATGTCTTCACATCGCCAAAGCTATTTACCAGCGCTGCTGGCATTAGCCGTCAGCGCTTTTGCGATCGGCACAACCGAATTTATCAGCGTCGGGCTGCTGCCGCTTATATCTCAAGATCTGCATATACCTGTGACCACGGCGGGACTTACCGTTTCCATGTATGCTCTGGGCGTGACATTCGGCGCGCCGGTTTTAACGTCTCTCACATCCGGCATGTCGCGGAAAACGCTGCTGCTCTGGGTGATGTTAATTTTTATCGCCGGAAATACACTCGCAGCGAGCGCTTCCTCAATCGGCGTCTTACTGGCGGCACGGGTCATTTCGGCTTTTTCCCACGGCATTTTCATGTCAATCGGGGCAACAATCGCCGCCAATATCGTGCCGGAGCATAAAAGAGCAAGCGCGATTTCTATCATGTTTACGGGGCTGACGGTGGCTACGGTGACCGGCGTTCCATTCGGCACCTATCTCGGCCAGCAATTCGGATGGAGAATCGCATTTGCCGTCATTGTGGCGGTAGGAATCATCGCATTCCTCACAAACGCGCTTCTCGTTCCGTCACATTTGCGCAAAGGGACGAAAACCGCATTTGCCGAGCAGGTCAAACTCGTCACAAACGGCCGGTTATTGCTTTTATTTATCATTACCGCGTTAGGCTACGGCGGAACGTTTGTCGTGTTTACGTATTTATCTCCGCTTCTTCAGGAGGTAACCGGTTTTCAGAAAGAAACCTTCGCGGCCATCCTGCTCATTTACGGAATTGCGATTGCCATCGGAAACATGATTGGCGGCCGTTTATCAAACCGAAATCCGCTGAAAGCCTTGTTTTATATGTTCATTGTCCAGGCTGCTGTGCTGTTTGTTCTGACTTTTACCGCGCCGTTTAAAACAGCCGGGCTGATCACCATTATTTTCATGGGGCTGTTGGCGTTTATGAATGTGCCGGGGCTTCAGGTATATGTCGTGATGCTGAGTGAACGTTTTGCGCCAAGCGCCGTTGATACAGCATCAGCATTAAATATCGCGGCATTTAATGCCGGAATCGCGATCGGCTCGTTTGCCGGCGGAATCATTACAGACTCAATCGGAATCATTCATACCGCTTGGATCGGGTCGCTGATGGTGCTCAGCGCGGTCGTATTAACCGGATGGAGCAGGAAGCTTGAAAAGCGGGATCGCACTGCCCTTGAAAGGAGGTGAGTTTTTCTTCAGCGCATTTTGATTGTTTCAACAGACAACTAATAGGAGGAATATATACATGACAACACATTTACAAGCAAAAGCAACATTGCATAACGGAGTAGAGATGCCTTGGTTCGGCATCGGAGTTTTCAAAGTAGAGGAAGGCGCGGAACTCGTCAACGCGGTGAAAACGGCATTGGTGCACGGCTATCGCAGCGTTGATACCGCCGCGATTTACGGAAATGAAGAAGGTGTCGGCGAAGGCATCCGCCAAGGGCTGCAAGAAGCGGGATTAAAACGTGAAGACATTTTTGTCACGTCAAAAGTGTGGAATGCCGATTTAGGATATGAAGAAACGTTAAAAGCGTTTGACACAAGCTTAGAAAAACTCGGTTTAGATTATTTGGATTTATATTTGATCCATTGGCCTGTCGAAGGAAAGTACATCGATGCGTGGCGGGCGCTCGAAACTCTCTACCGGGATGGACGCATTAAGGCGATCGGGGTCAGCAATTTCCAAATTCACCATCTGAAACATCTCATGAAAGAGACGGAAATCAAGCCGATGATCAACCAGGTGGAGTACCATCCTCGTCTGACACAGAAAGAACTGCTTGCTTTCTGCACTGAACAAGGCATTCAGCTTGAAGCGTGGTCGCCATTGATGCAAGGTCAGCTGCTTGATCACACCGTCTTACAGGAAATCGCTGAGAAGTACGGCAAATCAGCCGCCCAAGTGATTTTGCGCTGGGATTTGCAGAACGGTGTCATCACCATTCCGAAATCAACGAAAAAACACCGTATTGAAGAAAATGCAAATGTCTTTGATTTCGAACTGTCAGCTGACGATATGAAGCGGATTGATGATCTGAACGAAAATCTCCGTGTCGGTCCTGATCCTGACAATTTTGATTTTTAACCAGAAAAACACCGTTCGGCTTTCCGAACGGTGTTTGTTTATGCCCAGCCGCTCAATACTTCCTCAAGCTGGTGCTTTGTATATTCAAGACTGCCGCTGTTATCAATGACGGCGTCAGCTTTTTTTGTTTTATCCGCTAAAGGCATTTGCGACGTTATCCGGCTCATCGCTTCTTCTTCTGTAAGGGAATTCCGCTCCATCAGCCGTTTAAGCTGAATGTCTGCCGGTACGGTGACGACGAGCACCTTGCCGACAAGATAATCAAGCCCGCTTTCATACAAAAGCGGTATATCCAAAACGACGAACTGCTCTTTTCGCGCAACGGCTTCATCCCGCTGTTTCAGCATTTCCGCACGCACCGCCGGATGAACGATCTGATTCAGCTTCAGACGCTTCTGTTCGTCAGTGAAAACGATAGAACCGAGTTTTTTTCTGTCAATATCGCCGTTTTCCAGCAGGATGTCTTTTCCGAATGCTTCCACAATTTGTCCGTAAGCCGGCATTCCTTTTTCCACCGCCTGTTTTGCGATGACATCCGCATCAATGACTGTTATTTTTTTGTCGATCAGCATACGCGCTACCGTGCTTTTGCCGCTTGCGATGCCTCCCGTTAAACCGATGACCAAGCTCAAAAAGCCCACTCCTTCTTACATTTTCCAAATCCCGATGATAATCAGCAGGACTCCCGGCAAAAATGTCATTTTATCTATCCAATTCCATCTTGAAAGCAAATGCCCCGAGTTTATGCCGAGTGAAACAAACAGCGAGCTCATCAGCCCGACAGTCACGCTCATCATAACCGGAGAAAAGCCGAGAATGGCCGCTCCCAGCCCGGCGCCAAACGCGTCAATGGATAAGGCGATACCGAGCAGAAGCGCCTCGACTCCGTTAATGGTTCCGGATTGATCAATATCGGCGCTGGTCGGTTTTTTCAAAATATGAATGACGATGCCGAGCGATTTCACTTCAAGATTAAGTAACGTTTTTTCATGCAATAAGTAATCCGGCTCTTTAGCCGGTTTGAAAAATTGCCAGATGACCCATGCCCCGATTCCGATTAAGATCAGTCCGCCCAGTTTTTCCGTGACGGATACGGGAAAAATCTTTGTCAGAAAATGGCCGATCAGCATGGATATAAACATCACAGAGGCTGAACAGCAAGCGATCACGGCAATCGCTTTGAACGGGATTTTCATTTTTCTCAAACCATACGTAAACCCGACTGAAAAACTGTCCAAGCTGACAGCAAAAGCCAAAAGCAGCAAAGAAACAATCTCCATATCCGTTTCTCCCTTTCTCTTGATCGGCAATTGTGACATATGCCTATTGGGTGAATCACAATATATATATGGAGAAAGGTCATCAACTGTGTTAGAAAAAAGTCATTCTGCTGCCGCCTGCTTGAACCGCTTCAGTTTATGATTTTTTTGGCAGCGGGCGCAAAAATGCGTACCCCTTCCGCCGACCACGATTTTAGAAATCATCGTGCCGCACGTTTTGCACGGTTCATCCTTTTTGCCGTATACGTAATGTTTGAGCTGAAACATTCCGATCTCCCCTTGAGAATTGATATAAGACCGGACGGTGCTCCCGCCCGCGTCAATCGCTTCCTGAAGGGTGTCTTTAATTTCTGTATGAAGCGTTTTTATCTGCCCGTCTGACAGACTGTTCGCTTTTGTCTCAGGATGAATACGCGCCCGGAATAAAGCTTCATCGACATAAATATTGCCGAGGCCGACGACCGCTTTTTGGTCGAGCAGGGCTGTTTTCACTGCGCGGTTCGTTTTTGCAAGCCGCTCTTTTAAATAAGCAGCGGTAAATGCTTCATCATCGGGTTCGGGCCCGAGCTGTGAAAGCGGTAATGCATTCTGTTCCTCTCCCGGCGCAAACAAATGCATCGTGCCGAATTTCCGGACATCCCGGTAGCGGAGCTGTGTTCCGTCCGTCATGTGAAACACGACGTGCACATGTTTATCGTCAGGCTCATCGGCCTGATGAAGACCGTATTTCCCCTCCATCCGCAGGTGGGACACCATGACATAATGATCCAGATGGAAAAGCAAAAACTTTCCCCTTCTTCCGATGGATCGGATTGTTTCTCCTGCAATCTGCCGCGCGAATTCCTCCGGCTCGGCGGGTTTTTTGATGATATTCGGCCATCTGATATCCGCCGATTCAATCGTTTTCCCCTTCACAAGACCGGTCAGAGTGCGCCGGACCGTTTCAACTTCTGGTAATTCCGGCACAATCATCACTTCCTTTTTCTCTGTTTATTTTGCATCGTACCAAGACGGCCCTGAAGCATAATCCGCCTTCAGCGGCACGTCTAATGCCAAAGCATGCTCCATCACTTCAGGAACCAGCTTCTCTAATATTTCAATTTCTTCCTTAGGCGCTTCAAAAATCAATTCATCGTGCACCTGAAGCAGCAGTCGCGCCTTCAGGTTTTTTTCTTTCAGCTCAGCTGCCATGTCAATCATGGCTTTTTTAATAATATCGGCGGCGCTTCCCTGAATCGGCGTATTCATGGCCGTTCGTTCCGCAAAGCTCCGCAGGTTGAAGTTGCGGCTGGTCAGCTCAGGAATATAGCGGCGGCGCTGCATAAGGGTCGTGACATATCCTTTTTGCTTCGCTTCCTGCACCGATTCTTCCATATACGCCTTAACGCCCGGGAAGCTCTCCAAATAGCGGTCTATAAAAGCGCCCGCTTCTTTCCGGGTGATGCCGAGGTTTTGTGACAGCCCGTAATCACTGATGCCGTAAACAATGCCGAAATTGACGGCCTTTGCCTGGCGGCGCATCGCTTGTGTCACTTCATCTTCACTGACATGAAACACGTCCATGGCGGTTTTTGTGTGAATGTCCATGTCATTCGTAAACGCTTCAATCAGATTTTCATCTTTTGAAATATGCGCAAGCACCCTTAATTCAATTTGTGAATAATCGGCGGCGAAAATAAGCCAGTCCGGTTCGGACGGTACGAAAGCCTGACGGATTTTCCGCCCTTCCTCCAGCCGGATCGGAATATTTTGCAGGTTCGGATCCGTTGAGCTGAGGCGTCCGGTTTGAGTCAATGCCTGATTGAATCGTGTATGCACCTTATGAGAATCCTTGCGCGTGACCTTCAGCAGCCCTTCAATATAAGTCGATTGGAGTTTGCCGATTTGTCTGTATTGCAGAATGTGCGCGACGATATCATGTTTGTCTGCGAGCTTCTCAAGCACATCGGCTGAAGTGGAATAGCCTGTTTTTGTTTTCTTTACTGGCGGCAGGCCGAGCTTTTCAAACAGAATGACGCCGAGCTGTTTTGGTGAATTGATGTTAAACGGCTCACCGGCGATGTCATGGATTTTTTCTTCATATTCTTTCAGCTTTGCCTTGAGCTCTTCGCCCATTCGCTTCAGTCTTTCAACATCCACTTTGACGCCCATTGATTCCATTTCTCCGAGAATTAGCGCAAGCGGGAGTTCGAGATCTTCATATAATTCAAGCTGATTATTTTCTTCCAAAGCGTCGAGCAGTTTGTCACGGAGGCTGTTAACGGCAGACGCTTTCCGCGCGAGATGATCGGCAAGCTCTTTTTCAGCCGGAACGGCGCGCTTTGCGCCTTTTCCGTATACCGCTTCATCTTTTGAAACGATATTCAGCCCGTATTCTTTCGCTACGCTCGCGACATCGTCGTACGAATTGCCCGGGTTTATAATGTAGGCAGCAAGAAGCGCGTCAAATTCCGTTCCCTTCAGCTCAATTCCCTGCCAGCGCAAAGCGACGACGGAACGTTTGCTGTCGAACACCCACTTTTTCATCGATTCATCTTCAGCCCAAGATTTAAAAGTTTCAGACTGAATGGCGATTTCTTTCGGAATATAATAAAGACCTGTTTCATTCACGATGGAAAAGCCGAGGATCGGTTCTTCGTGATAGTTATCACCGATTTGTTCGACGACCAAAGCGGACGGCGAAACGAGCATATCTTCGGTGATTTCTTCTGCCGTTTCGACATTGATGTCTTCAAAATTTTCTTCCGCCGTTTCGCCGCTTTCTTCACCGAGCCGCTCAAGAAGCGTATTAAAACCCAGGTCTTTAAAAATGGCAACAACTTGTTCACGGTCAAACCCTTGGTAATCTAAATCTTCGGGCTTGACTTCAATCGGCGCATTTGTCATAATCGTCGCCAGCTCTTTGCTCATCAGGGCTTGTTCCTTATATTCTTCGAGCTTTTCTTTTAATTTTTTTCCGCTGACTTCATCAATGGAATCAAGCAGTTTCTCAACTGAATGGAACTGCTTTAAAAGCTTAATCGCGGTTTTTTCTCCGACGCCGGGGACGCCCGGTATGTTATCGGATGAATCCCCCATTAATCCCTTCATATCAATGATTTGCAAAGGGGTCAGACCGTACTTTTCTTGCACGTGCTCCGGCGTGTAATCTTCCACGTCGGTAATGCCTTTTCTCGTAATGGCAACGGTCGTTTTCCCGGTTGCAAGCTGGGTTAAGTCCTTGTCCCCCGAAACTACCTTTACTTCGAAGCCTTCTTTTTCAGCAGATACGGCAAGGGTGCCGATAATATCGTCCGCTTCATATTCAGGAAGCTCGTAGCGGCTGATGTTATAGGCATCAAGGAGCTCGCGGATGAACGGCATCTGTTCTGAAAGCTCCGGCGGCGTTTTTTGTCTTCCGCCTTTATATTCTTTAAACGTGCTGTGGCGGAAAGTGGTTTTTCCCGCATCAAAAGCCACCAGCATGTGGGTCGGCTTTTCATCTTCCAGCATTTTCATTAAAATCATCGCAAACCCGTATACGGCATTTGTATGGATGCCTTTTTCATTGCTTAAAAGCGGCAATGCAAAAAACGCCCGGTACGCCAGACTGTTTCCGTCGACAAGCACTAATTTTTTTCGTTCCGTCATTCAATATCCTCCTAAGAGCAAAAGCTCGTCATTCCTCTATTTTTTAATCTCACAGCTTCTCTTATTTTAACAAAGTTCAATTTGAAAGGAAAATGAGCGAACCCTGCGAAAACGCAAAAAAGGACGGGAACAAGAAAACTCGTTCCCGCCGTCAAAATTGGCTCCTTGGATGAAGGGGTTCTGTTATATCCTAACAAGATAGGTTTAACAGGTCATGAAGAAATTGTTAATCCTTTGTAAAGCTGATCACGCTTCCGGCTGCCGCTTCAGCGTCACGGTAAATACAGTGCCCTGTCCCGGCTCGCTTGTGACCTCGATTTTACCTTCATGGGCTTCTATTAAGTGCTTCACGATGGCGAGGCCGAGCCCGGTTCCTCCCGAGTTGCGGCTTCTGTCTTTATCCACGCGGTAGAATCTCTCAAATATCCGCGGGATCTCTTCCTTCTGAATGCCGATTCCCGTATCGGACACTTTGATATCGACAGCGGTTTCTTTCACATGTACCGAAATCCCCACCGTCCCTTTTTCAGGCGTGTAGGTCAGGGCATTGTTCGCCAGATTCAAAAATACCTGCTTCAGCCTGTGCGCGTCACCCGTCACAAAAATCGGCTCTTCCGGGAGATCGAGCTGAAAGCTGATGCCTTTTTCCTCAGCCTTATGCCGCAAAAGCGCTTCAATTTCATGCAGAATTTTTGCGGCGTCAAAGGACTCTACGCGCATCGTAAAGTTTTGCTGCTCCATCTTGGATAAATCCAGTAAATCCTGCACGAGAGATTGGAGCCGCTCACTTTCTTTCAGAATGATAGACAGAAAGTCTGAAAGCGCCTTTTCGTCTTTCATCGCTCCGTCTAACAGTGTTTCCGTAAAGCCTTTAATCGAGGTGATCGGTGTTTTCAGTTCATGGGAGACATTGGCGACGAAGTCCTTTCTCATCTGCTCCAATTTTTTAATTTCCGTCATATCGTGAAAGACGAGGACGATGCCCTTCCATTCATCGTCAGGGCCCATGATCGGAACGCCGTCAACTTCAAAGTAGCGCCGCTCAATGTTGATGGGAAGTCTGAGCAGCTGGCATTTTTTCGTCTCCGTCATAAAAATGTCTTCGACAAGCCGAATGATCTCCTCATGTTCAAACGCATCATGGTAAAGACGCCGAAGCAGACGTTCAGGCTTTGTATGAAACTGCTTCGTGTATGACCGGTTCACGAGATTGATAAAACCTCTCCCGTCTATTAAAATCAAACCGGATCCGATATTTTCAATGACGGTTAACAGACGATCGCGCTGCATATCCTGCGTTCTCGTCATTTCCATTAAATCGACCGCCAGGCTGTTCATCGCACGCCCGAGACGGTCCGACCGCCTTGCGTAACCGCTGTAGGAGCGGGCGTCATAATTCCCCTTGGACAGCTCCGTCGCCACTTTTGTCGCGGCGTCGATTGATTTTTTGTAACGGGACGTCATGTTTGTATAAAAGAAAACGATAATGATAAAAGCGGTACAAAGACTTGCTGCCAGCATGCCCCACATTTCTCCGGTAACGCTTGAACCGCCGTTGATCTCAGAGGAAACGAGTACATACCCCGCAATTTTCCCGGCGTCATTTTTTACGGCAGTGCCGCGGATGACTTTGCTTTTCGACTGTACGGCTTCCTCGCTTTTATTGTGAGAAATGAACTCCTTTACGGCTGAATCATCAGCATGACTGCCGGAATGATATACGGCGTCACCCTTCTCGTTGAGCACGGCGACGTTTATACCGAGGGTGCGGCCGGCGTCACGGATTACCGTTTCATTGCTTTTATTGCCGATTCGGCCGGTGTCAAGAAGGCCCGCTATGTATACCGATTCCTTTTTCAGCTGATCCGCCGTTCTTTCTTCAGCGGATGAAGAAATAAGCTGCTGTAAAAAAAGGCCGAGAACACTGAAAACCAATATGATACATACAACGAGTAAAGCGAACAGACGCACACGGACTTTATTCATTCATTTTTGGCTCCTCCAGTTTATACCCCAAACCTCTGATTGTTTTAATATAGATGGGTTTTTTGGTATTTGATTCGATTTTGTCGCGCAGATGACTGATATGAACGTCAACAATCCGGGTATCCCCGGCAAAATCATAGTTCCAGACCGCGCTCAGCAGAAGATCTCTCGTCAGCACTCTTCCCTTATGTTTTCCCAAATACAGAAGCAGTTCAAATTCTTTAGGCGTCAATTCCAGCTGTTCTGACTTGAAGTACGCTTCGTAATGCTCCGGAAGAATTTTCAGCTCGCCGATGAGGATCTGCCCGTCCTTTTCCTCTTCTCTGCCTTGTGACAGCGAAGAAATGTCGGCCCTTCTTAAAATGGCTTTCACCCGCGCAGTGACTTCCCGCGGACTGAACGGCTTTGTCATGTAATCATCCGCTCCGAGCTCCAGTCCCAGCACCTTATCAAACTCCTCATCTTTTGCTGTCAGCATCAAGATCGGAACCATCATTTTCTGCTGTCTGAGCTGTTTACAGACGTCGATTCCGTCCACTTTCGGCAGCATGACATCCAGTACGATTAAATCTGGATTTTCGTTCTCTGCCTGCTCCAGAGCCTCTTCGCCGTCTGATGCGGTAATGACATCATAGCCGGACCGTTCCAGATTATACTGTAAAAGAGTAACGATAGATTGTTCATCATCTACAACTAAAATTTTTTTGTTCATGCTGCGCCCTCCGCTGTCTATTTTCCCCGACATCCAATTTTCTCTATTTTATGTGCTGCATATCACTTTATGATTTCATTTTATCCAATACTGCCCGTTCAGACAATTCGCCTTTTTGATCATTTTCAGAGAAAGGATCGCTCAGGGAAAAAGAAAACGCTTTCATTAATTGTAAAAAGAGGAAGGCTTCTGATTCGGAAGCCTTCCCTTTTTTCTTATGACAATACTTTCATCACGTTTTTGACAGATTCAACTGATTTACTCAGCTGCGCTTTTTCATAGTCTGTCAGTTCAAGCTCGATGATTTGCTCTAGGCCGTTTCCTCCGATAATTGTCGGTACGCCTAAGTAAATGCCTTCATGACCGTATTCGCCTTCTAAGTAAGCGATGGTCGGAAGCACGCGGCGCTGATCTTTCAAAATGGCTTCTACCATTTCAGTCAGTGATGCAGCAGGCGCGTAGTAGGCGCTTCCGTTGCCGAGAAGGTTGACGATTTCCCCGCCGCCTTTTCTTGTGCGTTCTACAATCGCATCAAGACGGTCTTTCGGGATAAGCGTTTCAAGCGGAATGCCGCCCGCATAGGAATAACGGACGAGAGGAACCATGTCGTCACCGTGTCCGCCAAGAACAAAACCGGTCACATCTTTTACAGACAGGTTTAATTCTTCAGCGACGAATGTTCTGAATCGCGCAGTGTCAAGCACTCCGGATTGTCCGATGACGCGTTCTTTCGGGAAGCCTGATTCTTTGTACACCGCATATGTCATCGCATCAACAGGGTTTGTCAATACAACGATAATGCAGTCAGGAGAATATTTCACGATCTCACGTGTGACGCTTCTCATGATTTTTTCGTTTGTAGATACGAGATCATCACGGCTCATGCCCGGTTTTCTCGCAATTCCGGCTGTGATGACGACGATATCAGAACCGGCTGTGTCCTCGTAGTTGGACGTGCCTGTGATTTTCGCGTCAAATCCTTGAACCGGACTTGCTTCGAGCATGTCTAGCGCTTTTCCTTTTGTCGGGTTTTCTAATTGCGGAATATCAACGAGCACAACGTCCGCAAGCTCTTTTTGAGCTGTCAGAAAGGCTGTTGTCGCTCCCGTAAATCCTGCTCCGATAACAGAAACTTTACTGCGTGTTTTTCCCATGATTCTCTTCTCCTTTTTTGGCTTCATTAGAAGTCTGCTTTAGGTTCAGTCCATGTTTTTAATTAGCTCTTCACCAAACTCTGAACATTTCACTTCAGTTGCGCCGTCCATTAATCTAGCAAAATCGTACGTTACTACTTTTGAAGCAATCGTTTTTTCCATAGATTTAATGATCAAGTCAGCAGCCTCATTCCAGTTCAGGTGTTCAAGAAGAAGCACTCCTGAAAGGATGACGGATGACGGGTTGACTTTGTCAAGGCCGGCATATTTAGGAGCCGTTCCGTGAGTCGCTTCGAAAATCGCATGCCCTGTTTCATAGTTGATGTTCGCTCCCGGCGCGATTCCGATTCCGCCTACCTGAGCGGCAAGCGCATCAGAGATATAGTCTCCGTTTAAGTTCATTGTCGCCACGACGTCGAATTCGCTCGGACGGGTTAAGATCTGCTGAAGGAAAATATCAGCGATGCTGTCTTTGACGATGATTTTTCCTGCCGCTTCCGCGTCGCTCTGCGCTTTATCAGCAGCTTCTTTTCCGTCTTTTTCGACAATGCGGTCATATTCAGCCCAAGTGAATACTTTATCTCCGTATTCTCTTTCGGCAAGCTCGTAGCCCCAGTTTTTAAATGCCCCTTCAGTGAACTTCATGATGTTTCCTTTGTGGACAAGCGTGACAGACTTACGGCCGTTTTCGATCGCATACTCAATGGCAGCTCTGACTAAGCGGCTTGTGCCTTCTTCAGAAACAGGTTTGATGCCGATTCCTGACGTTTCAGGGAAACGGATTTTGTTAACACCCATTTCATTTTGCAGGAAGCTGATCAGCTTTTCAACCTCTTCAGAACCTTTCGCATACTCAATTCCGGCATAAATATCTTCCGTATTCTCGCGGAAAATGACCATATCCGTATCTTCAGGTCGTTTGACCGGAGAAGGCACTCCCGTGAAATATCTGACAGGGCGCAGGCACGTAAACAAATCAAGCTCCTGTCTCAGCGCCACGTTCAGAGAACGGATACCGCCGCCGACCGGTGTCGTCAGAGGACCTTTGATGGCGATGAAGTACTCTCTGATGTCTTCCAGCGTTTCGGCAGGAAGCCACTCACCTGTTTTATTATAAGCCTTTTCACCGGCATAAACTTCTTTCCACGTGATTTTTTTCTCGCCTTTATATGCTTTTTCAACAGCGGCTTCCAATACTTTAGAAGCGGCGTTCCAAATATCAGGGCCTGTGCCGTCGCCTTCAATAAACGGGATAATCGGATTATTTGGTACGTTTAATACTCCATTAGAGACTGTAATTTTTTCACCTTGTGACACAATATTACCTCCCAGTATGTAATTCATATTTAGAAAACATTTTATTTTTCTTGTATAGAAAATAAAATGACTTTTCTCAAGATTCTATCAAAATTGTAAACCAATCCGGGCTTGATTAACAAGAGGCTAACGACATGAAAATCACCAGCCTCCCGTTTGATCAGGCTCTTTCATCAATCGGAACAAAAGTCTGCTTATCCGGACCCGTGTAATCAGCGCGCGGGCGGATGAGGCGGTTGTTATCGTACTGTTCAAGAATATGGGCGATCCATCCTGACATTCTGCTGACCGCAAAGATCGGCGTGAACAGATCGTGATCAATGCCGAGACTGTGGTATACAGATGCGGAATAGAAATCAACGTTAGGCGGGAGTTTTTTCTCCGACGTCACGATTTCTTCGACACGGATTGACATCTCATACCATTTGCTTTCCCCCGTCAGATTCGTCAGGCGTTTGCTCATTTCTTTTAAGTGTTTGGCGCGCGGGTCTCCATGCTTATACACACGGTGTCCGAAGCCCATTACTTTTTCCTTTTTCTCCATTTTGCTGCGGATATAAGGCTCGGCGTTTTCCACTTCGCCGATTTCTGTCAGCATTTTCATGACGGCTTCATTGGCTCCGCCGTGAAGCGGTCCTTTTAAAGCGCCGATGGCGGCAGTGATGCCTGAGTAAATATCAGATAAGGTGGCGACACATACTCTCGCCGTAAATGTTGATGCGTTCAGCTCATGATCCGCATGAAGAATGAGCGCTTTGTTAAACGCTTCCACTTCGATCGGAGAAGGCTCTTCACCGTTTAAGGTGTAAAGGAAGTTCTCCGCGATTCCGTACTCTTCCTTCGGTTCAACAGGATCAAGTCCTTTGCGGATTCTTGAGAAAGCGGCGACAATGCCCGGCACTTTCGCCTGCAGACGGATGGCTTTTCTGTAGTTCGCTTCCGGATTCATAACATCGGCTTCACTGTCAGTCAGACCGAGTAATGAAATCGCCGTCCGGAGCGCAGCCATTGGATGTACGTTATTGAGGGGATATGATTTGAAGTGCTCAATGATTTCTTGTGGAACGGCAGCTTCTTTCGCAAGCTGTTTTTTCAGTTCAGCAAGTTCCGTTTTATTCGGCAGGCGCAGATGCCACAGCAAATAAATGATTTCTTCAAAACTTGCATTCTCTGTCAAGTCGTCAATATCGTACCCTACATATGTAAGGGTATCGTCGATAATAGAGCTTACAGATGATGTTGTTGCTACAACCCCTTCAAGACCGCGTGTTGCTGTCATATTCAACCTCTCCTTTTCAATCAAAATTCCCCTTTAAAGAGTATATAAAACATACGGCTTACTTAAAATGAGTCATGCAAACAATCCCTTTCCCCTTTAAGAAAATGCTTACATTTCACTGATTGCGGTTACATAACCGATATGCTTATAGAGGAACATAACAAATTCTTATAAGCTTATTTAAGTTTAAGCCTATTCTTATTATAAACAATAATCTGATTAATTTGTAGACTTTTAACTAAAAATGTTTTAAAAGCCCTATATATCAAGGTTTTGCGTTGATAAATTTAATCGCTGGCTTTCAGGCGCTTTGTAAAACCATGTATTCTCATGTTTTCATTTGGGGGAGTTTTGGAGGAGACTTTAAAAGGACAGGCGCGACAACTTCACCTCAAATTTAACCCCCTTCTTTACCGGAGAAGGGGGTTATTTTGTTTACTCGACTGAATCAATGTTCGGATCAGCTTCAGAAATCCAGGTCTTGGTTTTAGTTGGCTCCACGCACATGGACTGGAATCGATTGACTGCATTTGCTGTTTTCGGGCCGTAAATATCCTCATCAAACCGTTCATCAATTGAAACTGACTCATTTACTGATGTAAGTGATTTTAAATAAATGGCAGAAAAACCCTCCTCATCTCGAGAAGGGCTCTGACTTATACTTTTTTCTCTAAATCAGTCCGAAGAAACTAACTGATGCCGCTCAACTTTTCAATCGAAGGGCTTCATCGGGCTCTCCAACTATTTTCCCCTATGCTTTTCTTTTGCTTTTTGTTTTCTGATTAAATATTTTTGTTCCTTTATTTTTTCTCTTTGTTTTCTATTCAGTTGTTTTTTCTTTTCTTTTCTTGCTTCAAGCTCCTGTTTTATCGCTTTTTGTGCCTTAGTTGATATCCCGATATTTTTCATTTCTTTAGAAGCTTGTCGCTGCAATCTTTTTGGGTTTAATTTCTTAGATTTTGCTTTAACACAAACCCCTTCTTGTTCAGTGTGGGAGAGAGTCTGTAAAAGTTGATTATTAACAAAATGCATTATTTCTGAATCCTTTGGCTCTTGTCCAAACAAATGACGAATTGCTCTTAATTTCCCGTCATTCACAACTTCAATGACTCCTACCCAAAACTGACCATCGTAGTAAACCGTTAATTTCATAACGATTCCCTCCTCCTAAATTTACTGAAGAATGATGGACATCCCGAGGAGGGGAAGGTTACTGACATTTTAAATCATGCATCCGGACTACCAACCGAATTGTGTTTTTTCATTCTCATTATAAATTTAACAAACTTTCAAATTGAAGGAAAGGGTCTCCGCTTATTTTAACAACACTTCAAGTTTTGCTTTGGTATCAGGCCCATAAATCCCATCAGCTTTTAATCTACTGCAATCGCTGTTTTCACTCCATGTGCGCCGTCAATCCCGAAGCTCTTTGTTACATGGTAAGCCGCTTCATTCATCGGAATAATGTAAATGGCATTTGTCTGAACTACAAAATGCGCAAGTGCAAACTCTAATTTTCTCCACAAAAAAAGCAGCTTTACGCCGCTTTTTTACTTTACGAAGTGAATATTTTAACGATTTGCATGGCCAAGTAGGCGATTCCGGCGCCGATTAACGGGCCTACGGCGACGCCTCCGAAAAGCGCGACGGCAAGTATCGTGCCGATGACCAGCGCCGTTGTAATATGAGGGTCGTTTTCCAATAAGGTGAGACCGTTTTTGGCGATTAAGGCAACCGCGATCCCGGCACCGAGAGCGATCCACGCATAATATGATTTCATCGCTTCTCCGAGCTGTTTAAAACCGATATCACCTGTGGCAATCGGCACTAAAACGGCGATTGTAATGACGGTGACCCCCCAGTTGATGCCTTTTGACTGAATAACCGGAAATAGTTTCTGATCAAGACCGACAGCTTTTATCACAATGAGAAAGCCGACGGCAAAAAGCAATGACTGATTTTTGGCTATCAATGCGATGGCCAGCAATAATAGTAAAAATAAATTCGCTTGTGTAAACATCCTGAAAGCACCCTCTTTCATCATATCTGTATTCATATCCTTTTTTTTGACGAATAAACTAATGTAATAGGACGTGCCATCGAGAGGAGGATCGATGTGAATCCGCACTATGCAACTGTTTTTTTCCGCGCGCTGTTTGTACTCGCTGCGGCCGGCGGCGCTTTAGCGGCCGGTTACGCCTCATTTCCGTTAACTTATCCGTTTCTGATCGCCCTTATTCTGTCATCAGCGATCATTCCCGTTGTTGACTGGCTGGACAAACTGACGGGGCTGCCCCGGTCAGTCAATACAGTCATTGTCCTGGTCTTCTTTTTGCTTATTCTTCTCGGCGCGGCGACATTTCTCGTTGCGGAAATCATTTCGGGAACCGCCTATCTGGCCAAAACGCTCCCTCCCCATATCAGCGCCTTTATGACGTATTGCGAAGAGCTGTTCACTTCCCGCATTCAGCCATTGTACCACGAGCTGACCGTCTTATTTAACGGGCTTGAAACCAATCAGCAGGCATCCATCGTGACGCATATTCAGACCCTCGGTGATACAGCCGCTAAAAATGCGGGGCTGATGCTTTCACATCTTTTGGAGCTGGTGCCGAAATGGATTGCCTTCCTTCCCAATACAGCTGCCGTCTTCATTTTCGCAATGCTGGCGACTTTTTTTATGACAAAGGACTGGCATAAGCTGAAGGCGCTGCTTTATTCCATTCTTCCGGAACGGGTTTCGGCAAACGCCAAGGCCGTATCGGGAGAGCTGAAAAAAGCGATGGCAGGTTTCATTAAGGCGCAGGCCGTGCTCATACTTTTCACGATGATCATTGTCTTTATCGGACTTTTTCTTTTAGGGATTGAGCATGCGGCAACCATCGCCTTTTTTATCGGCCTGGTGGACCTGCTCCCGTATCTCGGCGCCGGATCGGTCTTTGTTCCCTGGATTATGTATTTGGCCATTGCCGGTCAGCTTCCTCAAGCGATCGGTCTCGGTGTTTTATATATTGTGGTTCTTATCCAGCGCCAGCTGACGGAGCCGAAAATTTTAAGCAAGTCAATCGGACTTGATCCGCTTGCGACCTTAATCGCTCTGTTTGCCGGCTTTAAATTGTTCGGAATTTTAGGACTGGCTGCGGGGCCCGCGCTGCTCGTTTTCATTCAGGCCTTTATCACAACGGGCGCTTTAAAAGAAATATGGGCCTATATTACTGTTCAGTCCAAATAAAAACAGCAGCCCTGTAAGAAGGCTGCCGTTTTTATTTGATAATGATCCGCTTGTTTTTTGACATTCCTCTCAGCCATTTGAACAAAAGCGGCTTCATGCGGTTCCGAGTGAACGGAATCAGAAGACAGGCCCCTGCAATATCGGACAGAAAACCCGGAAGCATCAAAAGCAGGCCTCCGAAAAAGACGCATATTCCGTCAAGAAGCGCTTCCCCCGGCATTTTGCCGTGCTGCAGGTCGCGCATCACCCGATGATACACATCGGTTCCCTGTCTTTTTGCCACCAAGGCGCCTAACACGCCTGTCAAAATGATGAGAAGGAAGGTCGGAAAAATACCGAGCCATTTTCCCGCCAGCAGAAACAAACCGATTTCAATTGCCGGACACACGATAAACAGTAAGAATAACACTCTCATTTTTCTGCCCTCCTGCCCTTCTAAAAGCGCGTCACCGCCCGCATGGGAATAGGAAAATAAACCTAAAGACAAAAGAGAAGGGAGAACCCCCCTCTCTTTTTTAAAGCTGTTTAAAGAACGCTTGCGCGGCCTTCATACACAGCGCCGCGGGCAGCGTCAACTGTGATAACCTGTCCTTCTGTTAAAACTGAAGTTGCGTTCTCCAGACCGACGATAACCGGAATGCCCAAGCTTAAACCGACAACGGCTGCATGGCTTGTCAGACCGCCTTCTTCAGTGATGAGCGCTGATGCTTTTTCAAGTGAAGCGATCATGTCGCGGTCAGTGCTTGAAGCAACCAATACTGCGCCGTCTGTCATTTTTTGTTCAGCTTCTTTCGCATTTTTTGCAACAACGACCGGACCGAATGCAGATTTGCGCCCGATGCCTTGCCCTTTCGCGATAATGCTGCCGACAGTGTGGACTTTCATCAGATTCGTCGTGCCTGATTCACCGACAGAACCTGCTGTAATGACAATCAGATCACCGCGTTTCACGATGCCGCTGTCAAGTGATTTTTGAACCGCGTCTTCAAGCATTTCATCGGTTGAATTCGCGTTTTGGCCGCTTGCCGGAAATACGCCGAATACAAGGCCGAGTTTGCGTGATACAGACTCATTAACCGTAACGGCTACAATCGGAGCCTGCGGACGGTATTTCGCGATCATACGCGCCGTATGGCCGCTTTCTGTAGGGGTAACGATAGCTGCCGCACTCAGATTGATCGCCGTGTGCGCAACTGATTGGCCGATCGCATCGGTAATCGTCATGCCGACCTGATCTCTGCGTTTAGACAGAATTTCTTTGTAGTTCAGAGATTCTTCCGTGCGTGTGGCGATGTTAAACATTGTTTGAACCGCCTCGACAGGATATTGTCCCGCAGCCGTCTCACCGGAAAGCATGATAGCATCTGTGCCGTCGAAAATGGCGTTGGCAACGTCACTTGCTTCAGCGCGTGTCGGACGAGGGTTGCGCTGCATGCTGTCAAGCATTTGTGTCGCAGTAATAACCGGTTTGCCGAGCGCGTTGCATTTTTTGATCATTTCTTTTTGCACGAGCGGCACTTCTTCGGCCGGAATCTCTACGCCGAGGTCTCCGCGCGCTACCATTAAGCCGTCAGATACTTCCAGGATCGCGTCCAGGTTGTCCACGCCTTCCTGGTTCTCGATCTTAGGAATGATTTGAATGTCAGACGCGTTATGCTCTTCAAGCAGTTCGCGGATTTCAAGGACATCCGTAGAACGGCGTACAAATGACGCAGCGATGAAATCAACGCCTTGCTCGATACCGAATACGATGTCTTTGGCGTCTTTTTCAGTAATTCCGGGAAGGTTGACGCTGACGCCGGGAACGTTTACGCCTTTTTTATTTTTCAGCGTGCCGCTGTTTAAGATTTTTGTTTTGATTTCGTGTTTTTCCGGATTTGATTCTAGCACTTCCAATCCGATTAAACCGTCATCCAACAGGATGATAGACCCTGCTGACACGTCGTCTGCCAGGCCTTCATAAGAAACTGAGAATTTTTCAAGCGTTCCCAGCACCTGTTTCGTAGAAACGATAATTTCATTTCCCGCCTGAAGCTCAAGCGCGCCGTTTTCCATATCGTGCGTGCGGATTTCCGGACCTTTCGTATCGAGGAGAATCCCCACGTTTTTGCCGAGCTTTTTGCTTGCTTCTCTGATGTTTTTGATTCTTGCGCCGTGCTCTTCGAAATCACCGTGTGAAAAATTCAGACGAGCAACGTTCATACCCGCTTCCATCAATTTTGTCAGCATTTCTACACTTTCACTGGCCGGACCGATTGTACAAACGATTTTTGTTTTTTTCAACTCGTTCACTTCCTTCTGAAATCTTCAGCTTCTTCCGCCTTAAATAGACAGTTCTTTTGAAAGCTGATACATGTTTGGTTCAACAGTATGTTTTGATTCTAAAATTTCTATAATATCATGGTCTACAAGCTTGTTGTTTTGTATACCTACGCAGCGTCCGCCTTTTCCTTTAAGCAGAAGCTCAACCGCGTAAGCGCCGAGGCGGCTTGCAAGAACCCGGTCAGAAGCGCTTGGAGATCCGCCGCGCTGGATGTGCCCTAAAACGGATACCCGTGTTTCAAGGTTCGTTTCTTCTTCGATGCGTTTTCCGAATTCAACCCCGCTGCCTACCCCTTCTGCAACGATGATGATACTGTGTTTTTTGCCGCGGTCGTGCCCTCTCTTCAAACGGCCGATAATTTCCTGCATATCGTAGTCCGCTTCAGGAATTAAAATTGATTCCGCTCCGCCTGCAAGACCTGCCCATAAAGCAATGTCGCCCGCATGGCGCCCCATCACTTCAATAACGTATGTACGCTCATGAGACGTAGCGGTGTCACGGATTTTATCAATCGCATCAATTACGGTGTTTAACGCCGTATCAAATCCGATCGTAAAATCAGTTCCCGGGATGTCATTATCTATCGTACCCGGTACACCCACACACGGAAACCCGTGTTCCGTTAATTTTTTCGCACCCATGTATGAACCGTCTCCGCCGATGACGACAAGACCTTCAATGCCGAGTTTCTTTAAATTTTCGATTCCTTTTTCACGGCCTTCAACTGTTTTGAATTCAGGACATCTGGCCGTATACAGCTTTGTTCCGCCGCGGTGGATGATGTCACCGACCGAACCAAGCTCCAGTTTCTCTATTTTTCCGCTGATTAATCCTGAATAACCGTTATAAATTCCGTACACTTCGACGTCGTGGTAGATAGCTTTCCGCACAACCGCGCGCACCGCAGCGTTCATACCCGGGGAATCCCCGCCGCTCGTTAAAACTCCTATACGCTTCATTTCCTATTCACCTCAGCAACATATATATGTTAAACATATCATGATCATTGCCCTAAAACAATGAAAAGGGACGCCTGAGCTCCCATGAAACCTTACCTATTATACAATTAAATAAATTGTTTTTAAATAAAATTTAAGGAATATCACAAAAATCACAAAAAATAAACGTGAGCCATAGGCTTCACGTCTATTCAGTTTACCCCGATATATTGATCCTCAACCGAAACTTTCCCGATTGCTTTATATTTTTCATATCGCTGTGAGATCAATTCTTCGGCGTTCAATTGAAGAAGAGATTTTAACGTTTCTTTAAGTATACCGTCAATGTAGCCCGCCTGCTGCTTGATATCATGGTGAGCTCCGCCCTTCACTTCTTTAATCATATCATCAATAATTCCTAATTCTAATAAATCGGGCGCAGTAATCTTCATGGTTTCGGCCGCTTTTTTCGCAAGGCTGGAGTCTTTCCACAAAATGGATGCGGCTCCTTCAGGAGAAATAACGGAATACGTCGAGTTCTCAAGCATCAGCATGCGGTTGCCCACACCTAACGCAAGCGCGCCTCCGCTGCCGCCTTCCCCGATGACGATACAAACGACAGGCACTTTCAGGCCGGCCATCTCGAACAGGTTCTTGGCGATGGCTTCACTTTGTCCCCGTTCCTCCGCCGCTTTACCCGGGTACGCTCCCTTCGTGTCGATGAAGCAGATAATCGGGCGGTTGAACTTATCCGCCTGCTTCATGAGACGAAGCGCTTTGCGGTAGCCCTCAGGGTGAGGCATCCCGAAATTGCGGACAAGGTTTTCTTTCGTGTCTTTTCCGCGCTGATGTCCGATAACGGTGACCGGCATGCCGTGATATTTGGCGACTCCGCCGACAATCGCCGCATCATCTCCGTATGTTCTGTCTCCGTGGCACTCAAAAAAGTCGGTAAACAGGTATTGAATGTAATCAAGCGTCGTCGGCCGGTCGGGAAGGCGTGCGATCTGCACTCTGTCCCACGGCTTCAGGTTTTTATAAATCTCATCCTGAAGCTTGCTGAGCCGGTCTTCAAGCCTTGCGATTTCAGCGCTTAAATCCATCTCCGAATCTTGGGTGAATTTTTTCAGTTCGGCGATTTTCGTCTGCAGTTCAATCACTGGTTTTTCAAATTCTAATCTTGCAGCCACTCATGCTCACCTCCTGTTTGGTGCATGTCCAGCAGAAATGCGAGTTTGTCTTTCATGTCGTTTCGGTGAATCACCGCATCAAGCTGGCCGTGCTTTAATAAAAATTCCGCCGTCTGGAAATCTTCCGGCAGTTTTTCCCCGATCGTCTGTTCAATAATACGTCTTCCGGCAAATCCGATCAAGGCGCCCGGTTCAGCGAAATTATAATCACCGAGAGACGCGAAACTGGCCGATACGCCGCCTGTCGTCGGATGGGTCATGACAGAAATAATCAGTCCCTGCTCCTCACTGAACAGTTTTAATGCAGAGCTTGTCTTGGCCATTTGCATAAGGCTTAAGACCCCCTCCTGCATACGTGCGCCGCCTGAAGCGGTAAAGATGATAAACGGGACTTTTTCCTCTTTTGCTTTTTCAATTGCAAGCGTGATTTTTTCGCCGACAACCGAACCCATGCTGCCCATTCGGAATGTTGAATCCATGATCGCGATCACGGCCGGGAATCCGCTGATGGTTCCTTTTCCGGTAACCACCGCTTCATTCAGCGATGTTTTCTCACGGTCTTTTTCGATTTTTTCTAAGTATTCCGGGAAACCGAGCGGGTTTTCAGATATCATTCCCTGGTTGAATTCTTCGAATGAATCTTCATCCAGGAGGCTTTCAATGCGCTGCTTTGCATTCATCGGGAAATGGTGCCCGCAGTTCATGCAGACGCGCAGGTTTTTATCTAACTCTTTTGTGAGCATGATTTTTTTACATTTGGAGCACTTTGTCATAATGCCTTCCGGAACATCATGTTTTGCCTGCTCAGACGGCACGGAAGCATATTTTTTCTTTTTTGTGAATATATCCTTTAACAAATGATTACCTCCCTTTTGTGAAGGGTTCTCTTCACTGCATGTCTTCCGATTAGATAGACTTAATAATAACTTTACCGAAACTATTGTACTTTTTTTGTCAAACGGTGTCATCCTCCATTCGACATTTTTTGCTGCAAAACAGACGGAAACGGACGGATTTCATACCGTAAAAAGCGTTGTTCAGCCTTATCTGTCAGCGTTTTCAAAAGAAATAAGGATTCTGCTGAAATTTTTTTAAGACCTGCCCTTAAAAAAATGCCAGCAGTCCGTATATTGAACAGCAGCGCGTTGTTTTTTTCCAACGCGCTGCCATTTCATTTTTGTGTTATTATTCGCCGATAACCGTGAGCTGTCTTGTTTTTTCAGCCACTTCCTCAGGATCGACCGTAATTCTGGCGACGCCCGTTTCCATCGCTGCTTTCGCAACAGCTTTCGCAACGGCAGGAGCCACACGTTTGTCAAATGGAGCCGGGATGACATAATCAGCGCTTAATTCTTCCTCTGAAACAAGGGAAGCAATCGCTTCAACCGCAGCAATTTTCATTTCTTCGTTGATGTGAGTCGCGCGAACGTCAAGCGCCCCGCGGAAAATTCCAGGGAATGCCAGAACATTGTTGACCTGGTTCGGGAAATCAGAACGGCCTGTTCCGATTACGCTTGCGCCGGCTGCGCGCGCGTCTTCAGGCATGATTTCCGGATTCGGGTTGGCCATTGCGAAGATAATCGGATCTTTCGCCATGCTTTCCACCATTTCTTTCGTCAGCGCGCCTTCGACTGATACGCCGATAAAGACGTCTGCATCTTTAATGACATCCTGCAGCGAACCGTCGTTGCGGTCTTGGTTTGTAAACTTCGCCACTTCGTTTTTCACTGCGTTCATGCCGGCCGGACGCCCTTCGTAAATCGCCCCTTTAGAGTCGCACATTACGATGTTGCGTACGCCGAAATGGTAAAGAAGCTTGATGATCGCGATGCCTGCCGCTCCCGCTCCGTTTGCCACAACTTTAATGGATGACATGGATTTTCCTGATAATTTCAGCGCGTTTACAAGTCCGGCAACGGTTACGATGGCAGTGCCGTGCTGATCATCGTGGAAAACCGGAATGTTTGTTTCTTTTTTCAGGCGCTCTTCGATAATGAAGCAGTTCGGCGCCGCAATATCTTCAAGGTTGACTCCGCCGAATGTCGGTGCAAGCAGCTTCACAGTGTCAATGATTTTGTCCACATCGTTTGTGTCAAGCGCGATCGGGAATGCATCCACACCCGCGAAACTTTTGAACAGCACCGCTTTCCCTTCCATGACCGGAAGTGAAGCTTCAGGCCCGATATTACCGAGTCCGAGAACGGCTGATCCGTCTGTTACGACTGCTACCATGTTCCCCTTCATTGTATAATCATATACTTTGTTTTTATCGTCATAAATCTCTTTACAAGGCTCAGCTACTCCGGGAGAGTATGCAAGGCTTAAGTCGTCTGCGTTTCTGACTTCTACCTTTGCTTTTGATTCCAGCTTTCCTTGATTTACTTTGTGTAAATGTAACGCTTCTTCTCTTAATGACATTCTAAACACTCCTTTTAAGTACTTTGTTACATATTCTGCCGCATAGACTGGTACAATCGCTGGAGGTGAAAAATTTCAGAATCTTTAAATAAGATAGCACAATTGTTTCAATTGTATAACAAAACGATTATTGTTACCACTATTTTAACACGACGTTTTCGCGGCCCAGCAGCTCTTTTAAACGGTATAACGCCTGATGGTCCGCCTGAATATGAAAAGTATCCGGCAGCCTGATCGTCTGCTTGTCTTTTTCATAATATAGATAAACGCCGGTTTCCCCTTTATGCTCCAGTAAAATACGCTTCATCTTTTCCAAAAACTCCTGATTGTGCCGGCTGCCTTCGATTTTGATGTAAACAGACGGCGCTCTGTCTGCCTCCGTCTGCTCAAGAAGAGAGGCGGATGACATGATGAATTGTGTCTTCTCCTGACGCTCTTCCATTTTTCCGGCGGCGAATAAAAGCGCGCCTTCTTCTAACAGCGGAGACAGCCTTCTATATTGGTCAGGAAACACGACGGCTTCCATTTCTCCCGTTTCATCGCTTAATGTGAGAAACGCCATATGCTGACCTGTCTTTGTCCGAATCGTTTTAATGCCCGCGAGCAAAGCGCCGATTGACAGCTGCCCCTTCGGCATCTGCCGCGCTGCTGTGATCGCTTTCGCCCCCCGTTTTTTCAGGAGATCCCTGAAAGCAGACAAAGGATGGCTTGAGAAATAAACACCGAGAGCTTCTTTTTCGAACCGAAGCTTGTCCACGAGCGGAAATTCCTCAGCCTCTACATATTTTGGCTTAATGGAGAACGATTCTTCCAAAAACAATCCCATTTGGTCATCGTCTGCACGAAAAAGTTCAGCGTGCTCTAAAGCCACATCAACGGAGGCCAGCAAGGCGGCGCGATTTTGATTGAATTCGTCCATGGCGCCAGAAAATATAAGGGCTTCGATGGTTTTCCGATTCACGCTTTTTGCAGGTACGCGAAAGCAGAAATCGAAAAGATCCTCGAACGGTTTATGTGTTCTTGCTTTATAAATATCTTTCACTGCCGAGACGCCTACGTTTTTAACGGCCCGCAAACTGTATCTGACGGCTCCGTTTTCCGGCGCAAACGGAAAACCGCTTTTGTTTATTGACGGCGGAAGGACTTGAATCCCGCTCCCCTTCGCTTCATGCAGATATTGCGATATTTTGTCCTCATTGCCGATGACGCTCGTCAACAGCCCGCACATAAAATATAACGGATAATGCGCTTTTAAATAGGCGAGCTGATAGCCGATCATGCTGTATGCGACAGCATGGCTTCTGTTGAATCCGTAGTTAGCGAATTTTACAATCAGATCGTAGACCTCGTTTGCAGTGACTACAGAATACTCCTTTTTTAAGCACCCTTCAACAAAATGGCTTCGCTCTCTGTCCAGAATGTCCTTTTGCTTTTTGCTGACAGCCCGTCTGAGCAGATCCGCTTCACCTAATGAAAACCCTGCCATGCGCGAGGCGATCATCATAATCTGCTCTTGATAGACGATGACGCCGTAAGTGTCACTGAGAATATTTCGTACGTCCTCGTGCGGCACTTCCACACGCGCCCGCCCGTGCTTCCGATCGATAAATAACGGAATATTTTCCATCGGTCCCGGCCTGTAAAGCGCGTTAACCGCGACAATGTCTTCCAGTCTTGACGGCTTCAGGCGCTTCAGCACGTTTCTCATTCCTGATGATTCCAGCTGGAAAATACCCGTCGTATCACCGTTTGACAATAGTGAGAACGTTTTTTCATCCTGATAAGAAATCTCGGAAAAATCAATTTTCGTATTCGTCTCTTTTTCAATCATCGTTTTAATGGATTCAATAAGCGTCAGGTTGCGCAAACCTAAAAAGTCCATTTTTAAAAGACCGAGATCTTCCAAGTGATCCATCGCATACTGCGTTAAATACACGCCGTCATGCCCCTCTTGAAGAGGGACAACTTCCGAAAGCGGCTCTTTACTGAGAACGACCCCCGCCGCGTGTGTTGACGTGTGCCGCGGAAGACCTTCAATTTTCCTTGCGATCTGAAACACTTTATGAAGAACGGCGGATTCGGACAGCCTCCTGTTCAGCTGAGCGGACTGCCGCCTCGCTTCCTCAAGCGTCATTCCCGGTTTTGACGGAATCAGGCGGGCAAGCTGGTCGGCTTCTTTCGGGCTGATTCCGAACACTCTCCCGGTATCCCTTAACGCCGCCTTTGCGGCCAATGTCCCGAAGGTGATAATCTGGGCGACGTGCATGGCCCCGTACTTATTTTGTACATACTGAATGACCTCATCCCTTCTCGTATCAGGGAAATCGATATCAATATCCGGCATGCTGATCCGCTCGGGATTAAGAAATCTCTCAAACAGCAGAGAATGTTTAAGCGGATCCACGTCGGTAATGAAAAGGGAGTAAGCGACAAGCGAGCCTGCCGCGGACCCCCTTCCCGGGCCTGTCACAATGCCCTTTTCATGCGCGTACTTCATAAAGTCCCATACGATGAGAAAATAATCACTGAATTTCATGCGCCTGATGACGTCCAGCTCATATTCAAGCCGGCGGACAGCGCGCTCATCAGGAGTGCCGAAACGGAGGCGCAGCCCCTCATGACAGATCTCCGCCAAATAGTCATCGGCTGATTTGCCGTCCGGCGCCGGAAAAGACGGAAGCTGTGTCTGTCCGAGGCTGACATCGACCCGGCATTGCCGGGCGATACGCGCGGCTGCTTCAATCGCTTCCGGATGCCGCGTGTAAAGCTCTGCCATTTCTTCAGGGGCCCTCAAGTATAAGTCCGGCAGATTCCCGCTCTGATCCTCCCACTTCTCTCCGGCTTTAATAGCGCACAGACAGCGGTACGCATCTTGATCTTCTTTCTTGATATAACGGACATCCCCCGCAGCGCAGACAGCGATTTCCGTCTCGGCTGACAGACGGAGAATCTCTTCTGATAACGTCTCATGTCCTTTAAACGGCTGATACCCTAAATAAAAACGGCCGTCTCCGAACAGCTCCCGGAATCCTTCGGCAGCCCGGACCGCTTCTTCAAACTTCCCGGCTTGAAGCAGGCTTTCAATGTAGCCATTTTCACCGGGCGTAATGGCGATCAGCCCCTCATGATAGCTCTTCATCCATTTTCGCTTCATGCCGCCCTTTGCCATGGATTGCAGCGCACTTGAGATTTTCACCAGGTTCTGATATCCGATGTTTGTCTCTGCTAAAAGAATGAGCGGATGTGCTTCAAGCTCCGTATCGTCCGTGTATATAGAAGCCGTCAGACCGATAATCGGCTTCATTCCGTTTGATTTGCATGCTTTATAAAACTCAATGGCGCCGTACATCACATTTTCGTCCGTCAGCGCCAATGATGAATATCCGAGTTCCTTCGCTTGTGTAACAAGCTCTTTTACAGAAGCGGCGCTGTTTAACAGACTGTAGCCGCTATGTACTTGCAGGTGAACAAAAGACAATGCCGCCACTCCTTTCCCATACGTTCATTTTGCCTTTCTACATTATAAGACGGGTTTTCTTAAGAAACAAATGTTCTTTTTTGACTCATCATCATACTTGTCCGTTTCGCTCAATATGATAGAAAAGTGAGGTGGTGTATATATGGATCAGGAAGCCGGATTTATGGCGAATTTCATCAGCAGTTATTTTATCGCCCTCGGTGTGTTGCTCGGCGGCGCGCTGATCGGCGGCCTCGGAGCTTATTTATCAGGCGAGCCTCCGCTGACGGCGATCACAAAATTGGCGAACAGGCTGAAGATCTGGGCGCTTGTCGCGGCCATCGGGGGAACATTTGACGCGGTATACAGTTTCGAGCGGGGGCTGTTCGAAGGCAACACGCGCGACATCTTCAAACAGCTTCTTTTAATTATTTCAGCAATGGGCGGCGCGCAGACCGGCTGGCTGATTATTTCATGGCTGACCCAGGAGAATATGTCATCATGAGAATTCCCGAGTATTATAAAAAACCGGGATGGCAGCGTTTTTTCGCGGGAATGATGTGCGGAGCCATCGTCAGCTGGCTGTTCTTTCTGTTTACATACGGAACGTTTCAGGAAGAACAAGTGACGTTAATTGAAAAGCAGCGTGAGCACGCGCGGGATTTAAAAAACCAAATCTCCATCTATCAGAAGGATCTTCATAAATTAAATGAGGATAATAAGCAAAGACTTCTCATCCAAAGTGTTGATGTGAAGCTGATCAATGGGGAAAAATACAGAATCGCCCAGCCTGACAAGATGAAATTTGAGGAACAAGTGAAAGATAATATTTCTGAAGTCATCACAAAAGATATTGAAAGCGTGTATAAAACAAAGGAGCTTTTAAAACGGACGATCGAAAACAAAATATACACCATAAATGAGAAGGAATTTAAAGCTGAAGTAAAGGAACTGACGATTTATACGAGATTGTCTGTCGAAATTCATATTTCTTTTGCGACGTAATTATGTCATTTTTAAAAATTTTCCATAGATCTGTCGCTTTTTTCTCCGCTTTTTTATAAACTGTAAATGAGACATTTTCAATGATTCTGAAGGGAGGAAGGGAAAATGGAGGTTTTTAGTGAACGACGCTTGGCAAAAGATCATGCAGCCCGAATCAGACAAGGCTATTCCGCATATGCAGAAACAGACACACTCGCTTCCCTCATAAAAAAAGAACTCCAAATCTGTAATCTCCGCGTCTACGAAGACCTGACTGATTTCGGCTGCTGGTTCATCCCCGTGACAGATGAACACTAAGAAAGAGGGTCTCCCCTCTACTTGTGTTCGTTACATACCTCTTCCAGATCAGCAAGAATCTGATCGGTTTCATCCCAGCTGAAGATGGATGCGCCGGCCGCAAGCGGATGTCCGCCGCCATTGTATTTCCGGGCAATTCCGTTGATGACCGGACCTTTTGAACGGAACCGGACTCTGATTTGATCGTCTTCTTCTACGAAAAACACCCAAGCGCGGATACCCGAAATATTTCCGAGTGTTCCGACAAGCTGCGACGCTTCAGAAGCGGTGGTTCCATATGTCTCCAAAATGTCTTTTTTAATGAACACGGAAGCGACGCCGTTTTCAGACAGTGACACATTTTGATAAATAAAGCCGTTAAGCTTCACCACATTTAATTTTGTTTCATACAATTGATTGAACAGCTCTGACGATGAAAATGGGAACTCAATGAGCTCTCCCGCGTATTTTAATGTCTTTTTTGTGGTGTTCGGGAATAAGAAGCGCCCCGTATCACCGACGATACCCGCGTAGATCAGCTCAGCTGCTTTCGTATTCAGTTTCCAGCCGTGCTGCTTTCCTTCCAGGTACAGCTCATAGATCATTTCGCTTACGGAGCTTGCATTCGTATCGACCCATAACAGATCGCCATACGGATCTTCATTTGGATGGTGGTCTATTTTCATGAGCTTTGCGCCGGAATGGTAGCGCTGATCGTCGACCCTGCCTTGGTTTGCGGTGTCGCACACGATGACAAGAGCATCTTTATAGGTTTCGTCATCCACCTCATCGAGGGAATATAAAAAAGACAAGGACGGCTCAGGCTGTCCGACGGCAAAAATATTTTTTTCGGGATACGTTTCCCGCAGGATTTCCGTAAGGCCGCACTGTGAACCGTAGGCGTCCGGGTCAGGCCTCACATGTCTATGTAAGATAATGGTGTCATATAATGATATGGTTCTGATCAGTTCGGATTTCATCGCTTTCTCCTTTTCGTTTTTATTCATTTAATCATACTCTTTATCCATGGAAAAGGAAAATCTTTCAGCAACGGTATAAACGGTTTTGCAAACTCATATAATGGAGGATTTCATTTATGCTGGTTTTTGTTTTTCTCATCGGGCTTTCTGCCTGCTTTTACGTGTATTACAAAGTAAAAGGAATCCAGACGAAACGGGCGCTGGAGAAGGAATGTTTTTCGGCTAAATCAAGTATGGCATTAGGCGCGCTGGTGCTTTTGTACGGAGTAAACCAAATGATTCTGTTTCACTCCGTCCTGACCCTGGTCATCGGCGGCGTCTTCATTTTAATCGGAGCAGGCAGCGCATGGGCCGGGTATAAAGCCTATAAGCATTATGAGCCCATCCATGCAAAGGAAGCGGAGAGGGACCACGCATAATGAATGCCAAGGGACCCGGGTGCGTCCCTTAACTTCTCTCCATCAGCTGCACCATGAGCATCGCTTTTGAAACGATGCCGCTTTGGCTTGACACTTCCACTTCCATTTTCCCGAATTTCCGGCCCGCCTCTAAAATGCGCGGTTTCACTTCAATGACCGACTCCATCTGTACGGGCTTCAGGAAGAAAATCGTAATGCTTTCAATGACCAGCTCGCCGCGTTTGCGGGAGCGTAAAAATCGGCTGGCGGCCTGGGTTAAAATCGTCGTAAACACCCCGTAAGAAATCGTGCCGAGCTGATTGGTCATTTGCGGCGTGACTTCATATTGATAAACGGCCGGCGTTTTGTCATCTTCGTCTTCTTTAAATCCCCTTGAAACAATATCATCCAGCTTTTCCCCGACCTGAGGCTGCTTTTGAACCATTTGAAGCGCTTTTAAGACATCCTGGCGGCTGATCATTCCGATCAGTTTGTGATGCCCGTCTGTCACCGGAAGCACTTCAATTCCTTCCCAAACCATCATTTGAGCCGCTGAGGCGACAGATGTTTTCCCGATCACCGTGACAGGGTTTTTGGTCATTACTTTTTCAATCGGAACTGACCGGTCATGCCCCGCGATATCTTTCGATGTGAGGATTCCGTGGATTTTCATCTGCTGATCGATCACCGGGAAGCGGCCGTGTCCGGTTTCATAGTTTTTTTCGTACCATTTCTCCAGCTTATCCTTAGGGGACAGCGTCACTGTCCGATCTGCGGGCGTCAAAATGTCTTCCACGAGCACAATCTCTTTTTTTATGAGCTGATCATAGATCGCCCGGTTGATCATCGCGGCTACCGTAAAGGTATCGTAACTCGTGGAGAGAATCGGAAGCTCAAGCATATCGGCCAGCTCGATAATGCTGTCGTCGGTATTAAACCCTCCCGTTACCAAAACAGCCGCGCCCGCTTCAAGCGCCTGGCGGTGGGCGTTGATTCGGTTCCCGACGATTAACAGGTTCCCCGCCGCCGTATAACGCATCATCGCGTCAAGCTCCATCGCGCCGATCACAAACTTATTCAACGTTTTATGCAGACCGGCTTTTCCGCCGAGCACCTGGCCGTCTATCACATTGACGACCTCGGCGTATGTCAGCTTTTCAATATTTTCTTTTTTCTTCTGTTCAATCCGGATGGTCCCCACACGTTCAATAGTGGAAACGAATCCTTTGTTCTCGGCTTCCTTAATGGCTCTGTAAGCCGTTCCTTCACTGACTTTCATTTCTTTCGCAATTCTTCTGACCGAAATTTTTTCACCGACAGGAAGCGAATCTATGTATGATAGGATTTGTTCATGCTTTGTTGCCAAGCGTTTCACCTCTAAGGACAGTCTTCTGCTTTTATTATAAGGGTACGGGGGATTCATTCGCAATGAGACGCCCGAAAAAAGGCGGCATCACAAAAAGACCTTCTGAATGCTTGATTCAGAAGGTCTTTGACACATATGTCAGGCAAGCTCAATGGTCTCGCCGGCCGCCATGACTTTGCCGACGCCTCCGGGCAGACTTTCGGCGAAAGCGTCAGGGTCCTGTTCAATGACAGGAAATGTATTGTAATGAACGGGAACGACCTGTTTCGCTCTCAGCCATTCAGCCGCGAGTTTCGCATCTTCAGGGCCCATGGTGAAGTTATCACCGATCGGCAGAAACGCCAGGTCAATGTGATTCAGTTCCCCGATCAGTTTCATATCAGAGAACAGCGCCGTGTCCCCGGCGTGGAAAATCGTTTTGCCGTCAATCGTCAATAAAATCCCGGCCGGCATCCCCGTGTACGTAATGGTTTTGTTTTCTTCATCAGTGACCGCCGATCCGTGGAATGCCTGTGTCAGTTTCACTTTACCGAAATCAAATTGGCGCGCCCCTCCGATATGCATCGGGTGGACCTTTAAACCTTTAAAGCCGAGATAAACGGCCAGCTCATTCGGCGCAATAACGAGCGCATCGTTTTGTTTAGCGATCTGCTCTGTATCTCCGACATGGTCATTGTGTCCGTGAGTAAGCAGGATGACATCCGCTTTCACTTCTTCCGGTTTCAAATTTGTCAGACTGTTTCCGGTCAGAAACGGATCAAAAATAATGTTATGGGTTTTCGTTTCCACTTGAATGACAGAATGTCCGTGATAAGTCACTTTCATCGTTTTCACCTCATAAAAAATTAATATTTATCAAGTTCCCTTTTTGACAAACGAAAAAACTTACAGGGATTGATGCCTGTTAATCACATTCAGCCCGCCTGTTGCTTCAATGACCGTTCCGGTTACAAGATCGGAATCATCTTCACATAAAAAGGCGATGATTCTCGCAATGTCCTCTCCGGTTCCGGACCTGCCGATCGGCGTCTTTTCTTTGCCGATTTTCCGTCTTGCTTCCTCTATAGACGCTTCTTTCATATCTCCTACAATATCACCCGGGCAGACCATATTGGCCGTAATGCCTGATTCAGCTTCTTCAATCGCAATGGTTTTCGTTAACGAAGCCAATCCGACTTTAGCCGCTCCGAAAGCGGAACGGTGAAGCCAGCCGGGGGCATGGTCCGCTCCTTGAAAACCGTATGTAATAATCCGGCCGAACCGCTGCTGTCTCATGACCGGGATAACCGCTTTAAACAGATGGAAAACGGCGCTTAAATTCCCTTCAAGCATGTCATACCATTCGTCATCGGAGTAATCGGCAAGCTTTTTGCGCTCAAATATGTACGGCCCGGCATTGTTAATCAGTATGTCAATCCTTCCAAACCGCTGAAGGGCTGCATCGGCGATCCGCATGAGATCTTCTTTCCGGGTTACATCGCCCTTAACGAATTGCAATCTGTCATGGCACCCGGGATAATCCGCCTTCAGACAGGCGACCGCTTCTTCGTCTTGTCTGTAATTCACTGTGACAGAAAAGCCTTTTTCCAGAAGCATTTCAGTCACTTTTCGGCCCAATCCCTTTGTACCGGCAGTGATTAGAGCATGTCGCACATTGAATACCCTCCCCAGGCAACGTTGCCGCTTCAATAAAATCAAGACGTTTCTCCCTCTACTTTACTATAAACAAACGGCAATATCACTTTTTTGCACTTCGTCCGCACGAAAAAAAAGCCGTCTTTACAGACAGCTTAATTTTCTGAAGGAGCAGAGGCTTCCTCCATGCCGACATAACCGCTTTCGTATGCCTCTGAGATGAGCCTGGCCGTTTCTTCACTTTCTTTTTCATCATAGATGTAACGGTCTTGTTCTTTGCGCATTCCTTCTACCTCCCATCTTTATAGATGTAGGGTGTCTGATATGACGGGAAAATATGAAGGAAATTTCAGCAAATTAAATGCCGGCGCAGGCTTTTGCTTTTACGAGCGCCTGTTCTACCTGCTGAAAACCCGTTCCGCCGGCGCTCATTCTTTTTTCAACCGCATGATGCGGATCGAGCATGGTATAGATATCTTCTTCAAAGAGACTGCTGGCTTGAAGGAATTCTTCAAATGCCATATCACTTAAATAGATTCCTTTTTCAATGCAGCTGTACACAAGCTTGCCGACCACTTCATGCGCTTCTCTGAACGGCATGCCTTTTTTAGCTAAATAATCGGCAAGTTCCGTCGCGTTTGAAAAATCTTGTTTTGTCGCTTGTTTCATGATGTCTTTGTTTACTTTCATCGTTTCAATCATGCCCGTGAAAATCTGAAGGCTTCCTTCAACGGTTTTCACCGTGTCAAACATGCCTTCTTTATCTTCCTGCAGGTCTTTGTTGTAAGCGAGCGGGAGCCCTTTCATAATCGTGAAAAGCCCCATCATATCACCGTATACGCGTCCGGTTTTACCGCGGATCAGCTCCGCCATGTCGGGGTTTTTCTTCTGCGGCATCATGCTGCTTCCCGTCGCGTACGTATCATCCAGTTCAATGAATCTGAATTCCTGCGAGCACCATAGAATGATTTCTTCTGATAAACGCGAAAGGTGCATCATCAGCATGCTGCTGCCGCTTAAAAACTCGAGAATAAAATCTCTGTCACTGACTCCGTCAAGACTGTTCTCATAAATGGAGTCAAAACCGAGCAGCTCCGCCGAATAGTTACGGTCTATCGGAAACGTAGTTCCGGCAAGCGCCCCGCATCCGAGCGGCGATATGTTAATCCGCTTCATAGCATCCCGAAAACGCTCTTTATCCCGTTCAAGCATCCAAAAATAAGCAAGCAGATGATGGGCGAAAGAAATCGGCTGGGCCCGCTGCAAATGGGTGTACCCCGGCAGAATGGTCTCGACATTGGCCTCCGCTTTTTCGATCAGCGCTTTTTGGAACTGTTCAATCAGCACGATGATATGTGAGACATGATCTTTCAAATACAAATGCATGTCGGTCGCCACCTGGTCATTCCGGCTTCTGCCGGTATGGAGCTTGCCGCCTAGCGGTCCGATTTCTTCGATCAGCATTTTTTCAATATTCAAATGGATATCTTCATAATCAACAGAGAATTCAAGCGTTCCTTCCTCTGCTTTTTGCAGGAGGGTCTGCAGCCCCTGTCGGATGGCGCCTTCTTCTTCTTCCGTCAGAATGCCGCATTTTTTCAGCATTGCCGCATGAGCGAGAGACCCTGTAATATCCTCTTTGACTAAGTTTTGGTCGAATGTGATGGATGCGCCGAACTCATCGACCCACTTTTCCGGTGTTTTTTGAAAACGGCCTCCCCAAAGCTTCTTCATGCTTCAATCTGCTCCTTCTTTTTCACAATGCTGTTTACTTTTGTCGGCAGCCCCCAAAGCTCAATGAAACCGATTGCCGCGTGATGGTCAAAAGCATCGTCTTTTGTATATGTCGCAAGTTTTTCGTCGTAGAGTGAATATTCCGACTTACGTCCTTCTACAATGGCATGGCCTTTAAACAGCTTGACGCGCACGACGCCGGTGACGTGTTTTTGGGTTTCTTTCAAGAATGCAAGCAGCGCGTCTTTTAACGGCGAGAACCATAAACCGTTATAGATGATTTCAGACAGTTTTTGTTCAATTGCCGGTTTGAAATGGGCCACTTCTTTCACTAAAGTCAGATCCTCAAGTTCTTTGTGAGCCGTAATCAAAGTCATGGCGCCCGGGCACTCATAAACTTCACGGGACTTAATGCCGACCAGGCGGTTTTCCACATGGTCAATCCGGCCGATGCCGTGTTTTCCGGCAGTCTCGTTCAGCTTGAGAATTAAATCAGCGAGCGGGTAGGTTACGCCGTCGATTGAAACCGGAACACCGGCTTCAAATGCGATTTCGATGATTTCCGGAACGTCCGGCGTGTTTTCAAGAGATGCTGTCAGGTCATATGCCCCTTCAGGCGGCGCCGCCCACGGGTCTTCTAATATACCGCATTCATTGGCGCGTCCCCATAGGTTCTGGTCGATGGAATACGGGCTGTCAAGATTGATCGGAATCGGTATGCCGCGGTTTGCAGCATATTCAATTTCTTCTTCACGCGACCATTGCCACTCACGGACCGGAGCAATGACCTCCAGATCAGGATTTAATGATTTAATGGATACTTCGAAACGCACCTGATCGTTGCCTTTTCCCGTGCAGCCGTGCGCTACGGCCACCGCGTTTTCCTTTTCCGCGACTTCAACGAGTTTTTTCGCGATTAACGGACGGGATAATGCAGATACGAGCGGATACTTGCCTTCATACATTGTATGGGCCTGCATAGAAATGAGCGCGTACTCCCGGGCGAATTCTTCTTTCGCATCAATCACATAGGAATTTACGGCGCCTACTTCCAGCGCTTTTTGCTGAACGAATGCCAAATCCTTTCCTTCACCTACGTCTAAGCAGCAGGCAACAACATCGTATCCCTGTTCTTGCAGCCATTTTATCGCTACAGAAGTATCAAGACCTCCTGAGTATGCCAATACAACCTTTTTTTGTTCTGCCATGTTAAAAGCTCCCTTTTGTATAAAAATTAGTTTTAATTAATAAAAATGCATTTTGTATGTATACACTGTAACAAGTAAATTCTGTTTTTTCAAGCCTTTTATAAAAAAAACCCCACCCAATTTTTTGAGCGGAGCAGAGCCTTTTTATACATTTATAAATCTTTTCGGATTTCCCGGAGCACATGAGGCAGTTCAGGAATAATCAGTTTACTCATTGCAAGCTTTACGGCGCCTGAGGAGCCGGGCGTGCAGAAGACTGCGGTATTTTGGATCACACCTGCTGCCGCTCTGGACAAAATGGCGGCGGAACCGATGTCCTCCGTATAGCTCAGCATGCGGAACAGCTCGCCGAATCCCGGAAGTTCTTTTGAAAACAGCGGCGTGACCGCTTCAATTGTGACATCCCTTTCGGCAATGCCCGTCCCTCCGTTTAACAGCACCGCATCTGTATATTCATCCATACAGCCGGATAAAACGGCTTTCTGCAATTCATCTTTTTCATCTTTAACAATGTCATAAGCGACCGTTTCAAATCCCGCTTCCCTGAGGAAGTCCATCATGACGCGCCCGCTTTTGTCGGTTTCTTTCGTTCTCGTGTCGCTGACTGTAATCACCTTGCAGCGCACGGCTGACGGGGCTTCTTGTTTATGTTCATGCACACTCATTGCTTCACCTCATCGTTTATGTATTAAACATATCGTAACGTTTGATCCTGGGGCATTCAATAAAAAAGCACACCCTAAAAGGATGTGCTTTTTTTGATCATTACTGTGCAAGGCGGACAACGTCGCGTGCGATCATGACCTCTTCGTCAGTCGGAATGATCATGACTTTGACAGGAGAGTGAGGGTAGCTGATAAACGCTTCCTCGCCGCGCACGTTGTTCAGCGCAGGATCCCAATATACACCCATGAATTCTAAGCCGCGAAGCACGCGTTCTCTGACTTCAACGCTGTTTTCACCGATACCCGCAGTGAAAATAATTGCGTCAACGCCGCTCATTCTCGCAGCGTAAGAACCGATGTATTTATGGATTCTGCTTGCAAACACTTCAAGAGCCGTTTCCGCTCTTTCGTTTCCTTCTTTTGAAGCTTCTACGATATCGCGAAGGTCGCTGGAGAAACCGGATACGCCAAGCAGTCCGCTCTTTTTATTTAACGTATTTAATACTTCATCTGCCGTCTGATCCGTTTTTTCCATAATGTACGGAATCAATGCAGGGTCGATGTTTCCTGAACGTGTTCCCATCGCAACACCCGCAAGCGGTGTGAAGCCCATTGACGTATCAATGGATTTTCCGCCTTCTACCGCCGCGATACTTGCGCCGTTACCGAGGTGGCAGGAAATCAGACGCAAATCTTCAAGCGGGCGGCCGAGAAGCTCAGCTGCGCGCTGTGTCACGTATTTATGAGATGTGCCGTGGAAACCGTATTTGCGAATGCCGTATTTCTCGTAGTATTCGTACGGTAGGCTGTACAGGTAAGATTGTTCAGGCATCGTTTGGTGGAACGCCGTATCAAACACTGCAACCGCAGGCACATTCGGAAGCACTTCTTTAAAGGCTTTAATGCCGACGATGTTAGCCGGGTTGTGAAGCGGCGCTAGTTCTGAAATCTCTTCAATCTCACGGATTGTTTCATCCGTAAGCAAAACAGAATCGCTGAATTTTTCTCCGCCGTGAACCACACGGTGGCCGATTCCGTCAATTTCATTTAAATCCTTTATAATACCGAATTCAGTCAGCTTGTGAAGCAGCATCTTCACCGCAACCGCATGATCCGGAATATCTGTCACTTCTGTATTTTTTTCGCCGTTAACAGAGATTGTGAAAACGCTGTCGGCGATACCGATCCGTTCTACTAAACCTTTTGTTAGCACCTTTTCTGAAGGCATTTCGAATAACTGAAATTTTAAAGATGAGCTTCCTGCGTTAATTGCAATAATTTTAGACATAAATGACGCTCCTATCAAAATTCTTCTTCGTTTGTTCGTTCTTTTTTCCCAGACCATAATTGCAGTCCAAAAAATATCTGACTTTTCCATTTAAACATTGTCAACTCAGCATTTCAAGTCAACATCCACATTGGTACCGCTTACAATATGAAGTCGATATTTTCTGATAAATCTTATTTGTGCCAAATGGACGGCACGGTCTTACGAAATGTTATTTTCTTTCCTTAATTTGTGTTATCGTCCTGATTTCCATTCATTTTAAAAAGCAAAAGCAGTGCGGGATTTTGCATCTCACACTGCTTCTTCGCCATTATTTTTCTTTTTGAATCCATTGATCCAATTTTGCCGTCATCTCCCGCATCGCCTGCTGGTTCGCAAAGGAAGGAAGATTCGCCAAAAGCGCTTGTTTCGGCGGCTTTGCGTCTTCGCCTTTTTTCTGCAAGATTAAAATGCTCTTTGCCTGCGCTTCGTCTTTAAACATAGTAGCCGGCAGCTGAAGAAGGGCGTTGATATACACTTTTTCCGCAAAAAACCGCTTCAGTTTATCGCTTTGCGCGCTGTCAAACAGATGGTTCGGAATCATAAAAAATAAGTATCCGCCCGGTTTTGTATGTTTGACGCTCTGCTCAATAAATAAGTGGTGAGCAAAAGAGTGGCCTTCATCCGCTTTCAGCTCAAACGCTTCAGCGCCTTCGTCATTCGGATAGTAGCCGACCGGCAAATCGCAGATGACCGCATCGGCCGGTTCGATAAATAACGGCTGAAGACTGTCCTGGCAGAACAGCTCCATTTCTTTTTCCTGCAGATTCGCTTGAGCATAAGCGATCTTCAGAAGGACATCGTCGATTTCAATGCCGAAGCTTTTTGCCGCTTTGTCAGAAAGCTGGTTTGCCGCGGTCAGCAGAAGATTTCCGGTGCCGCAGGCGGGGTCCAGCAATGTCAGGCCTTTTCGGCCGCCCGCAAATTTATTCACGAGGTAACTGATGAAAATGCCGATCGTATCAGGCGTCATCTGTCTGTTCGGATGGGACTTATCTTTCAGCCCTTTTAAAATGGCGAGCTGGAACGCCTTGCGGATCCATTCATGCTCCCACTTTCTGAAGTCTGCTTTCGCGAGCAGGCTGTTAAGCTCGCCGGTTTGCTTTTCCTGAAGCGGAAGCTGGTCGGCCTTTTCAAGAAAATACATTTCTCCCGCTTCCGCAAGCCCCTCAATATAAGAAATCTGAAGGCCTTCTGCTATCACTTGGGCGGCTTCATCTAAAAGTTCATAAATCTGACCGACATGGTCGTGTTGCATGCTGTTTCCTCCTTGCCATGAAAAGAGCTCCGCGGCAGCACCCGGAGCTCTTTTTCTCTCTTTACTTGATTAACGCTTTTGCAGCTTCGATAGGCTTTTCATAATTCGGGTGGTTTGTCGCTTCGCTTACGTATTCCGCGTAAACGACTTTTCCGTCCTGATCAAGGACAAATACGGAACGTGCCAAAAGACGAAGTTCTTTGATGTGAACACCGAATGCTTCACCAAATGACATCTCTTTATGATCCGATAATGTTTCCACTTTATCAATTCCGTTCGCTCCGCACCAGCGCGCTTGTGCAAACGGAAGGTCGGCGCTGATTGTATAAACGTTCACATCACCGAGTTTTGCGGCTTCTTCGTTGAAGCGGCGTGTCTGCGCGTCACATACGCCTGTGTCAATGGAAGGAATAACGGATATGATCGTTACTTTCCCTTTCATATCTGCTAATGTCTTCTCTTCTAATCCGTTTGTCAGAACCGTGAAGTCAGGAGCTTGGTCACCCGGTTTCACTTCTTGTCCGATCAGCGTCACGGCTCCGCCTTTAAATGTAATTTCAGCCATTTTGATTCCTCCCTTTATCTATGTATAGCTCTATCATAGTCGAGTTTTATGCAAACTGCAAAGGTTATGCCGCATCGTAAAAAAAGCTAACTGCGGGCGGCAGTTAACTTTTCTGTTATAAATCGATATCCGTTCTTTTTTGGTTCCGGCCTTTTTCATTCTTTTTAAACATATGCTGGATGCGTTCAATCGTTTGAGGCGCGGAGTCTAACAGTTTATCAATCAGATGGGTGTTTTCGTCTAAATGAAGCATGCGCACGCCGTTTGTTCCGACAATCAGAAACGCAATCGGCGTAATGGATACTCCGCCGCCGCTTCCGCCGCCGAACGGGAGCTTCTGCTCTTTTCTTTCATCATCATCGGTTCTTTTTTCAGCCGGCTTTCCTCCAAACTCGCTTCCGCCCGCCGCAAATCCGAAGCCGACCTTTGAAACCGTTAAGATTACGCTGCCGTCAGGCGTTTCAACAGGATCGCCGATGATTGTATTCACGTCAATCATTTCTTTTAAATTTTCCATAGCGGTTTTCATTAAACCTTGAATGGGATGGTCTGCCATATGCGCTCCTCCTTAAACTGATGAATCATTCTTTGAAGCAACCGGAACCGGCTGTTTCTTTCGTATGATAGAAAGTCCGTTCCGCCCGTATTTGAGCAATTTGAAAGCTGCACCTATAAGATGTCCAAAACGAAAAAAGAATATACACTGCAAATGCGTCTTGGATGCAGGCACTTGAAAAGACGGAATGACTTCGCACACCGGTTTATGTATGAAACGCAGATGATCATACAGCATCGCCGTAAGTCCTCCCTTTACGGCCCACAATCCGCCGGCGGCGATTCCAGTAACGGCGGCGTCCTTTATTCCGATAACCGTCACCCATTCGAACTTCGTAACACGGACTCCCGCAAGAAATGAAGCGGCGATTTGGCGCATCTGAAAGACTTGGTGCAGAATCATTTCTATTCTGTGAATGCTCTGTTTGACATCTTCATATGTGATTTTTTTCTTCTCTTTTTTCTGACCTTTCATTTCTGATTTTGTGTCCTGTTTGACATCAATTGACGCGTCTTCGCTGTTTACTTTAATGACGGGCAGCGTTTTTTTAATACGGATCAGCCCGTATAAGGCCGAGATTTTAAACGTCAGTTTGTCGTTATCTTTATCGTGAAGATATTCGAAAGTCAGGTGGATTTTCATCCTCATGAGCAGCCAGGCCAAAATGAGAATGAGAATAACAGCTGCTGCGGCATATCCCATAAGCTTCACTTCCTTAGCAGCATTATCGCCAAAACCAAAAAAAATAAACCCGGACGTTTATTCCGGGTTTACTGCTTTTATTTGCGGTACAGCGCTTCGTGAATCACCGTTGTGTCGGCGATCAGATCATGAATGCCCTGCTTTTTGGGCGTAAACGCAATGACGATATAGAGAATCCAGATTTTATCGATATAACGCCCCACCGCTTCTCTGAAAATGACGGTGCTCCAAGTCAGCGGCTTTCCGGGCGTCAAAGAAGTGACCTTTAACCCGAAGACCATCTTGCCGAGTGTCTGATGAAACCATTTCGTCATGAACACAAAATAGGCGAGGTAGACGATCAGGGTTGTGACGGAATAAGCTGAGATTGTAAACATTCCGCTTGTTGCCGGGAGCTTCATCAGCGTGAAAATCGGTGAAACGATGAGATGGTTAAGTCCCCAGACCACCAGCCAATCAAGAAGAAACGCCCAAAACCTGATCCAAAAGCCCGCATATGCCTGCTCGGGCGCCCTCTGTTGTTCGGCTTCCTCTTCTTTGCCGTGAAAGCCTTCGTAAGTCGCGTCCATTCTTTCTTCCCCCCTACTTTGCATAGAGATACATCATCCGCGGCGAACCGGATTGCGAAATGAGTTCTTTCATATTCAGAAAATCAATTTCGCTTTTAAACATTTTCGCTGCGCTCATGGAAAAGAGCGAGCCTAATCCGAATCCTTCCTCGTATGTGATGACTGAAGCGTTTTTCATATTTTTATGGTCCTTTTTCATCGCGCTGATCGTATCGTCGTAAAAACCGAGCTCATCAACGAGGCCGTTTTTTTTCGCTTGTCTGCCGTCGTAAACACGGCCGTCGGCAATTTTTTTCACATCCGCTTTTGACATGTGCCGGCCTTTTGAAATGACATTGACAAATCCTTCATAAGAATCGTTGACCATTGTCTGCATGATCTTTCTTTCTTCCTTCGTCATGTCGCGGGTCGGGGACATGATGTCTTTATGCGCGCCGCTTTTAATGGTTTCAAACTTGATGCCGAGTTCATCGGCGAGCTTGGAATAATTGACGCTTTCCATGATGACGCCCAGTGAACCCGTGAGCGTTTCCGGTGAAGCATAGATTTTATCGGCGGCCGTTGAAATATAGTAGCCTCCCGATGCCGCCATGGAGCCCATGGATACATAAATCGGTTTCTTGGTTTCTTTCTTTAGTTCTTCCAGTTTTTTATGTATTTCCGCGCTTTCGTACACGCCTCCGCCAGGGGAATTGATTTTCAGCACAATTCCTTTGACGCTTTTGTCTTCTTTCGCACGCTCAACCTGTTTTAAAAATGATCTGTGATCATACCCGCCTGAGCTGAGCAGGCCAGCGGACCCGCCGTTATCCTCAATCGTGCCGTCCACTTCAAGCACGGCGATTTTACTGCCGGGGCTGCCCTTATCCAGCGTCACTTCCTCTGTGTCATCTGTCAGTGATGCAAAGTCAGACCCTGTATCCCCGATATTCTTCAGCACCCCGACGGTCACACTTGCAATGACTGATACGCCGAAAATGCCGAGCGCGATGACGAGCGCAATCCATCTTTTTGCATTCATTTGTTCTCCTCCTTTTCTGTCAATATTCGTACGTTCCCCCGTAAAAAAAGATTCATTTTTTTCATGAAGCGCTTTCCCTTAACGGATAAACAGGAAACATGTTACACTATTGCCACAGGTATTTTAACACAATACCTGCTGGGAGAAAAACGTAAATATGACAGCAAAGGGGAATGGGGATATGACCGATCTTCGCCGCAATGTTTATTTTTTTCACAAACAAAACAACGAAACAAAAGAACAAGTCAGCTCTTTGAAGCAGCTTGCTGAATCGCACGGTTTTACAGTTGCGGCTCAACCGGAGGATGCCGGAATTATCGCCAGCATCGGCAGCGACGGCTCATTTCTGCAAGCCGTCAGAAAAACCGGATTCCGTGATGACTGCCTGTATGTCGGCATCGCTAAAAAAGGGAAAGCCCATTTGTACTGTGATTTTCACAGCGATGAACCTGAAAAAATGGCGGCCAGCATGACCGCGGAACAGCTTGAGGTCAGAAAATACCCGCTCATTCACGTAACGGTGGACGGCAGCAATCATTTTCACTGTTTAAACGAGGTTTCCATCCGTTCAAGCATTATTAAAACGTTTGTGATGGATGTGTTAATTGATGACCTTCATTTTGAGACGTTCAGAGGAGACGGGATGATCATTTCCACCCCGACGGGCAGCACTGCCTACAATAAATCTGTTTCAGGCGCCGTTGTTGATCCTTTGATTTCCTGCATGCAGGTATCCGAACTGGCGTCGTTGAACAACAACACATACCGTACACTCGGATCTCCGTTTATTTTAAGCTCAGACCGGAAGCTGACACTGCAGGTGGTGCAAGACGGCAATGAGCATCCGATTATCGGGCTTGATAATGAAGCGCTCAGCACGCGGAATGTCAAAAAGGTTGAGATTAGACTATCCGATAAAAAAATCAAAACGGTGAAACTGAAAGACAACTCTTTCTGGGAAAAAGTAAAACGATCATTTTTATCATAAAAAAAGAGGACGGGCATCACTGCCTGTCCTCTTTTTCATATACGATACGGCCGCCGACGACGGTTTTGACAGCTTCCAATTCATGAAGCTTTTTCGGGTCCGTCCTGAACGGATCACCGCTGAGTACGGTAAAGTCGGCATCATAGCCGGGGGCGATCCGTCCGCGGCTATGTTCTTTATGGATGATGGCCGCGCTTCCCTCCGTGTAAAGCTGAATGGCTTCGTACACGGTCAGACACTCTTTTTCATAATAGGCCGGACCTTCCGGGTGCTGCTTGCTCGTACGGAGCACAGCCGATTGAATGCCCAGAAGCGGATCGGCCGGCTCAATCGGGGCATCTGAACCTCCGGCGCACAGCAGCCCTTTTGACAGCAGTGTTTTCCAGGCGAAAGCCGTTTTCATCCGCTCTTCTCCGAGCCTGTCAATCACCCACGGAAAATCACTGGCCACAAAATGCGGCTGAAGATCAAGTCCGATCGGCAGCCGGGCGGCTCTTTCAATCAATCCGTCATCTAATACTTGCGCATGAATGAGCCTATCTAGCTGTCCGGGCTTTGCCGGGTATCTTTCGATAACATCCAGCACCTTTTCAAATGCAAGGTCGCCAATCGCGTGCACGGCGATCTCCAACCCTTTCTCTCTCGCTTTATAAACAAGAGCGGCAAGGATTTCGTCATCATGCACCTGAACGCCGGAAACTGACGGATCATCATGATAAGGCTTTTTCAATAGAGCGGTTCTGCCTCCGAGCGCGCCGTCAGCAAAAATTTTCATCGCTCCGTATTCCAGATAAGGTCCGGTCGATTTATCCAGAGCGCTCCAGCTGTCGACGGCTTCGTGATGTACGAGCAGATGGGCGCGAAAAGGATAAAGGCCGCTGCCGGTTAATGACTCGTACGCGGCAACGGGAACGGACGCGTCTCCGTAGTATGCCAGATCTTCTGAATGCCCGCCTGTCAGGCCTTTTGACCAGCAGTCCGTAATCGCCGTTTGAAGCGCGCGTTTGACATAGTGAAGTGAGACGGGCGGCAGGGCCTGTGTCACAAGCTCTTGGGCTTTATCCAGCAGGAGGCCTGTCGTACCGGTGCCGTCCCGGACGATAATCCCGCCGTTTGGATCAGGTGTTTCGTTTGTAATTCCCGCCGCGCGCAATGCGGCCGAATTAACCGCCGCGGCGTGCCGGCATACCCGCTTCAGCAGGACAGGGCGGTCGGGAAAGAGCGGGTCTAGGTCATGCTTCGTGACGTAATCCGGCTGTTCAAACAGATTTTCATCCCAGCCTTCGCCGATCAGCCATTCGCCATCTTCCAATTCACGCTCTGCTTCTTTTGCGGCCCGCAGTATCGCTTCTTTTGACGTCAGCTGCGACAAATCGAGGCGAAGCTGTTTTTCCCCGTGTCCGATTAAATGCATATGACTGTCCGTAAACCCCGGGAACATGACAGCCCCATGTAAATCGATTTCCTCCGTATCAGGCGAACCGTATGTTCCTTGGAGCTCCCGGAAGCTGCCCGTCTGCCTGACGACGCCTTCTTCGGTATAAACGGCTTCAGTGACATGATTCTTGTCCAGCATTGTATAGATGGTGCCGCCGTGCCAAATCGCTTTCATCCCCGCTCACCCTTTATCCTGTATTATGCTTTTTTATCAGCCTTCAGCCGTTCTTCACGCTGTCTCAGCTCCACACGTCTGATTTTTGCGGACGCCGTTTTCGGCAAGCTTTCGACAAATTCAATTTCTCTCGGATATTTGTAAGGCGCCGTAATCGTTTTTACGTGGTTTTGCAGTTCTTTGACAAGTTCATCACTGCGCTTTTCATCGTCTTGTAAAACGACATAGGCTTTTACGATTGAACCTCTGATTTCATCCGGGCTCGCCACGACGGCACATTCTTTCACTTCCGGATGCTTCACGAGCGCGTCCTCTACTTCAAAAGGCCCGATTGTATATCCGGAGCTGACGATGATGTCATCATTGCGGCTCTCAAACCAAAAGTAGCCGTCCTCGTCTTTTTTCGCGCGGTCTCCTGTAAGAAAGTAATCTCCGCGAATCTGCTTTTTCGTTCTTTCGGGATCTTTATAATATTCCTTGAATAAGGCCGGTGTGCTCAGATGCACGGCGATATCGCCCGTTTCGCCTGTTTCGCATATTTCGCCTTTATCGTTTATAATCTCCACTTGATTTCCAGGGGTCGGTTTGCCCATGCTTCCCGGCTTAATATCCATATCCTTCAGGACGCCGACTAACAGGGTGCTCTCCGTTTGGCCGTATCCGTCTCTCACTTTAATGCCGAAATGCTTCCGGAATACGTCAATGACTTCCCGGTTTAATGGCTCACCCGCAGAAACTGCGCTGTGAAGGGCAGAAAGATCATATTTGTCCAACTCCTCCACTTTTGCCATCAGGCGGTATTCCGTCGGGGTACAGCAGAAGACATTTACTTGATGGCGCTCCAGCAGCTCTAAATACGTCTTGGCGCTGAATCTGCCGTGATAAATGACTCCTGTCGCGCCGCTTCCCAGAATTGCGAGCAGCGGGCTCCACACCCATTTCTGCCAGCCGGGCGCCGCGGTGGCCCACACTGTATCGTCTTCAGAAATATCCAGCCATGCACCGGCTGATGTTTTTAAATGGGCAAAGGCCCAGCCGTGTGTATGTACAACGCCTTTAGGCTGGCCGGTCGTGCCTGAAGTATAGGACAAAAACGCCATGTCTTCTCTTGTTGTATCAGCTGTTTGAAAACTGTCTCCATCCGCTTCAATCGTTAGGAGGTTTTTCCAGCCGGCATCATTTTCACCGATTGACAATGTCACCAGCTGTTCGGTATTCACCTCGTCAAACGCGTTTATAAATGAAGGATAAACGATAGCGCCTTTCACTTCGGCGTGTTTGATCCGGTATTCAAGGTCTTTGGCGCGCAGCATTTCCGAGCAAGGAATGACGACCATCCCCGCTTTTAAGATCGCTAAATAAACGGCATACGCTTCAAGCACTCTCGGAACCATGACAATCAGCTTATCGCCTTTTTCAAATCCGAGACCTTTCAGGCGGGCTCCGATTTTATTCGTTTCTTCCATCAATTTTTCATACGTCCAGACTTTCTTGCCGCCTGTTTGATCTTCCCAAATAAGCGCGTTCTTCTCTTTGGAACGGCTGAACTTTTCGATTTCATTTACAAGGTTATAGTTCTTTGGGGCGATTAAATCTTCTCGTTTTAACACGAACAACTCCTCACTTTCTTTCCCCATTATACATAAACATAGGCCATTACAATAAAAATATGCATAAATTGCTTCCCGCCTTCTATCTATACTCATGAAAAAAGAGCGGGGAATTCCCCGCTCTCTTAGCCATTATGTGAAGTTGTGATTAAAACTGCTGCTGGCTGCTTCCGCCCATGCTTTGCTGAGCAAAAGAGACAAGACGTTTTGTGATTTCTCCACCGACAGAACCGTTGGCGCGAGAAGTTGTTTCCGGTCCAAGGTTTACACCGAATTCAGAAGCGATTTCATACTTCATTTGGTCGATAGCTTGAGCAGCGCCTGGCACTAAAAGCTGGTTGCTGTTTCCGCTGTTTGATTGTTGTGACATGTGTATCACCTCCTTGTGAGTATAGAATGTGATAAAACACATGTCTTCATTCAAAAAAACTTTGGTAATTGTATACAGTTTTAAAACAGGCCGGCAAACTTATCGTGAGCTTCCTGCTCTGAGTAAACAGTGATGGTTTCGATGCCGGCGGCCGCCTCTGCAATCAGCGGTTCAAAATCAACGAAGCTTTCGAAGTGCTCGATTTTTTCTTTTTTCGGGCGTGTTTTCGGACTTGGCGGCGTAAAGATGGTGCAGCAGTCCTCAAACGGCTGAATGCTTGTTTCATAAGTGCCGATTTCTTTTGATTTCTCGATGATTTCTGTTTTGTCCATTCCGATTAAAGGGCGCAAAATCGGCGTTGCCGTCACCGCATTGATCGCATACATGCTTTCAAGCGTCTGGCTCGCTACCTGCCCGAGGCTTTCTCCCGTAATGATCGCGAGCGCTTTCCGTTCTTCTCTGATTCTGTCCGCGATTTGCAGCATAAGACGCCGCGTCGCCGTCATCGTATAGTTCTCCGGGATTTGTTTTTGGATGAGTTCCTGCGTCTTTGTAAACGGCACGATATGAAGTGTCATACTGCCGCCGAACTTCGCGAGGCATCCCGCGAGATCCATGACTTTCTGCTTTGCCCGTTCACTCGTATACGGCGGACTGAAGAAATGTACGGCTTCAACTGATAATCCCCGTTTCATCGCGTAAAAACCGGCGACCGGACTGTCAAAACCGCCGGAAAGCATCAGCATCGCTTTACCCGCGGAACCGACAGGAAGGCCTCCGGCGCCTTTTTCGTTGCGAATCGTCAGGAATGTCGCTTCCTCCCTGATTTCAATCCGAAGCGGAATATCGGGATGTTTCACATCGACGGTTAATCCATCCGTGTTTTTCAAAATATGGCCGCCGATTTCAGCGTTCATCGCATTCGTATCTAATTCAAACTGTTTGTAAGCCCGTTTGGTCTCGACCTTAAACGTATTCCCCGGTTTATATTCGCCTTCTATCGCGGCTAAAGCCGTTTTTTTAATGTCTTCCAGCTTGCTTTCGCATTTAATTGCGAGACTAAAGCTTTGAATGCCGAATATATTCTTTAATAAGGAACAAATTTCCTCCGGGTTTTCTCCATTAAGTGTAATTGACATCCGGTCCCGGTTTGAAAAGTATTTTACTTTTTTATAATCCTTTAATACCAGGCGGATATTCTGTTTTAATCTTTCAATAAAACTGCGTCTGTTTTTTCCTTTTGTGGATATTTCACCAAAACGGATTAAAATATGATCGTAATTCATATGCTACCTCATCATTTTTTTTAGTTTTTGAACAGCCGGCACCAGCGCGGCCATAAACGGCTCCGTGATGTCAGCCGTATGGCTGAAGTTCAGGCTGACTCTTATGCTGCTTGATGCAATCTGTTCGCCTTTATTCATTTGCAGAAGAACACGGCTCGGTTTGTGCTCTCTTGCCGAACATGCCGCGGTTGTGGAGACATATATTCCTTTTTCCTCAAGCATGTGCAGCAGCACTTCCGCCTTCACGCCCGGAACGGAAAAATTAATGATATGCGGCGCGCTGCTTTCAGCGGGGGTGTTGATGACGACCCCGTCCGTCCCGCTCAGCCTTTCCATGAGCGCATTCTTGGCAGCCTCCACGGAAGAAAGCTGCTCGTTCATGTCACGCGCGGAAAGATTGATCGCTTTCGCAAGGGAAACGGCGCCTGCCGTGTGTTCCGTTCCGGCGCGGACGCCTTTTTGCTGCGAGCCGCCTGTTATAAGCGGAATGAGCCGCGTTCCTTTTTTGACGATAAGCGCTCCGGTCCCTTTTAAGCCGTGAAACTTATGCCCTGAAACGGTGCAAAGGTCAATGCCCGCTTCTTCTATAGACAGGGGAACTTTATGAATGCCCTGCACATGATCAACATGAAACAGAATATTCCGGTGCTGCTTTAAAAACCCGCCGATTTCCTTTACGGGCTGAATGGAGCCGACTTCGTTATTGACATGCATGACGCTGACGATTATCGTATCCGGCCTGATAGCCGATTTGACGTCTTTCAAAGAAACGAAGCCGTTTTGATCGGCCGGAAGATATGTGACTTCAAAGCCGAACAGCTCTGTCAGCTGATCAAGCGTCTCCGTCACAGAAGGATGCTCAATCGCCGAAGCAATGATATGTCTTCCTTTACTCATGTTTGCCCAGGCTGCTCCCTTTAACGCAGCGTTATTCGCTTCAGTCGCGCCTGATGTAAATACAATATCATAATTTTTTAAACGCAAGGTTTTTTTTATTTGCTGAGCGGCCGCTTCAAGGAGCTGTTCCGTCTCAGTTCCTAACCGGTGCAGAGACGAAGGATTGCCGAAATAACGGCTGCTCGTCTGTTTGTACACATCCAATACCTCTTCATACGGCTCGGTCGTTGAGCTGTTGTCTAAATATATCATTTTTTTTACTCCTTTAATGAAAACGGTACATCGTATGATATTTATGCTACCATAACAAAAGTAAATATAAATTCGCAATAAATCGAGTATTGACTTCTCTGTACATTGCCATATAATAAGTAATGTTCGTTTTGTTATATTATCTGACAATTAATTGACAGAATATTTCAACATAGTATTTAGGAGGATTTTTATGAAACACTCACTACCTGTCAAAGATACCGTTATTATCGGTTTCATGCTTTTCGCACTTTTTTTCGGGGCAGGAAATATGATATATCCGCCGGAGCTCGGGCAAGCGGCGGGGCATAATGTCTGGAAAGCGATGGGCGGTTTCTTACTGACCGGCGTTGGTCTGCCGCTTTTGGGTATTATCGCCATCGCATTAACGGGCAAAGACGCGAAAGGGCTTGCCGATAAAGCTCATCCGGTATTCGGGACTATTTTCACCGTTGTGCTTTATTTATCAATCGGGCCGCTTTTCGCGATTCCGAGAACCGGAACCGTTTCATATGAAATCGGTGCAGTTCCGTTTTTAAGCGGCATTCCGGAAAGATTATCTTTATTTGTTTTCACGTTGATCTTTTTTTCTATTACGTATTATTTAGCTCTTAACCCGTCCAAAATCGTGGACAGAGTCGGAAAGATTTTGACTCCTATTAAATTCGGTATTATTTTAATCATCGTCGTAAAAGCCATTGTCACTCCGATGGGCGGACTGGGCGCCGTACATCAGGCATATTCCGGAACGCCGGTGTTCAAAGGATTTTTGGAAGGCTATAAAACAATGGATGCGCTCGCCTCAATCGTCTTCGGCGTCGTTGTCGTCAACGCTGTTAAAAGCAGGGGCGTCACCCAGCGTAAAGCGCTCGCCGCCGCTTGTATTAAAGCGGGTCTGATTGCAGCGGCAGGTTTGACATTCATTTATTTATCTTTGGCCTATTTGGGAGCGACAAGCACGGATGCTGTGGGGCCGCTCGGCGAAGGCGCAAAGATTTTATCAGCTTCATCTGATTACCTGTTCGGTTCACTGGGAAACATCGTTCTCGGCGCCGCCATCACCGTTGCGTGTTTAACGACAAGCATCGGGCTTGTCACATCTTGCGGCGAATATTTTTCAAAATTGATTCCCGCTTTATCATACAAAATGGTGGTGACGATTGTCACGCTCTTCAGCCTGGCGATTTCAAATTTCGGACTTGCTGAAATTATTGCATTTTCAGTTCCTATTTTATCAGCCATTTACCCGCTGGCGATTGTCATTATCGTCCTTTCCTTTATTGATAAAATGTTCAAGGAAAGACGCGAAGTCTATATCGCCTGCCTGATCGGAACGGGGCTGTTCAGTATCCTGGACGGTTTGAAGGCAGCCGGCATTCCGCTCGGATCATTAGATTCATTCTTAAACGCAAATCTTCCGCTTTACAGCATGGGAATCGGCTGGGTGCTTCCGGGCATTGCCGGAGCGATCATCGGCTGCATCATCACATTTTTTACCAGCCCGCCCATCGAATTAAATAAAGCAAAATCGTAACATTCAGCGCCTGCGGTTTGATGTATATCAGCCGCAGGCTTTTTATATTCCGTGAGAAACTAAAAAACTGCACCTCTGATTTCCATCAGGGTGCAGTTTTTGCTTGTGCGTCTATGAAGCAGATTGATCAGCTTTAATTTTTTTCACGGCGCCGGGAGCTGCTTTTTCAACAGCATCTGCCGCCATCTCATAAGCTTCATTATAGCTGTAAGCGTAAAACAGCCGTTCCGCTTCTTTCAGCTGTTCGGATAAAATATGATTCTGGCTTCGGAAGCGGTTGCCGTACTGGATGATCCGCTCAATCAGCTTCACCTGAATCACAAGATCTTCCGCCTCTTCGCTGACTTCCTCAACCACCTTTTCGGCTTCGGCCAGATGTTTGGCGGCTTCCTCCATGTTCAGCGGCAGCTCTTCCAATTGGCTGACGGTTTCTTCTATATGATGATTTGCCGTCTCGAGCTTGTCCTTGACTTGTTCAGGAATTCCCGGCACGTTGCTTTTTTGCAGCATTCGGGCCGTGTCAGAAATGGTTTTCCGAAGATGCATCAGCGTTTCCCGCGCCTGCAGTTCTTCTTTTCTGAGCGCCTGCAGATTTTCACGGTATTCGGCATGTTCTTTCTGAGCCTCTTCCATCTGCTTTTCGATGGCCTCGACTTCTTCAATCAGCAGCGAGTAAGCTACATGCTCGCCGTCAAGCTTTTCTCTCGCCTGCTCAAGGAGCCGGCCGATCGTTTCCAGCTGTTTTTCGAAGGCATGCTGTCTGCTGATTTCTCCCGCCGTCAGCTGATAGCTTTCCTTGACGAGCTCCGTTTCGGTTTTTGTGCGGTCTTTTTCTTCCTCAAGCTTCTCATACGCGATGATCAGCTCAGGCATTTTGCCTAATACGGACTGTCCGGCTTCCACTTCGCCTTCCAGCTGTTCATACATCGATTGAATGGTTTCATCAATCAGCTGAAGAATGGCGGACGCTTCGTCAACATCCAATTCTTCCAAAAGCGCGTTTTCGGCCCGTTTCACTTGATTTGTGAGGGTCTCCAACTCTTTTTCGATTTGAATATGCTCCAATTTGTAGCCTTTTTCCGTCATTTCCCGGTAGCCGTCTTTCAGCTTGGCAATTTGGTTCGGCACGGTCTGTTTACAGTCGGCGAGCAGTTTCGGAACGTCATCTATGTATGTCTGAAGCTGATCCAGTCTGCGGTCCTGTTCAAGCAGCACTTTTCTCGCTTTGATGTAATTGCCGCTTTCCGTCTCTTCTTCGAACTCTTTTATGCCGCTCCAAATTTCGTCGAGATCCGTCTCCAGGCTGTTATAAAGCTCTCCGTAGAGATGGCTGTACGCCAGAAGGTTTTTTCGCGCTTTTGAATACCGCTCACGCACCTGTTCAATCTCTCCGCGGCTTTTTTCCTCGCTCGTCACAAGGTCGCTGATCTCACGCAGTATGCCTTCTATATTTGATTCGGCAGCAGTGAGGAGGTCGTCGATGTGGACAAGCACCTGATTCGCTTTTTTAAACCGGTATTTGTCGGCGTTCTCTTCGGCATCATAAAGGAGCTCTTCTACTTTCGGCAGATGGGCTGTGACAATTTCATCCCACTCTTCGCGCCATCTTTCAAAGAACTCTTCCGTCTCTCCGGTCATTTTCAGATGTTTGATCTTGGACATTTCTTCCACTATCGAACGGTTTAAAATTTCAATCTTCCATGACTCCAGCCGGTCAATTTCCGTATAAATTTTTTTCCTGAAAAAGTAGCCCGCCGCAAAGAGCGCGAGCAGTATAACCAATAATCCGATGACTAACTCCATAATGAGCCCCCTTGTTGTTCTCTTAATCTGTCAGGGTGTTTTATGTATTCAGAAAGATTTCAATATATGTATTGAGAAAATCTGTCGTTTTCATTGTTATTATGATACCATGTAACCAACATTTTTTGACCAGAAATCAAAAACTTTTTGCATAATTTCGGCAGGATTCTGCAATTTTTTAATGGAGTGACACAAATGGAAAAACGAGACGCTCATATCCACACCCCTTTTTGCCCTCACGGCTCGAAGGATGCGCTGAAACAATATGTCGAAAAGGCCCTGGAAAGAGGCTTTGACTCGATCACATTTACAGAGCACGCCCCCCTTCCTCCGTCATTTCAAGATCCCGTACCGCTTCAGGACAGCGCGATGGATCTCAGACAGATGGAGGTTTATTTGGAGCGGCTGTCACAGCTGAAAAAGGAATACGATGGACAAATCAGCATTCTGACTGGGTTAGAAACCGATTTTATCACAGGGTATGAAGAGGAAACCGCGGCGTTTCTGAACACGTACGGCCCCTCACTGGATGACGGCATTTTATCCGTTCATTTTTTGAAAACCGGTCCGTCTTATATATGCCTCGATTTTGACGAGCACGCCTTTCAGCAGCTTGCCGACCGCTTCGGAAGCGTTGAAGCCGTATATGAACAATACTATGAAACCGTGTATTCTTCCATTGTAACACCGCTCGGCCCCTTTAAGCCAAAACGGGTCGGCCATATCACGCTCGTCAAAAAATTCGCGCGCCTTTTCCCTTACAGCATGTCACCTCAAATAAGAGAGCTTGCGGCCCGCTGTCTTGACGCCGTGAAAGAACACGGAATGGAGCTGGATGTGAATACATCCGGGCTCAGAAAGAAGTTTGCCGGGGAAGTATACATGGAGGATTGGATGGCTAAGACGGCGAAGCAAAAAAAAATCCCGCTCATATTCGGGTCGGACGCCCATCAAGCGGAAGATGTCGGCAGTTCCTACGAAACGTACAAAAACATCATTACTTCATAAGCGCCGCATCAGGCCGTCGGAACACGCTTTCGATCCAGATCTTCACCTCTTCAAAATACCTTTTATAAAAGTACGGCTCATGAGGCTGCATATAGAGCACCTCCGTAATATATTGAGGCTGGAGATACGGCATCATCAAGAGGGATTTCAATTGCAGAATAAAATGCGGGACGGGCAGCGTCAGCCGTCTATGGCGTGACTGCCCTTCTTCAATCACCAGCTGGAAAATATATTTTTCTTTCATTAAGTAAGTAGACATAATTTCCCTGATAAGCACGGAATCAATCGTCACTTCCCGGTATACAAACCGCGTTAATTGACGGTTATCGTGCTGATAGGATAAAATATCGAAAATCACCCGCAGGATGCGTTCCTGCGCGTCTTCACCGTTCATACTGACGGCGGCTTTTTCCAGCGCTTCAGTATAGCCTTCGTAAAACTCGGAAACTAAATGTTCCATTAATCCGCCTTTCCCTTTAAAATAGTAGGAGATGTGCGCAACATTTACATCAGCTGACTTTGCGATTTCACGGACGGACGTGCCGGAATAACCTTTTTGGTTAAACAGCTGGACAGCGGCGTTAATAATTTTGTCTTTGGTGCTTACTTTCATACGGCTCACCCCTTTATGTGTAACAATTCAAGCAGAAAGGCGCCGTTCCTGTAAGAACTTCTCGACAAATGCCGGCAGAACGGCCGGAACTTTGTTTGATATTATAGAAAAAGTGAGGGTTTTCCATGTTTCATGTCGAAAAACAATCCGGAGATAAAGAAAAAAGTTATCAGCTTCTGCTTAAACAGCTCGAAGCCATGACAGAAGATGAAACGGATGCGATCGCAAATTACGCGAATGCGTCAGCGCTTTTATACCATTCATTACATGAAGTCAACTGGGCGGGGTTTTACTTCGCTAAAGAGGGCGAGCTCGTGCTCGGACCGTTTCAAGGACTTCCTGCCTGTGTGCGCATTCCGTTCGGCAGAGGCGTATGCGGCACTGCCTACTCTAATGGCGACGTGCAGCGGATTGCCGATGTGAATGCGTTCCCGGGACATATCGCCTGTGACGCGGCTTCCCAGTCAGAAATCGTCCTCCCGATCCGCGTAAACGGTGAAGTGATCGGTGTGCTGGACATTGACAGCCCCGTGAAAAACCGTTTTGATGAAACGGACGAAACCTATTTAGCAAAGTTTGTTGAAACGCTTGAAAAACGATTAGGATAAAAAAAGGAGCCCGGCCGGCAGGCCGGCTCCTTTTTTATGTCGTCGTGCTGTTTTGATGGATGATCAGCCGGTTTTTGCCGTTCCGTTTGGCGATATAAAGCGCCTCATCCGCTTGCTGAACGAGCAATTTCAACGGCATCGGGCCGGTCTTTGACCAGCAGGAAACGCCGCAGGAAATCGTCACGCGCGGCTCGGTATTTTCCCGGATGGCGCGAACCAGCCTTTTAGCGATGCGTTCTCCGGATGACACGTTGATATTCGGCAGATAGACAGCCAGCTCCTCGCCCCCCCACCTCGCAGCGACATCATGCTCACGAATATGGTTCTTCATAACGGAGGCCACCTGAATCAGGATCGAATCTCCCGTTTGATGACCGTATGTATCATTAATATTTTTGAAATTATCGATATCAACGAGGATGAATACACCCCGTTTATGAATTTTCATGCTGTATTGAATTTTCTCATCCAAATAGGTTCTTGAATACAGCTCCGTCAGCTGGTCTGTCTGAACAAGATGCTCAAGCCTGTCGCGCAGCATGGAGTTCGTAACCGCCAATGTCGCATGGTGAATGAGCGCTTGAAAAAGTTTATACATTTCAAACGTAAAAGCATACAAATCCTTTTTCAATAAAATCGCGAACCCGAAGACGGTGTCATTTTCGATCATCGGCACCGCCATCAGCGAGCCGAAACCGTTTTCGCCGAATACAGTCTTACCGCTGCCGATAAACACGCCCTTTTCTCCCTCGAACAGCTTTTCTTTCACAATGCTGATATAGGGGTTCGCACGTTCTGTCTTAAAAAAAGCGGTATGTCCCGGAAGCAGATTTTGCGTCTCAAAATGATCAATATGAAAAAAAGCCACTTCTTCCGCATGAAACGATTGGGTCATAATGGCGACGAGCTCCCGCATCGTATCAGTGAGTCTGAGGCGCTGATTCAGCTGGCGCGATGTTTCATTAATGAGCTCCAGATTCGCAATGCTTTTTTTCGATTGCTCATAGAGCTGCGCATTTTCAAATGCTTTTCCCGCTGCGCCCGCAAGCAGCAGCATTTCACTGAGAGTACTGCACGAAAGAACGGCATCCTGCAGCCCCTCCGTCTTCAGAACCCCGTAAGTCCCCTGCTGGCCTTTGATCGGCAGATAAGCAGATGACCTGCCTTTTCTGAGCAGTCTCCCCGATAAATAAACCTTCAGGGCAGACGGATCGGCATCTTTTCCGTCCATATGTAATTCTTTTGCGGGAAGCTGTCTGTCCGTATCCTGATCCTGCGTGATAAACAGTGAAAAACGGAAAGACCGGAAAGCCGTACTCAAACTTGCCTGCAGTTTTTCCAAAACCTCATTTTGGTCCAAAAGCGAATGGAACATTTCTGTCATTCTGTGAATTTTCCGCTGATGCTTCGTTTTGTCAAACAGCCCGCTTTGTCTCACAGATTGATTAATAAACTGAGTAACGATCTCAGGCAATGATTCCGGGATCGGCAGCCCGCCTTCCGAGCACAGATAAAAGGATCTGCCGGAGGTCTGATTCCTGATCATAAAACGGCCGTCACTCTCTTTCAGCGGAGCATAATGCGGTTCATCTTCTGTTTTTATGGTGAAACGTGTTGATTCTGCCGGTGAAAGGGTCAATGAAAGAGATGTAAAGCAGGATTCTAGAGCTGAGGCCAGCCATAACAGCGAGTCGGATAATGAGACGGATTCAGATTTCGTTAAGAAAAAAGAAAGCATTTTCTGATGAAAGGCCGTCACTTCATCAATTGTTTGTTTTTTCATTTTTATCACCTAAACATGTACTACTCATTTTTGTACATTATATCATAAACCGGCACTCTTCATGGAGAAATGGTTGACGGCGGCGGGGAAAAATCATATAATGTTCTTTGTGTGAAATATTGCAGCCTTTTTGTTCAGCTTCTGTGTTTGCATTTTGTTCCTTAGCTGTAAGGTGTATCGTGTAACTCTCTGCTGCTGGAGCGAGGATACATGAAAACAAAATGTGCACGGTCGGATCGAACAGACGGTTTTTATTTTCCACAAAATAAAACCAAAGGAGGAGTCACATTATGGCTCGCTATACAGGTCCATCTTGGAAACTGTCTCGCCGTTTAGGAATCTCTCTTAGCGGTACAGGTAAAGAATTAGAAAAACGCCCTTACGCACCAGGCCCCCACGGTCCGGGACAGCGTAAAAAACTATCAGAATACGGTTTGCAATTGCAAGAAAAGCAAAAACTTCGTCACATGTACGGTGTAAACGAACGTCAATTCCGCACATTGTTTGACAAAGCTGCAAAAATGACTGGTAAACACGGCGAAAACTTCATGATTCTTTTAGATGCACGTCTTGATAACGTTGTGTACAAGCTCGGTCTTGCACGCACTCGCCGTCAAGCTCGCCAATTAGTTAACCACGGTCACATCCTTGTTGACGGAAGCCGCGTTGACATTCCGTCTTACCAAGTAAAACCTGGTCAAACAATCGGTGTTCGCGAAAAATCAAGAAACCTTTCTATCATCAAAGAATCTGTAGAAGTAAACAACTTCGTTCCTGAGTACCTTACTTTCGACGCTGAAAAGCTTGAAGGTACATTCACTCGTCTTCCAGAGCGCTCTGAGCTTGCTCCGGAAATTAACGAAGCGCTTATCGTTGAGTTCTACTCCCGTTAAGTAAAACGCTCTTTAAAGAGCATTGGATTAAACCCCGGACATGTTGTGATGACAATGTTTCCGGGGTTTTTCTTTTGGGCTGTCAGAATAATGGACAGATGCTCCCTCTCTTTATTAAAAAAAGCCCCGGACAGGGGCTTTTTTTATGTGCCAACTGGCTTTTCAGCTACATGTACATTAGAAAAACCCATTTGACAAGCAGAAGCGATTTTTTACATAATGAATCATCATACCTTACAAAAAAGGAGCGACTGAATGAACAGCATCCCCTCTATCGTCAGCAAACACAAAGCCTATTTTGCGGCGGGGCATACGAGACAGCTAGAATCGAGACTGAACATGCTGCAAAAGCTGAAACAAGCCATCAAAACACAAGAAGCCGATATAACAGCCGCTCTCTATCAGGATCTCCACAAATCCGAACAGGAGTCGTACACGACAGAAATCGGAATTGTACTGGAGGAAATCAGTTTTGTGATGAAGCGGCTGGGAAAATGGGTCAAACCGAAACGAGTCAAAACGCCTCTGACTCACCTAGGCTCGAAAAGCATAATTATCCCTGAGCCATATGGAACCGTTTTGGTGATTGCGCCCTGGAACTATCCCTTGCAGCTGGCGCTTTCTCCGTTGATTGGAGCCATTGCAGCGGGAAACACGGTCGTTCTCAAACCGTCAGAATATACGCCAGCGGTTTCCGCTGTTCTTTCCAAACTCATCAGCAGCGTTTTTCCTAGTGACTATGTCGCTATGGCGGAGGGCGGGCCCGACGTCAGCACTGTGTTATTACAGCAGCCCTTTAACTATATTTTCTTCACTGGAAGCGTTGCCGTGGGAAAAATCGTCATGGAGGCCGCCGCCAAACAATTAATTCCCGTTACCTTGGAGCTCGGCGGCAAAAGTCCCTGCATTGTCCATAAGGATGCTGATATACAGCTTGCCGCCAAACGCATCGTCTTCGGGAAATTTACAAATGCAGGGCAAACCTGCATCGCACCGGATTATTTATTTGTCCACCAAGATATCAAAACGAAGCTCACAGAAGAAATGAAGCGTGCGATCAGCGAATTTTACGGCCCTCAGCCTGAACAAAATCCGCAGTACGGCAAAATCGTCAGTGAACGCCACTATCAGCGGCTGCTCAGCTTTCTGAATGATGGCATCCCGCTCACAGGCGGACAATCTGATCCCGCTCATCATAAAATTGCGCCGACCATTCTCGAACAAGTGAGGGATGACTCTCCAGTGATGCAGGAGGAGATTTTCGGGCCGATTCTTCCGCTCTTTACATACCGTGATATCGGGGAAGTCATTGAGAAAGTCCAATCGCGCCCAAAGCCGCTCGCTCTTTATGTCTTCACAACAAACAAAGAAACTGAGCGCACTGTTTTAGAGAATCTGTCGTTTGGCGGCGGCTGTGTCAATGATACGTTAATGCACGTCGCAACACCGTATTTGCCATTCGGCGGCGTCGGGGAAAGCGGCATCGGCAGCTATCACGGATTTGACAGCTTTAACACGTTTACGCACAAAAAAAGCGTCGTCAAACAAACGAACCGCTTCGACTTCGCTTTCCGTTATCCTTCTTCCAAAAACGGGCTGCGAATGATTCGGAAAATACTTAAATAAAAAAGCGCAGAGTATCTGCGCTTTTTATAAATCCTTATACACCAATTAATCGGTTCGTCTCCTAAATTAAACCTATTTTTAAAAGTTCAAATCGAAATCTAATAGTAAAGATGAACCAACCCAACTGTAGGAAAGGTTAATCCTCATCACCCTGGTGAGTCCTATAATAATTTTCAGCAGTATAGATATTCCACTCCCAAAAATTTGCTCCTTGAGACATGATATACCTATCTAAGAATATCTCAAAATTAAGTTGCATTGGTTCATACTCAATAAATCCGCGGAACCATAAATAGTTTGGATCTGTGGACATTTTGGTTTTGTGAATTAACAAATAACATCCGTCTAACAGATGTGCGACGGGAATAAACTGAGGCTCTAAAAAACCATTTTGCATATACTTTTCAATCTCTTCTAAATTAAGAATATGCAATCCCCCACCCACATTCTCACCGTAAATCAACAAATCAAATATTCTGGCTCCGTTATGCAATTTTAAAAAGGTTTTATAATCTTCAGGAAGTGAGACTTTTATTTTCTTCTCAAAACTCTCAATCTCCAGATCTGTTGCACCTTTAGAGAAAGTACATTCTGTCTCTAAAAGAGTTCCTTCATTCCCTAAAATTTTTAAGCGGCCTTTTTCATCAATTAATTCTTTTAGACCTTGGAGCGTTTTTTCAACAAAAACTGCCATTGAGCCACCTCTTACTTATTAATATTTATCCCACCAAGGATTTAATAGATTTTGGTGCATATCACGAGGGAGAGGATACAAATTATTAAAGTTATTTTTTCCCCATACTTTAGCGGAAGCACATGGTGAATATCGAATCAACTCCAATTCCACTTTGGATCAACTTTGTCTTTTTAGGATAATACGACTTTGAATATGATTTACCTACTTTAATGTCTTTTCCTAAAAATTCTCTGTTATGGAGAAAAACCCTTCCATATTTTCCGCTATAAGTGTTACTTTCATATAAATCGTTTCTTGCTTCGATAACTATCGGCTTTTCGCCAACTATGCTTGCTATTTTAATTGTGGTTGTGTGGATTTTTTGTTGGGGTCATATATTGTTGTGTAGGACATCGTAACTAAGCTAGCTGCTTTAGTGTGCGCTTTCTCTTCTTTTTTCTCAACGACTGGCACATTAACAATGTTGTTTTCTTCTTTAGCTAAGGGGCTCTTATAGGTTATTTCATTGTGGCTATCCTGTTTGGCAAGTTGTCGTGCCTCCTTAATGACGGAAGCCTGGCCATTATTATTGCTCTTAGCCACTCCATTCTTATTTACTGTTAAAGTTTCTTTTTCTTCAAAGGTTACTGGTTTTGCTAATCCAAACGAGTGCTCTTGTGTTGCTTTCGTTTGCGGCGAAAATCCAATAGCAAACAATAGAGTTGCGACAAGTAAACAGATTGAGTTTTTTAACAACCTCATACAAATCCTCCTTCATTTGTTTTCTGGTCTAACATACTATATTTTTACTTTTATTTAAACAATTTGAAAATTAACCCTGCTCCCTTTAATAGGAGTTCCTTTTTGAGAAGTCCTAAAGTAACTGTTTAGTAGAGATTCGCGCTTTGCTTTTGTTTTAACCCTAAATGCCGTCAGGAATCATGGATTGCATATGCCGTTTGTGAGCCATATACGCCGTTAATAAGTTCTTTACCTTTTTATCTAGGCAATGATGGAGATCTGCTGACAAGCCTAAATCCGAACTGAATTCCTGTAGTTGCGCTGCCATGTCTTTTTTATGGATAATAACAGGGTTGAGATTGGGCACCCTTTCAGCCGCACACCTCACATTCTTTCCTAATTCCTCTAAGGCTTGACTAATTATTTTATGTAATCCCTCCAATCATATTCTTTCTAAACTGCCCCCGTACTCAGTCGTTAACCGCCAATCGTTTATCCCGAGATTTACCGGACGCAGTTTACAGAGAACATAAAACTTTTTTCATTACTCGAGAGACGAATACTGCCATAACTTTCTGGGAATATTTGATTTGTAAGAGAATACTGCTGCTGTACCACCCATAAGAGAAAAGCCTCCTACTGTGTTGACTCGCTTAACAGTTGGAGGCTTTTGTCCTTAAATTTAAAGCACCCTCCCCTGCGGGAAAGCGCCTGCCTGTTTATTACCTATTACCATAATACCTTATATAAAAAAATTAGATGAGTTTGCTTATATTTTAAATTTCTTCATCCTTCTAAAGCTGTATATTAAGCTCTATAAGCTTTTTTAAGTCATTCGCATTTCTTGTTTAATATGGAGATTTAAACCACTTATCTAATTTAATTTTTTGAGAACAATAGAAGCGTTTACGTTTGTTTGCGTTCCCCCTGCTAAAGTTTGAAGAGTAACTGCTGCTGCAGAAGTATGATTTACAAGAGTAAGAATGTCACCTGCTGCTAGAGTAATTATGGCCTGACCATTGTTCTGTTGAGTACCAGCTCCTGAACCGTAAACTGTGTTCGTCACCGGCCCTCCATTTACAAATAAAGTGAATTGGTTAGGCTCTACACCCGAGACTGAAAAAGTGACCTCGTAATCTCCTGGAGTGGTTACTATAATTTGAGCTGTTCCAGGGGCATGTGTAATGCCAGCAGTAGTGATTCCAGTTGAGTCAAAAATTACCGGAGCCTCTATAGCTACCGTTTCTGCACTTAGATTGTACACATAAGCATATTCTGATAGCCCAGATCCTGTGGCTCCGGTCGCTCCAGTGACTCCCGCCGCTCCGGTGGCTCCGGTTGGACCGATATCTCCTGTGGCTCCGGTCACTCCAGTGACTCCCGTCGCTCCAGTTACCCCGGTCGCTCCCGTGGCTCCGGTAGCTCCGGTAGCTCCGGTAGCTCCGGCTGCTCCCGTGGCTCCGGTGGCTCCGGCTGGTCCGGTTGGACCGATATCTCCTGTGGCTCCGGTCACTCCTGTGACTCCCGTCGCTCCAGTTACCCCGGTCGCTCCCGTGGCTCCGGTGGCTCCGGCTGGTCCGGTTGGACCGATATCTCCTGTGGCTCCGGTCACTCCAGTGACTCCCGTCGCTCCAGTTACCCCGGTCGCTCCTGTGGCTCCGGTAGCTCCGGTAGCTCCGGCTGCTCCCGTGGCTCCGGTCGCTCCGGTTGGACCGATATCTCCTGTGGCTCCGGTCACTCCTGTGACTCCCGCCGCTCCAGTTACCCCGGTCGCTCCTGTGGCTCCGGTGGCTCCGGCTGGTCCGGTTGGACCGATAGCTCCGGTGGCTCCGGTCACTCCTGTGACTCCCGCCACTCCAGTTACCCCGGTCGCTCCTGTGGCTCCGGTCACTCCAGTGACTCCCGCCGCTCCAGTTACCCCGGTCGCTCCCGTGGCTCCGGCTGCTCCCGTGGCTCCGGCTGGTCCGGTTGGACCGATATCTCCGGTCGCTCCTGTGACTCCGGTTGGACCGATAGCTCCGGTGGCTCCGGTCGCTCCTGTGACTCCGGTTGGACCGATATCTCCTGTGGCCCCGGTCACTCCTGTGGCTCCGGCTGGTCCGGTTGGACCGATATCTCCGGTGGCCCCGGTCACTCCAGTGACTCCCGCCGCTCCAGTTACCCCGGTCGCTCCGGTGGCTCCCGCCGCTCCAGTTACCCCGGTCGCTCCTGTGACTCCCGCCGCTCCAGTTACCCCGGTTGCTCCTGTGGCTCCGGCTGGACCGATAGCTCCTGTGGCCCCGGTCGCTCCGGCTGGTCCGGCTGGTCCGGCTGGTCCTGTAACCCCTGGAATCCCTCGCACCCCTCGTAATCCTCGTTGTCCTACAATAACTTTTGTATAACAGATGGGACAGCACTTACAGCAGTTTGGTTTCGGTAGTTTTTGTTTACATTTAGGGCATCTTCTATGCTGATCATAACCCATCAGCTGCTCATCTCCCTTAATGATTAATATATCATTATAATATGTTTAATTTATAAATAAGTGAGCACTAGTTTGATCCTCATTAAGTTTGTCAGCTGATCTTATATTATTTATCAATTTCTGTTTATAAATAACTCTTCACATTATTGTAATCCCTATTTGAATCGATGGGGACGCAGAAATATTTTGCCTTCCAGTCTACACTGCGGATTTTATCTGTTTCAACAATAAAAATTACATATTTGGCAAAAAATCTTCTCTTTGATGCGTCTGACCGTTTCGCGGGAAACGCCAGAATGCAGAGCGATTTCACGATATTTCACCCCGTCTACTACAAAGACAGTCCGGTGTTTCTCGTCAACTATTTCTTCAGTAGCTCAATCAAGAAAATCAACAATAGATTCACATTTCCAGAGCCATTTTTCTCGGCGGTCCACTTGGCGTAATTCTGCCTGACGTTCGCCCTCTGATCCCCTCGGCATCCCCGCTTCATCTCAAATCGATTCTCAGATAAAAGAGCACCCCCAAACCTTTTGTTTAATATCAGTAAGCATAGATACAACCCCTCCCTGTACCGATTCCTCAAAAAAGTTACTCACTCTATTATTCCCCTCCCTATACTGCTATCACAAAACCCGAATATATAAATCCCATTGTATCCTGAAACTTTCATTTCTATCAGTTGTTATTTTTAATTTTAAAATACCGATTCCTCTTTTTGCTTTTGCCGCTCGTACACTAGCAAATAAGCGTTCATCCTGTCTTTAAACTTCTTTTACAAGTAAAAGGTCAGCGTCTCTTCCGGATTATGCAGCCGTACCGTTTTTTTCTCACACACCAAAAATCCGAGCAGCAGGATAAGTGAGCAATAAACTCGCGGGCCATGTGTTTTTAACATGCGGCACTTATTTCATTCGATAATTAAGCGAGTTGAGACAAAAAGTGGTTTTCCTCTACAGAGTGATTCCTCAGCAACCCTTCCTTGCAAGAGAATAAAAAAAGCACCCAGTCCGGATGCTTCATACATTAAAATCATCGTCCTTCCTTCTTCAATCACACCATACTCAGCTGCGGTTCAAATAATTCATAGTGAATGGATTCCGGCGGTGTATTGAATTCAGAAATCAGCTTTTTCATTTCTTTAATGAATGACGGTGATCCGCACAGGTAAAAATCAGCATCTTTATCTGTCATCACTTCTTCTAACAGCTGTTTGTCAATCCGGCCTTCCCGAAAACGAATGTTTTCTGAACGGTCTTGTTCGGACGGCTCGCTGTAAATAAAGAGGGTGTCAACGGATGAGTGTTCCGCGGCTTCTTCAGCTTCATGCCGCAACGCATGATACTCTCCGCTCCTTGCCGCATGGATAAAGAGAACGTTTCGCTGCGGCTGGGTTTTGGCAACCGTCTTTAACATGCTGATCATCGGGGTAATTCCGACACCGGCACTGATGAGAACCAGATTCTTTTTGGAATCAGGGTCTAATACGAAATCCCCGGCCGGAGCGCTGATCTCAATTGAATCCTTTTCGTGTAATTGGTCATGCAGATATGAAGAAACAATTCCGTCTTTTTTCACGGAAATCCTGTAATAATCCTTACCGGATACATCCGACAAACTGTACTGGCGGATATGCGTATAACCCGTGTCCGGAATGTATACTTTTACACTGATATACTGTCCCGCTTTGAACTCGGGAAGAACTTGTCCGTCTTCCGGTTTTAAATAAAACGACGTTATCTCCTTGCTTTCTTTTACCTTTTTATCAATTTTAAACGCCTTATAGTCTTTCCAGCCGCCTTTTTGCGTTTCCGCTTGTTCATACATGTCCTTCTCAATTCCGATAAAAGCGTCTGCAATGACGCCGTATGCTTTTTCCCATGCCTGAATGACCTCAGGAGCAGCCCCGTCTTTTAGCACATCCTTTATCGCGATTAACAAGTACTTTCCAACGATTGGGTAATGCTCGGGTTTAACACCGATACTCCGGTGTTTATGGCTGATTTGTTTGACGACGGGAACGATGTTTTCCAGCCGGTCAATATTGGCTGCGGCTACAATCACAGCATTCGACAAGGCCGTACGCTGTGTTTTTTTCTTTTGATTCGTCTGATTAAAGATATTCAGCAGCTCAGGGTGATGCTGAAACAGCAGGTCATAAAATCGGCCTGTGATTTCTTCACCATGCTCTTCTAAGACCGGCACTGTGCTTTTAATGATTTCAATCGTTTTTTCATCGAGGATTCTGAAATCCCCCTAAAGATGTATGCATCTCGATTGACCTGAGAAAAGAATCGTTTTTGAATTCTTTTTTATAGATTTCCCCGCTCAAAAAGGGTTAGCCATTCCAATATGAGGCGGATTCAGGAAAAACCAGAAAAACGAAATTGCATATGAAAAATTGTGGACTTGCCATGGTGTACTTGTCCGATGCAAAATCCTCCTTTTCAGCATTTAATAAAGTACGGGAGGTGAGATGAATGGGTAAAAAATCGAAAGTGTATTACTGTGACCCTAAGTATATTGTGACTGACAAGTATACTGACAAAGAAGTGGTTTACGTCCATCCCATCAAACACATTAACAGAGAGCATATCCGTTATGTTCCCCGCCACGTTTATAAGGAAGAAACAATTCACGAAGTCATTGATCCGGGCGATCCGGGGAAATGCGGGTGTAAAAAGCAGAAAAAAAGACGCAAAAAGTAATTGGTTCGATTTCTTGCCTTATCTCAGGTTAAACACGTAAGTTTAAACAGACCTCCGTACCTTTTGGCTCCTCTTTTTCAGAGGGGTCTTTTTTCATAAGCAAATACGTTGTGAGGCGGGAATCTGCCTGATATTCTTGTCATATACAAATTCACAGGAGGCATGATGTATGAGCAAAAAAATCGCAGTTCTGATGACAGATCAATTTGAGGATATTGAATATACAAGCCCGGCGGAAGCATTTAAAGAAGCGGGCCACAGTGTGGTGACAATAGATTTGGAAGCTGGGAAAGAAGTGACGGGCAAGCACGGTGAGAAAGTAAAGATCGATCAAGCGATCTCAGACGCAGACGCCAAGGAATTCGATGCGTTATTGATTCCCGGAGGCTTTTCACCGGATCTTCTGCGCGGAGATGACCGCCCGGGTGAATTCACTAAAGCATTCGTGGAAAATCAGAAACCCGTTTTCGCGATCTGCCACGGCCCGCAGCTGCTGATTGATACCGACCTTCTTAAAGGAAAAGATATCACGGGATTCCGCAGCATCCGCAAAGATTTAATCAATGCCGGCGCACATTATAAAGATGAGGAAGTCGTCGTGAGCCATAACATCGTAACAAGCAGAACACCTGACGATTTGGAAGCCTTTAATCGTGAATCATTGAACCTGCTGAAATAAGAGAAAAAAAGCACAGACCCGTTCAGTCTGTGCTTTTTTTATGGACTTTTCACCGGCTCTCAAAAAACACCATCAGTTAGACTATTCTCCGGCCCATCCATCATAAGTAAAATAAAAAGAGAATGTTTTAAAACCCGACAGGAGGTTCGCTATGTGGATGATCATTTTGCTGCTTATCATTTTAATCGGTTTTACCGGTAATATCGTCTCGCTTTTGAGAGCGCAAAAACACGCATCTCAAAGAATAATTGAGCTTTTAGAAAAGCAAAGCCGAAAATAATCTGTTAGCGCTGTGTTACCCATAATAGTAATAATAATTCCGGCAGATTTCCTGAAATATGATTTGATGCCCTTTCTCGTTCGGATGAAGACCTTCTGACATGCACATGCTGCGGAAAGCGGGATTATATGGGTCGATGAGATCAGTATCAAATAGATCGGCATATGGTACAGAGAGGAGTGTGCAGGCTTCTTTTTGGGCTTTCACATAGTCAGCCAGCTTCAGGCCCAGTTTATTTTTATCAGTATCACGGCGGACGATTTTTCCTTTTGACATTTTTGCTTGTCTCGTTGGGGTCACCACAATGATGCTCGCGCCTTTATTTCCGCTTCGCAGCTGCTGAATCACTTGGCAGAAGCCTCCGTAAAATGTGGTGATATCCTTTTCATCTGTGCCGATGGGAATGTGGTTGCACCAATCATCATCTGTTCCCTGGACAATGATGACATCATGTCCCTTTGTTTTAAGCGCTTGCTGATAAATGTTATCGCTTCCGTTGTTGCTCATATTAACGCCGCTGACAGACAGATTGGTTATTTCAGCGTTTGTCCGGTCTTTGAGAATGTCACCAAAGCCGTATTCCGCACGCAGCCCCCGGGCGACGCTGTCACCTAAGATCGCGATTTTCGAAGCCTTCCGCAGCCTGCTTATGCTGATAAAGTCAACGCTGATATGCCCGCTGTCCGTGATATGCAAAAGCTTGCTGCTGATGTTTGGCAAAGAGACTGTCTTTCCTTCAGAGTTATAAAAATCCTCATTCAGCTTCATTCGGCGTCATCCCTTCCTTTTTATTCTCCGGCATCTTTTTTGACATAAAAAACGGACACGAACAAACAGCGCCATGTTGTCAGTTCAGTGTCCGCAGATGATGATACTGGATCTTTTATGCAGTTCTCTTGCCATTATAGCAGATCCCCGTTACTTGTAATAGAGTCTGCAGTCAGCATTTAAAACAGCGTTTGCGGCTACGTTTTTGATGAGACCGTCTGCTGCGGGAACGGTGTGTCCGGCGATGCGTCCGTCTTCTGCTGCGGGAACGGTGTGTCCGGTGATGCGTCCGTCTTCTGCTGCGGGAACGGTGTGTCCGGTGATGCGTCCGTCTTCTGCTGCGGGAACGGTGTGTCCGATGATGCGTCCGTCTTCTGCTGCGAGAACGGTGTGTCCGTTTTCTGCTGCGGGAACGGCGCGAACATTTTTTAGAAACCGGTTCTTGGTATAAATACTCCCCTAAACCTTCTCTTTCCGCAACGGCAACTCCATGTTCAATTTCTTTAACAGAAATAGCGTTCAATTCTGTTCACCTCCCTTTTTCTTTACAACATAACGTATGAAATGAACCCCTCACGTGTATAAGCTTATCTCTCATATGAGCGAGAAATAGTCATTTATACAACAAAAAGACCCGTGGGAACGGGCCTTTTGCAGGCATTTTGCCGGGAACAAACGCAAACTTAAGATCGATTTATTTCTTCCTCTCGCTCTCCGGCTCGGGGTGAATCATTACCTGTGCTTGTTTGAATTCATTCGTAATATCTCTTTCAATGCGGTCACACAGGTCATGCACGTCTTTAATCGTCACGTGAGAGGCTACGACCAGGTGAAAATCAATATACTCCTGCGGGCCGGAGCGTCTTGTACGAAAATCGTGAATTTCAATAAATTCCTGTTGAAATGTTTCAATAATCTTTAAAATTGTTTTTTCTTCCTCTTCCGACAAACGGGTATCAATCAGCGGCGGGAATGCTTCTTTCATTAACTTAAACGCTTCATATATGATATACACCGCCAGCACCATACCTATAATGGGATCAAGTATGTACCACTCCGTTACGGTAACGACCAAAAGGCTTGCCGCTACGCCTAATGATGTGTACACGTCAGTCAGTAAATGCAGGGCATTTGATTTCATTGCCACGGAATTAACCTTTTCGGCTTCTCTTTTTACGAACTTCGAAACGATCAAATTAATGAGAGCCCCCGCAAGCATCACAACAATTCCCAATACAGGCAGATGAACCGGCGCCGGGTTCACCAGTTTTTGAACGCATTCATATATCATCCAAATCCCTGCCGCAAAAATCAGAATCGTCTCGATAGTCCCCGACAGATTCTCGACTTTTCCATGACCGTACGGATGCCCTGTATCAGCCGGCTTTTTTGAAATCCTGACGGAGATAAAGGCAATGAAGGCGGCGATCAAATCTAAAAAAGAATGAATGGCTTCAGAAAGTATCGCGACAGATCCGGTTATGATCCCCACCACTATTTTGAGCATGACGACCAGGGAATTGCTTATAACCGATAAAAAAGCGATTTTAGAGGTGTTTTCCACCGTGATCCTCCTCTTTTTAACTTCTTGAATTTATCGTATCAAACGGCATTCGTGTGGGTCTACGGCAACGTTTTTCACAAAAGCCATACATGTAACTCACCATAAACTAAGTTGGAAAGCGACAAAACAGGCGCACCTTTCTTTCAGCACTCAAGTCCCATTGACAAGATATAACCGCTTACATTATAGTAGTTTCATGAATAACCACTACGGAGGATGTTTATGGAGGATGTTCTGAAAGAATTACAGAAGTTTGGATTTTCTCAATATGAATGTAAAGCATATATCGGCTTGTTGAAACACTCGCCTGTTACCGGATATGAAATCAGCAAAAGGTCAGGCGTCCCCCGCTCAATGATCTATGAAGTATTGGGGAAATTAGTTGATAAAGGCGCTGTCCATATTGTGCCGTCTGATCCGGTTACATATGCTCCGCTTGCCGGAAAGGAATTAATCGACCGGCTCCGGCACGATTTCGAGAGCTCATTCGGCTACCTTGAGGAAAAGTTATTGGCACTGGAAAGCGAGCAGGAGATGAATGTCATCCGCCGCATCAGCACGAATGATCATGTCATCAATGAGATGAAGGATATGATTGAAAAAGCCGAGGAAGAGTTGTGGCTGTCTGTCTGGGAACAGCAGATTCCCTTTATTCAAGAAGCCGCTAACAAACGCGCCGCCGAACAATTGCCCGTCTTTTCGATTGTGTTCGGCCCTCCGGAAGTGAAGCTCGGAAATACGACAAATCATAATATGTCTCCTGAAGTGGCGGAGAAACGGATGGGCGGAAGATTAACGATAGCTGCCCGCGATAATAAAGAAGTCTTAATCGCCAATTTTTCTCCGCAGACGAATGCCTGGGCCATTAAATCAGAAGATCCCGCTCTCGTTCTCGTGGCCATGGAATATATGAGGCACGATCTGATGTTCGCGGAGCTTGTGAAAGAAGTCGGGGCTGAGAAAGTTGAAGGCCTGATGAAACAAAACCATTCGTTATTTCATGTCGTCACCGGAAATCGGTTCATATAAATGTGAACCGTATTTTCTTTGATTTTTTCATTAGTCGTTATCATTATAATCTCTATGAAAGGAGTATAAAAAATGATTAACACAGAAGTGCAAAAAACCGCCGTTTCCCGGGAAATGAACGATACGTTTTTACAGGGGGTGCGGGATTGTGTGCCTACGCTGCTGGGCTATATGAGCATCGGTTTTGCTTTCGGCATCGTTGGCGTTGCCTCTCATCTAAGCATTCTTGAAATTTGTTTGTTATCTTTGTGTGTCTATGCCGGCGCCGCCCAATTTATTATTTGCTCGCTCCTTGTTTCCGGGAGTCCGATTTCCGCCATTATTTTAACGACGTTTATCGTCAATCTGCGGCACCTTCTGCTGAGCCTGACCATCGCGCCGTATTTCACGAAATACTCTTTGGCGAAAAATATCGGCTTCGGGGCTTTGCTTACTGACGAATCTTTCGGAGTAGCGGTGAACAAAGCGGCTCAGAACGGCAGGTTATACGATAAGTGGATGAACGGCCTCAATATAACCGCTTACATGTGCTGGGTTATTTCCTGCGTGATGGGCGGGCTTCTCGGACAATGGATATCTGATCCTTACGCGCTCGGCCTGGACTTTGCTTTGCCCGCTATGTTTGCGGCGCTGCTTGTGCTGCAATTGCAATCGTCCGCTTCGGAAAAGCTGAAGCACAGCCTCTCCTTAATTCTCTATATGATCATTTTTATGGTCTTGTTATCGTATTTCGTCCCGTCACACATCGCGGTCATCGTCTCAACCGTGATTGTGGCAACGATCGGGGTGGTGACGGACAAATGAGCATCAGCACACAAATGATCTGGATTATACTCGGCTGCATGATTGTTACACTTGTGCCGCGCATTGTTCCGTTTATATTTGTCCGGAACATTCAGATGCCTGAGTTGGCTTTAAAATGGCTCTCCTTTATTCCGCTTTGCATTTTGACGGCTCTGGTAACGGAAAGCATGATTGTGAAAACAAACAGCGCTTTGACCTTTGATTGGAAAGCAATGATCGTTCTCATCCCGACATTGCTTTGCGCGATGCGGACAAAAAGCTTATCCATCACGGTCATCACAGGAGTCGTGCTGATGGCCGCCGTCAGGCTGATATGGTGACAATCAAAAGCCTCCATTCCGCAGAATGGAGGCTTTCCCTTTATGATGTCGGATTTTCTTCTTCCGTCTCTGATTCCTCGGCTTTGGCTTCGGCGTTTATGCTTTGCTGCTGTTCCCAATGATCCCGCTGCAATCTTTCTTTTGCGATGGTAAACATGAAATTCACGGCGCAGCACCCCTTCCCTGTTTTGCTTATACTATGTACTGTACTCATTTCCCCGTGCAGTATTCACAAAACATAAAAAAGCAGCCTGCCGCATTGAGCGGCCGGACTGCTTTTTATTTTCAGTACGTGATCAGGAAGTATTTTTTCTTTCCGCGGCGCAGTACGGTAAATTGATCTTCAATGCGGTCTTCCGCAGTCAGAAGATGCCCGATGTCCCTCTGGCGCTCGCCGTTAATGTAAACAGCTCCGTTTTGAATGTCTTCGCGGGCCTGCCGTTTTGAAGGCGACAATTTAGATTCCACAAGCACGTCTACTAAAGACAGTTCTTCAGAGCGGTCTTTTTCAAACGAAGGTACATCTTTAAATCCTACCTTGACGTCTTGAGCGGAAAGCTCTTTAATATTGCCGCTGAACAGCGACTGGGAGATATGAACGGCCTGCTCAAGCGCTTCGCGGCCGTGTACAAGAACAGTCACCTCTTCAGCGAGACGTTTCTGCGCTTCTCTTTTCTCAGGAGCCGTCTCCGTTTTTTCAGCATAAGCTTCAATTTCCTCTTTTGATAAGAAAGTAAAGTATTTTAAGTATTTGACGACGTCACGGTCATCTGTATTGATCCAGAACTGGTAGAATTCGTACGGCGATGTTTTTTCTTTATCAAGCCAAATGGCGCCGCCTTCCGTTTTGCCGAATTTCGTGCCGTCAGCTTTTGTGACGAGCGGAATGGTAAGACCGAAAGCTTTCGCCCCTTCTTCTTCTGATTTTCTGATCAGTTCAAGACCGGCCGTGATGTTGCCCCACTGGTCACTGCCTCCGATTTGGAGTTTGCAGTTCTTTTCTCTGTACAGATTCAGAAAATCGTAGGATTGCAGGATCATGTAGCTGAATTCCGTGTAAGAAATTCCGGTTTCAATTCTTGAGCTTACAGTATCTTTCGCAAGCATGTAGTTAATTCCGAAGTTCTTTCCGACGTCACGGAGAAATTCAATAATGCTCAGCTTTCCGATCCAATCAAAGTTGTTCGCTATGACAGCGGGGTTTTCTCCGGCCTCGAAATCTAAAAATCGGGAAAGCTGATTTTTAATTTTTTGCGACCATTCGACAACGATATCCTGAGTATTTAACGTACGTTCCGCTTTTTTGCCGCTCGGATCGCCGATCAGTCCCGTCGCGCCGCCTACAAGCGCAATCGGATGGTGGCCTGCAAGCTGGAAACGGCGCAGTGTCAATATCGGCAGAAGGTGTCCGATGTGCAGGCTGTCAGCCGTCGGGTCAAACCCTGAGTATAAACGGATTTTTTCTTCGTTCAGCTGTTTATTCAGTCCTTCTTCATCCGTCATTTGCTGGATTAAGCCGCGGAATGATAAATCCTCTAATAAATTAGTCATTTTGTCTGCTCCTTTGTTTATGAAAATAAAAAACGCCCCTTCGTTTAAAACGAAGGGACGATATAATCGCGGTACCACCCTACTAATAAAAGCATAAAAAAGCTTTTATCACTCTTTTTGATAACGGACCGTGTCCGTTCTTTCACTACTGAAAGCCTTGGAATGGCTTTGTTCGCAAAAGCGGTTCATGAGTGTATTCGGCATATCTTATGTGCTGATTTTCACCGGCCATCAGCTCTCTTGAACAATCAGATACCCTACTTGTCTCAATCAAAACCTTTTCGTATGAAGCTTACTCATTTTTAACATAAATAAGATACGATGTCAACGCCGTCTTTAATCTTCCATTGTGGACAGGTCGCCTGCCGGCAGGTTCAGCTCCCACGCCTTTAGCACACGTCTCATGATTTTTCCGCTCCGTGTTTTCGGAAGTTTATCTTTGAATTCAATTTCCCGCGGTGCGGCATGCGCGGCAAGCCCCTGTTTTACAAAGAGGCGAATGTCCTCCTTCAGCTGATCGGATGGCTCATGCCCTTCTCTGAGCGCGATAAACGCTTTAATAATTTCTCCCCGGACAGGGTCCGGCTTTCCGATGACGCCGGCTTCGGCAATCGCCGGATGTTCAACAAGTTTGCTTTCGACTTCAAACGGGCCGACGCGCTCGCCGGATGTCATGATGACATCATCGACTCTGCCTTGGAACCAGAAATAACCATCTTCATCCATATAAGCAGAATCTCCGGAAACATACCAGCCGCCCGGCATGAAATAAGAATCATATTTCTCTTTGTTGTTCCAAATGGAATCCATCATCGACGGCCAGCCCTTTTTAATGGCGAGATTTCCCATTCGGTACGACGGAAGCTCATTTCCCTGATTGTCAACGATCGCCGCTTCCACTCCCGGAATCGGTTTCCCCATTGAACCCGGCTTGATCTCCATGCAAGGATAATTGCAAATGAGCTGTCCGCCCGTTTCTGTCATCCACCACGTGTCGTGGATGCGCTTGCCGAATACTTTATGTCCCCACTTGATGACCTCGGGGTTCAAAGGTTCTCCGACACTCAGGACGTGACGAAGTGAAGTAAGGTCAAATCTGGATGCCATTTCATCTCCGGCGCCCATAAGCATTCTGAAAGCTGTCGGAGCGCTGTACCAGACGCTGACACCGAGCTTCTCAATCGTGCCGTACCAGTTTTCCGGACTGAATCTGCCGCCGACGATCACATTCGCCGCTCCGTTCAGCCACGGCGCAAATATCCCGTACACCGTCCCGGTCACCCAGCCCGGGTCCGCAGTGCACCAGTAAATATCGTCTTCTTTAAGATCAAGCACCCACTTGCCGGTCTGGTATTGCTGAATCATGGCTTCATGAACGTGGAGCACACCTTTAGGCGTTCCGGTAGATCCTGATGTGTAGTGAAGCAGGTAGCCGTCTCTTCTGTCCATCCATTCAATATCAAGTCTCGTGCTTTCTCCCTCAGCCGCTTTATCATAATGAATGATTTTATCTCCCGTTTCTTTGCTGCCGCCGACAATGAAAATATGCTCGAGGTCGGGCAGGCTGTCCGCCGGAATCCGTTCGGCCAGTTCAGGTGTCGTCACGACAACCTTTGCCTGGCTGTTCAAGAGGCGGTCTTTGACGGCGCCTTCCATAAATGCTTCAAATAAAGGACCGGCGATCGCACCGATTTTAATTGCGCCGAGCATGATAAAGTAAAGCTCCGGCGAACGCGGCATGAAAATAAAAACGCGGTCCCCTTTTTCCACGTTTCCATACCGTCTCAGTACATTTCCCGCCCGGTTCGATTCCTCCATCATTTCTTTAAATGTGTATTTTTCATCCCGGTTTGCGTCCTTGTAATATAGCGCTACTTTGTTTTTTCGAAATGATTCGGCATGACGGTCAATCGCTTCGTACGCCGCATTCAGCTTCCCCGTCTGATGCCAGGAAAATGCCGCTTCGACCTCTTTCCAATCGAAGCTGCGGTACGTTTCCTCATAATTTCGCAGATGATAATTCCCCTTTTCCGCCGGCAACGCTTTCAAATTCATGCAACATCCCCCTTTGCTTATCTATAGACTAATTATAGTAGATGTTCACAGTTTTCTCAATTTTTAAAATATAAATTACAACACTATTGAAAACGCTTTATATTTTGTTATGCTTAAAAGAGATGTGTTTTTATTAAGAACCGACAGGCGGTGAATCAGTGAAACATCATAAAACGTACCATTCTTCATCAATTCAGACAGCAGCCGGCCCTCTTTTAGTAGAAGGGCCCGTTCCTCCAGGGGATCTAGCACAGTATGAGTTTCATGAAGGCCTGACAGCCTTTCGCCTTCCTCATGAACAGCACAAAGCGTTAATCGAGATCGCCGGGCTTCCTGAAGGTCGGATCATTATTGCCAGGGACGGACAGACGATTATCGGCTATGTGACGTATTTATATCCTGATCCGCTTGAACGATGGTCTGACGGAAATATGGAAGACCTCCTTGAACTCGGGGCGATCGAGGTCGCTCCCGGCTACAGGGGCTGTTCTGTCGGAAAAACTTTGCTGACAGTCAGCATGATGGATGAACAGATGGAACGGTACATCATCATGACGACGGAATATTACTGGCATTGGGATTTAAAAGGAATGAAAAAAGATGTGTGGGAATACAGAAAGATCATGGAAAAGATGATGAATGCCGGGGGTCTTGTCTGGTTCGCAACGGATGAACCGGAAATCAGCTCTCATCCGGCCAATTGTCTGATGGCCCGCATCGGCAGGCACGTCAGTCAGGAGTCAATTGAACAGTTCGACAGGCTTCGTTTTTATCAGCGATTTATGTATTGACTGACATACAAAGGGGATAAAAAGATGATTGCAGAACAAATCATGAAACGGGACGTCATCACCGTCTCAAAACACGACTCCATTGAAACAGCCGTCCGTAAAATGAAGATATATCATATCCGCCATCTCCCTGTCATCGACGACGAGCTGCACGTCATCGGTATTGTCACAGACAGAGACATTAAACAGGCCGGCCCCGGCAGCTTTGAACAAAAGGAACGCGGCGCGTTTCTGACAAACAAAGTGGAGACCATTATGAAGCGCAATGTCATCTGCGCCCATCCGCTTGACTTTGTGGAAGAAATATCCGCTTCCTTTTATGAGCACGGCATCGGCTGTCTGCCGATTACGGTAAACCATAAGCTGACGGGCATTTTAACGAAAACCGACGTGCTCCGGACTTTCGTCAGCCTGACAGGCGCGGCCCAGCCGGGATCACAGGTGGAAATCCTGGTGACGGATATGACAAAAAGCCTTGCTGATCTCAGCTGCATGTGCCGTGATCTTCAGCTGCAAATCCTGAGTGTGCTCGTCTATCCCCATGATTCCGCCGGGTCGAACATTCTCGTCTTTCGGGTGAAGACGATGAATCCGCTCCCTTTTATCCGTGCCGTTCATGAAGCCGGATACAATGTCTTATGGCCGAAACATTTGAGGGATCAGCCATGAGAGACAGCGTTTTTGTTTACTCGCCTTCTTATCAGACGTATCAATTTCATCAGGAACATCCGTTCAATCAGCGTCGTGTGCTTTTAACATACGATCTGCTTCAGGCGGCGGATGCGTTTGACGAAGGAGATATCGTCACACCGCGCACGGCCGCTAAAGAAGAGCTGGCTCTCGTTCATACGGAGGATTATATACAGGCGGTGGAACTAGCGGGTGCGGGCCGGCTCCCTGCCGCAGAAGGAGAAAGCTACGGTCTCGGAACGGAAGACACCCCCGTTTTTGCCGGCATGCATGAAGCCGCGTCACTTCTGGTGGGCGGCACCTTAACGGCGGCTGATTATGTCATGACGGGACAAGCCAGGCACGCCTGCAATTTAGGAGGCGGCCTTCACCACGGCTTCCGCGGCAGGGCCTCAGGCTTTTGTATCTATAATGACAGCGCCGTGGCCATCCAATACATCCAGAAGAACTACGGGGCAAAAGTGTTATACATTGATACAGACGCCCATCACGGCGACGGCGTTCAATTTACGTTTTACGACAGGTCTGATGTCTGCACTGTTTCTTTTCACGAGACCGGGCGTTATTTATTTCCCGGGACGGGACAGGTACTGGAAAAAGGAAGCGGGCAAGGCTACGGCTATTCTTTTAACATTCCGCTGGACGCTTTCACAGAGGACGATTCCTTTCTTCACGCTTACAATACGGCCGCCTCAGAAATCGCGGCTTTTTTCAAGCCGGATGTGATTCTTACCCAAAACGGTGCGGACGCCCATTATTACGACCCATTGACACACCTGTCCAATACAATCTCCATTTATCAGGAGATCCCGCGGCTCGCTCATTCATTAGCCCATCAATATTGCAGCGGCAGATGGATCGCGGTCGGCGGCGGAGGATACGATATTTGGAGAGTCGTCCCGAGAGCATGGAGCCGCATTTGGCTTGAGATGAAAGGGATTGATCCCGGGGAACGCATACCGCAGAGATGGATTGATAAATGGCAGAAGCACTCCCCCTGCACGTTGCCCGCTTTTTGGAGTGATCCTGAACAATTATATCCTCCGATTCCCCGCAAAGAAGAAATTTCAGAAAAAAATGCCCAAACCGTGGAAAAAGCACTTTTTGCCATCCGGTCTGAGCAGCGGTATAAAACAAAATAAAAAACGACCTTATGAGGAGGTCGTTTTTTTGATCACAATTTCTACACGGCGGTTTTCTTTCATATGTCCGGGACTTTTGTTGTCCTTCACAGGTTTCGTATCCGCATACCCGGCAGAGATAAACCGTTTGGCGGAAAAGTCTTCATTCGCGGTAAAATACCGGATCACACTCGCCGCTCTTGCAGACGACAGCTCCCAATTTGACGGAAATTGATAGGTGGAAATCCGGCGGCTGTCCGTATGGCCTTCTACCTGTATGTCATTCGGAATTGTTTTTAAAAGCACCGCGATCTGATGCAGAACCGGCTCGGCGTTTTTCAGCACATCCGCTTTTCCTGTCTGAAACAGAACGGCCTCCTGCAGCACCAGAACCACTCCGCGCTCATCGCGCTTCGCCGTCAATTTCGAACTCAAATGATGCGCTTTTATGTATGTCTTCACGTTTTGCAGGAGCAAATCCTGTTCTTTATGTTCATTTGCTTTGTCTGATGACGCCGGTTCACCCCCGCTGCCTTTTGTATGAATCGATGAAACGGCAGATTGAAATTTTTCCGCGTCTATTTGCGACATCGAAAAAAGCAATATAAAGAACACGAGAATGAGCGTGATCAAGTCAGCGAACGTCACCATCCATCTCGGTGAACCGCCGGAATGTTCCGCTTTGTTTCTTCTTTCAAAACGCTCTTTTCTAAGCTTCATGGACAGCGCCCTTTTTCTTGTTCGCAGGCTGTCCTTTACGCCAGTCTTCTCTTGAGCTGAAGACGACGAGCTGACTTTCGAGGTTGCGGGGATTTTTGCCCGATTGGATGCCGACAACCCCTTCGATCATGACCTGTTTGATGAAAATTTCACTTTCCGTTTTTTCTTCAAGCTTTGCCGCGATTGGGATAAATACCAAGTTGGCAAGCAGCGCTCCGTACAGCGTCGTCAATAGCGCAACGGCCATGTTCGGTCCGAGGGTATGCGGGTCATTTAAGTTTTTGAGCATGAGAACGAGTCCGACGAGCGTCCCGATCATTCCCCAGGCGGGTGCGAAATCACCGGCTTTTTCAAAAACGCGTCTTCCTTTTCTGTGTCTTTCTTCCATTGCGGCGATCTCAGAATCCATCACCAGCCGGATCGTTTCCTCGTCCCAGCCGTCAATCGCAAGCAAAAGGCCTTTTTTTAAAAACGGATCCTTGATCTCACGCGCCTGGTCATCCAGAGACAGAAGCCCCTGCCTGCGCGCCTGCTCCGAAAGGCTGACAAATACTCTGACAAGCTCTTTCACATTGTCATCCTGACGGGAGAATACCTGTTTCAGAACAGAAGGGGTTTTCTTTAAATCCCTCGGCGGAAAGCTGATAAAGATCGCCGCAGCAAGGCCGCCTGTGACGATTAAAAAAGAAGTCAGATCTAAAAATGAACTGATTCCCGCCAGTCCCGTCCCTGACAGAATACCGATTGCGACAATAATACAGCCTAACATAAAGCCAACGGGCGTCAGATAATCAAAACGTTTCATATCTTCTCCTTACTCAAGTAAAAAAGCAAGATTCCACCCCTCAGAGTGAAGCTTGCTTTTCCGTTTTTTTATGACTTGGTTGATTGTCTTAATTCGATGCGGTGAGGCAATTCGACGATCTGCTCTTCAACCGGCTCTTTGTTCATCAGTTTTGTCAAAAGTCTCATCGCCACGGCGCCGATATCGTACGTAGGCTGCACGACTGTTGAAAGCTGAGGGCGGACCATCAGGCTCAATCTCGTATTGTCAAAACCGATAATATCAAGATCATCAGGAATCGAAAGACCTTGATCTTGGGCCGCATGGATAATGCCGAGGGCCATTTCATCCGTCGCAGAAAGAATCGCCGTCGGTTTCCGGTCAAGGCCCATCAAGCTTTGAAGCGCCTCCATACCGGAATCATAGGTGTAATCGCCTTCCGCTACGAATTGCTCATTAAACGGAATCGCCGCTTCTTCAAGCGCCCGTTTGTACCCTTGCAGTTTTTTCGAACGGTTGATCGGCTCTTGCATCGGTCCGGAGACGAATGCAATATCGCGATGCCCTTTATCAATGAAAAGCTTAACGGCATCATAAATCGCCTGTTCGTAATCAATGGCGACAGAAGGCGTCTCGCCCTGTTCTTCCACTGATGCCGCCAAGACGATCGGCACAGGAGAGCGCTTAAATTCTTCGACATGCTCGTCCGTAATGTTGCCGCCCATAAATACGATACCGTCCACTTGTTTGCCAAGCATCGTATTTAACAGATGCAGTTCTTTCTCAAGATTTTGGTCCGAGTTGCTTAAAATAATATTATATTTGTACATCGTCGCGATATCTTCAATTCCACGCGCAAGTTCAGAGTAGAAAATGCTTGAGATATCAGGGATGATGACGCCGACCGTAGTCGTTTTTTTGCTTGCAAGCCCTCTTGCCACCGCATTCGGGCGATAGCCGAGCCGATCAATGGCTTCCAATACTTTTTTTCTGGTCGTCGGTTTTACATTCGGGTTGCCGTTCACGACGCGGGAAACAGTCGCCATACTGACATTTGCTTCTCTGGCCACATCGTATATCGTAATGTTGCTCACTGAAACCACTCCTTTTACTGGATACACTTATCCTTATCTATAGCATAAACACTTTATGTAAAGAAATGTCGTACGATTTCGCATTCTGTCGTTTATGATTGTAAGCGTAAGTCAGTAGTGTACATTATTTTTCATTATTCATCAAATTTAAATATCTCTCATGAAATTATACACGTTTTTCCCAGTGATGAAAACGTTCACTTTCATTTTATAATTAAATAAAATGAAGATACGAAAAAAAGCCGCGCGTGGCGGCCTTTAAAGAGCGGAACGTTGTATTATGCTTTTACTTTCAGCATTGGCTTTAATTCGTTCAGCCATTTCTCGAATTCAGGTATATCCATCTGCTGCGCAGAGTCTGAAAGGGCAACGGAAGGATCAGGGTGAACTTCGGCCATCACGCCGTCAGCGCCGATCGCAAGCGCCGCTTTTGCTGTCGGAAGCAGGAGATCGCGGCGGCCTGTTGAATGTGTGACGTCAACAAACACCGGCAAGTGAGTTTCCTGTTTCAAAATCGGCACGGCAGAAATGTCGAGTGTGTTTCTCGTTGCCGTTTCGTACGTTCTGATACCGCGCTCACAAAGAATGATTTGGTCGTTTCCTTGTGACATGATGTATTCAGCTGCATTGATGAACTCTGAAATTGTTGCGGCAAGACCGCGTTTTAACAATACCGGCTTTTTAACGGAACCGGCGGCTTTCAGCAATTCAAAGTTTTGCATGTTCCGCGCGCCGATCTGAATGACGTCAATGTAATCAATCGCTTGCTCAATGTGGGCGGGCGTTACGATTTCACTGATCACCGCGAGGTCATATTCATCAGCGACACGTTTAAGAATTTGCAGGCCTTCTACGCCGAGACCTTGGAAATCATACGGACTTGTGCGGGGTTTAAACGCGCCCCCGCGCAGGATTTTAATGCCTTGTTTTTTCGCTGCGGCCGCTACTTCGGCAACCTGCTCATAGCTTTCTACGGCACAAGGTCCGACGATGAATCTCTGATCGCCGTCACCGATTTTTTCACCTTTAATGTCAACGATCGTATCTTCTGCTTTTTTCTTCCGGGAGACGAGCAACGCTTTGCTGTGATCCTCTTCTTGAAGTTCAAGTCCGGCTTTGAAAATTTCTTTGAAAATATGCTGGATCGTTGAGTTTTCAAATGGGCCGTCATTGCTTTCAATAATGCGGTTAAGCATTGTACGCTCTCTGACAGGGTCAAATCGGTTGACACCCTGTGCTTCCTTTGCTTTACCGATTTCTTTTACAACGGCTCCGCGTTCATTGATTAATTTAAGGATTTCTAAGTTTAGTGCGTCTGCCTGCTGTCTTAGGCTCTCTAATTCCTTGTTGCTCATCTTTTTCATCCCTTCTATGCTATGTTTTATTTTAATGGTTAACATGCATCTTACTACAGTTATGCGAAAATAGGAATATGAAATAATAAATTTTTTCACATTCGACTTTATCACCAAAACGCTTTTAAGCTTTTATGCGTTGAAGCAGTATATATTGATATCCTACATGATCCGGCTGAAATGATCAATAGTTTTTTTCAAAAAAAAAACCGCCGGTATCAACCGGCGGCCAGCAATTATGAAAGGTGCTGCTCTATTGCGTTTTTTGTGATTTGTGAATGAGACGCGTGCCATTTCACTTCGCCGTTTGCAATGACGAATACTTGCGGGCTTTCATGTTTCACGCCGTATGTCTCGGCGATATAGTTTGAAAGCGGCCGGCTGTCCTGCACCTGCAGGTAATAAGAAGGCACTTCCGAATGCTCCGATGCAAAGGCGTCAAACTCCTGAAACGCGGCTTGGCTGATCGGGCAGGTTGTGCTGTGTTTCAAAAACACGAGCGTGTTTTCTTTCTCAGCGGCATTTTTGAACTCTTCTTCAGACGATATCAGCTGTTTTGTCATGTCGGTTATCTCTCCTTATTGAAGATCAGCGATTTGCCTGACCGGCTTTTTCCCCGGCGTCTTCCGCTTCGGCCTTGATGCTTTGGGCCGTGTCCTGCATTTCGCTTCTCGTCTCTTCGGCTTTCTCGGTTAGTGTGCTCTTAGAACGGTCTTTTAAATCCTTCACTTTATTCATAATCTGGCCTGACTGATCAGCTACCAGCTGGGTGATATTAGATGTTTTGTCTTTGGCGATGCTGACATATTGAGAGCCTTTTTCTTTCGCGTCGGCCGTCATTCTGTCCGTCTTATCCTTTAACGCAGAAGCCTGACTGCCGAGATCGTCGCGCAGCTCCTTACCTGATTTAGGCGCCAGAAACAACGCCGTTGTCGCGCCGATAATTCCCCCGATCAGCGTTCCGATTAAAAAATCCTTACTATTGATTCCATCTTTGCTCATTATGATTCCTCCTTAGTGGATTTTTCTTATGATTAAAGCGATGTTTTTTTCTTTTGCTTCCACTTGTCCCATATTTCCATAGCGGCCTGGCTCCAGGTGACAACCTGACTGATCTTATCCTGATTCTCTCTTACAGAGGCCGTAACGGAACCTGCTGCCTGCTTTATGGATGTATTAAACTGCTGGACGGAAGTTCCCACTTCCTGGACAGCATGGACAACCGTATTTAATTTCTCTGACTTTTCCTGAATGTCTTCCGCGAGACGGTTTGTCTTATGTAACAGCTCGGTTGTCTCTGCGGTAATGCCTTTCATCTGCCCTTCAAGGCCGTCTAAAGTCGAGGCAACGTTTGTTAAAGTCATCTGCACGGACTTTAATGTTTTGGACAGATAGATGACGAGGATGAGAAATGCAACGGCAATGAGTGCAACGCTTAAGTAAAGAATGATGATCATCTAATACCTCCTTAATGCAGGATATAGTGGTATATACCCAATTCTTAAAATGATAAACATATATGAAAGATCTGTATGTATACTATTTCTCCGTTTCTCGGTAAATCCCTTTGCAGCACGCGCAAAAAAGCAGTGAGAGCCCCACTGCTTTTTCGTTACGCTATGACGTTTTCATAGGCTCTCATATATTTTTGAATGTCTCCGGCGCCCATGAAGATCAGGACTGCACCTTCATGCGCTTTTAACACGGATGTGTCATTTTCTTCAATGAGTTCTGAGTTATCGATTTTTTCCTGAAGATCCGTGATCGTGAGCTTGCCGACGTTCTCGCGGGCAGAGCCGAAAATGTCGCACAGATACACGCGATCGGCCGCGCTTAAACTTTCTGCGAATTCATCAAGGAATGATTGCGTCCGTGTAAACGTATGCGGCTGAAATACCGCGATGATTTCACGTTCGGGATATTTTTGGCGCGCCGCCTCAATCGTGACTTTGATTTCAGTCGGATGGTGGGCGTAGTCGTCGATCAATACCTGGCTGCCGATCACTTTTTCATTGAATCTGCGTTTGACGCCGCCGAATGATTCAAGTCCGCGCTTAATCATGTTCACGTCTATCTCTTCATAGTGGCAGATTGCAATGACCGCTAAGGAATTGAGGACATTGTGATGCCCGTATGCCGGGATGTAGAACGTATCGTAAAACGTATTGCGGACAAAGACGTCAAATGTCGTGCCTTCCGTATTTTTCACGATGTTTCTCGCTTGAAAATCATTTTCTTCTCCCGTGCCGTAATACACGACAGGCACATTGGCGTGAATTTTCGGCAGGTACTCGTCATCACCGCAGGCAATGATGCCTTTGTTGACTTGAAGCGCCATGTTTTGGAAAGCATCAAACACATCGTCAATGTTGGCGAAATAATCAGGGTGGTCAAAATCAATATTCGTCATAATCGCATAATCAGGCTGATAGCTTAAGAAATGACGGCGGTACTCGCAGGCTTCAAATACAAAGTATTCGCTGCTTTCATTTCCTCTGCCCGTTCCGTCCCCGATAAGAAACGAAGTCGGCTTCGCCTGCTGCATCACGTGTGCCAAGAGGCCCGTTGTGGACGTCTTGCCGTGTGCGCCCGTTACCGCGACACTTGTGTATTTTTTCATATATTCAGCTAAAAATTTATGATATCTGATGACAGGAATCCCTTCAGCGAGCGCCTTTGCGATTTCCGGATGAGAATCAGGGAATGCGTTTCCGGCGATTACCGTTAAGCCCGGTTTGATGTTATCGGCGCTGAACGGATAGATCGGGATATTTCTTTTTTCAAGGGCAGCCTGAGTGAAAATCTGCTTCTCGATATCCGATCCCTGCACCTGATACCCTGTATCATGCAGGATTTGAGCAAGCGGGCTCATACCTGTCCCTTTTATTCCAACAAAATGATAAACAGTCATAATCGTACCTCCAACAAACGTCTATCTGTTCCCCAGTATATGACGCTCATTTCATTTTGCGACCGCCGCGGGCAAAAAGCCCGCACAGCGGCGCTTCCATTTATTTTTACGTTATCGTCAGTATCTGTAACTTTCTTTTTGATTAAACCTGCCGCATGATATTTCAGCGCGTGACAGTGATGCAGTTTTGATGGTCCATCCACTATCATACCATGTTTGTGAGAAAAATGAACGATATTCTTATTCTTGAGCAATGTCAGCGGCCGTAATCAGCACTTCACGGGGTTTGCTGCCCTTCGCTTCTGAGATCATGCCTTCGGCTTCCATCATGTCAATCAGCCTCGCGGCGCGGTTATAACCGATTCTGAACCTTCTTTGAAGGCTTGAGGTGCTGGCGCTGTTTTGCTCCACGACGAATTGGCACGCCTCAGGAAACAGTTCGTCTTCTTCCTTGAGGGCGGTTCCCTGCCTGATCAGTTCTTCCTGTTCAAACAAATAAGAAGGCGGCAGCTGCTTTCTGACATGAGAGACGACGCGGTCAATTTCTCTGTCGGATACAAAGTTGCCTTGCAGGCGCACCGGTTTTCCGGTACCGTTTTCCCAGTACAGCATGTCGCCTTTTCCAAGCAGCTTTTCCGCTCCCGCCATGTCGATGATTGTTCTGGAATCTACCTGGCTTGAGACGGAGAATGCAATCCTCGTCGGTATGTTTGCCTTGATCATTCCGGTAATGACATCGACAGACGGACGCTGTGTCGCGACAAGCAGATGAATGCCGCAGGCTCTCGCTTTCTGCGCGATTCTGGCAATGCTTTCTTCCACATCGTTCGGCGCAACCATCATTAAATCAGCAAGCTCATCAATGACCACTACGAGGTACGGAAGCTTTTCGCCTGTCTTATGATCGGCGGTTAATTCATTAAAGCGGCCGATATCTCTCACACCCGAATGGGCAAACAGTTCATATCGCCGTTCCATCTCTTCCACAACCCATTTTAACGCGGCGGTCGCGGCTTTGGCGTCCGTGATGACGGGGCTGACCAAATGCGGAATTTGGTTATAAGGCGCAAGCTCGACCATTTTCGGATCAATCAGAAGCATTTTGACATCACTCGGATCCGCCTTATAAAGCAGACTGACCAAAATGGTATTGATGCAGACGCTTTTTCCCGATCCTGTCGCACCCGCTATCAACCCGTGCGGCATCTTTTTCAAATCAATGACGACCGGGTTTCCGGAAATATCGACACCGAGCGCGGCTGTAAGCGGAGACGGATTCGTCCTGAAAGCGGCGCTTCTGATCATCTGCCTTAAATCAACGACTTTGCTTACGCGGTTCGGAACTTCAATGCCGATCGTGTTTTTACCGGGGATCGGCGCCTCAATCCGAATATCCTTGGCAGACAGGCTCAGTTTAATATCATCTGCTAAGTTTGTAATTTTGTTTACTTTCACTCCGGGCTCAGGATGCACTTCAAAACGTGTGACGGACGGGCCTTGTGTGACATGAACGACTTGGGCGCGCACATTAAAGTTTTTCAGTGTAACGTTTAAAAGCTCGCGCTGTTCTTCAATCCAGGATTGGTCGTCATGTCTTTGCGCCGGCGGTACGTCCAAAAGCGACAGATTCGGAAAGGCATAGCTCGCTCCGCCCTCTGACGTCTTCGTCTGCTTGTGTTTATCACTTTTAAGCATCATGACGTTAAACGGAACATTGCGCTCTTTCGGCCGCTCCGCTTTTTTCACAGGCTGAGGCTGTCCGTGATGCTCCGTTTTTTCTTCGGCAGGCCGGGACGGGGCATCGGCAGTCTCGATGCTTGCAGGTTCAGGCTCGGGGTCTGAATGCCGCGTGACTTCATTGTACTCAGGCTGCGAGTCTGTTTCCTGTTCCGCGTCGGTTTCAGCTGATTCGGGCTTGTCTTCAGACTGCGGCTGAACTTCCTCATCGTATCCGGGTTCTGTGTATGTATACACCGGTTCTTCTGCGGTTTCAAAAGGCGGTGCTTTTTCCGGCTCAGGCTCCTGATATTCCTCCTGCGGCGCCGCTTGTTCCTCTGTGTTTTCAGCCGTTCGGGATACTTCATACTCAGGCTCTTTAATAGGCTGCGGGCGGGTTTGTTCATGCTCTTGTTCTTCTGTAAAGCCGGCAGACTCCGCGCTTTCCGTGTGCTCCCGCTCTTCAGTCTGCTGCGGTTCTGCTGCTGCAAACACTTGCTCTTTTGCATTCTCAGCCTCGGTGTGAAGCTCCTCTTTTTTAAAGACCGGGATTTCTTCCGTTTCTTGTTTCGCAAACGGTTCTGGCCGGTCATTCGTCTGTTTTGTTATGCCGGATGTTGTGAAGACGGGCTCTTTTTCCGTTTCCTGACCGGCTTTTGGCGGAACAAATTGCTCCTCTGACAGCAATGTTACGTTCTCTTCACGCCGCTTTTCGGATATAGGCGCTTTTTTTATGCTGTGCTGAGATTGAAAGCCGTAAACCGGTGAAGGAATGGATGACGGTTTAAAGGGCTTTTTCACCGTATCAGGCTCTTTATGTGTATGCTGTTTCCGCTCGGTTTGCTCCTTCCCGGCGGCATAATCCCGGGACGGCTGGCGGCGTTCGTGCCTTTCCCGCTGTCTTTGGTTTTGCTCCGTTCGCTTATAGCCGTCCGGAACGACAGGGAAGCGGAAATTCCCTTTCGGATATTCGTAATATATTTTAGGATCTTCCATGCGCGTGAATTTGCCTTCTGGCTGATCCGGTATCTGCTGTTTCGGGATTTGGGCATGCGTGTTTGGTTCACGTTCATGCTCTTCTTCTTTTTCACCTAAAAATAAGTCAAAAAATTTATTCAGCCAACTCATGTTTAATCACTCTCTAACTCCCTTTTTAGTAGTCTGGGACGATATTTAGTATACCATTGCCGGGCGGCTCAGAAAAGATTAAGCTCCCAACTGAAGAAAGCCGTTAAGCAGGCCTGCTTAACGGCTTTCTCTCACATCATTCGATTCTGTGCGCTTATTTATGGGAGTTAGAATTGAAATGCTTCGCCGGCCTCGCGGCTGTCTTCAAGAACAAGAATCCCTTTTTCCGCCGGCGCATCCGGCAAAGCGAGTTCTTTCGCGGAGCAGATCATGCCGCTTGACGGAACGCCTCTTAATTCAGCGTCTTTAATCACAAGTCCGCTCGGCATCACCGCGCCGACTTTAGCGACGACGACTTTTTGCCCTTTGTCCACGTTCGGCGCGCCGCAAACGATTTGGAGGGTTTCCTCTCCCACATTCACTTGGCAGATATTCAGTTTATCCGCATTCGGATGTTTTTCTTTCGATTCAACGTGACCGACAACAAATTTCGGAGAAAGGTCAACCGTCAGCGTTTCTGAAACGCCGTTTCTGTTCAGTATTTCATTCACATCCTGAACGAATGTCTCAGACAAAGCGACGGGGCCGTTGTCCTCAATCTGTAGATAAGAAGACACATTAAAAATGTTAAAGCCCGTCGTTTCTTTTGTTTCTTTGTTAAAGATTCTGATGACATCGCCTTCTCTTTCATAGGCAATTTCTTCGCGTGCCGCATCTTTAAGAGAGATCAGAAGCGTATCTCCCACACCTTCTTTATTGTAAAAAGCGTTCATAAGAAAAATCCTTTCTAATCCTTTTTCGGCCGGCTTTTCGCCATGATAAACACAGGTTCCAGTCTGCCTTCATTATACAGAAATGAAAGGGCCGTAATCGGCACCGTGCCGCTTGCAAAGAAGCTCATGGACATTTGCCCTAAAATATCATAACCCGATTCATTTCGAATGTCAGCAAGTATTAATACATCCTGATGCGGGACGGAAATCGCCAATTCGCCTTCAGCGGCCTGCTTGTATTCATGAAGAATCGAATCATTGAGAATCCGGCTGGCGTCATAGCCGTCATTCGCCCTGAAAAAATAAAAATAATTGTCCGCAACCGTATCCTGTTTCACTACTGAAGGAAGAGAGCGGAGATTGAATGACGCCGTCTCCCTGATCCGTTCTTTTGTCCAGTTTTCTTTCTCGAGCATACGGCTGTCAATTAAGCGGTACGTCTTGCCGAGGTCAAGCGCGTAGTAGATTCTCGTTTCGGCCGTATGGTCATCATACACGAGGGGAATGCCGTCGCTCGTTTGATCGGGAAATGATGTGGAGCGGATGACCGGATAGATACCGGCTTCCTTTCCGGACATCTCCTGTCCGCTGCCTTCCATCGCCTCCATTGCTTCTGACACATAGTAGACGATTTCGTCGATCGCTTCTTCTTTTTTCGTCTCCCACTTCGCAATGATCGGCGGGAGCTCCAATGTGATGCCTTTTTTGGTCGTTTGATCCTCAACACGGAGGGTGTCTTTTTCTCTGTCAAAAAAGAAGGATCGGTTCTCGTGCTGCAGGCGCTGTTTTAATAAATCCGCCAGCTTCCTTGACGTCATTTTCAAAGCCCGTGGCCTCCTTTATGCTTTAGCAAGGGAATCGGTTAAAAATTGCTCAATTTCTTCTTTTGTTTTACGGTCTTTGCTGACGAAGCGGTTCACTTCTTTTCCTCCGTTAAACACAACAAAGCTCGGAATGCCGTAAATTTCCCATTCCGCGCATGTATCAATAAATTGATCGCGGTCTACGTAGTAATAAGTGAATTCAGGAAAGTCCGCTTCCAGCTCAGGGAGAAACGGCTCCACAAAGCGGCAGTCCGGGCACCAATCCGCTGAAAACATAAATACCGCCCAATCGTCTTGTACCGCTTTTTGCAATTCTTCCGTGCTTTCAATCTTTTTCATTGTCATTCCTCCATCTGGATTATGAGTTTTTTATATGCTGATGTTTGTCCAATTGGATCATACCAGACTGTTTACGGCAAGACCAACTATATGCAATATCATTATCATATTTCATTTGCATTATCAAGCAAGTTTCGTTTACCATTTTGCTTGTAGCCGTACGAAAATATGAATATGTACATAAGGAGGGGCAAAAGATGCAGTTTGTCGTGTATTTAGCGGGTGAAATCCACAGTGATTGGCGGGACGAGATCAAACAAAAAGCAACAGCGCTGGACCTGCCGATTACGTTTGTCGGCCCGATGGAAAACCATGAACGCTCAGACAATATCGGAGAAGAGATTATGGGCGTGCAGCCCGATTCTGTTTTAAAAGACGCCAGAGCTTCTGATATCAACAATTTCCGTACAGAGGTGCTGATGGAAAAAGCCGATTTTGTAATCGCCTTGTTTGGCGAGAAATATAAGCAGTGGAATACCGCGATGGATGCTTCTTATGCCATCGCAAAAGGAAAGCCGCTCATTCTCATCCGTCCGAAAGAACTTCATCATCCGCTGAAAGAGCTTTCCGGAAAAGCGAATATCACGGTCGAAACCGTCAATCAAGCGATGAAAGCACTCTCTTATTTATTTGAAACAGAATAAGCAGGCCGCCTTTATGCGGTCCTGCTTATTTTTTTACACATTTTCTCTGATCGTTTCGACCGTCTGTTTGTCACTCGCCATGACCAGCTTAATGAGCATTTCTTTCGCCGCGGCATAATCATCGACATGGATGATGGCGGCATTTGTATGAATGTATCTTGAACAAATGCCGATGACGGCAGACGGAACCCCGCTGTTTGATATGTGGACCCGTCCGGCATCCGTTCCCCCGCCTGAAGCGAAATATTGATAAGGGATATTGTGCGTTTCCGCCATATCAAGGACGAACTCTCTCATCCCGCGGTGCATGACCGTCGTTCTGTCGAGAATGCGGAGCAGCACCCCCTCGCCGAGACGGCCGAACAGCTCCTTATCGCCGCTCATATCATTTGCCGGGCTGGCATCAAGCGCGAAAAAGAGATCAGGCTGAATCATGTTGGCCGCTGTCTGCGCCCCTCTCAAGCCGACTTCCTCCTGAACGGTGGCCCCGGCGTACAGATTGTTCGGCAGGTCTTTTCCGTGCAGCTCTTTTAATAGTTCAATGCTTAACCCGCAGCCGTAGCGGTTATCCCACGCTTTGGACAATATTTTCTTCTCGTTGGCCATCGGGGTGAACGGGCAGACAGGCACGACCTGCTGTCCCGGTCTGATCCCCATTTTGACCGCGTCCTCTCTGTCATCGGCACCGATATCAATCATCATATTTTTGATCTCCATCGGCTTTGCGCGCTGGGCATCCGTTAAAATGTGGGGCGGGATGCTTGAGATGACGCCGATAATCGGTCCGTTATCCGTCTGCACCTCGACGCGCTGGGCAAGCAGCACCTGACTCCACCAGCCGCCGAGCGTCTGAAATCTCAGCATGCCGTTATCCGTAATCTGCGTTACCATAAACCCGACTTCGTCCATATGGCCGGCTACCATAACGGTCGGCGCATCTTCAGCGCCGCGCCTTACTCCGAAAACACTTCCGAGTCTGTCCTGCACGATGTCATCCGCATATTTCGCAAGCTCCCGTTTCATAAAGGAGCGGACCTGATGTTCATTTCCCGGTGCGCCGGGAAGCTGCGTCAGCGTCCGGAAAAGCGTTTTCGTTTCCTCATTCATATTTTCCCCTCATTTCTATGTAATGCTTTTATTTTATTAGAAAAACAACCGTTTTCCAAGCGCTCAGATTGAATGGGCTGGAAAACCGACGCTTTACTTAACACCGTCTGGCATCTTCTGTATAATAAAAACTACGACATAATTGGAGGTGCTTCATATTGAAATTACGTCATTTTCTCTTAGGTGCAGGAGTCGGATTATGCGCTGCCATCGCAGTGAAAAAGTATGCGATGAAACCTTATATCTCTTCAGAAAAAGCGCTCCGTATCGTGAAAGCGGCTTTTAAACAGCGCGGGCCGATAGACGGATCATGGATTTACACAGAGCCGGAGCCCTACCAGGTAAACGGAGAAACCATCCAGGTATACAAGACCGGCGTGACACGTTCGGCATTCGGCGAACTGGAGCAATATGAAGTTATGGTCAATGCAAAAACAGGCCAGATTGTCGATGTCATTGATTCTGTCGCCTCATAATTCGGACAAGCAAAAAATAAAGCCCAAAACCATCAGCGTTTTGGGCTTTATTCGGTTACATCGGCCGAATTCGTTTATATACGGGGTGCCACATCGCGTCCTGCACCGCTTGGATCAGATCCTCGGGTTCCGTTTCCGCTACACCGTCCTGAATCGCAGCTTTTGCTACAGCTACCGCCACAGTTGCCGATACCGTCCTGAGATCCTCCACTTTTGGAAGCATCGGCGCCCCCGGCTTGCCGACGTCCACCATACCGGCGATGGCATTCGCGCAGGCAACGAACATATTGTCCGTAATGAGCCTTGCTTTTGTCACAATCGTGCCGAGTCCGAGTCCCGGGAATACGAGCGCGTTGTTCGCCTGTCCGATATGGTAGGTAACGCCGTTATACGCAACAGGCGGAAACGGACTACCCGTAGTGACAAGCGCGCGGCCTTCTGTCCATTTAATCAAATCTTCAGGTTTTGCTTCTGATAATGTCGTCGGGTTTGACATCGGCAAAATAGCGGGCCGTTTGACATGCGAGGCCATTTCTTTGACGATTTCTTCCGTAAATGCGCCTGATACGGTGGATGTGCCGATCAGAATCGTCGGCTTGGCCTGACGCACCGTCTCCGCCAGATCAATTGATCCGCCTTCACCGCTGCGGCCGTACTCTTTCACTTCATCAGCAGGGCGCGCGTACGGAACCTGAAAATCACGCAAGTCCTTCATATCATCCGTTAACAATCCGTTTCTGTCGATACACCAAAAATGGCTGTAGGATTCTTCTTCGCTTAATCCGTCATGCACCATGGCTTCGCGCAGCTGCTCAGCAATTCCGATACCGGCCGTTCCCGCGCCGAAGACGACGACTTTATGCTCTTTTAAAGGCACTTTTGATGCTTTTGCACACGCTAAAACAGATGCAAGCGATACCGCGCCCGTTCCTTGAATGTCATCGTTAAACGTACAGACTTTATCTTTATACCGTTTTAATATGCCGCGGGCGTTAGCCGTACCGAAATCCTCCCAATGAAGCAGCGCATTCGGGAATGTTTCCCGGGCAAGCGAGACATACTCATCAATAAAGCGGTCATATTTCTCGCCGCGCACTCTTGAATGCTGGTTTCCGACATACAGCGGGTCATTTAAGAGGCTTTCCTGATTTGTCCCCGCGTCCAATACGACCGCAAGCACTCGTGACGGATCAATTCCTGCCGCCGCCGTATACACCGCAAGTTTTCCGACAGAAATGGCGATGCCGCCGACGCCCCAGTCACCGATTCCCAGAATGCCCTCGGCATCTGTCGCAACGATTAAGTCAATGTTTTCATTTTTTCCGAACTGCTGAAATGCGGCGCGCATTCCTTCAGGGTCATCTATTGACAAATACAGACCGCGGGGTTTTCTGTACTCATGGCTGTAACGCTGGATCGCAGTGCCGACGGTCGGCGTATATACGATCGGCAGCATTTCGCCTAAATGATCATTTAACAGCCTGTAAAATAACGTTTCATTCCGATCATGGAGAGCGGTCAAGTACACATTTTTGCTCAGCTCATCAGGCTGCGAACTGAATTGTTCGTAGGCACGCCTCGCCTGCTCTTCGATTGTCAATACTTTCGGCGGCAGAAACCCCTCGAGCCCGAGTTCCTTTCTTTCCTCCTGTGTAAAGGCCACCCCTTTATTTAAAAAAGGCGTAGAAAGCACTTCTAATCCGCGCAGAGTTGTTTTGATTTCTCCATCTTTGGTCACTTGAAATTGATTCACCTGTCTCTTCCTTTCAAAGCAATTTGTCTTAGGTTTGCTTTTATTCCCGAAATTCATACAGGTAAATCATCGATCCGCTTATTTTCTCTCCCGTTTGACAGATGCAGCCACTTCGCCGTCTTCTCCCCATTTTACCGCTCTGTAAATCGCGTCGTGATAGAAAATCAGCCAGGCGTCTTTTTCTGCCGCGAACGTCTGCCATTTCTGCTTTTCTGGAATAGAGGTCATCGGATAATCATCATAGGCCAGCACCCATAACGGATTTTTATGCGCATTCGTCGGCATCAGGTCGGCAAAATGCACAGCCGTCTCCCCACCGTCTTCTAAGACGATGACGCTGTGGCCGTCGCTGTGGCCGCCGGTGTGGTGCATCGTAATGCCTTCTGTCAGCTGATACTCGTTCTCAAAGGTTTCAACCTGATCTTGTATCGCCTCCCAATTTTCTCTCCAATATGTATTTTTCGATCTGATATTAGGGTTTCTCATTTCGCGCCACTCTGTTGCAGAAGTGATAATGCGGGCATTCGGGAAAACAGAGACAAGCTCCTCTCCGCTGTACTCCGTCAGGCCGCATGCATGGTCAAAATGAAGATGGGTCATCGCGGCGATATGAATGTCCTCACAGGAAAGCCCGAGGTCACGAAGAGATTGTTTCAGATTGGATTCCTGTGTTACGCCGTAATTCCTTTTTTGTTTATCTGAGAATTTCCCTCGGCCGATACCCGCGTCAACCAATATATTCAGGCCGTTTTTTCTGATCAGAATCGGGTCTGTTCTTAATTCAATCTGGTTTTTGTCATTTACGGGGTATTTTCTCGACCATAAAGGTTTCGGAACAACGCCGAACATCGCTCCGCCGTCCATATGCGTTACACCGCCGTCCAGCCATGTTAATGAAATATTCCCAATATTCAATGTCTCCATCTTGATCCCTCCTGATGTAATGGTAGCAAATGGCGGCATAAAAAAACAGACTCCCGCATCAGAGTCTGCCTTTTGTTCTCCATTCAACTTCGGCCCGATAAATCGGCTGGCCGAGCGCGGAGAATTTTTCTTCGTATTCTGTCATAATATTGCCCTTCGGATCGCTGTTGTGCAGATCAAGGCTGACTTCCGTCAGAAGCAGGCCGTATTCGGAAAAGCTTTTCAGAGAGTATTCGAATAAACCGCGGTTATCGGTTTTAAAATGAATCTCACCTGTTTCGCCCATCACTTCTTCGTATTTTTTCAAGAACGTTTTAAATGTTAAACGGCGCTTTTCGTGACGGTTTTTCGGCCACGGGTCAGAAAAGTTTAGATATACGCGCTTGATTTCTCCCCGTTCAAATACGTCATTCAGTGTTTCCGCGTCTATATTTAACAAACGGACATTGTGAGCCCCGCTGTCCTTAACTTTTTGGACGGCAGTGACGATGACGCTTTTAAACAGCTCAATCCCGATATAGTTGATATCCGGATTCTGCTTGGCCATTCCTGAAATGAACTGCCCTTTTCCCGTACCGACTTCAATGTGGATCGGGTTGTCATTGCCAAAGACCGTGTTCCATCGCCCTTTATACTGGGCCGGATCACTGATGGCGATGTCAGCGTTTTCTGCCAGAAAATCATTCGCCCAAGGTTTATGGCGCATTCTCATATGATTGACACCTCTATCTATAATTTCGAGTAACAACATACCATGAAACATAAAGAGCCGCAAGCGCCTTTTAAAGGCGCCGGCTGCATAAAAAAAGAGGCTCCCCGGTCCGGAACACTCATGTGATGCATAAAACCGCACCGCTTTGCACAATGTATGACACAGAAAGGATGTGTATATGAATCATGGGCTTAACAAGCGAACATCAGGTCCGGTTATTAAAGGACATATTGGCCGACCATCAATTGGATTGTTGCGGCACGGTTGCCGAGTATGAACAGCTGGAGCGCGTCATCAAATCACTGATGGCCAACACCGGGCTTGATTCAAATATAAAAAACGTGCTCGAGGATGTCTACCGCTACAGCCAGTCCGGCATCACGGCCGATTCCATCGACACGCATATTCAGGAGCACCAAAACCATTTGTCCCAATGGGTGGAGCAGATGGATTCGTACTCCTGACTACTTGACAATCCGCTTCATCAGGGCATGAAGCTCTTCCATGGCATCATGATACGCTTTGTCGTTTCCTTTTGATTTGTGCCAGGCGATGAAGGTGATGGTCTCCGATAACATGTACCACGCCATCCTCAGCCGAAGCCCTTCCGTGAGCTTCATGCCGTACATCCCAAGCCAGCTGTCCCACGCTGGCTCTTCGACGTAATGATACAATAAAGGGCCGAGATCCATGGCCGGATCAGCTATCATGGCGCCGTCCCAATCTATTAAATACAGCTGGTTGTCTTCAGACAGAAGCCAGTTATTATGATTCACATCACAATGGCAAACGACTTTTTCACCGAATTGCACCTGATCCACATGAGCTTCCAAATAAGCAAGGCCTTCCTGAATAAGCGGCGAAAATTGCCGCACGGCAAAGACGGCCTGCTTCAGCTGCGACAAAAGGGCGCCCGGATCAAGCGGTTCTTTTCCCAATCTTTTCAGCATGTCGAGCAAAGCTTTTGATGTGTGGATTTTGCGGAGCAGCTCAGCCACCGGGCGTCCGCTCATATCCTTTGCCTTCAGCTCCCTGCCCGCCATCCAATGCTGAGCCGTAATGACGTCTCCGTTTTCCATCCGTTTTGTCCAAACCAGCTTCGGAACAATGCCTTCGGCGGATAACACGGCTAAAAAGGGCGAGCTATTACGTTTTAAAAAAAGCTGTTGGCCGTTATGTTTCGCATAATATGCATCTCCTGTAGCTCCTCCGGCGGGGAAGATCTCCCAATCGCTACCTAGTAATTGTCCCAACCAGTTCATATCAATGTTCAACCCATCATTTCTTAAAATATTTTAGAATAGGCCTCCAGCCTTTCTCTATTGGCGGAGCGGCCTGTCATAAACAATTTCATGAGAATAAAAAAGACAGCTATTGAGAGTCTCATATGCTAATCAATAGCCGTCCTATAAATTTTAGCGCTACAGCACAAACTTCGTCAAGCAAAACTAGCAAGAACACCTGTGAATTCTGAAGATTTATGCCGCGAACCGCTCTTTGCCGTGAAACATTTGACGGGTTTCATTTGTTTATTATGTTTTTATTTTCAACGGCGTACCGCCCGGCATAAGCCGAAACGGCGTCGTTCCGATCAGCTCGCCGTCAGCGTGAAACGGAATTTTCCCATCTGTTTCAAAAACGAATTCCTTCCCCTTTATCATCGTCACTCCGTCCATTTTGATATGCCGGCCGAAGCTCATCGCCCATAAAAAACGATACAGCGAGAAAAAGGACAGGTTTTCTGCAATGACAATATCAAAATGGTTTTGACGGGGATTTGCTGAAGGCGCCGCTTTCATGCCGCCTCCGTAATAAGGGTGATTAGCCGCAATGACAAACCAGACATTGCGGAATTCACGCTTCTGGCCGTCTGCCGTGCAAACAAATCTGAACGGCTGAAACCCCGAGGCCGTATGTAAATGCGCGAGCGGGTAAATCACAAAGCCGAGACGCAAAAACCGAAGAACGCGCGATAACGGAAAATTCGCGGCTGCCTTCAAAACTGAGGCATCGAAGCCGACAGACAGGTGGTTAATAAAATAAAGTGATTGCGCTTTGTCATGAAAAAAGTTGATGTTTCCCGCAAAAAATTTCCGTGTGAGCGGGCGGTGCAGACTTTTGATTTCTTGGAGGAGCGCCGACTTCTTAATACCGAGCCCTTTGGAAAAGTCATTGTACGAACCGGCGGGCACAAAGGTCAGCTCAATCTGATCCGTTCCTTTCAGTCCGTTAATGACTTCATGCATCGTCCCGTCACCGCCGATCACGAACAGCCGCTTAAGCTTATGATCCTGCATCATTGAAATCTGTCTCGCCAGCACCTCCGCATGTCCGGGATGCCCGGTCAAAAAAGAGCGGTGGCTGACCCCGCGCCTGGTCAGCTCTTTTTGAACTGATTTCCAGACACGCCGGCCCCGCCCGCCTCCTGAGACCGGATTAATAATAAAAAACCATTGACTCATCGTTTGTTTTCACCTGCTTCATAGATGAAGAGACAGCCGGCAAACGTCCGCTTTAATCAAGCCATTCCTGTCTCCGGCTTGAATCGCTCAAGCCGTAAGACAAAAGAGCCTTCGCCGCCTTCAGCTGGTGGTGCTTGATCGGCGCCGTATTTTTCTGCTGCTTTTCCAGCCACCCTGCGGCAGTCCGTTTATCAGCTATTTCCAGCCCGTACGGCGGCTCCGGGTAATCAATATAAGACGTTCTGCTGAGTAAAAGCTTCCGCACGGGAATGTCGGCCTGCTTTTCTTTTACGATTTGCGAAACGACCGAGCCCGTCCGCTGCAGGCTGAGAGCCGGATTCAATACTTGGCGTGTGCTGCCGGAGCCTCTTTCTTCCCAAAAACGGTGTTTTGATCCGATATATACGCTGTCCTCTTCCGCTTCCATAAAAGCAGCGCAGAAAATCTCCAGCGGCGAGATGATGATAATGCTCAGTTCGACGGACGCCTGCTGAATTTGCAGAACCGGATGATACATCACAAAATAGGAATCGGGCAGCTTTTGAGCCAGCATTTTTAACATCCTGTCCCCTTTGACCGCCTGCGAAAGCTCAGACTTTTGAGAAAGCGTGGAGCTCGCCCATTTTAATTGAAAGTCATACAGCTGATCTTTGAAAAAAGGCGCGAGCTCAGACTTTTGAGACGGAAGATTCCCGAACAGCGCCTCTTCTCCCTCCGGCTCATCAAACCATTGGTGCCTCTTTTCATTTATATCGGCCGTATTTTCTTCTTTTCTCTTTTTTAAGGAAAATTTTTTCCTGCCCGGCGCTTGATCGGTTTCCCCGCCTGCAGCCGTTTCCGTTTCTTTTTCTTCCGTCATCCGGTCAAACGCTTCAAGAAGCGCCTCAAAGCGTTCTTTCTTCAGCCGGATAAACTGGTTCATATAATGATATGGATCAAGTTCATATCTGGATATGCAGTCGTGAATTTTGATGATCTGTGCCATGTGATTTCTCCACTCCGAATATTTGTTTATGTCAATTGAAACTGTGCGATTTCTTCGTATTTAGGCGACCGGTCAAGATGGGTCTGAAACAGGGAAAACCGGCTGACGGCACTTTGCACCCTGCCGCTTTCAAACGGCACATCGTCAGGAAACGGCCGGTCTCCCGCCCACTTCCGCGCCATCGTCATATGAGGGTGATAAGGCCGTTTTTCCACTTGAAAACCGGCTTTCAAAACAGCCTGTTTTGTTTTTTCCCGCAAATCAAAGAGCAGTTCATTCCGTTCGGGCTCAAGGTGAAGCACTCTCGGCTGTCTGCGGTCGCCGAAAATATCCAGATGCTGAAACTGTACGGTAAACGGCTGCGCTGCCGACGCAGCATCTGCGAGCAGAGACGATAATTTCGCAAGCCGTTCTTCATCCGCGGCTCCGAGAAAAATGAGTGTAATATGATAGTCATGCGGGTGCACCCATTTTTTGAATGTTAACGCCGGCTCCTTTTTGGCTGCTTCCCAAATCGGTTCAGCAATGTCAGCCGGAATCGGAATGCCGATAAAATAATGCGGCAATGAAGCTTTCATACGAGGATCTCCCCCTCTTTGGTTATGGTGTTATTATAAAACGGATAAGCGGAGAGGAGAACCCTGTCCGCTCATTATGATAGGATATTATGTACCGAACGTTTTATACAGAAAGGAATGAGCCGGCCTTGAAAATCGTAAACAGCACGGCGGAGCTGATCGGCGGCACACCGATCGTAAAGCTCAACCGCCTTCAGCCAGAACATGCAGCACAGGTCTATTTAAAATTAGAATCGTTTAACCCTAGCGGCAGTGTCAAAGACAGAGCGGCTTACAATATGATCATTGAGGCGGAAAACAGCGGGCATTTAAAACCCGGCTCTGTCATCATCGAACCGACAAGCGGCAACACAGGCATCGGCCTGGCGATGAACGCGGCGGCGCGCGGCTACAAGGCAATCCTCGTCATGCCTGACACGATGACGAAAGAACGCATCAACCTCCTGAAAGCGTACGGAGCGGAGGTTGTGTTAACACCGGGGGCGGAAAGAATGCCCGGAAGCATCAAAAAAGCGAAAGAACTCGCCGAACAGATTCCGGGAAGTTTTATCCCGATGCAATTCGATAACGGCGCAAATCCAGATGCCCACCGAAAAACGACCGCCATTGAAATCTATCAGGCCGTTCAGCAGCTCAACAGACCGCTCGGTGCTTTTGTGGCAACGGCGGGAACGGGCGGAACCATTACCGGAACCGGAGAAACGCTGAAGGAGCTTTTCCCGGATATGATTGTTCATGTCGCCGAGCCCGCGGGATCTCCCGTCCTGTCTGGCGGAAAACCCGGAGCCCATAAGCTTGTCGGGACAAGCCCCGGATTTATTCCCGGCATACTGAATCAGGACGTTTACGATGAAATCATGAAAATATCTGATGAAGATGCGTATACGACAACACGCCGTCTGGCCCGGGAAGAAGGTATACTCGTCGGCCCGTCTTCAGGCGCCGCCTGCTTCGCCGCCATTGAAACCGCAAAACGCCTCCCTTCCGAACAGATCGTCATCTGTATGACGGCCGATACGGGAGAACGTTATTTATCAACGGATTTATGGTCATTTGAATGATAAAAAGGGATGCCGCTTTCGGCGTCCCTTTTTATTATCACTTGGCAAGCTCATAAATGGCTTCGGCGTATAAAGCGGTTGACCGGAGAAGGTCATCGATTTCAATGTACTCATCCTTTTGATGCGCGCTGTCAGGCCGGCCGGGGAACAGCGGCCCGAACGCGACGCCCGCCGAAAGGGATCTCGCATACGTTCCTCCGCCGATTGAAATCAGATCCGCTTTCTTTCCCGTCTGTCCTTCGTAAACCTTTTGAAGCGTCTTTACGAGCGGATGATCGGCAGAAACGTGGTGCGGTTTGCTGTCTTTAAATTCTTCAAGCCGGAATTCTTCAGCAGACGTAAAAGCATCACGGATGACTTTGCTGTCTGAAGTGACGGGATAACGGATGTTGATGCCGAGTTCTCCTTCCTCACCCTTTCTGTATGTAAAGGTGCCGACATTCAATGTAAGCTCTCCGCTGATGTCATCCCTGCAATCAATTTTCAGTTTTTTGCCTCGTGTATCATTTAAAAAATAGTCACTGACGGTTTTGACAAAGTGCTTTCCGGCTTCATCCAGCTCTGTTCCGTTAAGGCATTCAGCAAGCTTTAAGCCGGCATTGACACCATTATCCGGTTCCATCGCGTGGCATGATTTTCCGTATACCCGAAGCGTCAGTTTTCCATTTTCCGAAATTGCTTCACCTTGTGTTTTTGACTGCTCAAGCCATTTGCTGAAATATGCGTGCACGGCATCAAGACCGTCCCCTTCAATAACCGCTTCAGCCGCATCCGGCACCATGTTCAAGCGCAGTCCTGAACGGAATGACAGAAGCCCGTTTTTTGCGTCTTTGTCAGAAGCGCTTTTTACAATGCGCAGTGATGCATCTATAATTCCTTTTTCCGCGTTAATGATCGGAAAATCCGCGTCAGGAGCAAAGCCGATGTCAGGCATTTTTTCGTGTTTGAAGTAGTGATCCACGCATCTCCAATCACTTTCTTCATCCGTTCCGATGATGATTCTCACGCGTTTGGATAAAGGGAGCTGCATGTCTTTGACGATTTTCAGCGCATAAAACGCCGCCATTGTCGGCCCTTTATCATCTATGGCGCCTCTGGCATATATCCGGCCGTCCCTGATATCGGCTGAAAACGGATCGCTCGTCCAGCCGTCTCCGGGCGGAACGACATCGACGTGGCACAAAACGCCGACGATTTCGTCACCCGTTCCCCATTCAATATGGCCCGCATAGCCATCAAGATTCTTTACGGTGAAGCCTTCTTTTTCACCGAATTCCAGCAGTGACGTCAGGCTGGCATTGACGCCTTCTCCAAACGGCCGGCCGGGACCGGCTGTTGATTCGTCCATTACGCTGTTGATCTGCAAAAACTTCTGCGTGTCACGGATCAGATCTTCTTTGTTTCTGATGACTTCAACTTCCCAGTTCATCACAAATCCCCTTTCTTGATAAAGACTTGCAAAATGTCGTTAAAACGAATAATATAGATGATGTTTTGAAAAAATGTTCGTCATTGGAGGTACTTATGTTTCATCTCGACAAGCATCAAACGACAATAAAAAGAGAAATTACCGCGGGATTGACCACCTTTTTCACAATGGTGTATATCATTGTCGTCAATCCGGTGATCCTTTCCAATGCGGGAATTCCGTTTGACCAGGTGTTCACCGCGACGATTATCGCTTCCATTGTCGGAACTTTATGGATGGCTCTCGCTGCGAATTTTCCGATCGCCATTGCCCCCGGCATGGGCTTAAACGCGTATCTCGCCTTTCACGTTGTCGGCACAGGCAGCGGCATTACGTATCAGACGGCTTTCAGCGCCGTTTTTATCGCGGGAGTCATCTTTATTATTTTATCGTTAACGCCTTTAAGAAAACAACTTATAGAAGCGATTCCGGACAATTTAAAATACGGAATTACGACCGGCATCGGCTTATTTATCGCTTTTATCGGCTTACGCCAATCCGGAATCATCACGGCTGATAAATCTAATCTGGTCGCACTCGGCGATCTTCATTCGCCCGCCGTCATTTTAACGCTTATCGGGCTTATCATCAGTATTGTACTGATGGTGCTGAATGTTAACGGGGCTCTGTTCATCGGCATGGCGCTGACCGCTATCATTGCCTTTTTGACCGGACAGATCCATTTCGCGAAAGGATTCATGTCCTTCCCGCACCTGCCGGAGGGGCTTTTGATCACAAATCCGTTCGGAGCCCTCGGGGATGTCGTGCATCACGGTCTGTACGCTGTTGTGTTTTCTTTTCTTCTCGTTACGATTTTTGACACGACCGGCACCATGATCGGTGTCGCCGAACAAGCGGGACTGATCAAAAACAATCAGCTGCCGAATGCCAGAAGAGCGCTTTTGGCTGATTCGACCGCTACGACGGTGGGAAGCATCTTCGGCACCAGCCCGACGACCGCGTTCGTTGAATCTTCAGCAGGTGTGGCGGCCGGCGGAAGAACGGGTCTGACGGCGCTGACGATTGCCGTTATGTTTGCCGTTTCCATGTTTTTCAGCCCGCTTGTCAGCGTCTTATCGGAAGTGTCCGCGATTACGTCACCGGCTCTGATTATTGTCGGCAGCCTGATGATGGGTGCTGTGTCGAATATCCGCTGGAATGAGCTTGATGAAGCGTTCCCGGCCTTTCTCGTCATTTTGGCGATGCCTTTAACGTCCAGTATTTCAACCGGAATCGCACTCGGCTTCATTTCATATCCGCTTGTTAAAGCAGCTAAGAAAAAATGGCGCGAAATCCATCCTTTAGTCATCATCTTCGCCGTGCTGTTTTTTATTCAGCTTTTTATTTTGAACGGACATTAAGAAAAATCCCTTTCCTTTTTCGGAAAGGGATTTTCACATATAAAGAACGGAAAGAATCGCGGCAATGAGACACCAGGCGGAACAGATGACTTGGATGACGGTTAATGCGCTGTTTCGCGCCCTGAAATAGTCATCACTGTCTCTCTTGATACCGCTTAAAACCGGTTTATCCGTGATCCGGTCAAATAAAAGTGACGCGGCATAGCGGCTGACGATTGCAAACAAAATGAGGACTGCCGGCTTCACTAAGAGCGGAAGAACGAGAATAAGAGCCGTAAAAGCCGCGGTTAAAAGGTAAAGCTGCCGGAGATACCCGCCGTTTCGGATCAGCACTTTAAAGAACAATTCTTTCCACGCCGTATACGCCGACCGTTTTGTAAAGATGTGCTTTGAGCCGGGATATAAAAACGGCTTGCTCCGCCCTTTATGTTTACCATTCGGGAGCTGCACATCATGGCTGAGCATCAAAACAGAGGCCGCGAATGAAAGCTTGCGCCTGTTCTCCTCAAGCACTTCTTCCTCAAAGGCCGATAATGTCTCCGTCCCTTTCCAAGTCAAAAGAGCGGAACAGATGAACAATATACATCCCGCCGGCCAAAGCCAATACCATTCGGCGGCAAAGACGATCATAAAAAACGCACCCGCCATCAGAACCATCACTTTCAGCCAGCCTGCCGCCTGATTCCCGAATGTCCGCCTGCTGTTTTTTCTGTGTCGGTGCACCGCTAATATTGCAGTATGGAAGCCGAACAGACAGCAAAACATACCCGAATATGCCGGTAAGGGACAGTCACCGTACTGGCGCCATAAGGGAAATAACAATATGGCAAGCGCACCCCATTTGATAAGGGAAAGGAACATCGAATACAAAAGCGCGTACCGTTTCAGCTTTTGCATCAGATGTTTTGCATGCACCAAAAATACGTGATCCGCTTCCAGCAAAAAGGTATGAATAAAACCCGTGCACAATAGCAGGGCACTGAATACATACAGCCAGCCCCATCCTAATACTCCTGCCGCTCCATTAAGAAGCCCCCTGCCGTTCAGCCATTCAGCATATTGATAAACGGCAAATGCGGCAGCGGGAAGAACGATATACAGCGCGACCGTCCAATCAATGACCGTCTGAAACACCTTCCATTGATACCGCCAATAATGAAACAGCCTTTGAAAAAACAAAGCCCGCCCGGTCATCGCTGACTGCTCCGAACCGCTGAATAAAAGCAATCCAGCAGTGAACGGCTCCCCGTTTTTTCCTGAAGCTCCTCTAACGTGCCTTGAAGAAGCAGAGCTCCCTGATCCAGCAAATAAAACCGGTCGCAGATTTTTTCCGCCGTATCCAGAACATGAGTGCACATCAAAATTCCCGCGCCCCTTTCTTTCTCAGCAATCAGCATGTCGGTAAACAGCTTCGTTGAGATCGGATCAAGTCCGATAAAAGGCTCATCAATGATGTAAATATCCGGCTTCGCCAAAAATGCCTGTATGAGCATCAATTTTTGCTGCATCCCTTTTGAAAAACCGGAAGGCAAATCATGTGTTACAGACGTCAGCGAAAACTCTTCAAGCAGCCGCCCTGCCCGCTCACGGCACTCTTCCCCTTTCATGCCCCGCAATGACCCGGTCAGCTCGAGATGCTCCCAAAGCGTCAGTTCATCATAAAAACTCGGACGCTCCGGTATGTAAGCATAAGATGAATCATTCCACTCAATACCGCCTTCTATATCCCGGGACAGCCCGAGAACCGCCTTTATCACTGTGCTTTTCCCCGCGCCGTTCGCTCCGATTAAACCGGCAATTTCACCAGCGTTGACTGACAGAGATACATCAGAAATCACCTTCGGCCTGTCAGCATAACCGGCGCAGACAATGTTTGCATTCAATAATTCTCCCAAACTTCTCACTCCCCCGTTTTCATACGGACATGTATAAAAAAAGTTTCAGTTTCCATAATATTAAAAGCGGACCGGGCATAGTAATGCACCAAGGCGGCACCCATTTGGAAAAAATTATCTGCGCTTATTCCTAGATTCATGTTGTCCATATCGTGTATAATGGAGGCAGTTAAAAGAGAAAAAACAGAATGTCATCCTTTGTTGCTTATTCGTACGAAGTTTTAGAGTCGAAAGTTGTGGTATATCAAGTCCATCCGATCTTATGATAGGGAGTGGTTTTTTGAAACCTTCAACAAATCGTATGCTGACTCGGATTAAATCAGTTTACATGTTCATCCAGGAAAAAGGCCTTGTGACAACACAGGAACTGGTTGATGAATTCGGCATTACACCTAGAACCATTCAGCGAGACTTAAATGTGTTAGCATACAATGATCTTGTTCATAGTCCTAGCCGAGGCAAGTGGGAGACAACACGAAAAAAAGTGAAAATTACATCTTAAGCGAACAATTACATAAGGCCCTTTTCGGCCTGACATGCTGCAAGGCAAAGCAGCGTCTTTGCCTTGTTTTTTGTTCCTCTATATAAAAAGCCCAAAACAAATCTGTTTTGGGCTTTTCTGATATCGATTACACTTCAGCGCCTCTCAGCGTTTCGAGCTCCTCTTCAGTCAGCTCGCGGAATTCTCCCGGTTTAAGATCCGGGTCAAGAGAAACAGCCCCCATCGAAAGCCGCTTCAAATAAGCCACTTCATTTCCGACAGCCTTTGCCATCAGCTTCACCTGATGATATTTGCCTTCTGTAATGGTCAAGTGAATCACCGTTTCATCCGGGCTTTCTGTAATGATTTCAACGGCTGCCGGCTTCGTCTTATAGCCTCCTTCAATGACGACGCCTCTTTCCAGATGAACGATGTCTTCCGGTGACAGAGGCGAGGTTAACCGGACCTCATATGTTTTGGGCACATGCTTTTTCGGAGAAAGCAGGCGATGAGCGAGCTGCCCGTCATTGGTCAGAAGCAAAAAGCCTTCCGTATCCTTATCAAGACGTCCCGCCGGAAACGGTTCAAATCGCTGTTCTTCAGGCGTCAGCAGATCAACCACCGTTTGCTGGCGGCTGTCTTCGGTAGCGGACAGCACTCCTTGCGGCTTATTCATCATGACATAAATAAATTCACGATAGTCTGCCGGCTCTCCGTATACCGTGATGTCCTGTTTTTCCGGATCGACATGGGTTTTCACATCTTTCGCCGGCTCTCCGTCAATCATGACAGCCCCAGCCTTGACGATTTTTTTCACATCTTTTCTTGAGCCGAATCCGCTGTTGGCAAGCAGCTTATCAAGTCTCATCCTGATCCTCTCCTTTAAAAAGAAAAGCCCGCGATAAGCGGACTATTCATTATTTCTCAATGGGCGGAATGCCTGCCTCTCCTCAAAACGCGGGGCAGACGGTTTCCAAACATTTTCTGTAAAAATCCGATTCGGTACGCGGCAAACATGTACACCGCACCGCCGACAGCGGCGCAGACAAAGACGACAATCGCCGCATGCACCTGGCCGCTTTGGTATGTTACAAAGAAGCTGAGCAGCCATTGAGTCAGCTTGACCGCGACTCCCATCACGACGGACAGGACCGCGATTAAAATGACCCGTTTTATAAGTACCGTATACGAATAGCCCGCATGGCGCTTAATCATAATAAAACCGTACAGAAGAGAAGCGATATAACCGAGCGCCGTTGCCAAGATGGCCCCGTCTCCCTGAAACAGCTTGATCAGCGGCACGTTCAGCACCACTTTTATAATAACGCCGATGAAAAGACTCACGACAGCAAATTTCTGCTTATTAATCCCTTGCAGGATCGCGGCGTTTACGGTAAACAGAGAAAACAGTATCGCGACAGGCGCGTACCAGAACAATATATCCTGTCCGATATCCGGGCGAAGACTTTCAGAGCCGTAGAAAAACGTATAGGCCGGACCCGATAACACGGACATCCCGACAACGGCGGGAATAACCAAAAACAGAATGATTTGCATCGTCTGGTTAATCTGCTGGTTCAAAAGCTTATAATTCCTGCTCGTAAACGATTCAGTAATCGTCGGAATCAGCGTCAGACCGAAAGCGGTCGCCAGAGAAACCGGGATCATCACAAGCTTCGGCACATAAAGGGTGACAATCGCAAGCATGTCCTGGCTGATATCCTTATGGCCCGCCGCAATCATCGCTTTATTAAACGTATTCGTATCGATATACGAATACAAAGGAATCGCCAGTCCGACAAATACGTAAGGAGCGGCATAACTGAAAAGCTCAATGAACATTTTTTTATAACTTAAGTTCGCAGACGGGACGAGATTCGGCTTCATCGCCAGAAGATCGCCCTTCCGCTTATTCCAGTAAATATAAAGGACGACAAGCCCTCCGAATGATCCGATCAGCGCCGCGAAAGTCGCGTATCCGACTGCGATGACAAGGCCGCCGTTGATCACTCTTAAAATCAAATACGTTGCGCCCAATAAAAAGATGATCCGGGCAAGCTGCTCCACAACCTGTGAAACGGCTGTCGGCCCCATCATCTGATGACCTTGGAAAAAACCGCGCACAAGACTCATAATCGGCACGACCAAAAGTGCCAGACTGACCATCCGGATGACATAAACGACGTGGTCAATCGTAAGTCCGTTGTTACTCGTGCCGCCGAGAGATGTTTCCGCAAAAAACGGCGCCGAAATATAAAGAATTGAAAAAGCGATCATCCCGGTTACGAGCATAACCGACATTCCCGCTCTCAGCATCCGCCTGCTTGTCTCATAGTCTCCCTTGGAATTATATTTCGAGACAAATTTTGAAACCGCGGCGGGAAATCCCATCGTGGCAATGTTTAAAAACAGTGTATATTGATTATATCCGTATTGAAACAAAGCTCCGCCCGTCGCTCCGACCATCGCTCCGAACGGGATCAGATAAATCATCCCTAAAATCCGCGATATATAGGTGCCGAGCGTCAGCACGAACGTGCCCCTTAACAATTTGCTTGACATGTTTCCTCATCACCATTTTCTACGAAGATTCAACTTTTCTATTTTAACACAACTGGGCAATTAGACGGTAATAATTACAGCGGGAAACTTTTTGGGAAAACTCTTTAAAAAACAAAATACGTTTAAGGATTCCCTTTCTTTCGCTATAATAGCAGAAAGCGGACATTTCCGCCTATTATACGTGAAAAAGAAAGTTGTTGATGAAAGATGAAACATTATGACGTGATTGTGATCGGCGGCGGCCCGTCCGGTTTAATGGCTGCGATTGCGGCAGGCGAAGAAGGGGCGGACGTATTATTAATCGATAAAGGAAACAAGCTGGGACGGAAGCTGGCGATTTCCGGCGGCGGGCGCTGCAACGTGACCAACCGCCTCCCCGTTGAAGAAATCATCAAACACATCCCCGGCAACGGCCGCTTTTTATACAGCGCGTTTTCCGAATTTAATAATGAAGATATCATCGCCTTTTTTGAAAAACTCGGCATTCAGCTGAAAGAAGAAGACCACGGGCGCATGTTCCCGGTGACGGACAAAGCGCAAAGCGTTGTCGATGCGCTTTTAAACCGATTAAAACAACTGAATGTCACCATCCGCACAAATGAAAAAATCAAAGAAGTGCGGTACGAGAACGGCAGGACAGCAGGCATTACGACAAACAATGACGAACACATTAACGCAGACGCCGTTATTATCGCGGTCGGCGGAAAATCAGTCCCGCATACCGGCAGCACCGGAGACGGCTATGCATGGGCGGAAGCGGCCGGTCATACCGTGACCGAACTCTTTCCGACGGAAGTGCCGGTTACGTCGTCAGAACCGTTTATTAAACAAAAAACACTTCAGGGGCTGTCTCTTAGAAACGCGGCCGTCAGCGTCCTGAATAAAAAAGGCAAACCAATCGTCACACACGTGATGGACATGCTGTTCACCCATTTCGGCTTGTCAGGCCCCGCCATTCTCCGCTGCAGCCAGTTTGTCGTCAAAGAACTGAAAAAGCAGCCAGAGGTCAAACTCCGCATCGATCTGTTTCCCGGCATCAACGAGGAAGAGTTATTTCAAAAGATGCACAAGGAACTGAAAGACGCACCGAAAAAAGCGCTCAAAAATGCGCTGAAGCCGTGGATGCAGGAACGGTACCTGCTTTTTCTTCTGGAACGGAACGGTCTTGATCCGCAGACAAGCTTTACGGAACTGCCGAAGGATCAATTCAGGGCTTTTGTCAAAGACTGCAAACAATTTACGGTTGCCGCTGACGGAACGCTTTCTTTGGACAAAGCGTTTGTCACAGGCGGAGGTGTTTCCGTAAAAGAGATTGAGCCGAAACAAATGGCGTCAAAAAAAATGGAAGGCTTATATTTTTGCGGAGAAATACTCGACATTCACGGCTATACCGGGGGCTACAATATCACTTCAGCCTTTGTCACAGGGCGTCTCGCCGGTTTGAATGCAGGACGTTTCTCACGCTCGCTCTAAATGGTTTAAAGCGCATTTACCTGAGCGTCCCCATTGATAATTGACCAAAAACATGATAGAGTTTTCTGCGTTTTGTTTCACCTGATTGAGGGAATAGGAAGAAAGGATTGATCTGCAATCGTACGACCATACTAAAACAAAATGGCGTATTGAAAAAAATAGTCAGAGGGTGAGAACGTTTGAAGAAGAACATCTCCAGTGTTTTTTGGATTGTGATTGTCATCACAGCCGCTGCGGTTTTATGGGGGGCCATTTCTCCTGACAGCCTGCAGCAAGTCACTGATACGGCACAAAAATTTATTACGGATTCTTTCGGCTGGTATTATCTGCTGGTCGTTTCTATATTTGTCGGTTTCTGTCTCTTTCTCATTGTAAGTCCGATCGGCACAATAAAACTCGGAAAACCCGGGGAAAAACCGGAATTCGGCTTATTATCATGGTTTGCCATGCTTTTCAGCGCAGGCATGGGAATCGGTTTGGTATTTTACGGGGCTGCGGAACCGATCAGCCATTACGCCATCAGCTCTCCCTCAGGTGAAACAGAAACGCCCCAAGCATTTCGTGATGCGCTCCGGTACACATTTTTCCACTGGGGGCTGCACGCTTGGGCCATCTATGCGGTTGTCGCTTTATGTATCGCATATTTTCAATTCAGAAAAGACGCGCCCGGTTTGATCAGCAGCACACTGACACCGCTTTTGGGCGATAAAGTAAACGGCCCGATCGGCAAAGCGATTGACTGTATCGCCGTGTTTGCGACCGTTGTCGGTGTGGCGACAAGCTTAGGGCTCGGAGCGACTCAGATCAACGGCGGTTTGCATTATTTATTCGGCATTCCGAAAACATTTTCCGTTCAGCTGATCCTGATCGCTGTCGTGACCGTGTTATTTTTGATTTCTGCGTGGAGCGGAATCGGCAAAGGGATTAAATACTTAAGCAATACCAACATGGCGCTCGCGGCTATTTTAATGATCTTTATGCTCATTGCAGGTCCGACGGTGCTGATTATGAACTCATTTACCGATTCTATCGGCCAATACATCCAAAATATCGTGCAGATGAGCTTTCGCTTGTCTCCGAATGATCCCCAAAAACGCGAATGGATTAACAGCTGGACCATTTTCTATTGGGCCTGGTGGATATCCTGGTCGCCGTTTGTCGGCATTTTTATCGCCCGTGTATCAAGGGGCCGGACGATCCGGGAATTTTTAATCGGGGTATTGGTGACACCTTGTATATTGGCTTTCTTATGGTTTGCGATCTTCGGTGTATCCGCGATGGATCTTCAGCAGAAAGGCGTATTCAATGTCGCGGGAATGTCAACGGATACGATGCTGTTCGGCGCACTCAGCCACTATCCGCTGACAATGGTGACATCCGTATTAACGCTTGTTCTGATCGCTGTATTCTTTATTACATCAGCGGATTCAGCGACATTTGTGCTTGGAATGCAAACGTCTTACGGCTCTTTAGACCCGTCAAACCGGGTGAAAATCATCTGGGGCGTCATCCAGTCCGCCGTGGCAGCGGTTTTGTTATATTCCGGCGGTCTGGCCGCACTGCAAAACACGGCCATTCTCGCCGCGGTTCCGTTTTCAGTCGTGATCCTTCTGATGATCGTGTCTCTGTACAAGTCATTAGCGAGCGAGAGAAAAGGAATCAAACAAGCGGAGAAATACCAAAAACCAAGAAGTCCCCGCGTCAAAAAAGCATAATGAACAACGAAGCCCGGCATTTCGTCCGGGCTTTTTTATTTTCGGTATAAAATGAGAGCGGAAAAACAATAAAGCTGCTCACCTTCAGGATCACAGGCCGCCGCTACCGTATATTTAATATCAACGAGCTGTTCATCAGAAATCCCCTTTAAAAATGTATTGACTTCAGTCTGCAGATCCTTTTCATGCTCCTCATCAAAAACAGCTATCTTCAGCACATCACCCTCTCCTTTCTCTATCAATTTATTCCGGTTCAATTGAAATATGATAGAGAAAAACAGATTTTCTTTTTTACTGATTTTTACTAAAAGTAACCAAAAATAGTTATTGAAAACGCTTACTCTCGTATGATAATATCATTTTAACAATAACCAGGTCATTTCTGTTTAGTAAATATTTAGTAAAAAGGAGATGCGAAATGGTCCGTCTCAAAGATATTGCCTTACAGGCATCTGTATCCAGCGCGACAGTATCGAGAATTTTGAATAAGGATGACTCTTTGGCTGTGACTGATGAAACAAGAGAAAAAGTTCTGAGGATCGCCGATGAGCTGGGCTATCAGCCGTCGGCAAAAAAACGGAAGAACCGCAGCCGCAGCGATTCAGCGCCCCTGATCGGCGTTGTCAGCTGCCTGTCACCGGAAGAAGAACGGCAGGATCCTTATTTTTCGGCGATCCGAAAAGGCATTGAAGAAGAATGCTTTCGGCAAAAAATTTTTATCACATCTTCTATCCATCTCGGTTCTTTTCAAGAGCATATGTTTCACGAACTGGACGGCGTCATCGTCATCGGCAGCCTGCAAGACGAGGCGCTTACGAATATCAGCGCCGCTTTCAGGCACGCGGTATTTGTTAACGGCACCCCCGATCCCGCCCGCTACGATTCCGTCAGCGTGGATTTTTATGCCGCAGCGCAAAAGGCGATAGAACATCTTCTGTCGCTCGGTTACCAGCGGCTCGGTTATATCGGCGGCCGGGAGCGGGAGCATACCGTCATAGACGGTGTAAACAGCAATAAAACGATTGAGGATAAGCGTCTGACCGCTTTCTTACAAATGGCCGGCGCCGAGCCGGAGCATGTACTGATCGGCGAATACAGCATGCACGAAGGGTTCCGGCTGATGAATGAAGCCATCAAAGGCGGAAGTCTCCCCGATGCCTTTTTTATCGCAAGTGATTCGATGGCTGTCGGCGCTTTAAAAGCCTTGCAGGAAGCCGGCCTTCAAGTCCCGCGCGATACGGCGGTTGTCAGCTTCAACGGAATTGATGAGGCAGAATACGCCAGCACGCCGTTATCAACGGTAAAAGTATACACGGAAGAGATGGGCCGGACGGGTGTCAAATTGCTTCTCGACCGTTTAAACGGCAGAACCGTCCCGCTGGCCGTGACGCTCCCCACTTCATTGATTGTCAGACAAAGCTGCGGCTCACAAGAAAGGAGGTGACGTGTCCCGCAGCGTTTATATCATATTTAAAGGAGGAAAAGATGAAACGCTTACTGGCTTTGTTTCTTTCTTTTACTTGCATGATACTTCCCGGCTGCTCAGCAGAACAGAGCGGCGCCGGAGAAAAGCAGAAAACATTGACAGTCTATTCCACCATATCCTCAGACAGCGAACGCGCCGTATTCAGAAAGTTGGCTGATTCATTCCAAAAAGAACATCCGGACATTCAAGTAAACGTTCATTTCCCAGGCAATGACTACGAAAATATGATGAGGGTCAGGATGGCGGCCGGTGATATGCCCGATCTTTTCGACACACACGGCTGGGCCAAAATCCGCTACGGAGAATATACCGCCGACCTCAGCGGCATGTCTTGGACGAGGCGGCTCGATCCGAATTTAAACAGCATGCTCAAAGACGCCAAAGGCAGAATATACGCCTTCCCTCTGAATCAGGCAAAGGACGGACTGGCCTACAATCGCACGTTGTTGGAAGAATACGGAATCAAACCGCCGGAAACAATGGATGATTTTATGAAGGCATTGAGACAGATTAAAGAAAAAAGCGGCGGAACAGTCACCCCCTTCTGGTTTGCCGGCTATGAGAAAAGCTCATTTGCCCAATATTACGATCAATTCGCCGCACCGCTTCTCATCACAGATCCCGCACACCGTTACAAAAAACAATTGTTAAACGGAACCTTCCGCTGGACACACTTCACCTATTTATCTGACAAACTGAAAGAGATGCAAAAGGAAAACCTGCTCAATATAGATGCCGTGACGGCAAAACGGTCCCAGCTCATTGAACTGATGGCGCAAAACAAAATCGCCTTTACGCTGCAGGGCGGCACCCTCGGCCAAGACGTCGCTCAAATCAATCCGAAGGTAAAAGTCGGCATCATACCGACCCCGGCCGTCCATAAGGGAGACGCGCCGGTTTGGATCGGAGGCGAACGTTACACGCTGGCGGCATTCAAGGATTCCCCGCGGCTTGAAGAAGCGAAACAGTTTATCGCATTTATGGCCCGACCCGAGCATGCAAAATCAATTGCCGAAGCGACCTCGCTTCCGGCCGGATTAGTGAATGTGCAAACGGACATTTTCTACGCAAATGACTATAAGCGCTATCAGCATATTAAGGTGCAGCCTTATTTTGACCGCCTTTATTTGCCGAACGGAATGTGGGATGTGATGGGAACAGCCGGGCAGGAGCTGATGGCCGATATCTTAACCCCCGCTGAAATTTCAGCGAAACTCGGCAGGGAATATAAGCGGCTCCGGCTTCAATCTGATTCACAGGGAGCTGAAAAAGAATGAGTGATCTTGCAAAAGAAACCCAAGGATTTCAACATCAAAAGCCGGTAAAACCCGCGTCACTATGGTGGATGTACGTTCCCGCTCTTGCCACGGTTTTTATTTTCATGATTTTTCCGTTTGTCAAAGGCGCTTTTATCACATTTACAAACTGGAACGGCTTCTCACAGACGTATCAATGGGTGGGGGTTACTCAATATAAAAGGCTTTTTACAGATCCGGACACGTGGCTTGTTGTGAAAAACACTTTGCTTTACGGCATCGGAAGCACTTTTTTTCAGAATATGCTCGGACTTTTATATGCGCTGCTTTTGAATCAGAGCTTAAAAATGAAGGCGCTCACAAGAACGATCGTCTACCTGCCCGTCATTATCAGTCCGCTGATCATGGGATACATTTGGTATTTTATTTTCTCATATGACGGGGGTGCGCTGAATGATGTACTTGGCGCACTGGGAATCGGTCCTGTCAACGCCTTGGCAAGCCCTGCGGCAAACCCGTGGATTATCGTCATGATTAACACGTATCAATACGCAGGCATTGCGATGATTGTATATTTGGCGGGGCTGCAAAGCATTCCAAAAGATTATTACGAAGCCGCAAAAATGGATGGCGCGGGAGGTCTTCAGCCGTTTTTCACCATCACCCTGCCTTTATTAATGCCGGCTGTCACCATCAACATGGTCATCAATATCATCGGCGGGCTGAAGCTGTTTGATGTCATTTTCGCGCTGACCGCAGGCGGGCCGGGCAATTCCTCTCAATCGATGTCAACGTTTATGTATGATTTATATTTTAAACGGCAGGATGCGGGATATGCCGCCGCCCAAGGCGTGTTTATGTCCGTCATTATTCTTGTCATCAGCTTTTCGGCTCTCGTGTATTTCAAGCGAAAGGAGACGGAAATGTCATGAAAACAGCCCGAATGCGGATTTTTACGCTGTTGGCAGCCGTTATCTCGTGCGTTCATATTGTCCCCTTTTATATTTTGCTGACCACGTCATTAAAAGCAAAAGGTGACTACAGTTCAAAATGGTCGCTGCCATCCGCCTTTTCATTTCAGAATTTTCGTGAAGCATGGGAACGTGCCTCTCTCGGGCAATCCTTTCTGAACACGATCATCATTACAGCCGTTTCCGCCGCTTTATTAATTTTCATGGGTTCGCTTGCCGCATACCCGCTCGCTAGAAGAAATACAAAGCTGAATAAAATCGTCTTCGGCCTTTTGATTTCAATCATGATCATCCCGCCTTTGACTTCCATGGTTCCTTTATACAAGATGGTCGCTGATGCGGGGCTGATCAATACGCATGCCGCAGCCATTCTCATTAATACGGCTGCATATATGCCGCTGACCGTTTTCTTATATTCGGGGTTTATCCGCTCTTCCATTCCGAAAGAGCTTGAGGAAGCCGCCAGGATGGACGGCGCGGGATTGATCAGGACTTTTTATACAATCGTGTTTCCTTTGTTGAAACCGATTACCGCAACGGTCTGCATTATTTCCTGTGTGTTTATCTGGAACGATTACCAATTTGCGATTTTCTTTTTACAAGATCAAAAGGTGCAGACATTGACCGTGGCCATGGCGGGATTTTTCGGCGAAAACGCGAACAATCTTCACTTAGTCGCCGCAGCCGCAATTATGGCGATGCTGCCGATGGTCGTATTGTTTTTGGCGCTTCAAAAATATTTTATCTCAGGGCTGTCCTCCGGGGCGGTCAAAGGCTGAGAAGAAAAGGGAGGAATTTCTGTTGAAGAAAATTACGTTTATCGGAGCGGGGAGCACGATTTTCGCAAAAAATGTACTGGGGGACTGCTTACTGACTGAAGCATTAAACGGGTTTGAATTCGCGCTTTATGATATTGACGCTGTACGGCTGAAAGAATCCCAGCTCATGCTGGAAAACATGAGAGACCGCTACAATACGAGTATATCCATCATCTCCTACGATGACCGAAAACAGGCGCTGAAACACGCCGGCTATGTGATAAACGCCATTCAGGTCGGAGGCTATAAACCCGCGACGGTCATTGACTTTGACATCCCGAAGCGGTACGGTCTCCGCCAGACGATTGCCGATACCGTCGGAATAGGCGGCATTTTCCGTTCCCTTCGCACCATCCCCGTTTTATTTGACATCGCAAAAGACATGGAAGAGGTCTGCCCGGATGCGTGGCTGTTAAACTATACAAATCCGATGGCCTCTCTGACCGGAGCGATGCTCAGACATACGAATGTCAAAACGGTCGGCCTGTGCCACAGCGTCCAGGTATGTACCAAAGATCTGTTTGACTCACTCGGCATGGATCACGAAGGTACGGAAGAACGCATTGCCGGCATTAACCATATGGCTTGGCTTTTGGAGATTAAAAAAGACGGAATTGATTTATATCCTGAAATTAAAAGACGGGCACGCGAAAAACAAAAGACGAAACATAAGGACATGGTGCGGTTTGAGCTGATGGATAAATTCGGCTGCTACGTAACGGAATCATCTGAGCATAATGCCGAATATCACCCGTATTTTATAAAAAGCCGGTATCCGGAGCTGATAGATGAACTCCAAATTCCGCTTGATGAATATCCGAGGAGATGCGCGGAACAAATCAACAATTGGGAAACGATGAGAGACGGCATCATCAACAACCAAAACCTGACGCATGAACGCTCAAAAGAATACGGTTCGAGAATTATTGAAGCGATGGAGACGGGCAAACCGTTCACATTCGGCGGCAATGTGCTGAATACCGGGCTGATACCGAATCTGCCGGCGAAAGCGGTCGTTGAAGTGCCTTGCACAGCCGTCAAAAACCACATTATGCCATGCTATTCGGGCGAACTTCCCGAGCAGCTCGCGGCGCTCAACAGAACAAACATTAACACACAGCTTTTAACCATCGAAGCGGCCGTTACATTAAAAAAGGAAGCCGTATATCAGGCGGCCATGCTTGACCCGCATACAAGCGCCGAGCTTTCCATGAATGACATCATATCTTTGTGCGATGACTTATTTGAAGCGCACAAAGACCGGCTTCCGGCTTATCACTGATCATTCGCGTTCCGGTCCTGGGCGGGCCGGACGCTTTTATATGTTCAGTACCAGTTTGACCGTCTGTAAAGTGTGTCCTTTAAAATCTTCTTCAAATTCACATACCCATTGAAACCCTTTCGCTTGATAAAAGGATAAGGCAATGCGGTTCTCTTTTTCTGCATGGACATAAAGCTTTTTTACCCCGCCGGACTGCCTGATGCTTCTTTAAGGAGTGCCGTGCCTATCCCGCTTCCCTGGCAATCCGGGTCAATATAGATGGCGGTCAGCTCCGCATTTCCGTCTTTTTGAACCGGGGTGGCATTTGCAAAACCGAGCACTCGCCCCTCTTCTTCTGCCACAAAGAACAGAGAATGCAAGAGCCGGCGTTCCATCATCTCATCCTGATAGGCGGATTCGAGAAACTGATCCTGAATGTGTCTGGGAATAATCCCTTCATACGTATGATGCCAGCTTCGTTCTGCGACTTGCCGGACCTGTTTGATATCGTTTGTTTTCATCGCGCGGATCATCGGTTTCACCTGATTCGCCTCCCGTTTTTTTATAAAAAAAGAAGAAAAAGACGCACGTCCCTTTTCTTCTTTCACTTCAAAGCGTTATTTCTTCGGCTTTGTTTCGCCTTCCCACTCCAGCATGCCGCCTTCAACATTAACCGTACGGAAGCCCTGCTCATGTAAATACATACAAACGTTCATGCTTCTTTTTCCGGAACGGCAGATAAATACATATTCCTTGTCCTTGTCTAACGCATCCATCTTCTCAGGGATGTCCCCCATGCGGATGTGAACGGCCTCCGGAATCATTCCTTCGGCAACTTCTTCGTCTTCTCTGACATCAATCAGATACAGCTCTTCTCCCGCTTTTAATTTTTCTTCCAGTACGGCTGTGCTGATTTCATTTATTTTCAATGTGTGACACTCCCATTCATCTTTATGGTGTTAAGTATACCAAAGCCCGCGGTGCAATTTCTATGATAGAGGCCTGATAAAAAAGCCCCTCTCTGTAGGAGAGGGGCTTCGTCCGGTCAGTTTGCCACGATATTGACAAGCTTGCCCGGTACGGCAATGATTTTTCGGATCGTTTTTCCTTCAAGCTGCTCTTTTACTTTTTCGTCAGCTTGTGCGAGCTGTTCTAACGCTGCTTTATCAGCATCAGCCGGAACCATTAATTTCGCTTTTACTTTTCCGTTCAGCTGGACGACGATTTCAACTTCATCATCCACCAGTTTTGATTCGTCATATGCAGGCCAAGCCTCGTATGCAATCGAACCTTCGTGGCCAAGTTTTTCCCACAGTTCTTCAGCCAAATGCGGCGCAATAGGAGAAAGCAGCTTCACAAAACCTTCAATATATTCTTTCGGCAGTTCATTCGCTTTGTAAGCTTCATTAATGAAGACCATCAGCTGAGAAATGCCCGTGTTAAAACGAAGGGCTTCGAAGTTTTCTGTCACTTTCATGACCGTTTCATGATAGACGCGCTCAAGAGTTTCGCCTGCGCCTTCTGTCACTTTGCCCGTCAGCTCGCCGTTTTCCTCGATAAACAAACGCCATACGCGGTCAAGGAAGCGGCGCGCTCCGTCAAGACCTGATTCAGACCAGGCGATAGATGCATCAAGCGGCCCCATAAACATTTCGTACAGGCGGAGCGTATCTGCTCCGTGAGACGCCACAATTTCATCCGGATTGACGACGTTTCCGCGGGATTTACTCATTTTTTCATTATTTTCCCCGAGAATCATTCCTTGGTTATACAGCTTTTGGAACGGTTCTTTCGTCGGCACGACACCGATATCGTAGAGGAATTTATGCCAGAAACGCGCGTACAGAAGGTGAAGCACGGCATGCTCCGCTCCTCCAATGTAAATATCAACGGGCAGCCATTTATCCAGTTTCTCAGGTGAAGCGAGCTGATCCGGATTTTTCGGGTCGATAAAGCGGAGGAAATACCAGCAGCTTCCCGCCCATTGCGGCATCGTGTTCGTTTCTCTTCTGCCTTTTTTGCCCGTTTCAGGATCAGTGACTTCCACCCACTCTTTAATGTTGGCAAGCGGTGATTCACCTGTTCCGCTCGGTTTGATTTCATCGGTTTTCGGCAGAATCAGCGGCAGCTCTTCCGCCGGAACGGCTGTTGACGTGCCGTCTTCCCAATGAATAACCGGAATCGGCTCGCCCCAATAGCGCTGGCGGCTGAACAGCCAATCACGCAGACGGTATGTCACTTTTTTCTCACCGTTTTTCGTTTCTTCAAGCCAGGCGATCATTTTTTCAATCGCTTCCGCTTTATTCAGTCCGTTCAGAAAGCCGGAATTGACATGCTCTCCGTCCCCCGTGTACGCTTCTTCTTCCGTGTTTCCGCCTTTTACGACTTCTTTGACAGGCAGGCTGAACACTTTTGCGAATTCAAAATCACGTTCATCATGCGCCGGCACGGCCATTACAGCGCCTGTTCCGTAAGAGGCGAGGACATAATCCGCTATCCAGATCGGCAGCTTTTCCCCGTTTGCAGGGTTTACGGCATATGCGCCCGTGAAGACGCCCGTTTTTGTTTTCGCAAGATCCGTCCGTTCCAGGTCACTTTTCGCCTGAACTTCTTTAACATAAGCGTCTACCGCTTCTTTTTGTTCAGGCGTCGTGATGGCCTCCACAAGCTCATGCTCAGGAGCCAGTACGGCATAAGCCGCGCCGAACAGCGTGTCCGGTCTTGTCGTAAACACGGTAAACGTGTCATCAGTGCCGTCGATCGCGAAATGCACGTTTGCGCCTTCTGAGCGTCCGATCCAGTTGCGCTGCATGTCTTTAATGCTTTCCGGCCAGTCAAGGTCTTCTAAATCTTCAAGAAGCCTGTCCGCATAAGCGGTGATTTTCAGCATCCATTGTCTCATCGGGCGGCGTTCAACCGGATGGCCGCCCCGCTCGCTTTTGCCGTCAATGACTTCTTCGTTCGCAAGCACCGTTCCGAGCGCCGGGCACCAGTTGACCGGCACTTCGTCTACGTAAGCGAGCCCTTTTTCGTACAGCTTGGTGAAGATCCACTGCGTCCACTTGTAATAGTCCGGATCAGTCGTATTGATTTCACGATCCCAATCATATGAAAATCCGAGCGATTGAATCTGGCGGCGGAAATTATCTATATTTTGTTTTGTGAACTCGGCCGGATCATTCCCCGTGTCAAGCGCGTATTGCTCGGCAGGAAGCCCGAACGCGTCCCATCCCATCGGATGAAGCACATTGTATCCTTGCATGCGTCTCATGCGCGAAAGGATATCGGTTGCCGTATAGCCTTCCGGATGTCCGACATGAAGGCCGGCTCCTGAAGGATACGGGAACATGTCAAGCGCGTAAAACTTCGGCTTGTCATTCTCTTCACTGACGGCGAACGTTTTATGATCCAACCAGTAATTCTGCCATTTCTTTTCTATTTTTTCATGCTGAAAACTCAACGTAAAAACCTCCTTCTGATTGAATACGGCGTATGTAGTCCAAGTATTGACGGGATGAGAAAGATTATATTCAGATTATTCTAAAACTAAAAAAACTCCCTCATCCCAAAAAGGGACGAGAGATTTTTATTTCCCGCGGTACCACCCTCGTTAGCGCGGTTTTAAGCCGCACTCACTTGATACTTTTAACGCAGTTATGCGTCAGCGGTTTTGCCGCTGCAACTCTGAGGCGAGTTCGGAAACAGACTTGATTGACTTGCACCGGCCGTCAACTCTCTGATTGCAAAATCTGCTTCTTACTGCTCCTCTTCACTGTTCTTATCGCTACCGTAATCTTACCTGTATTTTATAGAATTCTGTTCATAAGTGCAAGCAGGTTTGTATACAATGGGAATGTACCCGGAACGGGTCATGAGCGGGGATATTATTTTGATGGAGGATTTTTTTGCTGGTGTGGTTTTGCTTCGGCCGAATCACTGTTTTGTTCTCTGACAAAATCAAAGCTCCTGAGAACAGCTTCTCCGCCGTAGCCTGCGATTATGGATAAGATGACGAGTTGAATTCCTGAATCGGGGTCAGCGGATAAGACAAGTAAGATGGAAGCAGCCATTCCGATAAAACCATCTTCCAAAAAACCGAGATAGATAAACCGCTTTGTCATTCTGGGTTTCTCCAGCCTGCCTCTCTTTTTCACATGACCGAGAACCCCCATGATTCCTCCAATTACACAAGCAATTATTACCTGATGCAGCATCTTCATCACCTTCCTAAAGCCCTTATTTAGTAAAGCGACTTCAGGCCATCCAGCCCCCTTACGAATACGATGATTTTCGATATCTACATACCGGCGATTGAGCAGGAAAGTAAAAAGCTTGTTTCTTCCATTATATGTGAACACATGATCGGTAAGCTTGATGCATTAGATTCATTTTTCACCCAGTGACAATGACCTAGTCACTTACTTAGCGATGATGTGCCTTCCCCTTATATATTCAGTGTATATGAGGACAAGCCCGAATGACAAATTGCAAACTTCGGCTGCTTGAATCAGAACATATGTTATGCTACGGTTACTGTAGATTCATTTAAAAAGGGGAGAAACAATGGCTGAAAAAGCGCGCAGCTTTACGGCCAAAAGGGGGTTTTACATGGCTGACTCAAATGTATTCGGAAAACTGGAGCAGCTGGAGCTTATCAAAAAGGCGCTTGATCACGCACGCATCGGCGTGGTGATTACAGACCCCTCTCTTGAGGACAATCCCATCATATATACAAATCAGGGATTTATGGATATGACAGGCTACTCTTCCGAAGAGATATTAGGTAAGAACTGCAGATTTCTGCAAAGCAAAGAAACCGACCGTCAACAAGTCGCGAAAATCAGAAAGAGCTTAACCCAGAAAGAAAAGATCACGGTGCGGCTGAAAAATGTCAAAAAAGACGGCACCCCGTTTTGGAATGAACTCAACATTGATCCTCTTTATGTTGAAGACAAGCTCTATTTTGTCGGTTTTCAAAAAGACATTACAGAGCAGAAAGAATACGAAAAGCTCCTTGAGGATTCCCTCACAGAAATCACGACGCTGTCTACACCGATTGTTCCGATCCGAAACGGCATCTCCGCCTTGCCGTTAGTGGGAAACTTAACGGAAGAACGATTTGATTCAATTGTGACAACTTTGACGGACATATTAACCGCATCTAAAGATGATTACTTAATTATAGACTTATCAGGTCTGGCCGAGGTAAACGAACAGACCGCAGACCGGATTTTCAAATTGCACCACCTGCTTAAATTAATCGGCACGGAATTGATTATCACCGGGATCAAGCCTACCCTCGCCATGAGAATGAATCAGCTTGATGCCAGCTTTTCTTCATTAAAGACGTATTTAAACGTTAAGGACGCGGTCAACGTGCTTCCGGTCGTATAAACAAAAAAATCCCGCCGAAACAGCGGGATTTTTTTATGTCGTCATCGCACTTGGACGTTTTGTTTATTAACGGTTTTCAGGCGTTTGTCGTACAGCACCGTCGCTGCGATGCTGACAACAAGAAGCACCATCAGGATCAACAGCAGCACGCTCATTCCGTACTGATCAACCAGCACGCCGCCAAGGAGCGGCCCGATCATTCTGCCGCCCGTCGCCGCACTGTTGACGAATCCTTGGTAAAATCCTTCTTTCCCCTTAGGCGCAAGCTGATTGGCAATGGTAGGCACGGCAGGCCAGACAAGCATTTCTCCGACGGTTAAAATCACCATTGCGGTGAGGTACATCGGAAATTGCTTGGCGCTGAGAAGCACGCCGAACGAGACGATAAAAATACAAAAGCCGATGACCATCTGCGTTTTTAACGCACCGGACCATTTTTTCAGAACAGCTCCCATGAGAGGCTGTCCGGCGACAATTAATATTCCGTTTACGGTCCAGAGCACACTGTATAATGAAAGCGGCATACCGATGCTTTGAGTATGTGACGCAACGGTTGTGGACCACTGCGAATAGGCGATCCACCCGAGAACATACCCGCCGCTCAATATGAGAAGCGCCGTAAATTTCGTTCTGCTGCTGACAGGCTCGTAGTCCAGAACAGAAACCTGGCTCGCATTTTGGGTTTTGATATTTCGAAACCCGAAAAATACGATAAGGAAAAACAGCACATACAGCATAGCATTGGCTAAAAACACGTACGTAAACGAGTACGCCGCAACCATCCCGCCGAGTGCCGAGCCCACGGCGACACCTGCGTTCTGAGCTACATAAATCGCATTAAAAGCTCTCCGCCCGCCTTCTTTCCATACCGCTCCCGCCATGGCGTAACTGGCCGGAAACACGATACCGGAACCGAAGCCGACAATGATGAGCAGCCAAATATAAACGGGCCATTGATGAAACAGAACGAGTCCGAGAAGACTTGCCAATGTGATCATAATGCCCAGCATAATGGATTTGAATCCGCCGATTTTATCAAACAAAAATCCGCCGCATAAATTCCCCGCCACACTGGCCCCGGAATTCAGCATCAGAACAACCCCCGCAACAGTCAGCGATTTCCCTAAATGATTATGAATATAGATCGTATTCAGCGGCCACAAAAAAGATGCGCCCGTCACATTGATAAACATTCCGATGATTAATATCTTCAAAGCGCGCGGCATACCGATCCCCCTCTCTCTATAAAAAACCCCATGAAAAAACGGAAACCGCAAGCCGCGGCTCCGTATCGAACACGTTATCATAGCACATTCATTCTATCGCCGCGGACGTCTTTTTTCAACATCAGAATCTGAAAAAAATAATGCCGGAATGTTGAAAAAATTACAAATGATTGGATTCACAAAAACAGGCCGGCCTCATGCTCTTTTCCTCAGCAGCCAAAACAGAATATACAGAATGAAAAAGCTCAATATCACCGCCGCTTCCATTGATAGAAGATACCACGGCCAAGGTCCGAAAACGTTCAGAAGCGAAGCGGTCTTCGGTTTTTTCATTAAATATAAGTAATTTGCATTCAGCACACGATCAATAAAAAAGACACACGCCCCGTACAGATTTACGATCAGCACCGATACCCACAGTCCGCGCGCCGACGGTCTGTACTTTTCTGCAGCGGCCATGAATAGACAGGTAAGAAAAACACAGCCGTGGGAGATGAAAAACACGATGTACCGAAAATGAGGGAAAGAATACGCCCCTAAATCAGGTGTTGCCATCGCCTGTACGGCGCTGCCCAAACCGGCAAAATAGAGGAAGGCGAACAGTTTTTTGCTTTTTGTCATGACCATCAGCATTGCCAAATAGACGGAAAGGTCGCTCAGCTGCAGCGGCAGAGCTGTTTTCAGCGACCAGGCATGATGACAAAGCAGCCATATATGATAGCTGATCTGCGACACGGCAAGGAGAATGAACAGTACATAGCGGAAAACGCGATTCGACCGGCCGTAGTTGAGCTTTTTCCGGAATACGATCACGCCCGCCCCCAGCAATCCGATGATCAACAGCGTGAAAATGTGTTCCTTGGAAAAAAGATGAAAGGCTCCTGTTTCAGATTTCAATTGAAAATACTTCTGCATAAGGCTCCCCCGCGCGAGAAAATGACGTATGTCTATTCTTTTAAAAATCGCTTTCTTCTATTCATACAAAAAAAGCCTCCGCTTATGCGGAGGCTCCTCAACTTGTTTTACAATGCGGATTGAATGACCTTTTTATAGTATAGCACCGACAGCATGCCGAAGATGGAGTACAGCAGCGTATACAGCGCCATGACGATGATCATCGGCGTCCACACTTCCGTTCCGAATAAAAACCATCCTGACTGAACAGCAAAATAGCTGTGGAACAGCCCGAGAACGAGCGGGATGCCGAAATGATACGCCTGCTTCCGGCGGATGCCTTTCAGCAGATCTCCCGTTGTGAAGCCGAGCTTCCGCAATATCGTGTAATCAGCCTTCTCATCCTCACACTCGCCCATTTGTTTAAAATAAAGGATACAGCCTGAGGTGATCAGAAAGGTTAACCCCAAAAAGCCGACAATAAACATGATCAGCCCCATGTTTTTCTTTTGGGTGTCAGCCGTTTCAAATTGTGAAAGCGCACCGTCTGAATAGTGCTGCGCCTGAAACAGACCATCAGCTTTTTGGATGTCCTCTTCACGTTTGAGTGTAATGCCGAAAAACCGATTTGATTTTCCCTGAATGGACGGGTCGATATCTTTCTCGATCCGGTCGAATACCTGCTGCGTGACGATAACGGTCGGCAGCCCTCCGCTTGTAAATGTATATGACAGAAGGAAGTCGTTCTTCAAGCCCTTATACGCCAGCGGTATTTTATCCGTTTTGCCGTTTATATCAATGGAACCCGACGTTTTCAGGTCGAGAAATTTTTTCATCATATCATTATATCCGGTAAACACGGCTTCTCCGTCAGAAAGCTCCGTCCCTTCCGCGTCTTTCTCGCTTATAATCGGCAGCGCCAAGCTGGACGGGTCTTGTTGAAAGCTTTTCATGTCTCCGTTTATGATGTTCTTCATATTGACACCGGCTTGAATGGTCTTGATTGTTTTCACTTTGTGTTCAATTCCGTTTTTCTTCAATAAAGCGGTAAATGAGTCAGTCTCCTTTTGGTTATCAAACGCAAAGTCCGCGGCTGTATTTTGCTCAGCCGATTTTTCCGCGGAATAGTACGAGATATAGCTTAAAGACAGCAAACCGATTGCCAGCGCCGAAAGAGTCGTAATAATCGTCAGCAGGACGGCGTTTGACTTCATCCGGAACATGATGGATGACAAAGAGAGCACTTCACTGACATTCAGATACCCGCCTTTTGATTTCCGGATGAGATTTGCCAGAAAGCTGACCGAACCTTTATAAAACAGATAGGTTCCGATAATGACCGAGCCGAGAATAAACACCATGGCCGAAAACAGTTCATTCATGCTCGTAAAACTGCCTCCGAATAAATCCGCGGACACGGCATAGCCGGCGATAATGGCCGCAATACCGACAACACCGATCGACATCTGCACCCAAGAAAGCCGTCTTATGCCGCTTTCTGACGATGACGCGGTTTTAAATAAAGACAAAATGCTTTGCCGTTTAATAAATAAGTAATTCATCATCATAATCAGCACGTAAATCGCCCCGAACACAATTAACGTCTGAACGAGCGCCTTGCTTGAAAAAAACAGTGAGACAGAGGCTTTCACACCGACTGTATGAAACAGCATCATCATACATAATTTCGAGAGAGAAAAGCCGGCAAAAATACCGATCCAAATCGATCCGAAATACAAAATGAAATTTTCTGTGCTGAGTATGCGGAAAATGTGCATTTTCGTCATGCCGATTAATCGGAATAAGCCGATTTCCCGGCCGCGCCGTTTAATAAAAATGGTGTTGGCGTATAAAAGAAATACCGACACGATCGCCACAAGCAGTACAGAGGCGGCCCGGATTGCCGCCGCTCCTTTTATGGAGCTTTTCATTTCATCAAGCGCCGGATCGTATTGCATCGTGACAAACGCGAAATAAAGGGCGGCGCTGAACACCAGCGCAAAAACGTAAAGGTAATAGTTTTTCATATTCTTTTTCAGGTTCTGGAAGATCAAATGATGAATACTCATGCCTGAATCCCGCCCAATACACTTTGCGTTTTCATAATATCCTGAAAAAAGTCCGGTCTGTCCTGGCCGCCTTTATTCAGCTGTGTATACACACGGCCGTCTTTAATGAAAACCACACGTCCGGAATAGCTGGCGGCAACCGGATCATGCGTCACCATCACAATGGTGGCGCGGCGTTTTTGATTCAGACGGCTGAGTTTATTCAGTAAATCCATGGCAGCCTTTGAATCGAGCGCTCCGGTCGGCTCATCAGCAAAAATAATGCCCGGCTCGTGAATAACAGCTCTTGCGGCAGACGTCCGCTGTTTTTGCCCGCCGGAAATTTCACTCGGATACTTATGTCGCAAATCATAGATCCCAAGCTCCTCTGCCGTCTCGGCAAATCGCAGGTCCGCCTCTTTCTTAGACATTTTCGTAATGGATAACGGCAGGAGTATGTTTTCTTTCACGGTCAGGGTGTCCAATAAATTATAATCCTGAAAAATAAAGCCGAGATGCCGTTTTCTGAATTCGGCAAGCTGCTTTTCTTTCATGGATGTAATCTCCGTCTCATTCAGTTTAATGGTGCCCGCGCTCACTTTATCAATGGAGGAAAGCACATTCAAAAGGGTCGTTTTCCCTGATCCCGACGGGCCCATAATGCTGACGAATTCCCCTTTGTGAATCTGAAGATCAATTCCTTTCAGCACCTCTTGTTTATTCAGCTTGTTTCCGTAGCTTTTTTGGATATTGCCTGCTTCTAAAATCATCACGTTCTGATTCTCCTTTTACATTGGTTATCTTTATTTTAAAAACAGAAGCCGTTTTTTTCGTTTGATTAAGCGAACAAAAGAGAAAAGCATGTGACACTTTTGTCACACGCTGAACATGCTGACGGCATCGTTCTGTTTCGGAAACACCAAGGTAAAAACCGTGCCGCTTTCCGGCTCAGAGCGCACGCTGATCTGGATAAGAAGCGGAGCCGCGGCTTTTTGAGCCAAATACAGGCCCATCCCCGTTGACGCGTGATCACGCCTCATTCGCGTCGAGGTAAATCCCTTTTCAAAAATGCGCGGAAGATCTTTGGGCTCGATGCCGATGCCGCGGTCTTCGATATCCACATGCACCCGGCCGTTTTGTTCATAGCTTTTTACGGTAATGTCATCCGCCTCACTGTATTTGACGGCATTGCTTAACAGCTGCCTGATGATGAAGGAAAGCCATTTTCCGTCACTGTGAACGTCTGGTGAATCAAGCTGAATGTCAAACCCGATCCCTTTTTGTATACACCATGATTGCAGATTTTTAATTTCTTTGAAAACGAGCGGTCTAAGCTGAATTCGCTGGAATGATAAATCATTTTCAATAAAGGACAATCGTTTCTGATGAAGCTGCTGGTCCAGGAGATGGTGAATCCGCAGCCATTCATACAGCAAAGGGGCTTTCAGCGGCTGTTCATCAAGGCGCTCGATCATGAGATGCATCGCTGTCAGCGGTGTTTTGACCTCGTGAATCCATGACATCAGATCGTCCTTTTCATGCTCTGACGCCGCCTGAAGGTGAAGTGAGCTTTTTCTTAACTGCTCTGTCTGCCCTTCAATGCTTTCTTCAACGATAGACTCAAACGGACTGTCAGGCGCTTTAAGGTAAGACATGTCTAAATTGGCGTCCCACTCTCTTAAGCTTTTATAATAGGCGGTCTCTTTACGATAGCGGAACAAGAGAAATACAAGAAACACAAGAAGAGACAGGTAAACGAAATACAGCACCGAAAAAAACGGAATAGACGGATCAATATATGCCGCAAAAAGAAGCACAGCCTGCTGCAAAAGAAACATCGCGATCCAGCTCTTTCTTTCGAGCAGAAATGATTTAATCATAAAGACCGTCTTCTTCCTTTGCGATGTATCCCTGCCCCACCTTGGTTTCAATCATTTTCCCGATGCCTAATTGATCGAGTTTTTTCCGCAGCCGGTTGACATTCACCGTCAGCGTATTATCACTGACGAAACGCTCATCATTCCATAGGCTTCTGATGAGTTCTTCCCGGCTGACGATTTTATTTTTCTGCTCAGCCAGCAGTTTTAAGATCAGCATTTCGTTTTTGGTCAGCTCGACCGAACCGTTTTTACGGCTTACCGTGTTGGTTTCTGTGTCAATGACCGCCCCGCACCATCTTTTCATCAGCGCAGGTTCTGTACCGTATTGATGCACACGGCGGAACACCGCCTGTATTTTCGCGATTAACACATCAAAGTGAAAAGGCTTCTGAATAAAATCATCTGCCCCGAGCTGCATCGACATGACCATATCCGCGGGATGATCGCGCGAGGACAAAAAGAGAATCGGCACGTTTGATAGGGAGCGTATCATTCTGCACCAATGAAAGCCGTCAAATTTCGGCAGCTGTACATCAATGATCACCAAATCAGGCTTAATTTCGGAAAACTCCCGGATGACCCGGCTGAAATCTTTTATTCCGTGCACCGCAAATGACCAGCCCGTTAATCTCTCTTTCATCTCATGAAACAAAGTGTTATCATCTTCTATTAACAAAATGTGAAACATGGTATCCGCCCTTTTCTGATAGATAGAGGAAAAACCGGCTGATGTCCAGCCGGCTTTTTTCCTTTACAGTTCTCTTCTTAATGCAGTCAGAACGTTGGTTTTTGTCGCTTTGCGGGCCGGATTCATACCGGAAATCACCGCGACCCCCGCACAAATGACAACTGCGATCACAACGAGGCTGAGCGGGATATAGGAGAAGGTATAATGAAGATCTTCGGCTCCGGTGTTTCCCCCTACCGCTTTCAAAATAACCGGCACAGCCAGATTGACGGCAAAACTCACTCCGTAAGAAATGATAATCCCGATGACAGAACCTAATATCCCGATATAGGCGCTTTCCATCAGGAACATTCTGCGGATGATGGACGGGCTTGCGCCAATTGCTTTCATAATCCCGATTTCCTGCGTTCGTTCCGTCACCGCCATCGTCATCGTATTGAAAATACCGATGGCAGAAATCACGACGGCGATAAAGCCGACAAAGATCAGGCCGATTTTAAAGACAAGGAAAAAGGTGTTGACGCCCTTCAGCTCGGTAGTGACAGATCTGACATAAAAGCCGTCATCCGTGAGGTCATGGGTAAGCTGATCGACATGATCGAATTTGTCCGCATACACATTGATGCTTTTTTCCGCATTTCCATTCTTCAGATCCAAGAATGTTGAGAAGTCTTTCTTGAATTGATCACTCACAAAAATATTTGTATCCTCCATCCAATCTTGGGACGGTTTTTTTGTAATTCCGACTACTTTGAAGTCGTATGTTTTCGTTTTCTCAACGTCTCCGTCTTTGTTTGTTTTGGAGATGCTCAGCTGTATCGTTTTATTAAGCAGGTCTTTCGTATAGCCTTTTGGTTTTTTCACCTCCGACATGTCGCCTTGGTGATCATTTAACTCTTTGTCGTAAGCGTCAGCCTCTTTTTTCGTCAATAGGTTCTTCGCAAAATCATAGCCGACCACGATTTCATTCTCTGTACGGGCGACTCTTCCCTGATCAAGCTCCATATTGGCTTTGACTTCATCGTTCATGTTTGTCAGCACAATGGCTGAATCTTCATTTGTTCGGTTTCCCAATGACGCTTTGTTCGGTTCATACACTTGTGTTCTTTCAACGACAGACTTGACATTTTTATACTTTTCCAAGTCTGATTTCTTCACGGCTTTTCCGTTCTCTTGGCCGAGCACATTGATTTCCGTAACAATCTGCTGGCTCATCGTAATGTCTGTAATCGTTTTTTGGATGCCGAATCCGACGGAAGCCAGCACCACTAAAAACGCGCACGCCATTGTCGTCGCCAGCACCGTCATGAAAACACGCAGCCGGTTTTTCTTCATATTTCTTCTGATAAAGTGAATCTGATCCTTAAATCTCAACAGTAACGCCCCCTTTTAATACACCGTCATGCAGCTGGAATTTTGAATGCGCGATCGAAGCGACTTCATCGTCATGCGTAATGATGACAAATGTAATCCCGCGCTCCCGGTTCAGCTGCTGAATTAATGCAAGCACCTCAAGTTCCGTTTCTGAATCAAGGCTTCCCGTCGGCTCATCAGCTAAAATAATTGACGGATTTAAAATCAGGGCTCTTGCGATACTGACACGCTGCTGCTGGCCGCCTGACAGCTCATTCGGATAATGATTCGCATGATTCTCAAGTCCGACCCGTTTCAGCATGTCCGCGACTTTCTGCTTGCGTTCAGACGGTTTGACGCCTTTTAAGGCAAGCGGCATTTCAACATTTTCATAGGTTGTCAGACTCGGAATGAGCTGAAAACTTTGAAAAATAAAGCCGAAATGCCCAAGGCGGAACTGCGCCCACTCTTTTTCACTGAAGCCCGTCACATCAGTGCCGTTAATGACGATACGGCCCTTCGTCGGCGCTATGTATCCGGATATTAAATTCAGAAGCGTTGATTTTCCTGAACCGCTCCGACCGACGATACAGGCAATTTCCCCTTTTTCAACGGTCAAAGAGACATCCTTCAATACCGGAACCTCACTCTCTCTGCCTTTCCTGCCGATTTTAAATGAATGATCAATATGCTGTACTTCTATCACGTACACCACTCCCCCTTATATCTGTTTCGTTTTTTTATAGATGAAGTAATAACTGATGAAAAACCCGATAACCGCGCCGATAAGCATGCCGAATATGTAACCGGTATACGAACCGTTATAAGCATATCCGCATACCCCCGCACTTCCCAGCATACTGAGCACCATGACGAGCACTTGAATGGTGCGTTCAATGTGTTTGCTTAGGATAAAATGTCCGCTTCGTTCACTCGGCATTTTCAGGAAATTCACATAGCCGAATAGATAGAAACAACATCCCATTAATGCGGAGATTAACAATGCGTGTTTCATGTAATACATCCATGATGTATGGATGTAAGCGGCAGGCATGAAATAGATCAGAAATCCGCTCCAAGGGAAATCAATATCCGGCACAGCCTGCCTGCCAAAAAGGAACTCAGCGTTTAACAGGTAAATCGTCATAACCACGATCGGAAAGACGGAAACCGTGAACGCTGTGATCAGCTGCGCCGCTAAATTGCCCGTTATCGTGCCGGCAGCTGTCACTAATGCATAAATCATCAAGCTGATGACCAGCACCCCTGCGCTGAATGATTGAAAATGATGGACAGCGTCAGGTTTAAGCACTAGAAACAATATGTCAGATACTCCGCAAGAAACAAATTGCGAGCCGGCTAACACGGCTGCTCCCAAGAAAAACTTCGTATGAAATATCCGGCTTCTTGAATACGGAAGACTCAGTGTAAACATCCTTTCAGCCCGGCCTCCTCTTATCAGAAAAAGCCCCATCATAACCGGAGGAATGAAATGAAGCCCAATCAAATTCCGATTGCTGTAATCAATGCTGAACGTACAAACTGAACCTGAATATTGATGAAGCGCACTCAAACAATCCTTATAGTGAAAATACTCATTTATAATTGCCAAAGGGCCTAAAATAGCTAAGAACCCCGCTGTAAGGAGCAGCAGCGTCTGCCGCTGCTTCCATTCTTTATAAAGCAAACCGCTAATCGGCACCTTGCCTTCCTCCAAACTGTTCATTTTCAAACAGATCTACATATGCTTTGACTTCCTGTAAACCGTAAAATAACTGATGAAAAACCCGATAATCGCGCCGAAGATAATGCCGGCTAAATAGCCGAACATCGTGTCTGTGACCCCATATCCGAAAACGCCGAAACCCATAACAGCAAAGGCAATCACCAAGATCTGCACCGGCCGGTCCAATTTTCTCCAAAGAAAGAATCTGCCGTTCCGTTCATTCGGATGTTTCAGAAAGCTGACATAACCGATCAGATAAAAGACAAGGCTCATCACAATCGGAATGATTAAAATCAAATCCCTTTCTCTGATCCAGTCGTTAAACACATATCCAATAGGGGTTACAAATATAAAAAGACGGGATTCGATATAACTGCTGATAAAAGAAAATTGATCTCCGACACTAAAATCGAATACGACCTCCAAATTCGCGGCCGGCAGACCGATGAGTAAAAAGGGCAGAACCGTTACTGTAAACGCCGTTAACAGCTGGGCGAATATCTGTCCCGTTAATGCGCCGGATGCCATTAACAAGGCGTAAGCCATAAAACTGATGACAATCATTCCGATTGAAAAATGATCAAAATCGTACGTATGGCTCGGTTTCAGCAAAGATATCAGCAATGACGCCGCTCCATAGCCTATCGCCTGAGGAACAACAATGACTGCCCCGCCGAGCCAAAATTTCGTCTGAAAGATTTGGCCTCTGCTGTAAGGCATGCTTAACAAGGCATCCATCGTTCCCTTTGTCCGTTCCAAGCCTAATAAGAAGACAGCAATGATGACACTTACACTCCAGCTGAAGGAAAGAGGCGACCCATTCGTATAATTGACAACGAATTCACAATCTTGAAGAGCTGGGTTATTCAAACATTCTTGATATGTTGAGTAGTTGTTATAAACCATAAAAGGGTTTGCCGCCATTAAAAGAATGCCGCTGCATAAAAACAACCACTGATTTTTTTTCCATTCTGTGTACAACAATCCCCGCGGTATCATTCCGGTCCTCCTCTCTTACACATGCTTCGTTTTTTTATAAATCACAAAATAACTGACCAAAAATCCGATCGCTCCTCCGACCAGCATCCCGGCCACATACCCTGTCATCGTCTGTCCCGTCGAGTACCCCGCCAGGCCAAAACCGAGAACGGCGATTATGATCACCACAATCTGAATGGGCCGGTCAAGCTGTCTCCAGAGAAAAAAACGGCCGTTCCGTTCCACCGGCTGCCTGACATAGCAAAAGTACCCGATGGCATAAAATACAATGCTCATCACTGCCGGGATGATTAATATATACTTGCTGGCAGATACCCAATCTGTATCAATGTACATGATCGGATTCAAGTATTGAAAAAGATTGTATACTTTGATATAAGCATCGACTGACGGCATCAGCTCATACATGCCGGCTCCGAAGATGACTTCTACATTGGACAGCGGCAGCGTAATAATCAAGTAAGGCGCTATCGACACGGCAAACGCCGTTAACAGCTGGGCGAACGTATTCCCCGTTAAGCAGCCTGCGCTCGCAACCAATGTAAAAGCCAAAACACTCACAATAATCTCTCCGACGCTGTAATGGTGGAAGAAATATACGCGCTCAGGCTTTAACAGAAGAATAAGCAGCTCAGCCAGCCCGTAGCCGATCACCTGAGCGCCGGTAATGACCGCCGCCCCGAGCCAAAATTTAGTGCGGAACACCTGAGCGCGGGAATAAGGCAGACTGAAAAGCGTATCAATCGTTCCTTTTGTGCGCTCCAGTCCGAATAAGCAAACCGCCAAAATGACAGCGGGCGCCCAGTTTAAGTTCAGCATTCCGCTATCCAAAGAATTCACATAAAAGTTACAATATGCTTCCGGGGTGTCCAGACAGCCTTGATAAACCAGATAGGTATTTAACACTTCAAATGGATTGACCGCCGCTAAAAAAATGCCGACCATCACAAGAACAGTTCGATTCTGCATCCATTCCCTGTACAGCAATCCCCTGTCTACCATCTCCGGTTCCCTCCAAACTTCGCGATGAAAACTTCTTCTAAGTTCACAGGAAGCTCGTTCCATACTTTCGGCTGCAGCTCTTGCAGAAAATTCTTTTTCTTTTCATCGTTCTTTTGAATCAGCACCGTATAAAACACACCGGCATGGTCGAGAATCGGTATGTTTTGTTCTCTGATCTTCAAGGCGACGTTTTCTTCAAATGCCATTTGGATTTTCATGTACTCTTCCTTCATATCATCCAAGTCCATCACATTCGTCAGCTGATTTCCTTCCAAAAACCCGATCCGGTTGCACATTCGCTCAATATCTTCTAAACGGTGTGAGGTAATCAGAATGCTCGTTTCCCGTTCAGCCACTTCATCCACCATAAGCTGAAGCACATCATGACGCGTTACGGCGTCAATTCCGTCCGTCGGTTCATCCAAAAGGATAAGAGCCGGGCGTGAAGCAAAGGCAAGGACGAGCGCAAGTTGTTTTTTCAGGCCTGTCGATAATTCACGGTATTTCTTCGTTTCCGGAATGCCGTACCTGTTCATCAGCTCATTGGCGTAAGTCACATCAAAATTCGGATAGATTCTGCTTACAATCGCAACAAGCTGTTTATATGTATACTTGTCATAAAAAGGATTTTCAACAGGCATATAAATGATGTTCTGTTTTACTTTCGGATGCCGCTTTATTTCCACCTGATTAAATAAAACCGTCCCTTGATCCGGCAGCAGAATCTGCTGAATGAGCCGGAGCAGTGTTGTTTTCCCTGATCCGTTTCGTCCGAGCAGCCCGAAAATTTCCCCTTTTCCGATGGTGAGCGAAATATCCTTGAGCACTTCTTTACCGTCTATCGTTTTTGAGAGATTCCGCAATTCAATCATGATCCTTGCCTCCTTTCACATCAGCGCTGATTTCCTTTATCCATTCCTGCAGCTTCTCCAGCTCAACTCCCGCGTAATGGGCATCGATGATGAGCTGTTTCAATTGCTCTTTTATCATCGTCATCTTCCCTTCAACCAATGTCGTTTTTGCATTCTCCGATATATACGTTCCTCTTCCCCTCAGCGTTTCAATGACACCATCGCGTTCGAGCTCCTTGTACGCTTTGCTGACTGTGTTCGGATTGGCGATAATGATCGTTGCCAATTCCCTGACAGAAGGAAGTTTATCCCCCGGCTTCATGATCCCTTTTAAACAAAGCTCTTTCAGTTGCTGTATGATCTGCTCATAAATCGGAGTTGAGCTTCTCGGATCGATTTGAATCATTTACTTCCCTTCTTTCTTTTACGAGCTGCTCTCTTTCTTTAAATGTTCTGCCATTGAAATCCGATGACGACAAGAACGACAAACAGACTGCTGGCCAAAACCGAGGCGGCGATAATAAGAGGCACATCTTGTTTTACGGATCTTTTGTTTTTCATGAAAGTTCCCCTTCCCTATGCTTAACATTTATATGTCGATTTCATTTTTTGAGTGTTTTATGTGTATTACATCAAGTAGTACACGTAATACAATAAACACACTCCGCCCTATTGTCAATTCTTTTTTAAAAAAAATACAAAAAAACCCGCCGGGATTCCGGCAGGTTTGCTGAACCATTTGAAACGGCGCGGTCAGTAATCAAAATTACGCTGCAAAATCATATTGTTTTGCAAGGTCTGCAGCTGCAATCTCATTCGATAAAGCTGCTCTCTTTGCTGATCATTCGCAGATAATGACAGCTTGTTTAATTCATTCACCGCGTTTTCAAGCATCATTTGCGCTTCACTGTACTCATTATCATTATAATGCTCTTGTTTTGAAGCGGTCATAAATTGCTCATTCGCAAATTCATACGCCTGTTCGCTTCTTTGGAGATGTTCATCTACTGATTGTCTTGTTGCCATTAAACAGTCCTCCTATTGATAATGTCATATCAATAGTATTTCTTATTCCAAATAAATTCTCACAAGAAATATCAGGTAATTCATACACAAGACAGAGATGGTATAAAATACGATTAAATGTAAAACTTAATCAAGACAGAATTAACTCTTTATAAAAATCCTTCATTTTAGAACGATAACTTAATTCTTCTTTTATTAAAAACATTAAAATTTTCCCACATCACTCACAAGATTTTCGGTTCGCTTTAAATTGTTCACCATCAAATTATCTTTTTTGTGTAAAACACCCAGGATTCATCATATTTTTTAGGGTATCCAATTCATTAGACGATCTGTTTTTATTAGCTTTAATTATCATCCCGAAACTAACACCAACTATAAAACCAAAACCTTTTTTACTCATCCCCGTCTAAGCCTGGAACAGCTTTAAATTTTTTCAACAAACCGTTCAAAAGAGAATCGAATTTTGAAGAATTAAGATAATAGTATGTTTTATTTTGATTTCTCGTACTCTCAACTAAACCTTGCAACGTCAAAATTCTCATATGGTGTGAAATCGTTGCGTTGGTTAAATTTAGCTGTTCAGCAATCTCATTAGCATACATTTTTTTATGACTAAGTAAGATTAATATCTTGAACTTACTTTTATCCGATAAAAGCTTCAAAAAATCAATGATGTGATTAATCTCAGCTTTCTCTAATGTATTTTCAAAAATTTTATCAACTTTATAACCAAGTCCAACATAAATGTTATCTTCACTTTTCGTAATAGTTGCAGTGTAAGGTAAAAGCGTTGGATATATATTAATATAATCACAAGATAAGTATTCCTTACCTTTTAACGAACTGATTATCTTTTTTGGAAAATCCATATTTATGTTTTTTACTTGATTCATCCACTCATCTCTAAATTTAATTAAATTATAAATCGCCTCGTTAAGATAACCATTCACCGACATTAATTTGCTGCAAAATTGATCTACATAATTTTTAGGAGATTTCATTACCTTAAATATAATCCACTTGTATTCGGGCTTTATATTAAGATTATTAAGTAGCTCAAATAAACTTTCCCTGTCATTTAAATACTGTTGGGTAGATGTTTCGGTTTTAAGATCTCCTTGTAAATAAATTAGAGACTCTAAAATATTTTTTCTTATCTCTTCTTCTGTAACTGCAGACAAATAATCAATAATTTCAAAAAAATCTTTCGTATAAATTTGTGGTATTTTAAAAAAGGTTGTGGCTAAACAAAAAATATTTGCATTCCTAACATCTTTGTAGTCGCAAAAGCTGCCAAAATAAAAATTTAAAAACTCACTATCTAACTCTTTTATTCTTTTAAGATCATCTAGTAATACAAAATATTCATTATCTAAATTTAACCCCAATTTGGTTGTATAATCTTTGAAAAATTCCTCGTGTTTCAAGAATAGAATAGAGGATATCTTGTCAAAGAATTCTGAAACACTGTTATTAATTATTAACCGCACTTTTTCACATCCCCTAAAGTCTTTTTCCACAAGGAAAACGTTGTACTATCTTCATGCCAGACATTTTACATTTTTAATATTATCAATTAAAAGGGAACTTTCAAAGAATAATCATTTCTAATTTTAAAGAATTTTCCTTTAAGCACATACCTGACTGAGCATTATCATGAGCAGTCCTAGATTTATTAGACTTGCCTCACCTTTTGCTAAGTGTTCTCCTCATGTCACACTCTTCAGAAATCCTTCATCATCTCAGCTAGTTTACAGGTCAATTTTAGCTCTTATTGAGTTATTTCAAGTTACAAAATTGTTGAATTATAAAAATATGATTTCGAGAAAAGTGGATGAAAAAACAATTTATGAATAATATTGACACCTCTTAAGATTACATTTATCATGTTTTTAGATATATATCGAATTTAAATTTAGATTAATATCTAATGGGGGTTGTAGTATTGAATTTTCAAAAATTAATTATGCTATCTGCATTATTATTAGGTACATTCATTTCAGTAATGGACACCACTATAGTAAATATCGCCTTACCTAAGATGCTGGATTATTTTTCGAGTAACCTTTCTCAAGTAGCATGGGTGGCTACAGGTTATACTTTAGCTTTTGCGGTTTTATTAGTAGGTGCATCAAAGCTGGCAGACCATTTTGGAAGAAAAAAAGCTTTTATGTTTGGATTAGCACTTTTTATTTTGACATCAGTTATTGCATGTTTGAGCACTTCAATTGAAATGCTTGTCACAATTAGAGTGATTCAGGGATTATCTGCTGCTTTCATTGTACCTGTTACAATGCCTATAGCTTTAGCTATCGTACCTCAAAATAAAAAAGGAATGATCATTGGAATCTGGGGTGCTTTCTCAGGATTAGCAGCTACATTAGGACCTGTACTTGGAGGATTATTAACTGAAAATTTTAATTGGCAAGCTATCTTCTTCATAAATATTCCTTTAGGTCTGATTTCTCTTTTTTTAGCAGCATTTTTTATTACTGAGAGTTATGATGAAACAGTGAGTAAAAAAATTGATTACATGGGGATTCTTATTTTATCCGGAGCTCTCTTCTGTTTAACCTTTGGTTTTGCAAAAGTATCTGACTTAGGCTGGTCATCACCATTAATTATCTCTCTTTTTGTAATCTCTGTATTATTATTCTGTTTGTTTTTCTTTATTGAATCTAAAATTAAAAACCCGATGATTCCCTTATCCATGCTGAAGATACGTACGTTTAGTTTCAGTTCTTTCACCCTCTTTATGCAGGGCCTTGGATTAACAAGCGGTACCCTTATTATTACTTTACTCCTCACTAATTTAATGGGAAAAACTGAATTAGAAGCGGGGTTAATTGTTTCTACATTAGCTCTATCATCTATGTTTACCTCTGTACTTTCTGGAAAGCTATCTGATAAACTCGGGGGCATTTGGCTTTCGGGTCTAGGTATGCTCGGTTTAACAATCACAACATATTTATATGGATACATACGATACGACAGTTCTATAACGTCAGTAATTATTCTGTTATGTTTGACCGGCTTAGCTTTAGGGCTTGTAATAGGACCAGCAATGAGTTCAGGGATACGGCTTATTCCTCCTGAGAAAGTAGGAATTGCCTCAGGTATTCTTAATATGATGCGGACAGTTGGACAAGCGCTAGGAATTGCCATACTTACATCTGTGCTTACAATGAATATAAATGATCACACAGCTACTGCGAAAAAAGAAGCCATTAAAATTGTGGAAAGCAATCAGGTTTTTGATAAAAATGCAAAGAACGAGATAATAACTCACTTAAAGCATTCAGACAGTAAAGGTTTCGATCGAAGCAAAAGTATTGCTGAATTAAACAAAAAAGAGGAAGAAATTCTCTCTATAACCCCGGATCCGTATAAAGAAAAAGTACAAAAAAGCTTCAATATTCAAAAGAAGGAAGTTATGGCTATCCAGAAAAAAATTTCAAATTTATATAATGAAAAAATAAGTGACAGTTTTAATAATACATTCAAAGTAGGCAGTGTAATTCTTATTTTAGGAATTATTTTTGCATTGTTCAGTGATATTTCTCCAAAACGTTTAAAACAACAACAGAAAAACCAGGTAGATATTACGTCCTGACCGTTCCATAATTGTTTCATTGTTCCGCTCCATCATTCATGCTACAATTTTAGGATGCATCTGATGTGAGGGAGGCTTTTTAAACATTGAACGAGAATAACCCTTTTCCTTATTCAAATACGGAAAAACGGTACCATACATTAAATTATCATCTGCGGGAGCATTTCGGGCATAAAGTGTTTAAAGTCGCGCTTGACGGCGGTTTTGACTGCCCGAATCGGGACGGCACGGTTGCACACGGAGGCTGCACATTCTGCAGCGCGGCGGGCTCCGGCGATTTTGCCGGCAATCGGGCCGATGACTTACTCACGCAATTTCACGATATCAAAAACCGCATGCACGAAAAGTGGAAAGACGGCAAATATATCGCATATTTCCAAGCGTTCACGAATACGCATGCTCCGGTAGAGGAGCTGCGAGAAAAATTCGAATCCGTCCTCAAGCTTGACGGCGTTGTCGGCATGTCGATCGCGACCCGTCCGGACTGCCTTCCGGACGATGTCGTGGAATATTTGGCCGAACTGAATGAGCGAACCTATTTGTGGGTTGAACTCGGACTGCAGACCGTGCATGAGCGGACCGCCCTTCTGATCAACCGCGCCCATGATTTTGACTGCTATGTTGAGGGTGTCAATAAACTGAGAAAACACGGCATCCGCGTTTGTTCCCATATCATTAACGGGCTTCCGCTTGAAAACAGGGACATGATGATGGAGACGGCCAAAGCCGTCGCTGATTTGGATGTCCAAGGCATTAAAATTCACCTGCTTCACTTATTAAAAGGCACACCGATGGTGAAGCAATATGAAAAAGGAAAGCTGGAGTTCCTTTCTCAAGAAGAATATGTAAGTCTTGTATGTGATCAGCTCGAAATCATTCCCCCGGAAATGATCGTTCACCGCATTACGGGAGACGGGCCGATCGAATTAATGGTCGGACCGATGTGGAGCGTCAATAAGTGGGAAGTACTGGGCGCCATTCAAAAAGAGCTGGAAACACGGGGAAGCTATCAAGGAAAGCTCTTCAGAAAGATCGGGGAGGAGACCGCCCTATGACCTTGATGCACATCCTCCCTTTCAGTAAAGAATTGCTGAAGTCCGCCGCACAGGAAGGTGATATCACGGTTGACGCGACGATGGGCAACGGACATGATACATATTTCCTGGCCGGCCTTGTCGGTGAGACAGGACATGTCCATGCCTTTGATATTCAAGCGGACGCACTCGCTAAAACGAAGGAGCGGCTCGGTGCCGACTTCGGCCCGCGCGTCACGCTTCACCATAAGAGCCATGATCAAATAAAGGCATCGCTGCCTGAGGATGCGCACGGTCGTGTGGCTTGCGCCGTGTTTAATCTCGGTTATCTGCCCGGCGGCGATAAAAGCATTACGACAAACGGCCACTCAACCATTTCCGCGATCGAACAGCTCCTTGAACTGCTGAAGGAGAACGGGCTGATCGTTCTCGTTGTGTACCACGGGCATCCTGAAGGCAAGACGGAAAAAAGTGCATTACTGGAGTACTGCAGCAATCTTGATCAGGAAAAAGCGCGCGTGCTGAGCTACGGCTTTCTCAACCAGCGAAACGACCCGCCGTTTATTATAGCGATTGAAAAGAAATCTGCCGGCAAATAAAGAATCGGCCTGTCATAAGCGGGCCGATTCTTTTTGTGTTTACTTTTCCTGAAAAGTCAATTACTATGAAACAATGGAAAAAAGTTCATCTTTTAAGTGTAACATCTGGGAGGAGCGGCAGTTTGAATATTCTTCGCATCATATTTTCAAGTGTTCCCTATGTGATGTTCGTCATCATTTTATCAAGACATTTAGGATTTGAGTTCGCAAAAACCTATTACTGGTGGTTTGCTGCATTTTTTGTCATCGGGCTGATCGGCAAATTCGCAATGCACCTTGCGGCAAAAAAGAAACCGTTAAAAAAAGAGACAGCGTAAAATGCGCATGTCTCTTTTTATTTACTGTTTTGCAGCACGCCGCGTGTATAAGCGGGATTGTTCGTAAAGACACCATCTGCTTTTTGTTTCAGCATAATAGGCGTCAGCGTATGCTCGTCTTCCTTATCAAAAAACACGTGCACTTTCATCTTATTGTGATGAATACGCTTCACGACTGCTTCATTTGCCAATTTGGCGTTGAGCCCGACTGTATCAGCATACGTTCTGATGGTTTGCAGCTGCTTATCATTTATCTCCTCAGCCTCGTTATCTTTTAATAATCGGACAAGAGGAACTTTTTTATCCATAGATCGAACTTTCTTTAAGCTCTTCCCGCTAAAAGACTCAATGACTGCTTTATGGCTGGAAATCAGCTTATGTTTTTGTAATATGTCAATCAGTTTCTTTTCCATCACCAGGCTGCCGTTGCTTTCTCTTGTCTCAATATAGTAATTGGCAGTTTGTCCGAATTTCTGTATGATTTCTTCTAATGTTAAAATCTTTTCTCCTTTTCCCGCATTCAGTTTCTTAATCTGAGCCAAAGACAGATCATCTGTCATCCCTTTACCATCTGTTGTCCGATCTACCGTTTTATCGTGAATTGCAATCAGATGGCCGTCCTTTGTCTCCCGTAAGTCTATCTCAATATAATCTGCTTTGTCTTTAATGGCACGCGCATAAGACAAAGCTGTATGTTCCGGCTCAATCGCAGAAGAGCCCCTGTGCGCTATCAAGACAGGATGATAGCCGGCGGAAGCATGGATGACAGAGCAGCCTCCGGAAATGGAAAGTAATGCTATGACCGCTAAATACTTTAATTTTTTCATAAAATTAAAGTATCATATTCTGCAGGCGCAAACAATGTTTCATTTCATACTTCACGTCATAAATAAAAAACTGCGCCGTCATGATTTACACGAGAGGCGCAGTTCACCCATTACGAACTTTTCGTCCAAGCCATCTTCTGAAATTTGCGGTAGGCTCTTCCGTTGATATAAAAGAAAAATGACGTTTTTCCGCTAGCCCTGATCAGCTTTCGCGCGAGGCGGCCCATTTCTTTTTGGCCGGCGACTTTGTCATCGGATAAATAGACGCCGAGCAGCCCTCTGTTGATCAGCCGGTGAAAATTTTCATGCGGAATGCCTTGCAAATGTTCATCCGCTTTTTCAATAAAATGCTGCAGTCTCTGCATCATTTCTTCATGAGACTGATAATACGTACAGAAATTCAGATCGCCTTCAAGCAGATCCTCTTCCTGGTCAATTAAATAATCAAGCAGTATATGCAGCCCTTGTATGTACGGAAAATAACTGCTGCGGATTTTCTCAGCGGTATGTTCGTTAAAATCAGGCTGGAATGAGTAAGCAACGAGACAGAAAATGCCTAACGTCGATCCGGCGCAGGCCGAGAACTCAAACCACTCCATTTCCGGAAGCTGTGACCGGTACTGCTCAAACCAGCCTTTAAGCCTCGGAACGCGTTCATGCTCAACGACATGCTTATGAACCTGAAGATCGCAATAATAATCACACAACTCAAGCAAATAAGGTTTAATGATACCGTAATGTTCTATTGACCCGAGCACCCGCTGGCATGTTCTGACCAGCTCATGAAGATAACCGCCGTCATCCCGCTCGTCTCTGTACTGATAGTACGGCCGCACCTCGGCACCGACCGTCAGCGCGTCACGCATGGAGAGATGAAGCATGCGGAAGTCCTCGGGATCAAGCGAGGTGCTGCGGTCGCACAGATTGTCCAGATAATCACTGATTGTCTGATACGCGATGATAAATTGCACGCATTTTTGTTTCTGTTCTCCCGAAAGCAGGGCTAAAATGCCGCCGCCTTCACAATGAAACGACTTATCGCGGATACTTGCGGCCGCCTGCTGCCGCAGTTCGGTATTTTTAATGGAATCTGATTTTTCCCGCCACATGTTCAATTCCTGATGAACGAGCGGAAAAATTTCCCGATACACTTTTGCCATAAGGTTAAAAGGATGTTCCGGTACTGTCAACATATGCACCCCCAGCGAATTCAAATATACTGATCTGTAAAGGCTTTTGCCGCCTTAAACACAGTTTCTCTTTCCGGTTCATTAAAAATTTCATGATAAAGCCCTTCCCATTCCCGGTACGATTTATTATGGGAAGCCACACCGGAAAACCATTTGCGGACCTTCATTTTATCGACGATTTTGTCATCACCGCCCTGCATAAGCAAAAGCGGCACCTTTAAAAACGCATCAGTCGGCACCATAGCGGCATCAATGGTTTTTAAAAGCTCTCTGTACCATCTTACGGATACCTTCGTGACATATAAAGAATCGTTTTGATCCGCTTCAATCATATCCGCATTCCTCGTTGCCATATCAGGTGATAAACCGGAATCCACTCTGAGGGACGGAGCGAGGACGTTCAGTCCTTTAGACGCAAAATCAAGGACTTTATTGACTTTTATTTGCAGACCCAGACAAGGTGATGATAAAATGAGTGCCGTAATGCGGGGATTTCTCTGCTGCTTAAACCATTCTATCGCAATCAGTCCGCCCATGCTGTGGCCCAAAAGGAAAACGGGCGCTTCAAGCGTTCTCGCTTTATCAATCCATATATCTACTTCATCAATGTATTCTTGGAAAGAGCGAATATGCCCTCTGGCGCGGGTCGACGTTCCCTGACCGGGCAAATCGCCCATCACCACGTTATATCCGGAAGATCTCCACATTTCAACGAGCCATTTATAACGTCCGTGGTATTCGCTTGCCCCGTGGATAATGACAATGGTACCGACGGGCCTGTCTGCTTTCCAAGTCCACATGCAGTTCACCTCTTACATAAATTTAGAGAAAGAAGGATGAGACATGATAATCTACCCTTATAAACAATTTACGCCTGACATACATCCTGAAGCGTTCATTGCGGATAACGCCGTCATTACGGGCGACGTCGTGATCGGAGAACAATCAAGCATTTGGTTCTCAGCCGTCATCCGGGGGGATGTCGCGCCGACAAGGATCGGAAAAAGAGTCAGCATACAAGACTTGAGCTGTCTGCATCAAAGTCCGAACCGCCCGCTTCTTATTGAAGATGACGTCACGATCGGCCATCAGGTTACACTGCACAGCGCAATCATCAGAAAGAATGCTTTAATCGGTATGGGCTCCGTCATTCTTGACGGGGCGGAAATCGGAGAAGGCGCATTTATCGGCGCCGGAAGTCTCGTTCCTCCGGGCAAAACCATTCCTCCCGGCTGTCTTGCGTTCGGCCGGCCCGCAAAGGTTATCCGCCGGCTGACAGAAGAAGACATACGGGACATGGAAAGAATCAGAACGGAATATGTTGAAAAAGGCCGATACTATAAAACACTGCAAGAGAAATAAAAATAGATCAGCTTTGTTTTACTACTGTACCATTTTTCAAAATATTATTTAAGTAAAAACCATTTGCATTCTCCCGATTGTCAGGAAACAGAAGCAAAATGTTCAGGAATTTGTTTTATTCTTCCCCCGCCGGCCCGATCCTATGAAAAAAAGAGCCCATGTCCCGGGCTCTTTTTTTACGCTTTTTCGGCGAATGTCTGTCCGTTTTCCAGACCTATGTCTTTTCTTTTATGGAAACCTTTCCCGTAATAAGCGGCTAATAATATGCCGAACCAGACAGGACCGATAATGACGGCCACCCGGGTCTCTGCATCAAAAGCCATCAGCACAACGACAAAAGCGAGAAATGCCAATGAGATATATGAGGAAAAGGGATATAAAGGCATTTTATATTTCAGTTTTTTCCGTTGTTCCGGCTGTAAGCTTTTACGGTATTTCATTTGGGAAAGCAAAATAATCGACCATGTCCAAATCGCCCCGAACGTCGCAATGCTCGTCACCCACGTAAACACTTTTGCCGGCACCACGTAGTTCAGCAAAACGCCGATGCATAACGCGCCCGCTGAAACCAATACCGCTTTTCCCGGCACACCGCCTTTTGTGACCGTACCGTATGCTTTAGGCGCTTCATTTTGTTCCGCCAGATTGAACAGCATGCGCCCCGTGCTGAAGATCCCGCTGTTGCAGGAAGAAAGAGCCGCCGTCAATACGACAAAATTAATGATTCCGGCTGCAGCGGGTATTCCGATTTTTTCAAATGTCAAAACAAACGGGCTTCCGCCTGAACCGATTTCCTGCCACGGATAAATTGACATAATGACAAACAAAGCTCCGACGTAAAAAATGAGAATGCGCCAAAAAACAGTATCTATGGCCCGCGCCAGTGATTTTTCCGGATTTTTGACCTCACCGGCTGTGACACCAATCAGCTCAATCCCGAGATAGGCAAACATGACCATTTGAAGCGACAGCAGCACCCCTTTAATCCCATTCGGGAAAAAGCCGCCGTGGCTCCATAAATTGCTGATTCCGAGCGCAACGCCTCCGTTTCCGAGGCCGAATCCGATCATCACCAGACCGATCGCGATCATTGACAGAATCGCCAAGACTTTAATGAGCGCAAACCAGAATTCAAGCTCACCGTACGCTTTGACCGCCAGAAAGTTGACAGCCGTCATAATGACGAGTGCACAAAGCGCCCAGATCCATGACGGCACGTCAGGGAACCAGTAGCCCATATAAATGCCGACCGCGGTGATTTCCGCCATGCAGGTAACAACCCATAAAAACCAATAATTCCAGCCTGTTAAAAACCCGGCAAGCGGACCGAGATAATCTCTGGCATACCGGCTGAATGAGCCGGCTACAGGCTTTTGAATCGCCATTTCCCCTAATGCCCGCATAATAAAAAACATAATCAGCCCGCTGCAGGCGTAAGCGGCTAAAATCCCCGGTCCGGCAAGCTTTATGGCAGAAGCCGACCCGAGAAACAGCCCGACTCCTATCGCGGCGCCCAACGACATAAGCGAGATATGCCGCTCTTCCAAGCCGCGGTGAAGCGTTTTTTCTTTGTTTTGCATAACTCTCCCTCCCCCTGATTTTGACAAAGAAACACAAACCGAGACGAAATAGCCAGAAAACACTTTCCGGAATCTACCCGATTAGTCCTATTATAACCTTTTTCTGAATATTGCGTAATACTTTGTCGAAAACAGAGCGGAATAGACGGTTTACAAAAAACAATAGAAAAAAGGCTTTCGATAACATCGAAAGCCTTTTGGATTAAACAAAAATGACTTCTTTCGGCTGATGATTCAGCTCTTCCGGCACCAGTCTTTTTTCAACATTGATGCTGTGCCAGATCATGAAGATCAGCACGGTCCAGATTTTGCGGCTGTTGTCCGCTCTGTCGGCACAATGATCTTCCAGAAGCTGAAGGACATAATCCTTTTCAATATAAGCATCTGTTTCACTTTCACGAATGATGTTGCGAACCCATTCGTTCATTTCATTTTTCAGCCAGTGGCGGATCGGCACAGGGAAGCCGAGTTTTTTGCGGTTAAGCACATGATCAGGCACTACCCCTTCAGCAGCTTTGCGCAGAAGGTATTTCGTCGTGCCGTTTTTCGTTTTCAGTTCATCCGGAATTTTAGAAGCCACGTCAAACACGACTTTATCAAGGAACGGCACGCGCAGTTCCAATGAGTTGGCCATCGTCATTTTGTCAGCCTTTAACAGGATGTCGCCGCGCATCCACGTATGGATGTCAACATACTGCATTTTATTAATGTCGCTGTATGAACGGCTTTCCGTAAAGTACGGCTTCGTGACATCACGGTATGAAAGCTCTGGATTGTAATGTTTGAGCAGCTGTTTTTTCACGGGCTCTTCAAAAATCTTCGCATTACCGATATAACGCTCCTCAAGCGGTGTGCAGCCGCGGACTAAGAGGCTTTTCCCTCTCATTCCTTCAGGCATGACGGACGCCACATGAAGAAGCATTTTTTTCAGACCGGACGGAATGCGTTCAAACGGTTTAAGCGAAAGCGGTTCGCGGTAAATATTGTACCCGCCGAACAGCTCGTCCGCGCCTTCCCCGGATAACGCGACCGTTACATGTTTTTTCGCTTCTTTCGCGACAAAGTACAAAGGAATCGCCGCCGGATCTGCAAGCGGGTCATCAAAGTGCCAGACGATTTTCGGAAGCTCGTTCATATACTCCTCAGGAGAAATGACTTTGCTGATGTTTTCAATTCCGAGCGCGGCAGCCGTTTCCTTCGCTACGTCAACCTCACTGAAGCCCTGCTGCTCAAAACCGACGGAAAATGTTTTAAGGCTCGGGTGAAATTCTTTCGCAACTGAGACGATAAAAGAAGAGTCAATACCGCCGGATAGAAACGAACCGACAGGCACGTCACTTCTCATGTGGACTTTGACAGAGTCAAAGATTGCGTCTCTGACTTCTTTCACCAATTTATCTTCATCAGACTGAACAGGCTTGAAGTTCGCTTTGAAATATGTTTTAAACGCGATGTCGCCTTCCGGACGGATCGTAAACTGGCTGCCCGGCTCGACTTTTTTCACTTCAGCGTCAAGCGTGCTCGGTTCAGGAACGAATTGGAAAGACATATATTGCTGTAAAGAAGCTGTATCAAGATCAATGCCGTTTTGAGCGGCCATTAAACTTTTTCTTTCAGATGCAAAATATACTTTGTCCCCGATGGTTGTGTAATACAGCGGTTTAATGCCGAACGGGTCTCTCGCGCCGTACATGACGCGGTCAGCTTTGTTCCAGATTAAAAACGCAAACATTCCGCGAAGCTTTGAAGCAGCTTCTTCTTTATAATGACGGTATGTCGCAAGGAGCACTTCGGTATCGGAATCTGTATTGAAAGTGTAGCCTTTCGCTTCAAGCTCTTCTCTCAATTCAATGTAGTTATAGATTTCGCCGTTAAAAATGATCCAATATTTTTCGTCTTCATATGATAAAGGCTGTCCGCCGTTTTCTACGTCAATAATACTGAGCCGTCTGAAGCCGAATCCGACGTGCTCGTCATGATAATACCCATCGCTGTCAGGACCGCGGTGAACGATCATTTGGTTCATTTGTTTGATTAGCTCTTCTTGATCTGCGGTTTGAGTTAATGGATGCTTATTAAAAACACCGACAAATCCACACATAGTATAGCCTCCATAAGTGTAATTTTCTAATTGGACCCCCTTTTTATAGACGCTTTGTTACGCCATTGGTTTCACGCTATGTAAAAAATAAGCATGGCAGCATCTACAAAAAGGGAAAGCCGCTTAAGTAAGCGGCTATAAAATTATTCTCCTAGTGCTTCTTTGCGAAGCGCATCCGCCTTGTCAGTACGCTCCCAAGGAAGATCCACATCATGACGTCCGAAGTGGCCGTAAGCAGCTGTCTGCTTATAGATCGGGCGGCGCAAATCAAGCATTTTAATAATGCCGGCAGGTCTCAGGTCGAAGTTATTCCGTACGACTTCGATCAGTTTTTCTTCAGAAGCTTTTCCTGTATCAAATGTATTGATGGAAATAGAAACAGGCTGTGCCACGCCGATTGCGTATGCAAGCTGCACTTCACAAGAATCAGCAAGACCTGCTGCCACGATGTTTTTCGCTACGTATCTCGCAGCGTATGCCGCAGAACGGTCTACCTTCGTCGCATCCTTACCGGAGAATGCGCCGCCGCCGTGGCGTGCATATCCGCCGTATGTGTCAACGATGATTTTACGGCCGGTCAGACCCGCATCACCTTGAGGTCCGCCGATTACGAAACGTCCCGTAGGATTGATGAAGTATTTTGTCTCTTCATCGATCAGTTCCTCAGGCACGACAGGATTAATGACATGCTCTTTCAGATTGCGCTGAATCTGCTCAAGCGTAATTTCCGGGTGGTGCTGAGTTGAAATGACGATCGCGTCGATGCGGACCGGCTTGTTGTTTTCATCATATTCAACGGTAACTTGCGTTTTGCCGTCAGGGCGAAGGTACGGAAGAATGTCTTCTTTGCGGACTTCGCTCAAACGGCGGGCTAATTTATGCGCCAAAGAGATCGGAAGCGGCATAAGCTCTTTCGTTTCGTTACACGCATAACCGAACATCAGGCCTTGGTCTCCCGCTCCGATTGCTTCGATTTCAGCATCGCTCATTGTGCCTTCACGCGCTTCAAGAGCCTGATCGACACCCATTGCGATATCCGCAGACTGTTCATCAATTGATGTTAAAACAGCGCAAGTCTCCGCATCAAATCCATATTTGGCGCGTGTGTAGCCGATTTCTTTAATCGTTTCACGGACTGTTTTCGGAATGTCAACGTATGTTGATGTAGTAATCTCTCCGCTTACCAGCACAAGTCCTGTCGTTACAGATGTTTCGCAGGCCACGCGCGCGTTCGGGTCATTTTTTAAAATCTCATCTAAGATACTGTCAGAAATTTGGTCACAGATTTTGTCCGGATGACCCTCAGTAACAGATTCAGATGTAAATAGTCGACGGTTTTTACTCATTCACTTTTCCTCCTGAAAAAAGATCTTTTGCAAGACCTTTTCATATGATACGGAACTCGCTCCCTCTTAATACAATGTCATACTATATCAGAGAATGTTAATTGGCATATTTTATGAAATAAAAAAACCTTTTCCACTCGAGGAAAGGGTTTGGTCTGTGTGCCTTTCACTCTTATCGCTCAAGGAAAATATTAAACCTTGCATCAGGTTAGCACCTTGGTTTCCCACAGTGTTTTCACCTGCTTTTTTACAGAGAAACCGGTTGCTGGGCTTCATCGGGCCTGTCCCTCCGCCAGCTCGGGATAAGAGTATCCGCTCAATGAAATATCTTATCGTAAAAGGGCGGAAAGTGTCAATATGAATTAAAGCGATTACGCGCCTTTATTTCGGGAAGCAATGGAAAAACACAAACAAAAAACCGCAAATAGTATAGACTATTTTCAGATATATGTTATACTAATTCCACATTCAGCGAAATACAAATAAACCGGCAAAGGAAGGTTTTTATGAAATTAGTTGATTTAACCGCAGATCTTCAAGCATTACTTGCAAGTCCGAATGTGCATCATAATTTATCGGCTCCAAAACTTACCGAAAAAGTGATCAGCCGAAATGAAGGAACGCTGACATCAACGGGCGCCGTACGCGCCACCACCGGCGCATATACAGGCCGGTCACCTAAAGATAAATTTATCGTCCGTGAACAAAGCACAGAAAATCAAATTGATTGGGGCGCGGTGAATCAGCCCATTTCTGAAGAGGCGTTTGAAAAGCTGTACGCCAAAGTCGTCAGCTACTTAAAACAGCGGGATGAACTGTTTGTGTTTGAAGGATTCGCGGGAGCGGATGAAAAATACAGACTCCCGATTACGGTCGTAAATGAATTTGCGTGGCACAATTTATTCGCGCGCCAGCTGTTTATCAGACCGGAGACGGATGAAAGAGACACGCAAGCGCAGCCTTTCACCATTCTCTCAGCTCCGCATTTTAAAGCAGATCCGGAGACGGACGGCACGCATTCGGAAACATTTATCATTGTCTCTTTCGAAAAGCGCGTCATTTTAATCGGCGGCACCGAATACGCCGGAGAAATGAAAAAATCAATATTCTCCATTATGAACTTCCTGCTTCCGCAGCAGGATATACTGCCGATGCACTGCTCAGCCAATGTCGGTGAAAAAGGCGATGTCGCCCTGTTTTTCGGCCTTTCCGGCACAGGGAAAACGACGCTTTCAGCCGATGCGGACCGCAAACTGATCGGCGATGACGAGCACGGCTGGTCAGATTCCGGCGTTTTCAACATTGAAGGCGGATGTTACGCTAAATGTATCAATCTGAGCGAGGAAAAAGAACCGCAGATTTTTCGTGCGATCCGCTTCGGGTCTGTTCTTGAGAATGTCGTGCTTGATGAAAAAACGGGTGAAGCGGATTACGACAATTCCTTCTACACGGAAAACACAAGAGCCGCATATCCGATTGAGATGATCGGCAATATCGTGCAGCCGAGCATTGCCGGCCATCCGCAGGCGATCGTCTTTTTAACGGCGGACGCATTCGGCGTGCTTCCTCCGATCAGCAAACTGACGAAGGAACAGGCGATGTATCACTTCTTAAGCGGGTACACCAGTAAACTCGCGGGAACCGAGCGCGGCGTGACATCTCCGCAAACGACTTTCTCGACGTGCTTCGGTTCACCGTTCCTTCCGCTTCCGGCGCATGTATATGCCGAAATGCTCGGGCATAAAATCGACGAACACGGCGTTCAAGTCTTCCTGGTCAACACAGGCTGGACCGGCGGAGGGTACGGAGTCGGAGAACGGATGAAACTTTCGTATACAAGAGCGATGGTCAAGGCCGCTATTGAAGGCAGACTGAACCAGACTGACATGACGGCAGACAGCATTTTCGGCCTGCGCAGTCCCGTTCATGTTCCGGGCGTTCCGGATGAAGTTCTTCAGCCTGAAAACACATGGAGCGATAAACAAGCATACAACGAAAAAGCGCTGTTTTTGGCCAATGAGTTTAAAGAAAACTTTAAAAAGTTTTCCCATGCGGACTCGATTGCCAAAGCCGGCGGACCTCTCGTGTAATCAAAAAAGCCAAGGGCGTTTATGCCCTCGGCTTTTGTTTTTTCAGTTTGTCGAATGGAGCGACGTGAGTCTGTATGTAATGCTTGTCCGGCCGTTCGCCCATTCGAGCTTTTGGACCTCGCCGGTGCCGGATTTCTCGCCGGTTTTCGTTTTGCGCACGTCCATCGGAATATCAAGAGGATAGACGCGGTAGCCCTCTTTCTCCAATAAAAAGATATTTTCCTCTATCCGTTTTTCATTGCCTTTTGTCACAATCATGGTATTAAATTCAACAGGCATTCCCAAAATGAAAATCCCCTTTCATTCTCTTATTCTTTATTATCATATCATAAATCAGGCATCTTACCGTGTCTTCATCCATTCCGCCAGCCGCCGGACAATGCGTCTGTTTTCCTGCGGCGGAAAATAATGCGTAAAACCGCTGTAATACCAAGTTTCCACCGGTTTCCCCGCCTCTTTCAGCTTGTCCTCGATCATTCGGGCGTGTTCGATCGAAACATTCTCATCATTCTCTCCATGGATGAGCAGCACAGGGGCCTGAATGCGGTCTGCTTTTTCAAACGGCGAACGCCATCTGTATTCATCCGGCACCTTTTTCGGCGTGCCTCCGATCACCCGCTTCATCATCCGCCGCATATCCTTCCGCTCTTCATAAGTAAGCACCATATCGCTCACACCGCCCCATGATACGAGCGAAGCCGCTTGATGCCCCATTTCAATCGCGGTCAAAAGCCCCATGATTCCGCCCCGGGAAAATCCGAAAATATGCACCCGCCCTTCTCTGACGTTCGGATGCTCCCGAAGCAGGCGGAAAGCGGAAAACGCGTCCTCTCTGTCCTCTCCCGCAAAATCTTCATTTCCCTCGCCGCCCTGGTTGCCTCTGTAATAGGGCGCAAACACGACAAAGCCTTGGGAAGCGAATTGAACGATTCTTCCGGGGCGTACCATGCCGACATTTTTCATGCCGCCGCGCAAATATAAAAAACCGTCATATGTTCCCGGCGCCGCAGGCTCGGCAAGAAGCCCCTTTACCTTCAGCCCTTCTGACTCATAGCATACCTCAAAGAGGCGGATATGCGGACTCGGAGACGGGAACCTTTTCTTTTCTGCCAGCAAAACAATGGCCTCCTTATATCATCAGTTTTTTTATTCTTTCCCAACCTGAATATGGGCACTCACACATTTTTTATACCCATCATACGATATGTAAAGCAGAAAAGGTTATTTTAACGCTTAAAACAAGGAGGTTACACCGTGAACAAATGGCTCAAAACGGGCTGCGTTTTTGTCATATGCGCCTTTTTCCTGCTCATTCTTCCGGCTTGCAGACAGGAAGAAAGTCTGACAAAGGTAAAGGTGGCGGAAGTCACACACTCCATCTTCTATACGCCTCTGTATGTCGCTGAAGCAAAAGGTTTCTTTAAAAAAGAAGGGCTCCAAGTGTCACTTCAAACAACATGGGGCGGAGACAAAACAATGACATCGCTTTTGTCAAACGGGTCTGATATCGCGCTGGTCGGTTCTGAAACATCCATTTACGTGGAGGCGCAGGGAGCAAAAGATCCGGTCATCAACTTCGCGCAGCTGACGCAGACGGACGGCACATTTCTCGTGTCACGGAAGGATGAGAAATCATTCAAATGGAGCGATTTAAAAGGAAAAACATTTCTCGGCCAGCGAAAAGGCGGCATGCCCCAAATGGCCGGTGAGTACGTCCTGAAAAAGAATCACATAGAGCCGAAAAAAGACATTAACCTCGTTCAAAACATTGATTTCGCCAATATTTCCAACGCATTCGCATCCGGAACGGGTGATTATGTGCAGCTGTTTGAACCGACGGCATCCCAATTTGAAAAAGAAGGCATCGGCCATATCGTCGCATCCTTCGGAGAAGCTTCCGGCCAAATGCCATACACAACCTTTATGGCAAAAGAAAGTTATTTGAAAACCAATGAAAAGACGGCGGAAAAATTCACCCGCGCCATCTATCGCGCCCAGCAATGGGTGGAAAGCCATCCGGCCAAAGACATCGCAAAAACGATTCAGAAGGAATTTGCCGATACCGATCCGGCCATTATCGAAACATCAATAGAGCGATATAAAAAACAAAAGTCATTCTCTGCAGACCCAGTTCTGCAAAAGGATGAATGGGAACAGCTTCAATCTATTATGGATGAGGCCGGAGAGCTTCCGAAACACATTCCGTACAGCAAACTCGTCAACACAAAAATCGCCAAAAAAGTCACCTCAGAACAATAGGAGGAACATGAATGTCTTTTTTACATGTGGATCATGTAACACATACTTATTTCTCGCTGAAAGAAAAGACAACCGCCGTGAAAGATATACATTTTCAGATTGAAAAAGGGGATTTCATCTCCTTTCTCGGACCGAGCGGATGCGGAAAAACAACACTCCTGTCCATTCTGGCCGGTCTTATCACCCCTGCGCAAGGCCGGGTGCTGATTGAAGGAAGCGTGCCGAACCATAAAGAACACCAAATCGGTTATATGCTTCAGCAGGATTATTTATTTCCTTGGAAATCAATTGAGGAAAACGTGCTGCTCGGTTTACACATTTCAAAAACATTAACAGAAGAAAAAAGAGCTGAAGTTCTCAGCCTTCTGCCTAAGCTCGGATTAATCGGCGTTGAAAAGAAATACCCGAAAGAGCTGTCAGGCGGGATGCGGCAGCGGGCGGCACTTGCCAGAACTCTTGCACCGGACCCGGGACTGCTGCTCCTTGATGAACCGTTTTCCGCGCTGGACTTTCAAACGAAGCTTTCTTTGGAAAACCTTGTCTTCAGAACATTAAAGGATTTTCAAAAAACCGCCGTGCTCGTCACCCACGATATCGGTGAAGCCATCGCCATGAGCGATACGATCTATTTATTTTCGAATCAGCCGGGCACCATCCACCAAATATTCACCGTGCCTAAGGAGCTCGCGGCTTTAGATCCGTTTGACGCGCGTCAGGATCCGGCCTTTCAGCCGCTGTTTCAAACCATATGGAAGGAGCTGAATTCCCTTGAAAAACAGCAGCGGCACGATTGAACAGCTTCATCAGCAGTTTAAGAAAAGACACCAAAAAGAAAAGCTCCGGATCCGTGCGTATCAGGCCGCCATTTTCATCGTATTTTTTGCCGGCTGGGAAATATCGAGCAGGGCGGGCTGGATCGATCCGTTAATCTTCAGCTCACCCTCCGCCGTTTGCAGGCTTTTAGTTGAAAAGATTGCGGACGGATCCCTTGCGGCGCACATCGGCGTAACCTTAGGAGAAACCGTTCTCGGCTTTTTGCTCGGCACGCTCCTCGGCACATGCCTCGCCGCTTTGTTATGGTGGTCAAACAGGCTCGCCCGGGTTTTAGACCCGTACCTCGTCATTTTAAACGCGATGCCGAAGGTCGCACTCGGACCGATTCTCATCGTGGCACTCGGACCGAATTTCACAAGCATTGTCGCCATGGGAGCAGTCATCAGTGTCATTATCACGACAATCGTCGTCTTTACGGCTTTTCAGGAAGTGGATGAAAACTATATTAAGGTGATGAAAACCTTCGGAGCGAAAAGAAGCATCATGTTTAAAGAAGTCATTCTGCCGGCATGCGCCCCCGCGATTATTTCCGCGCTTAAAGTGAACGTCGGTTTATCCTGGGTCGGTGTCATCGTCGGCGAGTTTCTCGTTTCCGAAAAAGGTCTGGGCTACATGATCATTTACGGATTCCAGGTCTTCAATTTCACTCTTGTGTTCCTAAGCCTTCTGATCATCGCGATTTTTGCGACATTGATGTATCAGGGAGTCGAACTGTTAGAAAGAAAATGGACGAATGGAAAAATTTAAAAAAGACCCGTGCGTAAACGCCGGGTCTTCGTTTTTATGATTGAAATACGCCGTCCTCTTTCAGCTTTTTCAGACTGATCGGAAGCACCGAATCTTTCATAATGAAACTGAATTTTTTATTTCGCGGGAGATTCTCCGGCAGTTCGCTGAACAGCACCGGCCCCTTTGTTTCAAAATAGTCAGCCTGTTGTTCAAGCTTTTCAATATCGGCAAAATAAATATTCTTCACGATTACCTTTTCCCTGCCGAGAACTTTATACTGTCCGACGTACTTCAGATGTCTTACCGCGGCGCCGGTTTCTTCTTTCACCTCGCGCAGGGCCGCTTCCTCCGCACATTCCATCGGCTCCACTTTTCCGCCCGGAAATTCAAACCCCCGGTCTTCGTGCTCAGTCAAAAGCCACTTATCTCCATATCGGCATATGACCCATACGTGCTTCGGGCTGTCTGAAAAAGGCTGGTGTTCAAAGGAGAGCTGAACAGTGTTCTGATAATAGTCTTTAAACTCGTACATGTTTATCCCTCTAATCCGTTCCTTCATATCTTCCATACATCATACCACAGTTGCGTTTGTTCGGAAGCCCTTTATCAAAAATTCAGAGGAAAACCATCATACCCGCTAGTATAGCCTCCTTTGAAGCAAATGTTACGGTTTGCGCTTGAATTTATTTTTCAAAGTATCCAATAGGTCGACGAGCACCTGCGGAACCGGTATGCCCAGCGAGCTTGCCGTAATCACGATCTGAACCGATTCGTATAAGATATAAAACATGATAGCCAAATTACGGATGGCGCCTTCGGTATGAAGCAGCTGGTCAAAAAAATGGCAAACTGAGACTAATGCCAGGGTCACGATTTTTTTGACCAGCCGCGCAAAAAGCTTTCTTGCGCTCAGCTGCTGCAAAAGAGATTCTTTTAAGCTTGTACTGATAAACTCAATCGCCATGACCGATAGCAAAATCAGAAACGAATACTGAAAACCTCCGAAGAAAAACCCCGCTGCCGACACGATCACTGCAAAAAACGAAAAGATGCCAAAGTCTTTGCCCACTTGATCCAACATCCTTTCACAGAAACGGCCTTACATTATTCTATGAAAAGTGAATGGAACGGACTGGATTTTTCAGAAAAATGGACAACACCTCTCTTCGGCAGCCAAATAAAAGACCGAGTGCTTTATAGCCCCGGTCTTCCCTTGTTGATTATCCCAAATACGCTTTCAGCATCCAGTTATGTTTTTCGATATTCTGGTGAATGGCAAGCAGCATATCACCGGTCGTTTCGTCTCCTACCTCATCTGCGAGATCCATGCCGCTTTTCAGCTCTTCCGCAATGACAGTGAAATCATCATAAATGTTCTGTACCATTTGTTCTGCGCTCTCATTGCCTTCCGCTTCTTTTACAGACGCTGTCTTCAATGATTCCGTCATTGTGCCGATCGGCTTGCCGTTTAATGCCAGCAGACGTTCTGCCAGATCATCAATATATGTAGCCGTTTCGTTATACAGCTCCTCGAACTTTTCATGCAATGTGAAAAAGTCCTTCCCTTTGACGTACCAATGATAATTATGTAATTTCACATACATGACCGTCCAGTTTGCAACTTGCTTATTGACTGCATCCAATAGTTTTTCTGACATGCCTATCTTCCTCCTTTGGTTTACTATTGATATACCCTATATATCGTGTGTTAAAACATAAATTTTTAGCCCTTGATTTTACGGATGGAAAATATGTTATGATTTGTTAAAAAGGAGGGATTTCATGCTGCTTCTTCTGAGCTTCGGCTTTCTTATCGTGCTCGCCGTGCTGCTTTTATCCATCTGGTCGACTGTAAGAGCTTATAATGTAAAACATACGATTGACCCGCCGGAGGACGCATCAAAAGGCTTGACGGATAAAAAAAATCCTTAATGATGATGCGTCTGTTCCTCATGGCCGGAGGAATCATCGGCAGCCTTAGCATCCCCGACACGCACTTTTACAGTCGGCATATTATGCTGCTGTTTTGCCGTTACGTGGGATTGAACGGTATACACACCCTCTTCATCAAATTCAGTCCGCAGGTGATACGCCCCTTTTTCCTCCTTGGCCTTGCTTGTTTTGCTGCTGCCTTTTTTTCCTTCTTTCCATACTTCAAACATGACTTCATCCGCATCCGTGACACGCTTGCCGCCGTAAAAAACCTCCGCCTTGTATTCCGCTTTTTCATGCGGTGCTGCCGTTTCCGGTCCTGTAAGCTTGACCTCAAGCGCTTTAGGCTCTTCATCCGCGGAGGTTTTGTCCGAATTGCCCCCGCAGGAAGATAATAGAAATACCATACCGCACATACCTGCCAATACAGCCCGTTTCATCCCATCACTCCTTCATGTTTGCTTCTATTTTAGCAAACGCTTACACATAAGGTGTGACATTTTTTAGAAATATGTAAAAAAGCCTTTTTGCATGTCAGCAAAAAGGCCTGTTTTTTATCCGAACACTTTCAGCAAATCTTCTTTATCTTGTGACAGCCAGAAACGCATCAGACGTTTCGCGCCTTCTAAATCATGAAGTTTCGCCTGGCCGCACTGTTTTTCGTTGGCCGCCGGAATCTCCGTAATATCGATGGCTTCTTTCAGCGTAGCGTCAAGCAGGTCTACAATTTCTTCCGCTGTCGGCTCGCCGCTGACAACAAGATAATAGCCTGTCTGGCAGCCCATCGGTGAGATATCTATGATGTCGAAGTGATCGTATTTCTCAGAATGTGTGCGAATCGTAAACGCAAGCAAGTGCTCAAGCGTATGAATCGTATCCGGCTTCATCGCCTGTTTGTTCGGCTGGCAGAAGCGAATGTCAAACTTATTCACGACGCCGTCTGTTCCGACTTTATGCACTCCGCAATGTCTTACATACGGAGCCACAACCGCATTATGGTCAAGCTCAAAACTTTCTACTGAAGGCATAATGGCACTCCCTTTTTTTCAGAATATGCATCCATTATAACACAGTTTTCCGATAAGAATTGTGGCGGAAGCTTTTCAATCTGAAATTTTTTTTCTATACTAGCATCAGAAAGGTGGTATTTTGATGAAAACCATAATGATTGCTTTAATCCGCGGATACCAGAAGTTCATCTCTCCGCTGACGCCGCCGTCATGCCGCTTTTATCCGACGTGTTCGCAGTACGGAATCGAAGCCGTCAAGACTCACGGCGCATTAAAAGGCGGATGGCTGACACTGAAGCGGATTTTAAAGTGCCACCCTTTTCATCCGGGCGGTGTTGATCCCGTACCGGACAAAAAAGAAAAACATTAGTCCATATGCTGGTAGCCGTCGATCACCAGATCAAGTTTACCGGTTTCAGGATCAATCACCAGACCGTGCACCGGCACATTGTCAGGGAATAGCGGATGGTGTTTAATGACGTTTACGCTGTCTGTAACACTCGCTTCTACTGAATCAAAGCTTTTCAGCCATTGATCAAGATCAACTCCTGAGTGCTTCAGCATGTCAATCCGCTCTTTCGGAATACCCCGGTCGATAATTTTATCGAGCATATCCTCGCTGTTGATTTTGCTCATGCCGCAATCATGGTGGCCGATAACGCAGACTTCATCGGCGTTTAATTCGTATACGGCCACTAAAAGGCTGCGCATGATACTTCCGAACGGGTGGGCGACAAGCGCGCCGGCACTTTTAATAATTTTCACATCGCCGTTTCGCATGTTCATCGCATGCGGAAGCAATTCTACAAGACGTGTGTCCATACAGGACAAAATCGCCATCTTTTTATCCGGGAATTTAGATGTTTGGTATTTTTCATAATCTTTGTTTTTAGTGAACTGCTCATTAAATTGCATGATATCGTTTAGAAGACTCATCTTGGTGTTTCCTTTCTGCTTTTTTATTCACAATATAACATAAGACGGGTCATTTCGTCACTCCCCGCACGGATGACAAAGTGCTCAATAAATAAGACAAGTCCCATTGGGCTTGTCTTATTTCCCCATATTGTATTTTTTGTTGAACTGTTCGACTCTCCCGCCTTTTTCGTTGAATTTTTGGCGGCCTGTATAAAATGGATGCGTATCTGAGCTGACCTCTACTTTAATCAGCGGGTATGTCTTTCCGTCTTCCCACTCTGCCGTTTCCTCTGATTTTTTCGTAGAATGGCTTAAAAAGCGGTAGCCGCTGTTCACATCTTGAAAAATCACTTGATGGTTATCCGGATGAATATCTTTTTTCATACTGATCTCCCTTTATCAAATCGTAATAATTACGTTTTATTTTAAACCTTAAATAACCGCTTGTCAATCATATATGCCCTGATCCCTTGATTTCTAAACCCTGCACATATATGGAATCGGAAGAATAATCTAATCGCTTCAGCAAATAATATAACCACATTACATAAAACGGTAATTTAGAAAGGCGGTTTATGATCGTGGATGATTTAGTATTAGCCAGAAGTCTGTTCGGGACAACCATGGGCTTTCATATTATTTTTGCGACGCTTGGTGTCGGCTTGCCTCTGATGATTTTAATGGCTGAATTGATTTATCAAAAAACAAAAGATCCGCATTATGCCATTATGGCGAAAAGGTGGACGAAGGCGCAGGCTGTTCTGCTCGGCGTGGCGATACCGACCGGAACGATCGCGGGTACACAGCTTGCCCTTTTGTGGCCCGGATTTATGGAGGTCATCGGCAGGGTGATGTCACTCCCGTTTCAGATTGAAATTTATGCTTTCTTTATCGAAGCGCTGTTTATGTCCATTTATGTCTACGCCGCTGACCGGCTGACTCCGGCGATGCGCATCATTGCCGTTATTTTCGTTTTGATCGGCGCCGCGGCATCTGCCGTCTTAATCACAAATGTTCACGCATTTGAAGGAACGCCGGCCGGCTTTAAAATTTTAAACGGCAAAATCACTGACGTCGAACCTTGGGCAGCGTTTTTTAATCCAAGCTTTTTCACCACCGCGGGCCATGTCGTACTGACGGCTTTCATGACCGGTGCATTTATCGTTGCGTCAGTTGCGGCTTATAAAATGCTGAGAACGAGAAAACAGGAGCAGGTATACCGCTTTCACCGAAAAGCGCTGCTGCTCGCCTTAACGATCGGAGGGATATTCTCCATTATTGCCTCTTTAAACGGTCACGAGTCAGCCCAGCTTCTTTACGAATACCAGCCTGAGAAGCTTGCGGGCGCAGAAGGGCTGTTTGAAACTAGATCACACGCTCCGCTTGCGATCGGGGGTTTTACTGATGCAAAAGAAGAAAAAGTAAAATGGGCGATAGAAGTGCCGTGGGCTTTAAGCTTTTTGGCTGCAAACAGCTTTGATACCGTCGTCAAAGGATTGAACGCGTTTCCGAAAGACGAGTGGCCGCCTTTATTCATCCATACACTGTTTAACGGAATGGTCGGCATCGGAATGCTGCTCATTTTGTACTCAATCATCGGCATCGTGTGGAGAAAAATTTTAAAGAAAGACAGCTTTCCGACTTGGCTTTTGATTTTATTTTTAACCGCAGGACCGCTCAGTCTGATCGGAATTGAATTCGGGTGGATATTCGCTTGTACGGGGCGGCAGCCATGGGTGATTTACCATCTCTTGAAAACGTCTGATGTCGTCACGACAACCGGTTCAATCGGTTTGCTGTTCATCCTGTTTACGGTCGTTTACGCCATTTTGGCAGCCGCAGTCATTTATGTGCTGCTTTATTATTTCCGCAAACATCCCGTTGAGGAGGATGTAAAAGCGGCGGAATCCTAACTATAGAAAGGGCTGAATTAAAATGGACATTACCATGGATGCTCTCATTGCGATATCAATCGTATGGGGCTTCGTGTTTATCTACGCGGTCATGGCAACGATGGACTTCGGAGCCGGCTTTTGGTCGATGATTTATTTAAATAAAGAACAAACAAAGGCGACAAACATCGCCAACCGTTATTTGTCCCCGACATGGGAAGTGACCAACGTCTTTATCGTCGCAATCGTTGTCGCCCTATTCAGCTTCTTTCCAGGGGCAACCTTCGTGCTGGGAACCGTTTTATTGATCCCGGGGAGTATTATTTTGCTGCTTTTAGCCATCCGCAGCGGCTTTCTCGTTTTCTCCAATACGGCGAAGGAAAGAAAAATCATGAGATATATCTCCGGAATTTCGGGCTTCATTATTCCCGCTGTGCTGATTTTGGTCCTTCCGGTCACACACGGAGGGTTTATTGAGAAGACGGGCGGAGTGTATCAACTGAATTTGGCAAATGTCTTTACAAGCCTTAATGCGTATGCGTTTATCGGCTTTGCCATTTTAAGCACTTTATTTTTATCTTCACTGCTTCTGGCCGATTTTTCAAATGTTGCGGAAGAGGAGCATGCGTACCGCATCTACAGACGGAGCTCTTTACTAACAGGGCCGCTGTCGCTTCTTTTCGCCTTCTTCATTATGCTGACATTACGCTCTGAAGCCGGCTGGCTGTATACGGGGATGATGAAAGACAAGACATGGCTCATTCTGTCTGTCATCACATTTATCATTGCCGGCGTGGCTCTGTTTTTGCCGAATAAGCGCTTCGGCCGCAACCTCGGCAAACCGAGAATCGCCATGATCGCCATTGCGCTTCAATACTTTCTGGCAAGCTATGCATACGGACGGGCGCATCTTCCTTATATGATTTATCCGGATATTACGGTCATGTCAGGATTTACGGAGCCGGCAACCTTCAGGGCGCTGTTTATGACGTATATCGTCGCTTTCATCATTTTGTTTCCCGGGTTTTATTTCTTCTGGAAGCTCTTTATGAAAGACAGACGTTATATCCGCCAGGAGGAATAACAAAAATCAGGGCGGCTCATACTAATGGCGTACCTTTTATCTTGGAGGGGAGCCAGCATGGACCAAAAAATTCTGTGTGAAGTCAATAACTGTTCATATTGGGGCAGAGGAAACAAATGCACGGCCGACGCGATTTATGTGGTCAGCCATACAGGCGAAACCGCTGAAAAAAGTGAAGAAACGGATTGCAAAACCTTTAAACCGCATGATTTATAAAAGAAAAGAGCTGTTTTATACAGCTCTTTTTCATTTCCGCGCCGCAAGCCTTTTTGAAATCAGCCCCTGAGCCGGAGAAAACCGCGCGGATGAGAAGCATGACAAAAAGGCGGTTCGTCGGCAAATATAGGCGGCAGACGGTACGATCAGTATCGCATTCATGACAAGCACAGAATTTTTTATCAAGATGTACATGTTTGCCCCAGCCAGAAAGCAACACCTGCGATGTAAAGCCGACACTGTTTGAAGAATAAAAAAATCATCGCATTCGCCCATTAAAAAAACCGGCTGATACAGCCGGTTCAAACGGGGGAAGGGGTGATGATGAACAGTTTCAATATAACAGCAGCATACAGGCAGCTCAACTCGCTGAAATGTCTTTTTATCAATTGTTTGTCGTAAAAACGTCCATTTGGGTGACGTATTTTCTCATTATTTCCTGATTGACTTCAACACCCAGTCCGGGGCCGTCCGGAACAGAGATGAATCCCTCTTCGATACGTATGTCAGGAGTGACAATATCCTCCTCCCAGTATCGGTCTGATGAGGAAATATCACCCGGTATCGTAAATTGCGGCAGCGAAGCAAGCGCGACTGTCTGCGCTCTCGAAATGCCGGTTTCAAACATTCCGCCGCACCAAACCGGCATGTGATGCTCTCTGCATAAGTCATGTATTTTTAAAGCCTCTGTCAGGCCTCCTACACGCGCCGGTTTTATGTTAATGATTTTACAGCTCCCAAGCTCAATCGCCCGCCTCGCGTCATCATATGAGCATATGCTTTCATCAAGGCATACTGCGGTTCTCAAGTGTTTCTGCAGGTGGCGGTGATCGACAATATCATCTGCCTGAAGCGGCTGTTCTATCATCATGAGCTGGAATTCATCCAACTCTTTCAGCCTGCTGATGTCTTTCAGTTCATATGCCGAGTTGGCATCCGCCATCAGCGGTACGTTCGGAAAACGGCTGCGGATGGATCTGACCAGATCAACGTCATGGCCGGGCTGAATTTTTATTTTTATACGTTGATAACCTTCTTTTACGTATTGCTCAATTTCCCGAAGCATCTCATCAGCCGAAGCCAGACCCACCGCCACGCCGGCGGGCACTTTATCTCTTTTGCCCCCTAAGGCTTCTGCGAGAGATATCCCCTTTTTCTTGGCATATAGATCCCACACGGCTGATTCAAGCCCCGCTTTTGCCATGCGGTTTCCTTTGAAACGCGCGAGACTGTCAGGAACTTCTGACGGATGGAAAAACTCGCGGCCTACGACATTTGGGATGAAAAAATCTCTCAGCATATGCGCGCATGTCTGAATCGTTTCTTCTGTATACCACGGAGAAGAAAACGCCGATACCTCCCCCCAGCCGGTTCTCCCGGTTTCATCGATCGCTTCCACGATCAAAAATTTACGATCCTGCAGCGTTTCAATACTTGTTTTAAACGGTTTTTTCAGCCTCATACTTACATGATAAAGGGTGATTTTTTCAATCTTAATCATGACAATTCTCCTTTACGAAGCTCATTCAGCCGATGCCTCATCAGTTTATTGGACGCGTTCCGCGGGAGTCCGTCAACCTCGAAAAAAGCAGCCGGTATTTTATATTTTGCAAGCCGCTCACGGCAAAAGGCGGTCAGCTCCTCAGAACTGACAGAAGAAGTCAGCACGAGAAAAGCATGCGGCACTTTCCCCCACTTCGGATCTTCGGCTCCCGAAACACCGGCCTCCGCTACAGCCGGATGGGCAAGCAGCGCCGCTTCCACTTCTGCCGGGTAGATGTTCTCTCCGCCTGAAATAATGAGGTCCGACCGCCTGTCCAGCACGTATAAAAACCCTTCATCATCCAAATATCCAAGATCGCCCGTTTTAAACCATCCATTATGAAAAGCGGCCTGGTTTGCGTCGTCACGATGATAATACCCTTTCATTACATTCGGGCCTTTCACCGTAATTTCACCGTGTTCAAACGGCGCACAAGGATTTCCGTCTTTTTCAATTCTAATTTCGCATGAAAACAGCGGTTTACCGGCCGAGCCGAGCTTGTCCATACTGAATTCCGGAGAAAGCGTGACAATCTGTGAGCAGGTTTCAGTCAAGCCGTAAGATTGAAATACCGGAAATTGTTTCCTGCGGCATTCTTCAAGGAGCGGCAGTGGTGCCGGACCCCCGCCAAGCAAAATGCAGCGCAGTGATTCAGGACATTGTTCAGTTTCCGCAAGCAGGCCCGAAAGCATGGTCTGCACCGCTGAAATGATCGTGACCTGATGGGAGCTGATGCTGTCCAGCACATCAGTGACAGAAAATTTTTGATGAAGCACGACAGGCATGCCGTAAATGACCGACTTAAACAGCGCAGACAGACCGCTGATATGAAACAGCGGCAGCGCAATAAGCCAGCGGTCCCGCTCCGTGACCCCCAGATTCAGCGCAGACGATACAGCGCTGGAATAATGATTACCGAAAGTCTGCTGCACCCCCTTCGGCCTTCCCGTTGTTCCTGACGTATACATAAGAGTCGCCGTATCATCAAGCGTTACATGAGCTTCAGGTTCAATGTCTCCCGCCTCTTCAGCCTGCAGCTCGTCCACGTCTGCGGCGGCGACCGCAGATTCATATTCTTCACGGCAAAAACCGTCCTCCGTCAATAAAAGCTTAGCCTGTGAATCTTTGAGCTGAAACATCCGTTCCTGTTTTGAGAGCTTCGTATTCAACAGCACAGCTTCCGCCCCTAATAAGAAACAGGCGTGAACGGCATAAACCATTTCTGGTCTGTTAGAAAGCAAAATCGCGGCCCGGTCTCCTTTTTTAAGCGAGCAGTATTTGGACAGCCGCGCGGCCATTTGTTTAGAAGCATGATATAATTCTCTGAATGTCATCTGCTTGTTTTCAAATATGAGAGCGATTCTCTCTGGTGTCAGCTGAGCCCTTTGAATGAGCCAATTCGGCTGTTCTGTCAGCATGTTATCATCTCCGAGGTAAAAGTACTGTTTTTGAAAAGAAAACAGCTTGGACCAGAGCGGCTCAAGCTGTTTCGTAGTGTCATCTGATCACGGAAAACGAGGGAATTGACCGAAATCGGGACTGCGTTTCTCTTTAAAGGAATCGCGGCCTTCTTTCGCTTCGTCAGTCGTGTAATAAAGAAGCGTTGCATCTCCTGCAAATTGCTGAATTCCGGCGAGGCCGTCTGTATCAGCGTTAAATGCCGCTTTAAGGAAACGAAGGGCTGTAGGGCTTTTCTCAAGCATTTCTTCACACCATTTAATTGTTTCCTCTTCAAGTTTCTCTAATGGGACAACTGTATTGACAAGCCCCATGTCGAGCGCTTCCTGCGCGTTGTATTGACGGCACAAGTACCAGATTTCACGGGCTTTCTTATGTCCGACGATACGCGCCAGGTAACCTGAGCCGTAACCTGCATCAAAGCTTCCCACTTTCGGTCCGGTTTGGCCGAAAATCGCGTTATCGGCCGCAATCGTTAAATCACAGACGACATGAAGCACATGGCCTCCGCCGATGGCATAGCCTGATACCATCGCTACGACCGGTTTAGGAATAACACGGATCAAACGCTGAAGATCAAGCACATTCAGACGCGGGATCTGATCGTCTCCGACATATCCGCCGTGACCACGGACTTTTTGGTCTCCGCCTGAACAGAATGCTTTATCTCCCGCTCCCGCAAGAACGATGACACCAATATTGGAGTCATCACGCGCACGAGCAAACGCGTCAATCATTTCTGATACCGTCTTAGGAGTAAATGCGTTATGTACCTCCGGGCGGTTAATTGTTATTTTTGCAATACCGTTATACGTCTCGTACAGGATTTCATCGTACTGACGTTCACTTTTCCATTCTGCAGCCATTGATATGACCTCCTTCATTTTTGCCTGAGTCCGGCCGAAAAGCTATTTTCTTTATGCTTTATAAGCCGTATAAAAACTCACTTACTATCTTACCAAAAATTCGCGGCTGTTCCACATGTACCGTGTGCCCCGCCTTTTTGACAACCTCTATTTTACTTGATGGGAGCAGGTTATGCACCTTTTGATTAATAACGCAAAACTTTTCATCCCATTCTCCGCATATGAGCAGAACGGGCGCTTTGATGCGGTGTAATGCCTCCCACCAGGAAGGCTGTGAGCCCGTCCCCATTCCGAGCAGGCTGCCTGCAAGTCCGGACGGATTATTTTTCAGCCTGCCGGCACGGATGGACGCCTTTATGCTGTCCGGCAGAGAAAGCTGCGTGGCAAACAACGGAATGCCCTCCCAATAATCGACAAACGATGTTATACCTTCCTGCAATATAAAGTCAGCAAGCTTCCGGTCTGACTGAATCCGCTTTTTGCGTTCCTGAAGCGTGCTGAGGCCCGGAGTTGTACTTTCCAAGACAAGCGCTGACACCCGATGCGGAAATGCCTGTGCAAAGGAATACGCAAGTCTTCCCCCCATAGAATAACCAATAAGTTTCACTTTGTGAAGTTTTAATTGGTCAAAAACGGCGGCAAGGTCCGCAACCTGCCGGCTCGCACTGTACCTTGCCGCTTGCACAGGCGCGTCTGTCTCCCCGTGGCCCAGGCAGTCAATCATCACCATTCGTTCGCCGGGAAACATGCCGCGTAAAAACATCCATGATTCTTTGCTGCCCGTAAATCCATGCAGACAAACAATAGTTTCAGATGATTCGTGTCCGCTATCAGCAGCACGATAGCATACGCCGTCGGCCGTTTTAACTGTTACAGTTTCCATTCTTTTTTCACTTCCCGCACTGCGGCCTGCAGCAGATCGCGATGGAATTGAACTCTTGATGTCCGATCTGTTTTCAGCTCGATTATATGAAGTCCGGGCTTGTCCGCCTGCGGCTGATACGCATCCTTAAATGCTTCCCATGTCTCAGGGCAAGTATACGTCCCGCCGTACAGTGCGGCGGCATGCCGGAAATCAAGGCCCGTCGGCGTACCGAACAGTTCTTCAAAATGAGTCTTATCAGATGCCTGCGGCAAAAACGAGAAAATCCCGCCGCCATCATTGTTTATTAAAATAACCGTAAGCGGAATTCCAAGTTTTTTAGCCGCTAACAGCCCGTTTAAATCATGGTAAAACGATAAATCTCCAATGACAAGCGTGACAGGAGCTTTTGTACCTTCACACAGTCCCATAGCCGAGGAGACAACTCCGTCAATTCCGTTAGCGCCGCGGTTGGCATAAACACGGAAGGAACGATCTTGTTTTTCAAAGAACGTATCCACGTCGCGAATCGGCATGCTGTTGCCGACAAAAATCGAACTGCCTTCAGGGACAAGGTACTGAAGCTGACGATATACATTTCCTTCAAATGATAAATCATCCATGCTCGCGTCCTGTAAATGACTCCGGAAACGCTCATTGACAAACTGCCATTTCTCAAGCCATCCGGACGGCCGCTTTCCGGTTTCAGCTGAACGGACCGCTTCCAAAAACACCGACGGATGGCAATGAATCATATGCGCGCCGGCCTGGGTGGGATCTCTCCATCCTCCGTCTTCATCGACGATAAACTGCTCAATGGCAGGATCATCTCTGAGCCATAAAAAGAGCGGTTTGGAAACCGGCATCGGACCGAAGCGGATCACAGCGTCCGGACGCAGCGCCTCTTTTATTTCTTCATCTTTTAAAAACGAGTCATAAGCATCAATAATCAGCGTCTTATCATGCTCCCCGTTTCGGAGGTTTGAAAGCGGATCAGCCAAAATCGGGAACTGAAGCATCTCGGCAAGCGCGATGATTTGCTGCTTTTCTGCTTCACCGTGAATTTCGCCGCAGACGATCATACCTCTTTCGGTCCCCGCAAGACGCTCTGTAATATGACAGAGAGAATCTTGATCAGCTGACTGAATCCCTGTTGTGACTGAGACGTGCCGCCCCTTTCTCATTCTATCAAAAGGTCCGGCTGATAAATCCGGCATCAAAGGCTCTCTGAGCGGCACATTGATATGGACTGGCCCCATCGGGCGCTTCCCGGCTTCACTTACGGCTCTGCCGGCCAATGTTCTGATATAGCTCAGCATTTGAGGATTTTCCTCAGGCAGAGCCGAGTCTGTGAAAAACTTAACAAAGTTACCGAACAGAAAATGCTGGTTAATCGCCTGAGGCGCCCCCACTTCCCTCAATTCATGAGGCCGGTCAGCAGTCAGGACAATAAGAGGCACTCTTGAATAATGAGCTTCAATCACGGCCGGATAGAAGTTAGCCGCCGCCGTTCCTGACGTACAAATCAGCATGACCGGACGCTGGCGGGCTTTTGCAAGACCGAGTGCGAAAAAACCTGCGGATCGTTCATCAATCTGTATATGGACTTGAATATCCGGGTGGGCCGCCACCAAAACCGCCAAGGGAGTTGACCTCGACCCCGGGCAAACAACTGCGTCGGTGACACCCGATAAAGCGAATTCATCAATAAAGCTTCCGATATAATGTGTAATCGGGTTTGTCAAAGCCTTTCACCTCCTAAAGCAGAGATCATCGGCTTTAGTTTAATTTGTGTTTCTTCATATTCTGATTGCGGATCTGAATCTTCAACAATGCCGCAGCCTGCGAAAAGCCGCGCACTTTTGCCTTCAATCAGCCCTGATCGGATAGCCACGACAAATTCTCCGTTTTCCCTGCCGTCCATCCAGCCGATCGGGGCCGCGTACCATCCGCGTGTCATCGGTTCAATATCAGCGATAACTTCAACAGCTTTCTGCTGGGGAGCTCCGCCCAATGCCGGTGTGGGATGCAGCTTTTCAATTAAATCAAACAGGGAAGCGGACGTTTTAAGATGGCCTGTGATCGGTGTATATAGATGCTGAACACTTTTTGTTTTATATAATTGCGGACCTGCAGGCTTTTTCACATCGCTGCAGCTCGACAAGAAAGAATCGTGTATCATCTGAACCACAAAATCATGTTCCGCGAGATTTTTTTCGTCATGCAGCAGCTCTTTGCCGAGACGGTCATCTTCTTGTTGACTTTCTCCGCGCTTAATAGAACCTGCCAGGCAGGTAGACATGACGTCTTTGCCGGATTTTTTGATCAGCCGTTCCGGTGAAGCGCCGACAAAGCATTTATCTCCCTGCTCAACCGCAAAAACATAGCTTGTCGTTTGGTCCGTCAAAAGCTTGCGGACAACGCTCTCCGCCGGAATAGGCCCATCATATGACAAAACGACTTCCCTTGCCAGCACGACTTTATCATATTGATTTGCTTTCATATCATTTGTTGCTGTTTTAATGGCTTCAAGCCAGTTTTCCACATCAAGTTCTTCCGCTTTTGTTAAAACAGGATATTCTTCATACTCGATTGAAGAAACTGAAAAAGCTTCCGAAAAAGATTTCAGACGTTTCAGCGTATCTTCTGCCTGATTACCGTCTGCCGCCCATTGATTGACGGTTAAATAATCACCATCTGCCGTCTTTGTCAGCATGAGTGAGGGGATAAAGAACAGTCCTTCTTCGAACCCGTTCCATTCGTCTCCTCTCTCTTCAGCGGGATTAAATGAAAAACCGCCGAATAAGACAGGGCCGACCGCGGTATGCGCCGCCTCTTCTTCTTCATGAATATGAAAAGCCGTCTTTTTAAAGCGCTCCCATTGTTCAAAAACGTCGTGATAACGCTTTCCATTTTTTTCATTCGATTGGAACAGCGCTTCTGTGCCAAGACCGACTATTGTTAATTCGCTACCGGGTTCTGACCAAAAAAATCGTTTGCCTTTATATTTTTTTGCTCCGTCTTTGAAAAATGATAGAGGGTCTAAAGACGCAATACGTCTTGAATAGCTCAATAAGACAGCATGGTTGACTTGTTTGGCTTTATGTAATGCATGATCTGCTTCCTCTCGGAACGTATGCTGCACCGTTGTCACCATGAGACATTCCTCCATAATCCGTTAAATGCTTTTAATACAATACACCTGTGATGACTTTGTGTCAAACACACAGATTTGAGCACGACAAAATGCCTGCATTTCTTATTATAAACCTTTTTGCGCAAATGAATAAAGAAACAAACTTGAATTTTCTTTCCCCACTCTCGGCAATCACTGTATTCTTTTACTTCCTCATGGGAAAATGACTATTTTTATCCACCATTTTTCTGCGCAAAAGCGTTCATACTAACAGTAAGCATCACATAGAAACGAGGGATTGATGTGCTTACAAACGAACAGATCACACACTTAAAAAAAGAATTGGAAGAAGCCAGACATGATATTTTGAGCCGCTTTAAAGAAAATGATCAATTTCAGTTAGCTGATGAATTCCCGTATCAGTCATCCGGCGAATTGTCTTCCTATGACAATCATCCCGGCGATCAGGCGACCGAATTATACGAGCGGGAAAAAGACCTGGCTCTGCTCGACCATGAACGAGAGCACCTTCGCGATATTGATTACTCTCTGAAGCAAATTGAAAACGGCACATACGGCACATGTGAAGTCAGCGGCAAGGACATTCCTTATGACAGACTCGAAGCTCTGCCGACGGCTACGACATTGGCGGAATATTCCTCGCAGGATGCCGTTTCCAAAGACAGGCCGATTGAAGAGGAAACACCGTTCGGACAGTTTGAATTTGATGATGATGAATCAATCCGGGCGGCTTACGATAGTGAAGATGCTTATCAGGATGTTGAGGAATACGGAAACTCAGAAACGCCTCAGGATTTAGAAGATCCTCCGCTCAGCTATGGGGATATGACAATGAACTCAGAAGAAAACATCGGCTATGCTGAGGATTATGAAAACTTTATCGCGACAGATATTACTGGAAAAAACATTTCCGTGTATCCAAGCAAAGCACACGAAAAATATGAACAGGAACTGGACGAAGAAGGAATTATGACGACCTTTGGCGATCTTCATGCTGATTAAAACCCCGGCCTGCCGGGGTTTTTGAATACAAATAAATGGTTTGCTGCATTTTCACACTGAAAACTCATACACTTAATGATGCATAAACCTTTTAAAAGGTTTAATCTTTCCAAAAAAGGGAACTAACGTATTGACATTGAATGACGGAGGGAACAAATGAAAAAGAAGTATATCGGTGCGATTATTGTATTTATCATTACATATGTCTTGTTTTCTTTAGCGGGGGTTCTCTTTCCCATCGACCGGGAATGGTATGACGCGCTGCAAAAACCTGACTGGACGCCGAGCGGATCAGTGATCGGCATCATATGGGCGGTTTTGTTTGCGCTTATTTCGCTCTCAGCAGCCTTGATATACGCAAAGTTTTCATGTAAAGAATCCAAAGCTTTTTGGGTGATGCTTCTCATCAATTATATCGTGAATCAAGGATTCAGCTATTTTCAATTCACACAGAAAAATTTGCTTGCTGCATCTATCGATTGCCTGCTTGTGGCTGTGACAACACTCATTCTGTTGCTCATTGCCGGTAAATACAGTAAAGCTTCAGCCTGGCTTCTGGTTCCTTATTTATTATGGAGCGCTTTTGCCACATACTTGTCTTTTACCATTTACACTATGAACGCATAATAAAAAACCTTGCATAGTATGCAAGGTTTTTTTAATGACCCGTACGGGATTCGAACCCGTGTTACCGCCGTGAAAGGGCGGTGTCTTAACCGCTTGACCAACGGGCCTTATGGCGGAGAAGGAGGGATTTGAACCCTCGCGCCGCTTACACGACCTACACCCTTAGCAGGGGCGCCTCTTCAGCCACTTGAGTACTTCTCCGTATGGCTCCACAGGCAGGATTCGAACCTGCGACCGATCGGTTAACAGCCGATAGCTCTACCACTGAGCTACTGTGGAAAAATCATCATGGTGGGCCTGAGTGGACTCGAACCACCGACCTCACGCTTATCAGGCGTGCGCTCTAACCAGCTGAGCTACAGGCCCATGACAATATAAAAATGGAGCGGGTGATGGGAATCGAACCCACGACATCAGCTTGGAAGGCTGAGGTTTTACCACTAAACTACACCCGCATGTTGTTTGGGGCGATTGATGGGAATCGAACCCACGAGTGCCAGAGCCACAATCTGGTGCGTTAACCACTTCGCCACAACCGCCAAAACAATATTAAATTAAATGGTGGCTCGGGACGGAATCGAACCGCCGACACACGGATTTTCAGTCCGTTGCTCTACCAACTGAGCTACCGAGCCTTTTTATAAATGGCGGTCCGGACGGGACTCGAACCCGCGACCTCCTGCGTGACAGGCAGGCATTCTAACCAACTGAACTACCGGACCATTTTTTGGTTGCGGGGGCAGGATTTGAACCTGCGACCTTCGGGTTATGAGCCCGACGAGCTACCGAACTGCTCCACCCCGCGATGATAATTAAATTAGATATGGCGGAGGAAGAGGGATTCGAACCCCCGCGGGCTTTGACACCCCTGTCGGTTTTCAAGACCGATCCCTTCAGC